>CANHQT010000023.1 GCA_947463325.1 Sphingomonadaceae bacterium
ATAGTTCCTTGTTTGCAGCGGTGCAATGGGGGCTTTACCCCGCGTGGAGAGCGAAACTGACTGGATTGGTTTGCTGGGCTCGAACGTGCGCGTTCGGCGTAAGGACCTGCATCTTTCTCAAGAAGAACTGGCAGCTAGAGCGGATATAGACGTCCGTTATCTGGGTGGAATTGAGCGTCGGCAAGAAAACCCCACCCTCAAGGTGATCATCGCGCTTGCCACGTGTCTTGCCTGTACACCTATCGACCTCCTAACACCCCGGGCACCCTCGACGGAAATCACTGAGTGAATTCTCTGTCGGCGACGGAAGTGGCGTCGCCAAGCCCCAGCTTCTTCTCCCGGCCATCAAGCCGGTACTTCAAGCGCCAGAGCTTACCGCCTGACGGCTGAACAAGCAGAAACAGCCCGCCCGCATCGCCAATCTTATAAGGCTTAGCGCGCGGCTTGGCGTTCTTAATCGCAACGTCAGTAAGGGCCATGATCCCCACACCCAGTCATCATCCGTGGCCCCCAGCTGGGGGCCATCCACATTGGTAGTCAGCCGCTGGCCCCCAAAGTGGCCCCCAACCCGAGGTGATTGCAGGCGAACAGCATCGGACGCCAACGGACGACTAAGCCGAATAAGTAGCGGTTTTCTGGGGAATTTCTAGACACGATCGAACAATATCGGTCTGGAAAGTGGAGCGGGTAAGGGGAATCGAACCCCTCTAGCTAGCTTGGAAGGCTAGAGCATTACCACTATGCTATACCCGCACCGTGACCGGGCAAATGGCAGCGCGCTGGCGCACCGTCAAGACCCGGCGCTTGAGCAGGCCTGCGGAACATGGTAGGAACATTGCGTCATGGCCGACGCCGCAGCCCCGCCGTGCCGAAAGATCATCCATGTCGATATGGATGCCTTTTTCGCGTCCGTCGAACAGCGCGACAATCCTGCTCTGCGCGGCCGGCCGGTGGCAGTGGGCGGGTCGAGCCGGCGGGGGGTGGTGGCTGCCGCCAGTTATGAGGCGCGGCGCTATGGCGTGCGTTCTGCCATGTCCAGCGTCACTGCGGCGCGGCAATGCCCCGACCTCATCTTCGTCAAACCCCGGTTTGACGTCTATCGCAGCGTTTCGCAGCAGATCCGGGCCATTTTCGCCGACTATGCCGATGCGGTACAGCCGCTCAGCCTCGACGAAGCCTATCTCGATGTCACCGCTGACAAGGCGGGCGTCGGCAGCGCGACCTGGACCGCGCAGCGCATCCGCGAGCGTATCCGCGCCGAAACCGGCCTCACCGCATCGGCGGGCGTTTCCACCAACAAGCTGGTCGCCAAGCTTGCCTCTGACGAGAATAAGCCCGACGGCCTCACCGTCGTGCCGCCGGGGGGCGAGGCAGAATTTGTGCAGCGCCTGTCCGTGCGGCGATTGCACGGCGTCGGGCCGGTGACCGCGGGGCGGCTGGAGGCGATGGGCCTCATTTCTGTCGCCGATCTTGCCGCCTGCCCGCGTGAGACGCTCGCCGCCGAATTTCGCCACAGCGCCGACTGGCTGCTCGACATGGCGATGGGGCGCGACGATCGCCCGGTACGTGAGGATCGGCAGCGCAAGTCGCTCGGCGCCGAACGCACCTTCGAACATGATCTTTCCGAGGAAGTTGAGCTCACGGAGGCGCTGGCGATGATCGCCGATACCGTCTGGTCGCGTTGCCAGAGCAAGGATGAACCCCCTGCCCGCACAGTCACGCTGAAACTGAAATTCACCGATTTCCGGATCATCACCCGGTCGCGCACGCTCGACCGGCCGGTCGCAAGCCATGCAGAGATGCTGGCGATTGCCCGGGAACTGCTGCTCGCTGAACTGCCGCCGCCGCTGGGCATTCGCCTGATGGGGGTTACTCTGAGCGGCTTTGCCAGCGATGGTGAAGCCCCGCCGGAGGATCTGCCGCTGTTCGCTGCGGCCTGAGCTCCTCCGGTTCGGCCTAGAGCCGCGACACAGTCACCCGCTGCGCCAGCATCTCCGCGCTGCCGAAAATGGTCATGAAACTGGCATCGACCGCGTCGCTCACCCGGGCGATGCGCACCAGGCTTTGTTCGGGCGCGAGGCCGGTCGCGTCGACCATGTGCCAGCGCCCGGCCACCCACACTTCGGCGACCGCATGGAAATCCGGCGGGTCGAGCTGATAGGCATATGAAGAGACGAAACGCGCCGGCACGCCGGCAGCACGGGCCAGCGCGATCATCAGATGCGCATAATCCCGGCATACGCCGGCACGGGCGATATAGGTATCGGTTGCGGTCGTTTCCGCAGTGCTGACGGGTTCGTAGGACAGATGGCCTTTGATCCAGTCGCGGATCAACGCGATCGTGCTGCCGTCCGCCACCCAGCCTGCGGGCAAGTTCATTTCGTCGGCGAGGATGCGTTCAAAGCGGGTCGGGTCGCAATGGCGGCTGGCGAATAGCCAGGGGGCGACCTCCGGCGGCAGCGCGGCATAGGGCGTCAGCGGCAGCGTGTTGAGCACGGCAAGGTCGCGCGCCACCCACGCCTCGGCGCGATACCGGATCGAAAGATCGCCCGCCGCCGCCTCTATCCAGCGATAGCGGGCGGGGCCTGAGCTGCGCAGTGAAGGCGCCTGAACCGCACCGTGGATGCTCAGCTCTTCACCGGCCAGCGTCTGTTCACCATCCTCCAATGCCTCAATGGCAAGGAGAATGCTGGTCGGCTGCTCGATCCGGTAATCGAGCGCGACGTCGATGGTATAAGCTCCCTCGTGCCGCGCGGGGCTCATGCCGCAAAGGCGGCGGAATCGATGGCATAAAGGCCCCCTGCCCCCGCCATCGCACCAGCCTTGCGTCCCGATGCCTCGGGCACGATCCGGTCGAGGAAGAAGCGGGCGGCAACGATCTTGCCATCGAGGAAGACGGGATCACCCTCTCCCCGCGCGCGCATGCCCTGTGCGACCTTCAGCTGTTCGGCCATCAACCAGCCGGCTGTCGCAACCGAAAGCATGGCGAGGAAATCGGCGCTGCCGGCGAGCCGGTCATCGACATCAGCACTGCGCATCCATGTGGTGACTTCGGCACAGTCGCTTGCGAGACGTTCCAGCGCAGCCTCATTGTGCGCGCCTGCGGCAATGTCCATAATCAGCGCGTCGAGCGGCTCGCCATTACCGATGCCCAGTTTGCGCCCGACCAGATCGGCAGCCTGAATGCCGTTGGTGCCTTCATAGATCGGCGCGATACGCGCATCGCGATAATGCTGCGCAGCTCCGGTTTCCTCCACGAAACCCATGCCGCCATGCACCTGGATGCCGATGCTCGCGACCTCACAGCCCGCATCGGTCGCCCATGATTTGGCGAGCGGGGTCAGCACTTCGGCACGCATCGCCGCCGCGCTGTCACCCAGCGTGCCGCGATCGACCTGCCCGCAGGCATAATAGACCAGCGCCCGCGCCCCTTGCGTCAGCGCCTTCATGCGCAAAAGCATCCGGCGCACGTCGGGATGCTCGATGATCGCGACCGGCCCCGCGCCGGGTGCGCTCGCCCGCGCCGACTGCACCCGGTCCCGCGCATAGCCGACCGCCTGTTGCGTCGCGCGTTCGGAGATCTGGATGCCCTGATTGCCGACCATCAGGCGCGCATTGTTCATCATCACGAACATCGCGCGCATGCCGCCATTCACTTCGCCGATCAGCTCGCCAAGGCTGTCCACCCCGTCCTCGCCATAGGCCATGACGCAGGTCGGGCTGTTGTGAAGGCCCAGCTTATGCTCGATCGACCGGCAGCGCACACCATTGTCGATCGTCGGCTGCCCTGCCTCATCAAGCCGGTACTTCGGCACGAGGAACAGGGATATGCCGCGCGTCCCCGCGGGCGCATCCGGCGTCCGGGCCAGCACCAGATGGACGATATTGTCAGTCAGGTCATGCTCGCCGAACGTAATGTAGATTTTCTGGCCCTTGATGCGCCACAGCCCGTCGTTCGCCGGCTCGGCCATCGTCCTCAGCGCACCGACATCGCTGCCTGCGCCGGGCTCGGTCAGGTTCATCGTCCCGTTCCATTCGCCGGAAACGAGCTTGGGCAGCCACAGCGCCTTCTGCTCCTCGCTGCCATAGGCCATCAGCGCATGGATCGACCCGGGGGTCAGCAGATTGATGAGGGTCAGCCCCATGTTCGCGGTGCCGAGCGATTCAATGACGCAGCCTGCCAGCGTGAAGGGCAGCCCCTGCCCGCCATAGGCTTCCGGTCCGTCGATGCTGCCCCAACCGCCCTCGACAAAGGCACGATACGCCGCCTTAAAACCTTCCGGCATGGTCACCTTGCCATCGCGCCATTGCGGATTGTGCGTGTCGCCATGGCGGTTGAGCGGGGCATATTCGCCTGCCGCGAGCTGGCCAATCCCATCAAGGATCGCGTCCACCATATCAGGCGATGCACCGGCAAAACGCGGATTTTCGGCGAGTTCGCCGATCTTCACCACATGGTCGAGCACAAAGCGTTGTTCGGTGACGGGCGGAACATAGGTCACGGCGGGTGTCCGGTCTGCTGGGAGTCGCAAAGGGTTGGCTTGCCGCAAGCGGCAGCGTGGCTATAGCGGCCCGCGTGAACGCCTCAAGCCCCGCCCCGTTCGAAACCCGCGTCCGTCCGTTCGGGCAAGAGGCAATGGACCAGGCGTGCGCCATTCTCGACGCGGGCGGCTGTGTCGCCATCCCGACGGAGACGGTCTACGGCCTCGCCGCCGATGCGACCAATGCCGAAGCGGTGGCGGGCATTTACGAAGCGAAGGGGCGACCTTCCTTCAACCCGCTGATTATTCATGTCGGCAGCATGGCACAGGCGCGGCGCATCGGCACATTTGACGCAGGTGCACAGGCACTTGCCGAGGCCTTTTGGCCGGGCCCGCTGACGATCGTCGTGCCCCGCACAGCCTCCTGCCCGGTCGCGACACTGGCCACAGCAGGCCTTGATACCGTCGCGCTGCGCCACCCGGCACACCCCGTGATGCGCGCAATTCTAGGAGACGACCGCGCCCTTGCCGCGCCCTCCGCCAATGTGAGCGGCAGCGTCAGCCCGACCAAGGCCGCGCATGTGCTCGCCACGCTGGGCGGGCGCATCCCGCTCGTCATCGATGGCGGACCATGCAGCGAAGGGCTGGAATCGACTATTGTGGCGCCACGCGCTGACCGGCTGATCCTGCTGCGTCCCGGCCCGATAACGCCGGACATGCTGACTGCGGCTACCGGATTGCCGGTGGAAAGTGACACAAGCGGCAAAATCACCGCACCTGGCCAGATCGCGAGCCACTATGCGCCCGGCAAGCCAGTGCTGGTCGATTGCACCGCTCCGCCCGCCGAAACGTTCGTGATCGGCTTTGGCCCCGGAGAGTGCGATTACCAGTTGAGCGAGAGCGCCAACCTCAGCGAAGCCGCGGCGCGGCTGTTCGATGCACTCCACGCAGGGGCCACAAGCGCAAAGCCGGCTATCGCCATCATGCCCATCCCGCATGAGGGACTGGGGCTTGCCATCAATGACCGGCTCAAAAGAGCGGCGGCCTAGAGGCTAAGGTTATCGCGGTGTGGGCGCATCCCTCAGCCGCATGATCTCGCGGTCAAGCTCAGCAGTGCGTTCGCAGGCGTCTTCGTTGCCGTCCTCGCAATCCTCGGCAGCCTCGCGCCGCTGACGCTCGAGCCGGCCGATCGCTTCCTCACGTTGCCGCACATTGCGGCCCAGATTGCGGTCGGCTTCCTCTTGGCTGGTGGTGGTCCAATCGACAATCTGCGCACCGGCCCGCACCGGAGCGGTCACCACATCCACGGCGGCCCGCGCGATACAGCCGGACAAGGCAAGCGCGGCGGTTGCAATCAGCAGCGTCTTGAGCATGGCGAAAAAACCTCCACGAAACAAACCTCTGCACGCACCCTACCCGTTCGCTCTAAGCTTGTCGAAGGGCTGTGTCCGGTTTGGTGCAGCTGTTTAACCCGCTCTGGCTGAACCGCGCCATAAGCGGGGCAAGGTCGGAGGGAAGGCGCCTCAGTCTTCCAGCATCACGCGCATCCGCTCGCGCAAGGGCTCACGCAGCGCGGGCCGTTCAAGGGCGACCGCGATATTGGCCTCCACATAGCCCAGATGCGCGCCGCAATCGAAACGGCGACCGTCAAATGTGACGGCGTTGAACGGCTGGGTGCCGATCATCCGTGCCATCGCGTCGGTCAACTGGATCTCCCCGCCCGCGCCTTTCTCCTGCGCTTCGAGCACGCGCATCACTTCGGGCTGCAGAATATAGCGTCCAGAAACGATGAGGTTGGAGGGCGCATCCGCCACCTTGGGCTTTTCGACGAGACCCTTGACCTCCGTGATCGTTCCATCCTGCGCGCCTGGTGCGATCACGCCATAGCTGGAGACCTGCTCCCGCGGGACTTCGAGGACGGAAATGATATTGCCGCCCAGCCGTTCATAGGCATCAACCATCTGCTTCATGCAGCCGGGCGAACCCCACATGAACTCGTCAGGAAGGAAAATGGCGAAAGGTTCATCGCCGACAATGTCGCGCGCGCACCAGATGGCATGGCCCAGACCGAGCGGCTCTTGCTGACGGACATAGGCGCAATTGCCCGGCCCCAGCCGGGTTGCATCGAGAATGCTGATATCCTTGCCACGATCGGTCATCGTCCGCTCGAGCTCGAAGGCGATGTCGAAATGATCCTCGATCGCGCTCTTGCCGCGGCCGGTGACGAAGATCATCTGCTCGATGCCCGCCTCGCGTGCTTCATCGACAGCATATTGGATCAGCGGGCGATCAACGATCGGCAGCATTTCCTTGGGAATTGCTTTGGTCGCGGGAAGGAAGCGCGTGCCGAGGCCCGCCACCGGAAAAACTGCCTTGCGAACCTTCCTCACGCGCATCTCCTCGCTTCAGCAGCCTTGCCGTAGTGCAAGTGGCCCAAAGGTTGAAAGCCGAAATCGTCGCGCGGCTTTGCGGCCCAGCGCGGCTTCGCCCCGGCCTGTTCCGGGGCGGCACAAATGTCAGTCAGCCCCCTCGACCAGCTTGTCGCTATGCTTCTTGCGAAGCTTCGCAAGCTTGGGCGGAATAACTGCCAGGCAATAGCCGTTACGCTGGCCCTCACCCTCCCAATAGCGCTGATGATAATCCTCCGCCGGCCACCACTCGCCGCTTTCGATGGTGGTAACGATCGGCGCCGGCCAGTCCGCCTGCGCGCGGGCGATCGCAGCGCGCGCCTCGGCCTCCTGCGCATCGTCGAGCGGGAAGATGGCGGTGCGATATTGCGTGCCGATGTCATTGCCCTGCCGGTTGAGTTGCGTCGGGTCATGCGTCGCGAAATGAACGTCGAGCAGGTCGGCATAGCTTATCACCGCCGGGTCAAAGGTGATGCGGATTGCCTCGGCATGGCCGGTGGACCCGCTGCACACCGCCTTATAGGTCGGGTTCGCGGCATGACCGCCGATATAGCCGCTCTCAACCTCGGCCACCCCTGCAAGGCTGCGGAACACGGCCTCCGTGCACCAGAAACAGCCGCCGGCAAAAATGGCAGTGGAATGAGTCATAGCAGACCTCGTCGGTTCAATGGGGGACCGCGCAGATAAGGCCTAGGCCGTCCGCTTCCAAGGCATCAACGCGGAGCGGGCGATGGCCCGACTGGCGTGTCATCTGCGTTGCGCTGTTCGAGCAGCGCCGGTCGCGCATCGGGATCGACAGCCTTTGCGGCCCGCATGATCGCAAGTTCATCCTGGATCGAGGCCACCCTCGTCCGCCAGGGATCGTGCAGCCGGCCAAAGGGATGCGCGCTGTCATTGTTCGGGCCAAAGCGTTGCCAGAACCGCAACGGCGCTTCCGGGTCGTAGCCCGCGACCGCGAGCAGCCACACCGCCAGCCGGTCCGCTTCCTCCTCCATCTTGCGTGAGATGCGCGCATAGCGGCCGAGATAGCGACGATAGTCGTTGGGCGTGCCCGCTTCCTGAGAGCGCGGGATATGGCGCAACATATTGTGGGCAATCTCATGCGCGATCACCCCGGCCAGCTCATCATCCCGCCCGTCGGTATAGCGCCCCATGCCGGCCGTCACCTGAACCAGACTGCCGTCGGCATAGGCCTGTTCTTCGTCTTCGGCGGACAATTCGAAGCGGGAGGCGCAAGCCAGCTCTCCGGTCAACGCAATGGTGCTGCGGACACCGGCACTGTCGATCGCTTCGATGGAGAGCGGCCCGCGTGCCAGCGCCTCGTCGATCAATCGCTCGCTATTGGCCAGAGCATGGCGCGACGGTTCCTGCAGATGGTTGCGCATGGGCTGCATCCCATCGAGCAGCGCAATGCCCGTGCCGGCACGAATGCCAGCGCGAGCAGCCGCGCCATCAGGGGCAACCGCTGAAACGAACAGCACCGCTCCGTCGGGCAGGTTCCACACGGTGCGGACATGCTGGCGCAATTCCTTGGGATATTGGCCCAGCTCGCCCAGCGTCCAGCCCAGCGACTGGCTGGCATCGCACCAGCCCGCCGCTCCCGCCGCGCGCAGCATGCGATCACCGATAGCGATCATCCGCTCCTCATGCTTGCGTAGCGCCGTGAGGCTGGCTTGCGCCCGGATGGCTGCGGTCTCGCGCGGGGATGCCTGCGCCGATGCCTGCGCCGATACCGCCTGAGGCATTGCCACAACCGCAGTCGCCAGCAATCCCGCCACCAAAATCCGCCGCATCATCCCAGGCCCTCCGCCGCAATCTCCAGCCGCAATGCCTTGCGGTCCAGCTTACCAATCATCGTTTTGGGCATGCTAGGCCGGATGACGACCTTGTCTACCCGCTCATGCTTGCCCAATCGCCCATTGAGCCAGCTGGCCAGCTCCTCGCCCGAAATCGGCTGTGCCTCTGCATCGAGCGTCACATAGGCGCGCGGGCTTTCGCCGCGATAGGCATCGGGCACGCCAATCACCAGCGCTTCTTTCACCGCCGGATGGCGATAAAGGATCGTTTCGAGGACCGACGGATAGACCTTAAAGCCGCCGACTGCGATCATGTCCTTCAACCGGTCGACGATGCGCACATAGCCAGCATCGTCGATGGTGGCGACATCGCCGGTGCGCAGCCAGCGCGTGGCACCGCCATCCAGCAGCGTGAAACTCTCGCTATCCGCCTCTGGCCGGTTCCAATAGCCTTGCATGATCTGCGGCCCGGAAATCACCAGTTCGCCCGGTTCGCCCTCGGCCGCTTCGCGCGTCGGGTCTTCCTTGTCGACAAGCCGGACGCGGGTTCCCGGCAGCGGCTGGCCAATAGTGCCCGGCCGGCCACCGCTCTCGTACGGGTTGACTGAGACAACCCCGCTGCTTTCGGTCAGGCCATAGCCTTCGACCAGCTTGGCCCCGGTCACAGCTTCAAACCGCGCCTTCAGCTCCGCTGCCATCGGCGCGCCGCCTGAAATGCAAACCCGCAACGACGAAAAATCGGTCTTGGCGATGTCCGGATGATCGAGCAGCGCCTGATACATGGTCGGCACACCCGGCATGGCGGTGACCCGTGTGCGCGTCACGGCCGCCAGCGCTTGTGCGGCATCGAAACGGGGCAGCATCACAATCTCCCCGCCATTGGCCACCGTTCGGTTGAGAACGCAGGTGTTCGCGAACACATGGAAAAACGGCAGCACGCCCAGGATACGGTCTTCGCGGCTTACATCGGGATCGATCGCATTCACCTGCCGCGCATTGGCGCTCAGATTCTGGTGCGAGAGACGCGCGCCCTTGGGCGTGCCTGTGGTGCCGCCGGTATATTGGATCAGCGCCACGTCGCTATTGGCATCAATCGCCGGCCTGTCCGGATCGCCGGCATTGGCAATCAGCGATGAAAAGCGCGTGATGCGCGGGTCTTGCGGTAGCGGTGCAGTCTCGCCCCGCTTGAACAAGCGGTAGGCGAACGACTTGAGCTTGGGCAAGCCGCCTGCCACTGATCCCACCACCAGCCGTTCGAGGCTGGAACCTTCCAGCACCTTGAGAGCGGTCGGCAGCAGCGCCGCAGCCGTCAGCGTGACGAGCAGCTTCGTGCCTGAATCCTCGACCTGATAGGCCAGCTCATCGACGGTATAGAGCGGCGAGAAATTGACCACCGTCGCGCCAGCGGCGAGCGCGCCATAATAGGCCGCGACATAATGGGGCACATTGGGAAGGAACAGGCCGACCCTGTCGCCCTTGCCCACGCCCATCGCCTGAAAGCCCTTTGCCGTGCGCCGAACGGCATCGGCAACCTCGGCGAAACGATATTTGCGCCCCATGAAATCGAGCAGGTTGCGGTCCGCAAAGCGCGAAGCCGCGCCTTCGAACAGCTCGACCATTGTCTGCGGAGCAAATGTCTTGTCCCACACGCCTGGATGGTCCCAGCACCGCGTCCAGACGGTGGGGGGACTGGCGGGGGAGAGGGCGGTCATGATCGCTGGTCCTTTCATGAAGCGCGTGACGGTATCCCCCTCCTTCACGCATCGCCCAAGCTATGGCGGAAATCAGGGGCTGGCAAGCCGTTCAGGCGCGTGGATGCGCATTGGCATAGACATCCATCAACCGCGCCACATCAACGGCCGTATAGACCTGCGTCGAGGACAGGCTGGCATGGCCCAGCAGCTCCTGCAGGCTGCGCAGGTCGGCGCCCCCGGCGAGCAGGTGCGTTGCAAAACTGTGGCGCAGCGCGTGGGGCGTGGTCCGTTCACCCAGGCCCAGCCGCCGCCGCGCGCCCTGCACCGCCCGCCGCACCAGCGCAGGCGATAGCGGCCCGCCACGCGCACCTCGGAACAAGGGCTCGGTCTTGGCAAGGTCATGCGGAGATTGCGCGGCATAATCGGCCAGCGCCTCGCGCACGAGCGGGATCAGCGGCACGACCCGCGTCTTGCCCCGCTTGCCGGTAACGCGCAGCACTTCGCCCGCGTCCAATGCCGCGCCGGTCAGCGACAGTGCCTCGCCGATACGCAGGCCAGCGCCATAGAGCAGCATCAGCAGCGCGAAATCGCGCGCACCCATCCACGGCTCGCGGGCACTTTCCGCAACATCCTCGGCAAGGCTGACCGCCTCGTCAGGGGAAACGGGGCGCGGCAGTCCTCGCTTGACGCGCGGCCCGCGCACCTGCGGCACAGCTGCCCCCTCGCCGCCGGCAAAGCGCAGGAAACCGCGCACAGCGGAAAGCTCCCGCGCGGCCGAGGCGTTGGACAACCCTTCTCCCCGCCGCTCGGCGAGAAAGGCACGCAGATCAGCGGGACCAAGCGCACCAAGCATCGCCGGATCCACCTCCGCCCCGTGATAGCTGCCAAGGAAATCGCACAATCGCTGCGCCGTCGCGGCATAGGCCCGCACCGTATGCACCGACCGCCGCTGTTCCAACGCCAACCGGTCGCGCCATGCGGCGACGATCGGATGCAGGGGTGCGTCAGGGATCATCACCAGAGGATAGGCTGCGCCGCCATGCCGGGCAACATGGCCCGGCTATAGCGCCACCACCTCGGGCAGGATCGCATCGAGCAATAGCATACCCGCCGGAAGCACGCGCAGGGCGCTCCCCTGCCGCTCGACCAGACCCAGGCCCTGCAACCGCTCGACCGCCCCGGCATCGACCAGCGCGTCCTCGGGCACCCCGCTCATCGCCGCGATCCGCGCCAGATCGACCCCTTCGGCAAGGCGCAGGCCCATCAGCAAGGCTTCGGTCGCCCGCGTTACCGGGGTCAGCGCGCGTTCAGCCTTGATGCCATGGCCAGCCGTCCCAACCGCCGCGAGCCAGTTTTCCGGCTTGCGGTGCCGCTCAGTCGCGATGCCGCGTCGCCTGCCGTGCGCCCCCGGCCCCACCCCGACATAATCGCCATATCGCCAATAGGTCAGGTTGTGCCGGCTCTCCTCGCCGGGTCGTGCATGGTTGCTGATCTCATAGGCTGGCAGCCCGGCCGCCGCCGTCATTGCGGCAGTTGCGGCGAACAGGTCCGCCGACAGATCCTCGTCTGGCAGCACCAGCTCGCCCTTGCGGTGCAGCGTCTCGAAACGCGTGCCGGGTTCGATGGTGAGCTGGTAGAGCGAGAGGTGCGTGGTGCCGATCGCCAACGCGCGCGCCAATTCCGCCTCCCACCCGGCGAGCGATTGCCCCGGCCGCGCAGTAATGAGGTCAAAGCTCACCCGCGCGAAATTGGCCTGCGCTGCCGCAATCGCCCTCTGCCCCTCGTCGGCGCCATGCGCACGTCCCAAAAACCGCAAGGTTTCATCATCAAGTGCCTGTATTCCAAGTGAAATACGATTGACGCCAGCTTGCGCCAGCGCCGCAAAGCGCGCCACTTCAACCGAATTGGGATTGGCCTCCAACGTGATCTCGACCGCGTCGGCAAAGCCCCAATGCCGCTCCGCCGCCTCGATCAGCGCCGCCACCGTCTCGGGCGGCATCAGGCTCGGCGTGCCCCCGCCAAAGAAGATGGAGCTGACCCGCGCGCCAGCGGTCAGCTCGGCCTCATGCGCCATGTCCGCCAGCAAAGCATCACGCCATGCCGCCTGATCGACACTCTCGCGCACATGGCTGTTAAAGTCGCAATAGGGGCATTTGCTGACGCAGAAAGGCCAGTGGATGTAGAGGGCGAGCGCGCCACTCACGATCAGAACACCGCCTTCACCAATTTCGCAAAGGCATCGGCGCGATGGCTGATGGCGTGCTTATGTTCGGGGTCGATCTCGGCATAGGTCTGATCCATGCCTTGGGCCACGAACACCGGGTCATAGCCGAAGCCGAGGGCCCCGCGCGGCGGCCAGGTCAGCGATCCGTGCGCTCTGCCTTCGACCACCAGCTCCTCGCCGTCAGGCCAGACCAGCGCCAGCGTGCAAACGAACGAAGCGGATCGATCAACGTCCGGCCCCATTGCGGCCAGCATCCCTTCGACCTTGCCCATCGCCATATACCAGTCACGGCCCGGCTCGCCTTCGAACCACTGCCGTTCGGCCCAGTCGGCGGTATAGACCCCCGGCCGCCCGCCCAGCGCCGCAACCTCAAGCCCGCTGTCATCGGCCAGCGCGGGCAGGCCGCTCGCCGCCGCGCTGCGCGCCTTGATCAGCGCATTGTCGGCAAAGGTCGTGCCGGTCTCCTCAGGCTCGGGCAAACCCAGCTCGCCCGCGGAAATCGCCTCCATACCAAAAGGCGCCACCAACGCCCCGATCTCGCGCAACTTGCCCTTGTTATGGCTCGCGATGACCAGTTTTCCCGGGGTTAGCTTGCGGGTCACAGCTCAGCGCCCCGTGGCGGCCCGCTGGGCGGCAAAAATTTCCGCGCAACCGATGCGGGCGAGGCGGAGGAGGCGCAGCATGCCTTCCTCATCGAACGGCGCGCCTTCGGCTGTTGCCTGCACCTCGGCGAGCCGCCCGTCGCCGAGCAGGACGAAATTGGCGTCCGCTTCGGCGCTGCTGTCTTCCTCATAATCAAGGTCGAGCACCGGCACGCCTTCAACGATGCCGCAGCTGATGCCTGCAATCTGCCCGGTGATCGGATCGGCGGTGATCGCCCCGCTCTTCATCAGCGTGTCGACCGCGAGGCGCAGCGCGATCCATGCACCGGAGATGGAGGCTGTGCGCGTGCCGCCATCGGCCTGGATGACATCGCAATCGAGCGTGATCTGGCGTTCCCCCAGCAGCTTCATGTCGGTTACCGCGCGCAGGCTGCGCCCGATCAGGCGCTGGATTTCCTGTGTCCGGCCGGACTGCTTGCCCTTGGCCGCCTCGCGGCTGCCGCGCGTATGCGTGGCGCGGGGCAGCATGCCATATTCGGCCGTCACCCATCCCTGCCCCTTGCCGCGCAGGAAAGGCGGCACCCGTTCCTCGACGCTCGCGGTCACCAGCACCTTGGTATCACCAAAGCCGATCAGCACGCTTCCTTCGGCATGACGGGTAAAGGCGGTTTCGATGCTGATGCTGCGCATCGCATCGGCGGCGCGTCCGGAATGGCGCATGACTTGGATCTCCTATGGCTGTCTGGCGCGGGGCCATAGCGGCGAGAAGGGGCGGACGCCAGTCGCCCCTTGAGCAAATCCGTACAGGCGATACATCATTGGCGTATGAGCACCCTGCCCCCCATCACCGATCTGACCGATCGCGCGCGGAGCGTGTTCCAGCTCGTCGTCGAAGCCTATATCGATGATGGCGCCCCCGTCGGCTCGCGCACCATCGCGCGCCGATCCACGCTCAACCTCTCTCCTGCCTCGATCCGCAACGTCATGCAGGATCTGGAGGAAGCCGGCCTGCTCGCCGCGCCGCATACTTCGGCCGGCCGTGTCCCCACTGAACAAGGCCTGCGCCTGTTCGTTGACGGGATGATGCAGGTCGCCGAGCCGAGCGTGGAGGATCGCGCGCAGATAGAGGCGAGTCTGGCCGGCACCCAGCAAGGCCATGTCGAAGCCGCGCTTGCCAACGCCACCGCCGCGCTGTCCGGCCTGTCAGCCTGCGCTGGGCTGGTGCTCGTGCCGGGGCAGGAACGGGTGCTGAAACAGGTCGCCTTCGTGCCCTTGAGCGACCGGCAAGCGCTGGTGGTGCTCGTCGCCGCTGATGGCAGCGTCGAAAACCGGGTGATTGATCTGCCGCGCGGCCTTTCCCCCGGCGCGCTGGTCGAAGCCGGCAATTACATCTCCGCCACCCTCTCCGGCCTCACCCTCGCCGAGGCACAGGCGCGGTTGCGCGCTGACATCGCGGGGCAGCGCATCGCGATGGACCGTGCCGCCGCTCGCCTTGTCGAACGCGGCCTTGCCATGTGGAGCGCGGACGGCAGCGACCGGCCCGTTCTGATTGTCCGCGGCCAAGCGAACCTGATCGATGAGGCCATGACGTCAGATATCGAACGGGTGCGCCAATTGCTCGACGAGCTTGAAACCAAGCAGGATATTGCCCAATTGCTCGGCTCTGCGGTGGAGGGGGCGGCAACGCGCATCTTCATCGGATCCGAAAACAAGCTGTTCGCGCTGTCGGGCTCTTCGGTCATCGCCGCACCATGGCGGGGGAGCGACGGGCGGGTGATCGGCGTTGTCGGCGTGATCGGCCCGACGCGATTGAACTATGCCCGGATCGTCCCCATGGTGGACTTTACGGCGCAGACCCTCTCCCGACTCATGCGATGAGCAAGATGATGAGTGACGATAAGAAAATGAACGAAGCTGATGAAATTGCACAAGAAGCTGCAGCGGAAGCCAGTGCGGAAGCGCACGCGTCCGTGAATGACGAGCGCCTCGCCGCGCTGGAGGAGCAGCTGGCGGTCGCGCAGCAGGAAACGCTCTACGCCAAGGCCGAAGTGCAGAATGTCCGCCGCCGTGCCGAAAAAGAAGTGGCGGATGCGCACGCCTATGCCGCGACGCGCTTTGCCCGCGATATCCTCTCGGTCGCCGACAATCTGTCGCGCGCGCTCGATACCATTCCCGCCGCCGCGCGCGAGGATGAGCAGTGGAAGGCGCTGGTCATCGGCCTCGAAGCCACAGGGCGCGAACTTGAGACCGTGTTCGAACGCAACGGCATCACCAAGATCGACGCCGTCGGCCAACCGCTCGATCCCAATCTGCATCAGGCGATGATGGAAATCCCGACCGGCGATGCCGAACCGGGCACCGTCATCCAGCAGATCCAGTCGGGCTATATGATCAAGGATCGGCTGCTGCGTCCGGCACTGGTCGGCGTCGCGAAGGCGCCGCAACCGCCAAGCTAAGCCCTTCGGCAAACCTTGGCATGACGCAGCGCCCCACAGGCGCTAAGGCGCTTCGGCCATGACTGCCGCCCTCCTTCCGCTGACTGACGCCGCGCGCCATCCCTGGCGGGCGGAAGCGCGCTCGACTTTGGCACTGGCGTGGCCGCTGGTCCTCACCAATGTCGCCATGTCGCTGATCGGCGCGACCGATGTGGTGATGGTCGGCTGGCTCGGCCCGCAACAATTGGCCGCAGCCTCGATCGGCTTCAACCTGTGCATGGCGTTCGCCATCTTCGCCATGGGTCTGGTCACCGCCACCGCACCGATGATGGCGAGCGAGCGCGGGCGGATGCGGCATTCGGTCCGCGATATCCGCCGCACCTTCCGTCAGGGCCTGTGGACGGCGCTGGCGATCTGTATCCCCGGCTGGGCGTTCTTGTGGAACGCGGAAACCATCCTTTTGGCTTTGGGCCAGCAGCCCGCGCTTGCGGCAGAGGCTGAGAGCTATGTCCGCGCCTATATGTGGTCGATCCTGCCGTTCCTCTGGCTGATCGTCACCCGCAACTTCCTGTCGGTTCTGGAACGGCCGATGTGGTCGCTGGTCATCGCCATCGGCGGGGTCTTTGCCAACGCCGCGTTCAACTATGTGCTGATCTTCGGAAAGCTCGGCCTGCCCGCGCTCGGCCTGGTCGGAGCCGGGATCGGCAGCGTGCTTGCCAACCTCGTCATGCTCGCCGCGATGATCACGGTGATCAATCTCCACCCCCGCTTTCGCCGCTATCATATCCTCGGCCGCTGGTGGCGGAGTGATTGGCCGCGCTTCCGGGCATTATGGCGGCTCGGCCTGCCGATCGGCATCACCATGGGGCTGGAAGGCGGCGTGTTTACGGTCGCGGTGCTGCTGATGGGGTGGATTGACACCGCCTCAGTCGCCGCACACGCCATCGCGCTCCAGATCGCCAGCCTCACCTTCATGGTGCCGCTGGGTCTTGCACAAGCCGCCACGGTGCGGGTCGGCATCGGCCATGGCGCGCGCGATCCGGAAATGGTGCGCCGTGCCGGATGGACTGGCTTTGCCATCGCCATCGCCTTCATGTCCGCAATGGCGCTGGTGATGATCGCCGCCCCACAGGCGCTGATCGGCATCTTCCTCGATCCCGCCAGTCCCGGCGCGGCCGAAGTCGCCGTGCTGGCTGGCGGTTTCCTTGCGGTCGCCGCAGCCTTCCAGATCGCGGACGGCGCGCAGGTGGTGGCTGCAGGGATGCTGCGCGGCCTGCATGACACGCGCATGCCCATGCTGATCGCCGCCTTCGGCTATTGGGCCATTGGCATCGGCGTCGGCTATTGGCTCGCTTTCCATGCCGGATGGCGCGGCTTCGGGATCTGGACGGGCCTCGCCATCGGCCTTGGCATCGTCGCGCTGCTCATGCTCGCGCGCTGGATGATGCGCCACCGGCTGGCGCTGGTGCCCGCCTAGTCAGGCACAAAGGGCAGGATCGCGCGATAGCTTTCGATCGGGGGGGCGCCGGGCACCACCTGCCCTTTCGATAGCAGGAAATAATGCCGCACAATCTCCGCCTGCTGTTCGATGCCATAGCGGTCGAGCGGCCAGCCGGGTTTCAGCGTATAGTGATAGCGGCAGAACGGGTGCCGCATCAGCACCAGCCACCAGCGCCCGCGCGTCTGCGCCTGCCACACATGGACCAGCTCGTGGATCAGCAGAGCCTGCCGAGCCAACGGCTCGTCACAGAAATCCTCGCAGTATAGCTGCCCGTGCGGGTGGAAATGGACATGGCCCATCGGCGCCATCACTATCCGGCGCGGCTGAAAAAAGGCCCATTTGCGCGCACGGATTTCCACCGCGCCATAATCAATGGCGTCACCGAACACGGCGCGGGCGAGAGCAATCTCGCCCGCTGTTAGTCCGCGATGTCTGTGGCCCTTGATCAATGCCCGCTATGATCCCCACCATGATCCCCGCCATGATCTTCACCCTGGTCGGCCCCGCCGGCAGCACCGCCTTCAAGAGCGGCGAGATTGGCGGTGTTGGCGATCACCGTCTCGCTCGTGCCGTCGGCGTAGGTCAGGTTGAGCGTCACGGATCCCGCACTGCGCGCCGCTTCGCTTAGGCCGAACAGCATCAGGTGCAGGCCGCCGGGCCGCATGGCCACCTCACCGCCCGCGGGCACCTCGATCTGCTCGACGGCGCCCATCATTGTGATGTCGCCCTCGCGCTTGGTTTCATGCAACTCGACCCGCTCGGCATCGGGTGAAGACACGCCGGTCAGCACCTTCGGCGCCTCGCCACCCACCAATGTGAGATAGGCTGCGCTCGGCCGGTCGGGCGTTACCGACAGGCGCAATGCCCCACCGGTCGGCCCGGTTTCGCTGGTCGCTGCGGCCTCTGTCTGCGAATCCGCAGCCTCGGTTTGCTTCACCTCCCCGCCGCAAGCAGCAAGGAACATCAGGGGGATAGCAAAAGCAACGGTCGGCAAGGCACGCATATGGGGGTAACTCCAGTCGGTATTGACGGTGCCGCGCATTAGCTGATCGCAACCTTTGCGCCAACGCCTTGTCGCTCCGAAATGCCTTCCTATATGCGCCATCAAGCATCGGGGGGATGCGCCGGCTATGTGCCTTTTGGCACGCTGCACGGCTCGCCCCCGCTTTGAACGGAACAATGAACCGACAAGGTGTCAGAGGGCAGAAAATGGCAAAAGTCATCGGTATCGATCTTGGTACAACCAACAGCTGCGTTGCCGTCATGGAAGGCGGCAGCCCCAAGGTCATCGAAAACGCAGAAGGCGCGCGGACCACGCCGTCCGTCGTTGCGTTCACCAAGGACGGTGAACGTCTGATCGGCCAGCCGGCGAAGCGCCAGGCGGTCACCAATCCGGACAACACGATTTACGCGGTGAAGCGCCTGATCGGCCGCCGCCATGACGATCCCATGACCAAAAAGGACATGGAACTGGTCCCCTACACCATCACCAAGGGCAAGAATGGCGATGCTTGGGTGCATGCCGGCGGCACCGATTACAGCCCGTCGCAGATTTCCGCCTTCATCCTGCAAAAGATGAAGGAAACGGCAGAAGCCTATCTGGGCGAAACCGTGACCCAGGCGGTCATCACCGTCCCCGCCTATTTCAACGACGCCCAGCGTCAGGCGACCAAGGACGCCGGCCAGATCGCCGGTCTTGAGGTGCTGCGCATCATCAACGAGCCGACGGCTGCCGCGCTCGCCTACGGCCTCGACAAGAACGATAACAAGACCATCGCCGTCTACGACCTTGGCGGCGGCACCTTCGACATCTCGATCCTCGAGGTGGGTGACGGCGTGTTCGAAGTGAAGTCGACCAACGGGGACACATTCCTCGGCGGTGAGGATTTCGACACCAAGCTGGTCGACTGGCTGGCGGACAAGTTCAAGGGCAAGGAAAACATCGACCTTCGCTCGGACAAGCTCGCGCTGCAGCGGCTCAAGGAAGCCGCGGAAAAGGCGAAGATCGAACTGTCTTCGGCGCAGACCACCGAAATCAACCTGCCGTTCATCACCGCGCGCATGGAAGGCGGGGCGACCACGCCGCTCCACCTCGTCGAAACGCTGAGCCGGGCCGACCTCGAAAAGCTGGTTGATGATCTCATCCAGCGCACGCTCGAGCCGTGCAAGAAGGCGATGGCTGACGCGGGCCTCAAGAATGACCAGATTGACGAAGTCGTGCTGGTCGGCGGGATGACCCGCATGCCGCGCGTCCGCGAAGTGGTGAAGAGCTATTTCGGCAAGGAACCGCACACCGGCGTCAACCCGGATGAAGTCGTCGCCATCGGTGCTGCGATCCAGGCCGGCGTGCTGCAGGGCGACGTCAAGGACGTGCTGCTGCTTGACGTGACCCCGCTGTCGCTCGGCATCGAAACGCTCGGCGGCGTGTTCACGCGCATGATCGATCGCAACACGACCATCCCGACCAAGAAGTCGCAGACCTATTCGACCGCGGACGACAACCAGCAGGCTGTCACCATCCGCGTGTTCCAGGGCGAGCGCGAAATGGCGGCGGATAACAAGCTGCTCGGCCAGTTCGATCTGGTCGGCATCCCGCCGGCGCCGCGCGGCGTGCCGCAGATCGAGGTCACGTTTGACATCGACGCCAACGGCATCGTCAACGTCTCGGCCAAGGACAAGGGCACCGGCAAGGAACAGCAGATCCGTATCCAGGCATCGGGCGGCCTGTCTGACGCCGACATCGACCAGATGGTCAAGGATGCCGAACGCTTCGCCGAAGAGGACAAGAAGCGCCGCGAGGCGGCCGAGGCGAAGAATAATGCCGAGAGCCTCGTCCACACCACCGAACGCCAGCTCGCCGAGCATGGCGACAAGGTGGACGCGAGCCTCAAGGCCGAAATCGAAGCAGCCATCGCCGAAACCAAGACCGCCATCGAAGGCGGCGATGCCGACGTGATGAAGGACAAGGCCACCGCACTCGGCCAGGTCGCGATGAAGCTCGGTCAGGCGATCTACGAAAAGCAGCAGGCCGCCGAAGGCGCGCCCGCTGGCGACGATGCGGCGAAGCCGGCTGACGATAATGTCGTCGACGCCGAATTCTCCGAGGTCGAGGACGACAAGAAGTAAGGACAGTCCGAATGGAGCCTGTTCGTGCCGAGCCGGTCGAAGCACTGCCCTTTCCTGCCATAGCGGCACGAAGGACAGCTGATCGACAGGCTCGGACCGGACGGGCTCTGTTCAGGTGGGGCGCACCGTGACGATCGACATCGACTATTACGAACTGCTCGAAGTCGAGCGCACCGCGGACGAGGGCACGCTCAAGTCGGCGTACCGCAAGCTCGCCATGCAATTCCATCCGGACCGCAACCCCGGCTGCGCGGACAGCGAGGCGCGCTTCAAGGCGATCAACGAGGCTTATGACTGCCTCAAGGATCCGCAAAAGCGCGCGGCCTATGACCGGTTCGGCAAGGCGGCATTCCAGAATGGCGGCCCCGGCGGCTTCGGTGGCGGCGGCGGCGGACAGGCCGATTTCGGCGACATCGGCGACATTTTCGAGAGCATCTTCGGCAATGCCTTCGGCGGCGGCGCACAGGCGCGGCGCGGTCCGGCGCGCGGTGCGGACCTGCGCTATGACCTCGAAATCAGCTTGGAAGACGCTTTCCACGGCAAGAATATCGACATCGATATCGAAGTCGCGGTGGCCTGCACCACCTGCTCGGGCAGCGGCGCAAAGCCCGGCACTGATGTCTCGCGCTGCCGTACCTGCGCCGGCCACGGCAAGGTCCGCGCGCAGCAGGGCTTCTTCATGGTCGAACGCACCTGCCCCCAGTGCATGGGCGCCGGCCAGACCATCGACGAACCATGCCGTGACTGCGGCGGCGAAGGCCGCGTCGACAAGAAAAAGACGCTCGCCGTCGCCATCCCCGCCGGGGTGGACGAAGGCACGCGCATCCGCCTGTCCGGCGAAGGCGAGGCCGGCCCGCGCGGCACCCCGCCGGGTGATCTCTACATCTTCCTTCACGTAAAGCGGCACGCCGTGTTCGAACGTGAAGGCTCCAACCTGTTCGCGCGTGTGCCGATCAGCTTCACCACCGCGGCATTGGGCGGCACCATCGATGTGCCGGGGCTCGATCGCGAGCATCATGAATTCCGCATCCCCGCCGGCATCCAGACCGGCAAGCAATTGCGCAAACGCGGCGCCGGCATGCCAGTGCTCAACGCGCGCGGCACCGGTGATCTCGTCATCGAGGTCGAGGTCGAAACCCCGACCCGCCTGACGACGCGTCAGCGCGAGCTGCTCGAGGAATTCCGCGCCACCGAGACCGGAGAGGAATGCCCCAACAGTGAGGGCTTCTTCCGCCGCCTCAAGGATATGTGGGACGGGCTGGGCTGACCGGCCCGGCCTGCCTGCCAAGGGCCCGCCACCCCTCGCCTTCCACGCGCATCGCGACTAGGTTCCTGTCATGTCCCGCGTGCGCGTCCTCACCACCAATGCCGCTCTGGGGCCGCTCGATTACCGCCTCGATCCCGGCATGGATGCACCGCCCGGCAGCCTGGTAGAGGTGCCGCTCGGCCCGCGCCGTATCCTCGGTGCGGTGTGGCGCGGCCACAGCGATGCTGCGGCGATGGCCAGCGAAACTGTCGGCGACAATCGCCTGCGCCCCATCGCGTCCGTTCATCCCCTGCCGCCCCTGCCGCCTGAACTCATGCGCCTCGTCGAATGGACGGCGGACTATTATCTCGCGCCCGCCGGAGCCGTGCTGCGCATGTGCGTGCCATCGGTTGCGCTGGCCGAGGGTGGGCGCCCGGTCATCGAATATCGCGCCACCGGCCGCAGCCCGGCGCGCATGACGCCGCAGCGCAGCGCCGCGCTGGAACGCATCGGCAGCCATCAGGGCAGCATCCGCGATCTTGCCGAGCGATCGGGCACATCCGAAGCGGTGCTGCGCGGCCTCGTCCATGCCGGCGCGCTCGAAGCCGTCGCGCTCACCCCCGATAGCGCCCCGCCCCGCCCCGACCCGGACTTCGCGCCCCCTGCCCTGTCACCCGAACAGGCAGCGGCAGCGGGCGAACTCACCGTCAGCATCGGCGCCGGATTCCAGCCCTTCCTGCTCGATGGCGTCACAGGCTCCGGCAAGACCGAAGTCTATTTTGAGGCTATCGCGGAGACATTGCGGCGCGGCCAGCAGGTGCTGCTGCTCCTCCCCGAAATCGCGCTGACCGAACCGATGCTGCGCCGCTTTGCCGCGCGTTTCGGCTGTGCGCCGGTCGCCTGGCACTCGGGCCTGCGCCAGTCCGAACGCCGCGCTAACTGGCAGGCGATTGCCGCCGGCACAGCGGGCGTCACCGTCGGCGCCCGCTCCGCCCTCTTCCTCCCCTATGCCAATCTCGGCCTCATCGTTGTCGATGAAGCGCATGAGGCGAGCTTCAAGCAGGAGGATGGCGTCCATTATCACGCCCGCGATGTCGCGGTGATGCGCGCCAAATTCGCTGACGTGCCGGTCATCCTCGCCAGCGCCACCCCCGCCATCGAAAGCCGCGCGCAGGTGGAGGCCGGCCGCTACCGCGCCCTTTCCCTCCCCGCCCGCTATGGCGGCGCGACCCTGCCGCCCATTCGGGCCATTGATTTGCGGGAAGAACAGCCGGAACGGGGCGCATGGCTCGCCCCCGGCCTTGTTGCCGGCATTGCCGAGCGGCTGGAGCGCGGCGAACAATCCTTGCTCTTCCTCAACCGGCGCGGCTTTGCCCCGCTCACCTTGTGCCGCACCTGCGGCCACCGCTTCCAATGCCCCAATTGCACCGCCTGGATGGTCGAACACCGCCTCGCCCGGCGTCTGTCCTGCCACCATTGCGGGGAAACGATCCCGCCGCCGCGCGTCTGCCCCGAATGTAACAATGAGGATACGCTGGTCGCCTGCGGCCCCGGCGTGGAGCGTATCGCGGATGAGGTGCGCGCCCGCTGGCCGGAGGCACGCACCGCCATCGTCACCTCCGATACGCTCTGGAATCCGGAGCGCGCGGCAGAGTTTGTCGAGGCGATGGAGGCGGGGATGATCGATATCGTCGTCGGCACCCAGCTTGTGACCAAGGGCTATCATTTCCCCAATTTGACCCTCGTCGGCGTGGTCGATGCCGACATCGGCCTCTCTGGCGGGGATCTGCGCGCCAGCGAACGCAGCTTCCAGCAGATCGCGCAGGTCGCCGGACGCGCCGGGCGCGGCGACAAGCCCGGCGAAGTGCTGGTGCAAACCCGCGCCCCCGAAAGTCCCGTCATCGCCGCACTGGTCGCCGGCGATGCAGAGGCTTTCTATGCGGCGGAAACAGAGGCACGGCGTGATGCCGGCATGCCGCCCTATGGCCGCCTCGCCGCGATTATCGTGTCGAGCGAGGATGCCGATGCGGCCCAGCGCACCGCCCGCGCCCTCGCTGACGCTGCGCCTGAAAAGGACGGGTTCGAAGTGTGGGGCCCCGCCCCCGCCCCCCTCGCCATGCTGCGCGGCCGCCACCGCCACCGCCTCCTCGTCCACGCCGCCCGCAGCTTCCCCCTGCAGGATGCGCTGCGCCAATGGCTGGGATCATGCGAATGGCCCGCGAAAGTGCGCGTCAACGTGGACGTCGATCCCTACAGCTTCGTGTGAGGGAGCCGCTCATATTCATCCCGTCACCCCGGGCTTGACCCGGGGTCCCGCTTCGTCCGCCCCACCGCCCCTTTCAATGTAGGAAAATCCATGGTTTCCTGAGCGGAGTGACGCCCTCACCCCGCCCCGTCTGCGCCCCGCGCCGCACCCGGCAACCGCCCCAGCAAGCCACCATCGGGCACCCGCCAAAGTTTACAGAAAGGGGGGCCTTTCGGTATAGCTTTGTAACCTTATCGCTTCCCGTCCCGCGCCTTGCTTTCAAAGCGGCAGAGGTTCAGGCAAAGACCGGATCGTGATGCGGAGCCGAGCCATGTCCTTCTCCCGTTTACTTGCCATGCTGCTGCTTGCCCTGGGCCTGTGCGTCCCTTTGCGCGCCAGCCTGCCGCCCTTGCCGCCGCCTGCCCCGGCTGCCAGCGCCGCCCCGCAAGCGGATGATGTCGCGGCCACCGAACGCAGCGTTGTGCGCGTTGTCACGGTCGCCATCGTCAATGGCGAAGTGGTCGGCTTCGGCCATGGCAGTGGCTTTGCCATCGCCCCCAACCGCATCGTCACCAACGCCCATGTCGTCAGCGATGCCGCAGAATTTCCGCAGAATGTGATTATCGGCATCGTGCCGAGCGAAGGGACAAGGAGCTATCCGGGCCGCTTGATCCGGCTCGATCGCCGCCGCGACCTCGCCATCGTCGAGCTTGAGCGCGGCCGGCTGCCGGCTGCCAGCGTCTACACCGGGCCGGTGGCGCAGCGTGAGGCAGTCTATGCGCTCGGCTATCCGGGCAATGTCGATGTCGCCACCGCGCAGAGCATGGACGATTTCATCCGCCCCCGTGCCCCCGTCGCTTCGGACGGCATCATTTCCGCGACCGACGCGATCAACGGCGTGACCGCGCTGGTGCATGATGCAGACATCGCTCGCGGCAATTCGGGTGGTCCCCTCGTCGATGCCTGTGGCCGGGTGATCGGGGTCAATACATTCATCAGCCGCGCTGACGATGGCGATTCGCCCTTCTCCTTTGCAGTTTCGGTGCGAGAGCTTGCCCAATTCCTGCAGGATGCCGGGCAACGCTTTACCGGCGTCGCGTCCGAATGTCTGACGCTGGCCGAGGCGCAGGCCCGTGCCGGGGCGCTCGATGCCGATGCCCGCGCCGCCGCTGAGGCGACCCGCCAGCGCGATGCCGCCCGCGAGGCGGCACGGGCGCAGGAATTGGAGCGGCTGAAGAGCGATGCGCAGAACCGCCGGGAAACCTTCATCGCACTCGCGGCGGTGCTGCTGGGCGGCGCAGTGCTCGGCGGGGCGGCGGCGATCATGTACCATGGTCAGGGCAAGCTGCGCGAACGGCGGGCGGCAATGATGGCGGCGGGGCTGTTTGTTGTTGCCGCGCTGATCCTTTTCCTGCTGCGCCCCAGCCCATCCGATGTGCGGCTGCCCGTACCGGAAGAGGAAGAAGAAGCACCGGCTGATGCCGCCGCAGAACCGCTGATCGGTGCGCTCAGTTGCACAGTCGACCGCAACCGTGGGCGCATCACTGTATCGGCGGGAGATGACACCGCCTTCCGAATCGACGCCGACGGCTGCGTTAACGGACGCACGCAATATGTCGCGGGCGAAGGCGGCGTTTTCACCCGCACCCTCGTTCCCAATGAGGAGGCGACTGTTTCGCGGCTCAGCTATGATCCCGCGACCGGGGAATATGTGGTGCGCCGCTATCTCCTCAATCTGGAGCCGATGGAGGCCCTGCGGCGCGAGCGGGGGCGGAGTGAAATCCAAGGCTGCACGACCGATCCGGCACGTTTGGCGGCGGTTGCCGCGCGCGAAGCATCGTTCGCCGCGATGCTGCCGCCACGGCCGAACGAGGAAATTGTCAGCCGCTGTCGCCAATCTTCGGAAGGATCGACCCCGCCCTCCTGACACAGCGGATGCCGAACAGCACCGCTACCTTGTATTGCGGCAAGGGCGATGCTAGGCGCGCCCCCGAGTTCGCCCCGATTGCGGCGGAATTTCGTGCATCGGCACCGCGACTCACCGCATCCTCCCGGAGGCGGGAACACGTCCCCACAGGACACAGGTATAGGGAAGAACGGACGCGTGGAGCACTCCGGCGGCATGCAGGCAAGTCTGGCAGGGCGCTATGCGCGCGCACTGTTCGATCTTGCGCAGGATAGCGGCAGCCTCGCTGCCGTGGAAAAGTCCATGACGCGAATCGGCGATGCGCTTGCAGGTTCGGCAGAGCTGAAGGCGCTGGTTACCAGCCCGGTCGTCAGCCGCACTGATGCCGCCCGCGCAATTGCCGCCGTTTCAAAGAAGCTCTCCCTCGATCCGCTCACCGGCAATTTCCTCGGCGTGCTCGCCAAGAACCGCCGTCTCGGCAAGCTGGCCGAAGTCGTTCGTGCCTTTGCGAGCATGACGGCCGCGCACCGCGGCGAAGTCAGCGCCGATGTCACGTCCGCCCACCCGCTCGATAAAGCTCAGGTCGAAGCACTCAAGACCAAGCTCAAGAGCCGCCTCGGTCGTGACGTGGCGGTCAATCTCACAGTTGATCCCGCCATCCTTGGCGGGCTCGTCGTCAAGGTCGGCTCGCGCCTCATGGACGCGTCGATCCACACCCGTCTCAACACTCTCGCAGCTGCGATGAAAGGCTGAACAATGGAAATCCGCGCCGCAGAAATCTCCCGGGTCATTAAGGACCAGATCGCCAGCTTCGGCGATCAGGCGAGCGTCTCCGAGATCGGCCAGGTGCTGAGCGTGGGTGACGGTATCGCCCGCGTCCACGGCCTCGACAATGTCCAGGCCGGTGAAATGGTCGAATTCGCCAATGGCGTGAAGGGCATGGCGCTCAACCTCGAAGCCGACAATGTCGGTATCGTGATCTTCGGCTCGGACGCCGAAATCCGCGAAGGCGACACGGTGAAGCGCACCGAGACCATCGTGGACGTTCCCGTCGGCAAGGGCCTGCTCGGCCGCGTCGTCGATGCTCTGGGCAATCCGATCGACGGCAAGGGCCCGATCGAATCGACCGAGCGTCGTCGCGTCGAGGTGAAGGCCCCGGGCATCATCCCGCGCAAGTCGGTGCACGAACCGGTGCAGACCGGCCTCAAGGCGCTTGATGCGCTCGTCCCTGTTGGTCGCGGCCAGCGCGAGCTGATCATCGGTGACCGTCAGACCGGCAAGACCGCCGTCGCCATCGACACCTTCATCAACCAGAAGACTGTCAACGCCGGTACCGACGAATCGAAGAAGCTGTATTGCATCTACGTCGCCGTCGGCCAGAAGCGTTCGACTGTCGCCCAGATCGTCCGCGCGCTCGAAGAAAATGGCGCGATGGAATACTCCATCGTCGTCGCCGCGACCGCCTCGGAACCGGCACCGCTCCAGTATCTCGCGCCCTACACCGGCGTCGCGATGGGCGAATTCTTCCGCGACAACGGCATGCATGCCGTGATCGTCTACGACGACCTTTCCAAGCAGGCCGTCGCCTATCGCCAGATGTCGCTGCTGCTTCGCCGCCCGCCGGGCCGCGAAGCCTATCCGGGCGACGTTTTCTACCTGCACAGCCGCCTGCTTGAGCGCGCGGCAAAGATGAACGATGATAATGGTGCCGGCTCGCTGACCGCCCTTCCCATCATCGAAACGCAGGCCGGTGACGTGTCGGCCTATATTCCGACCAACGTGATCTCGATCACCGACGGCCAGATCTTCCTCGAAACCAACCTCTTCTATCAGGGCATTCGCCCGGCCATCAACGTCGGCCTCTCGGTGAGCCGCGTCGGCTCGGCCGCGCAGACCAAGGCGATGAAGAAGGTGTCGGGTTCCATCAAGCTAGAGCTCGCGCAGTATCGCGAGATGGAAGCCTTCGCCCAGTTCGGTTCAGACCTCGACGCTTCGACGCAAAAGCTGCTCAATCGCGGTGCGCGCCTGACCCAGCTGCTCAAGCAGCCGCAGTTCAAGCCGATGCCGTTCGAAGAACAGACCGCGTCAATCTATGCCGGTACAAACGGCTTCCTTGATACCGTCGCCGTATCGGACGTCTCGCGCTATGAGGAAGCGATGCTCGGCTGGTTGCGCGCGAACCATGCGGATATCCTCAGCGACATCCGCGACACGCGTGACTTCTCGGACGCGACCAAGGCCAAGCTGAAGGCCGCGCTCGAAGATTTCGCGAAGCAGTTCGCCTGATCGGTGCCCCGGCGAAAGTCGGGGACTTTCTGCACTCAGTTCCGGCCACGGCCGGAATACGGGATAGACAATGGCAACGCTGAAGGAACTCAAGGGCCGCATCTCCTCGGTCAAATCGACCCAGAAGATCACCAAGGCCAAGAAGATGGTCGCATCGGCCAAGCTGCGCCGTGCCCAAGCGGCGGCTGAAGCTGGTCGCCCCTATGCCTCGCGGCTTGAAAGCGTCGTCGCAAGTCTTGCCGCCAAGGTCGGCAAGTCGGACAGCGCACCAAAGCTGCTCGCCGGAACCGGCAAGGATCAGGTGCACCTGCTGCTCGTCCTTAACTCGGACCGCGGCCTTGCTGGCGCGTTCAACTCGAACATCGTCAAGGCCGCGCGTGACAAGGCACAGTCGCTGCTGGCCGAGGGCAAGACGGTAAAGTTCATGCTGGTTGGCCGCAAAGGTCGCCCGGTCATCAACCGTCTCTTCCCGAAGATGACCGTCGCAACCTACGACACCACCGGCTTCCGCGATTTAGGCTTTGCCAATGCCGCGGAGATCAACGAGCAGCTGATGGCGATGTATGAGGCGGGCGAATTTGATGTCGCGCATCTCTTCTTCTCCAAATTCCGCTCGGCACTGCTTCAGGAAGCGACCGGTCAGCAGATCATCCCCGTGGCGATGAATGCCGACGCTCCCGCCGCTGGCGGTGCTGCGGTCGAATATGAGCCCGACGAAGAAGCTATCCTCGCTGACCTGCTGCCGCGCAACGTGACGGTGCAGATCTTCAAGGGCCTGCTGGAAAATGCCGCGTCCGAACAGGGCGCATCGATGACCGCCATGGACAATGCCACCCGCAACGCCGGCGATCTCATCAACAAGCTCACCATCCAGTATAATCGCAGCCGTCAGGCCGCGATTACCAAGGAACTCATCGAAATCATTTCGGGCGCGGAAGCGCTCTAAGGCAGACGTAAAGGCAAGGAAACGCACATGGCCACCGCAGCCCCCGAAACTCCCGCCAAGAAGCCCCGCGCACCGCGCAAGGCTGCCGCGAAGGCACCTGCTGCCGCCGCTGCCACTGGCACCAAAAATGTCGGCCGCATCAGCCAGGTCATCGGCGCCGTCGTCGACGTTGCCTTCGACAATCGCGTGCCTGCCATTCTTTCGGCGCTCGAAACGTCGAACAACGGCCAGCGCCTGGTGCTTGAGGTTGCCCAGCACCTTGGCGAGAATGTCGTACGCACGATCGCCATGGACTCGACCGACGGTCTGACCCGCGGTCAGGAAGTGACCGACACCGGCTCGCAGATCCGCGTGCCCGTCGGTCCCGCGACGCTTGGCCGCATTCTCAATGTGGTTGGCGAACCGATCGACGATCAGGGCCCGGTCAATGCCGCCACCACCGCGCCGATCCACGCAGAAGCCCCGCTGTTCGTCGACCAGTCGACCGAAACTGAAATTCTCGTCACCGGCATCAAGGTGATCGACCTGCTCGCCCCTTATGCAAAGGGCGGCAAGATCGGCCTGTTCGGCGGCGCCGGCGTCGGCAAGACGGTTCTCATTCAGGAACTGATCAACAACATCGCCAAGGGCCACGGCGGCACATCGGTGTTCGCAGGCGTGGGTGAGCGTACCCGTGAGGGCAACGACCTCTATCACGAATTCCTCGACGCTGGCGTTATCGCCAAGGACGCAGACGGCAACCCGACGCCGGAAGGCTCGAAGGTGGCCCTCGTGTTCGGCCAGATGAACGAACCGCCGGGCGCCCGTGCGCGCGTTGCCCTCTCGGGCCTCACTATCGCGGAATATTTCCGCGATCAGGAAGGCCAGGACGTGCTGTTCTTCGTCGACAACATCTTCCGCTTCACGCAGGCGGGTTCGGAAGTGTCGGCTCTGCTGGGCCGTATTCCTTCGGCCGTGGGTTACCAGCCGACGCTGGCCACTGACATGGGTCAGCTGCAGGAGCGCATCACCTCGACCAACAAGGGGTCGATCACCTCGGTTCAGGCGATCTACGTTCCCGCGGACGACTTGACCGACCCTGCACCGGCAACCTCTTTCGCCCACTTGGACGCGACCACGGTTCTCAACCGCGCTATTTCCGAACTCGGCATCTATCCGGCGGTTGACCCGCTCGATTCGACCTCGCGCGTGCTCACCGCCGCCGTCGTCGGTCAGGAGCATTATGAGACTGCCCGCCGCGTTCAGGAAACCCTGCAGAAGTACAAGTCGCTGCAGGACATCATCGCCATCCTCGGCATGGACGAGCTGTCCGAAGAAGATAAGCTGACTGTCGCCCGCGCGCGCAAGATCCAGCGCTTCCTGTCGCAGCCGTTCCACGTCGCCGAAGTGTTCACCAACATCCCCGGCAAGTTCGTGGCAGTCGAAGACACGGTGAAGTCATTCAAGGCGGTGGTCGACGGCGAATATGACCATCTGCCGGAAACGGCCTTCTACATGGTTGGCGGCATCGACGAAGCGGTCGAAAAGGCCAAGAAGCTGGCTGCAGACGCCTGAACCTAATTCCCCCCCCCCTTTGCGGGGGAGGGGCCTTCCGGAAGAGATTATGCTCCAGTTCGATCTCGTCACACCCACCGCCCTCGTCCGTTCGGAAGAGGTGTATATGGTGACTGTCCCCGGCAGCGAGGGCGACTTCGGTGTGCTCGAAGGACACGCCCCTTTCATGTCAACGGTAAAGGCTGGCGAGCTGGCGATCTACAAGAGCGCAGGGAGCGAGCCAGAGCGCCTCACCATTGAAGGCGGCTTTGCCGAGGTCAACGAGCGCGGCCTCACTATCCTCGCTGAAAAGGTCGGCTAACCCTTTTCCCCTGACCGAGCGCCGTCACGGTCCCGGAAAACGAAGCTCTGCATCGCAAGATAGGTGCCGGTAGCGAGGAAGGGCAGCAGCAGCCGCAGCGCGCGCTGGCGGAAAACAAGGCCGCCAATCGACTGGAAATTGAACAGCGCTCCCAATGCGGTGGATCCTGCCGCAAGGGCGGCTACTTTGCCGCATTCCCCCGCAGATAGGCGGACATGGTTAACGCGACGTAACCATCACCCGCGGCGGCGCAGCGGCATCGGGAATTGGGCGCGCCAAAGCATCAATCCGGCCATGATGATGAGCAAAGTGCCACCAATTGCTACGGCATCGGGAAAATCACCAAACACCATGGCCCCAATCAGCAGTGCGACGATAATTTGCACATAGCTGGCCGGCGCGATGGTCGCCGCGGAGGCCCGCATCGTACCGAGGAAAATGAGATAATGGGCTGCACTTGCGCTGACTGCCACCAATGCGCAACGTGCCACCACTGTCCAGTCAGGCATGCTCAGCTGAAGCGAAGCGATTCCACTGGCGACACCGATGCCCATGGCCACTAGCTGAAAGGGCGCGGCCCAGGCAGCAGCCCAGAACTGTGCAGCAACCGGCGGCACATCCTGCGCGGTGGCGCGGTTGACGAGAAAGAACCCGGCCATCGCAAAGGCAGCGATCAGCGGCATCAGTGCTGCCGGGCCCAGATCCAGGAAATTGGGCCGGAGCACGATGGCGACACCCGCGCTCGCCAAAAGAAGTGCAAGCCAGCTGATCGCCGGGATCCTCTCCCGCAACAGCAACGCCGAGAGCAGCGCAACAATTGCCGGTGTCGCAAAGGAGATCGCCGTCGCCTCCGCCAAAGGCATGACGAAGATAGAAAGAAAGAAAAGTAGCGAGGCAAAGGCCAGCATAAACCCGCGGGCGACCTGCAGCCAGGGCCGGGGCGCTACGAAGCCTGCCCTTCCTTGCTGCTTTGCTACCAATGCACCGAGGAGCAGCGCACCCAAGGAAAAGCGTAGCGCCGCTATCGCCGTGCCCGCCCATTCGTCGCCCATTGTCTTGATGACAGCGTCGCCACAAGAAAGCAGCGCGAACCCCAAAAGCGCCAGCAGCAAACCACTGCTTTCCCGTTCCTTGAAGGTCGACACTTGCTGATCCCCATCCGCGCCGGCCCGGCGACATTCGCCCACCGCCCATGCGCGGCCATTAAATCCTTGTCAAAACTTTCACCTTATTTCCACGAGCTGCATCCGTTGCCGCGCGATCCGTTCCGCACTCGGTTGTTACAGGGAGTTGTATGGAATGAGTGCATTCGGCCGTCGACCCGGGCAACAGGCACCGCGTCCCGCATTCGGAGTCGCGCGCCCTATGCAAGGACCAGGGCCCGGCGCGCCTCGCGAAGAAGGCGGGGCACAGTTCCCGCCGATCGAGCCTTCGGCGCTGCCGCCGATTGCGGATCCCCATGCCGTTCCCGCCGATGATGCCATGCAGCGCCTCAACACGCGCATGACCACCGATTACTCGGACGATGCGCGCCCTCAGGGGTTCGAGGCGTCTGTCCACAAGATCAAGGAACAGGTGCTCCCGCGCCTGCTTGAGCGCGTAGACCCTGAGGCGGCGGCGACACTGAGCAAGGATGAGCTGACCGAGGAATTCCGGCCGATCATTCTTGAGGTGCTGGCAGAGCTCAAGATTACGCTCAACCGGCGGGAACAGTTCGCGCTCGAAAAGGTGCTGGTTGACGAGCTGCTCGGATTCGGGCCGCTCGAAGAGCTGCTCAACGATGCCGACGTCAGCGACATCATGATCAACGGGCCGGACCAGACCTATATCGAAAAGAAGGGCAAGCTCACCCTGTCCGGCGTTGTCTTCCGTGACGAAGAGCATCTGTTCCAGATCGCCCAACGCATTGTGAACCAGGTTGGCCGCCGCGTTGACCAGACGACACCGCTGGCTGACGCCCGCCTCAAGGACGGCAGCCGCGTCAACGTCATCGTGCCACCTCTGTCTCTGCGCGGCACGGCCATTTCGATTCGTAAATTCTCGGCCAAGCCGATCACACTCGACATGCTGCGCGATTGGAATGCGATGTCGAACAAGATGTGCACCGCGCTCAAGATCGCGGGCGCGTGCCGCATGAACATCGTCATCTCCGGCGGTACGGGCTCGGGTAAGACGACAATGCTCAACGCTTTGTCGAAAATGATCGACCCGGGAGAGCGCGTCATCACCATCGAAGACGCGGCCGAACTTCGTCTGCAGCAGCCGCACTGGCTGCCGCTCGAAACCCGCCCGCCAAACCTAGAGGGTCAGGGCGCAATCACCATCGGTGACCTCGTCAAGAACGCGCTGCGTATGCGCCCCGATCGGATCATCCTGGGCGAGATCCGCGGCCAGGAGTGTTTCGACCTGCTCGCCGCCATGAACACCGGCCACGATGGTTCCATGTGTACGCTGCACGCCAACAGCCCGCGCGAATGCCTCGGTCGTATGGAAAACATGATCCTGATGGGGGACATCAAGATCCCCAAGGAAGCGATCAGCCGGCAGATCGCCGACTCCGTCGACCTGATCGTCCAGATCAAGCGTCTGCGGGACGGTTCTCGCCGCGTGACGTCCATCACCGAAGTGATCGGGATGGAAGGCGACGTGATCGTGACGCAGGAATTGTTCAAGTTCGAATATCTGGACGAGGACAAGGACGGCAAGATCATCGGCGAATATCGCGCCCTTGGCCTGCGCCCCTACACGCTCGAAAAAGCACGCCAGTTCGGCTTCGATCAGCCGTTCCTCGAATCCTGCCTGTAACGGTCGGGCACTTCAGGCGAGCGGCTGGTCCATGATCGGGTACAGCCGCCAGTCGCGCCAATCATAGTGCCACCATTCGTTGGGCAGGGGGATAAATCCTTCGCGCACCATCCACCCTTCGAGGCGTGCAGCATTGGCCAGCGCCTCTCCGCTCGCGGCCATGTTGCTGCGATATGCGGCGGGCGTAAAATCGTCATAATCACTCGGCATTTCGACCGGGACGCCGCCGCGATGGAGCGTCAGGTCGATGGCGCAGCCGCGGTTGTGACGTGATCCGTTGGCCGGGTTGGCGACAAACTCTCGCTGCGCCTCGGGTGTTTCATCCCACATCATCTTGGTGACGCGCCAAGGGCGATAGGCATCAAAGATGAGCAGACCGAACCCTTCCGCCTCGGCGCGGGTCTGGACGCGGGACAAGGCCTCTGCCGCCGGGCGCTGTGCCATCGCGCGGGCAACCGGGTAAAGCACGCGGCGCATGAAATTGTTGGTGGTCGCATAGCGAATATCGAGCCTGAAGCGAGGATCGAACGCGGCCAGATCAACAAGGTCGGGCGTCCCGGTCGCGCGTGGATCGACCGGCATGGTCACGGCCGGAGCCACGGGCCCGCGAGTCATGCATCCAGCGAGCCCCGCTACGAGCGCCGAGCCAATGAAAAGGCGGCGAGAAAGCTGGACGGTCACAGCACACCCTTCATCGCCAGTGCGGTGGCGAACAGGGCCGTGATCATTCCGAGGATCGATACCATTGGCCAAGGCATGAAGCCCACTGCCTCAAGATTCTTGCGGCGATTGCGCTTCCGTTCGGCGATGCTGGCAATCGCCACCACTGCAACCGATGCGCCTGCGATCAGATAGCCTGTTTGCACTTAACCCTCTTGGCCTTAGGAAGAAGGCCGGTTCCCCCGACCGACAGGAGAGAGATAATGGCCATTCGTGTTGCAACTGCAAGCCTTGCTGCAACCCTGCTTGCTGCGCTTGCTACGCCCGTCGCCCTTGCACAGGATCATTCAGCGCATGACAGCCGTGATGCTGCGACGCAATCCGCGCACCGCGCGATTGCTGCTGCGGTCGCTGCACCAACAAGGACAGAGACCAACCGGCCGCGCGATCGCTGGCGCCAGCCCGCCGAAACGCTGGCTTTTTTCCGTGTCCAGCCCGGTGAGACGATCGTCGAACTGTGGCCGGGCGGCGGCTGGTATACGGAAATCCTCGCCCCTCTGACTCGTGATGGCGGTGGCACACTCTATGCTGCCGCGCCCTGGGAACGCGGCCTCAACAATGTCCGCACGCGGCAGAGCAACGACGCGGCAACCTATGGCCATATCCGCCTCGCCGAATTCCCTTCCCCGGCCGGTAGTGCCAACCCCCGCGTCCCCGACGGCAGCGCCGATGTCGTGCTGACCTTCCGCAATGTCCACAACTGGCGTTTCGGCGGCACCGACAATGCCGCAGAGGCATTCCGACAGATCTTCGCCATGCTCCGTCCCGGCGGGCGTCTCGGCATTGAGGAGCACCGCCTGCCCGAAGACCGCGATTCCGCGCTGGAGGAAAGCTCCGGCTACATGAAGGTGAGCAGTGTGCGGGCCTTCGCCGAGGCTGCAGGCTTTCGTTACGTCGGATCGAGCGAGATCAACGCCAATCCGAATGATACCGCAGACCATCCGCGCGGTGTATGGACATTGCCGCCGAGCCTGCGCGGTGCCGCCGATGACGCCGAGCGCGCGCGCTGGACCGCGATCGGCGAAAGCGACCGTATGACGCTGTTGTTCGTCAAGCCGGAGAATTGAGCTCCGTATCCGCCATTGCCGCCCCGCTCCACCGGCCCATTGCGGGCGCGGTGGTGCGGCTCGCGTCAGTCGCGGTGCTAGCGCTGATGTTCGCGCTGGTGAAGCTCGCCGGCCAGCATGGTGTGCATCTGGTCGAAGCGGTGTTTTATCGACAGGCTTTTGCCTTGCCGTTCGTAATCGCTTGGGCGGCAATGGGTCCGGGACTGGCAAGCCTCGGAACACGGCGCATTGGCATGCACGCCAGCCGTATGGCGCTGGGTATATGCGCCATGTCCCTGAACTTTCTCGGCATGATGATGCTGCCGTTGGCCGAAGCAACCGTGATCGGCTTCACCGTGCCCCTGTTTGCGACGATGCTTGCGGCACTGCTGCTCAAGGAAAAGGTCGGGCCTTGGCGGGCAGGCGCGGTCACGATCGGGTTCATCGGCATCCTGCTCGTGATCCGGCCGGACAGTGCGGCCATGGCATCGACCGGCGCACTGGTCGCTCTGGCAGGGGCGGTGGCGACAGCCGGGGTCACCATCTTCATCCGCCAGCTGGGCGCGACCGAATCCGCAGCCACCACCGTTTTCTGGTTCACCGCCCTGTCGATGATCCCGCTGTCAGTGCTGATGCTTTTCTTTGGGCAGCTCCATACGCCGGAGGCTTGGGCCATTCTCGCTGGCGTCGGCCTGACTGGAGCAATAGCGCAGCTGCTGCTGACTGCGTCGCTGCGCATGGCACCCGTCGCTGTGGTACTCCCCATGGATTACACCGGCCTCATCTGGGCGAGCCTCGCCGGATATCTGTTATTCTCGGCCTTGCCAGCCCCAGCGACGTTGATGGGTGCGCCGGTGATCATCGCCAGCGGTCTTGCCATCCTTTGGCGCGAACACACATTGGGTAAGGTTCGGGAGCGTAATCACCCAGGAAATTAGTCAGGTTTACTTGACACATCCCTATCGCATGC
>CANHQT010000024.1 GCA_947463325.1 Sphingomonadaceae bacterium
AGCGCGCCGAAGTGATCGGCCGGCTTGTGCGCCTGACTGCACTCGCCCCGGCGGAGGTTGTGACCTTGCTCGATGGCAGCCCCGGCGCTCCGGCCACGGTCCGCAGCCTCTCGGTGGTTCCGTCCGCTCTGCTGCGCAGCCGCCCGGATGTGGTCGCCGCCGAACGCCGCCTCGCCGCAGCGGATTCGGAAATCGCCGCTGCCGCTGCTGATCGCTTCCCGCGCCTGTCGATCAGCGGCACGCTCGGCCTCTTCTCGCTCGGCTTCTCCAGCCTGTTTGAGGAAGAGGCGCTGATCGGCTCATTGGGCGCCGGCCTCGCCGGGCCGTTGCTCGATTTCGGACGCGTGGGCGCCCGCATCGACGCACGACAGGCCGATGCACGCGCCGCGTTTGAAACCTATCGCGGCACTGTCTTTCAGGCGCTCGGGGAAACCGAAGCGGCGATGGGATCGATAGCCGCGCTCGATGCACGGGCGGCAACGCTTGAACGTCAGGCGACCATTGATGCTGACGCGGCCGGCCTCGCGCGCCAGCGCTACCGGCTCGGGCTCGATCCGCTGCTCACTGTGCTTGATGCCGAACGCACGCTCAACGCCTCGCGCAGCAATGCACTGGCTGCGCGCGGTGATGCGGCGCGGGCGCGGGTGGCGCTGTACCGGGCGGTGGGCGGTCCGTCCCGCTAAACCCTGCGCCGCTTCAGCCGAACACGGAGACTCCGGCGGCAGGCATCATCCGCGCACCGACCAGCGCCTCGCCGCCAATGCCCGCCGGCACCGCTTGTACTTCGGGCGCATAATTGACCACGAAACTGCGCCCGCCACGCCGCCGCACGCGCATCCCTTCGGGCATGGCCACGGGGTGCATCCCGCCTTCGATGGCGGCGCTGGCGATCACCCGGTCGGCAAGCACCGCATCGGGCAGGGCGCTGCAATAACGCATCCGACCCTGCCGCCATACCGCGACGCGCCCGTCCGCGCAGATATGTTCTGCTTCGGCCCCGGTCTCGACCGTCTCGATCCAGCCCGTCACCGCCCAGCCATCGCCCGCGTGCGCCAGGCCGGGCCGCAGCGATTCCACATGCAGCACGCGGGCTGGAAACAGCCGCCCCAGCGTGCCCGGCGGCAGCGCCTCGGGAATGGCGAAATCGGCGGTCTTGCTGCCGCTCCTCGGGCCGATAACGATGGGGCAGGCGGTTCCCTCCAGCCGCGTCACCAGCGCTTCGCTGACAATCGGCAGGCAGGGGATCAGGATCAGCCCATAGCCATCGAGGCTCGCGTCCGGCCCTACCACGTCGATATCGAGCCCAAGCGCACGCGCCGCGCGATACCAGTCGAACGCCGTGCGCAGCGCGGAAAGGCCCGCGCCATGTGGCTGGGTCGCGGTCACCCACTCGCCCTCATAATCGAAGATCAGCGCCACTGATTTGGGCGCATTCCCGCCATCCCCGATCGCAGCGAGATCAGCGGCGGCGGCGCGCACCTCGTTCGCGCCCGGCGCTTCGCTACCGTCGGGTCGGTGCAATCCGGCGTGCATCTGCTCCTGCGCGAAGGGCGCCTGCCGCCAGCGGAAATAGCTGACCAGCTCGGCGCCATGGGCAAAGGCCTCCAGCGTCCACAGCCGAACCATGCCGGGGAGCGGCGCGGGATTATATCGCGCCCAGTTCACCGGCCCCGGCTGCTGTTCCATCACCCCCCAGCGCCCGGCTGAACATCCGCGGTAGAGATCATGGTGGAATGCCGCGATGTCCGGATGCCCCTGACGGGCATAGGCGCGCTTCTCCTCCTCGCTAAAGAAGGGGAATTGTTCGAGGAAACCGAGCGGATAGCTGTCCCACGTCGTCAGATCGAGGTCCGCGCCGAGTGCATGGTGATCGAATTCGGTCACGAACCCCATGACATTGTGGGTGATGTCGGTCGTGGCCGCATGGGCGCGGATCGCGGCCATCATCCGCCGGTTCCAGGCGATCACTGCGTCCGACGAATAGCGCCGGAAATCGAGCCAATGCGCCGGGTTCGCCTCGGTGGTGGTGAGGTGGGGGAGCTCGACTTCGCCAAAGTCGCGCACTTCCATCGACCAGAAGACATTGCCCCAGGCGGCGTTGAGCGCAGCCGCGCTGCCATATTTCGCCGCCAGCCAGCGACGGAATCCGTCACGCGCGGCCTCGGAATAGCTCAGTACCGTGTCGTGGCAGCCATATTCATTGTCAGTCTGCCACATGACGATGGCGGGATGTGCGCCATAGCGCTCTGCCACCGCAGCGCTGATCCGCTCTGCCTCGCGGGCATAGCCCTCGTGACTGAAACAATAGTGCCGCCGTGATCCGAAGGTGCGCAGCCGCCCCTGCCGGTCGCGCCCGATCATGTCGGGCATCGCATCGACCAGCCATTTGGGCGGGGTCGCGGTCGGCGTTCCCATGATGATGCCGAGGCCTGCGTCGCTGAGCGTCTCCACCGCGCGGTCGAGCCAGCCCCAGTCATAGCGCCCCGGCTCCGGCTCGATCCGGCTCCAGGCAAATTCGCCGATTCGCACGCGGGAAAGGCCCATCGCCGCCATCGCCGCCGCATCCGCGACCCAGCGGTCCTCCGGCCAATGCTCGGGATAATAGCAGACGCCGAGGTGCATCGGCTGGTTGCTGTTCGAAGCGGGGCGGGGATCGTTTGCTTTCATCATTGGCTTTCGTGGCCTGATGCGCCAGCAAGGCGCAAGGCCCTATGCAATAATTGACGAATAGTGCAATAAGAGCCCGGTCAGGGAGGGCAAGGCATGGAATTGAAACTGCTGGTGCAACTGGGGGTGGCGCTCGCGCTCACCCTGTTCATGGCGCTGATCACCGTGTGGAAGGTGCGTCAAATGACCGCGAGCGCCGGCGGCGGCCACGCGGGCGGCGGGCATGATGGCAGCAGCAAGGATGTGTTCCTCGCCGGCGGGGGCCTTTCCTGGCTCTATGTCGCGGGCTCGATCACGCTCACCAACCTTTCGACCGAACAGCTTGTGGGCATGAACGGCAACCAGATGCTGTTGCTCGCCTGGTGGGAAATCTGCGGCTTTTTTGGCCTGCTGATCCTCGCCTTCGTGTTCGTGCCGGTCTATTATCGCCACGGCGTCACCACGGTCACCGAATTGCTCGAACGGCGCTATGGCGGGCGCAGCATCCGCACCGTCATCTCCTTCCTCTTCATGTTCGGCGCGATCACTATCTATCTGCCCGCCGCCCTCTATTCGGGCAGCCTGTTCCTGAAATCGATGCTGGGTGTGGAATGGTCGCTGCTGTGGTTTGCGGCACCGATGGCGATCATCGCTGCGGCCTACACCATCTACGGCGGCCTGCGGGCGGTGGCGGTGATGGATACATTCTCCGGCATCGGCGTGCTCGGCTTTGCCTTCCTTGTCGTCATCCTTGCGCTCGCCGCCGTCGATTTCGACCTTTTCTCCAATGTCCCCACTGAACGGGTCAGCATGATCGGCGCCATCGACAGCCCGATCCCCATCCACACGCTGTTCACCGGGATGCTGTTCATCCAGATTTTCTACTGGTCGACCAACCAGATCATCACGCAAAAGGCGATGACCGCGCCGACGGTGCGGGAAGCGCAAAAGGGTGTGCTGGCGGCTGCGGCGGTGCGCATCCTCATCATCCCCGCCATCGTCGTCATCCCCGGCGTTGTTGCCTATCAACTGTTCGGGGACGTCAATGATGCCGCCTATGGCATGATCGTTTCCCACGTCCTGCCTGACTGGCTCTCCGGCGCCTTTGCCGCGGCGATGGCCGCTGCCGTGATCGCGCACACCGCCGCGATCCTCAACGGCACGGTCGCGCTCTACACCGTCGATTTCCATGACAAGTTCGTCAGCCCGCTCACAGATACCCGCCGCATTGCCACCATCGCGACTGTGGCGCTGACGATCAGCTCGATTGCCCTGGTGCCGGTGTTCCAGAATGCGGAAAGCATCATCAACCTGCTGCAACAGCTCAATGGCCTTGCCTCGATGCCGATCCTCTCGGCCTTCATCGTCGGGCTGATGTTCCGCAACGTTGATGCCCGCGCGGCAGTCGTAGGGGTGATCTGGGGCTTCGCCTTTTACGCAACCTTCAGCGCGGTGCTCCAGCCGCAGGGCATCACGCCCGCCTGGTTCCACTATATCGATGCGATGCTGGTCACGCTGGTCAGTTCGGTGATCGCCGCGCTGGCGGTCAACCGCTGGCTATTCGGTAACCGTGCGCACTATATCGGCTTTGCCGCGTTCAGGAGCGGCGGGGAAACGACGCAGTGAGTGGCCGCACTTTGCTGTTGGCTTGCCAGCAGACCATCGTGACTTAGCTGCACCGTCCCGGCGCGTGGCGATCGAAGAAGCGCTGTATAGCGGTGTTGGCTTCAGCCGGGCGCTCCATCGGGGTCCAGTGTCCGATACCGGGTAGGCGGACTATCTCGAGCGTGCGGGCGTGATTTCCTGCGCGATCCAGCCATGCCGGGACAAAAGTCTCATCTGCCTCGCCCCAGATGGCCAGCACTGGAACATCCGTTGTCGCGCTGGCGGATGGCCAGATGGCTGAATCCTCGATCTGGTCGAACGGCGGCACATTGGCGCGGTACCAGTTCATGCCGCCGTCCATTGTTGCAGGATCAGAGAGGACGGCGGTGAGCAGCGCGGCACGCTCCGTATCAATATGCCCGCGCGCGGCCAGATCGGCATAGCCGCCGGCTGCAATGCGCCCCGCTATCCCGCTTTGCAGCATCCCCCGATCGATGGTGCGAAAACGCTGCATATAACCGGATCGCTGCTGCTGCTCGGCATCGTCGCGGACCAGCGAGAGGAACAGGTTGGTGGGTGGCGCACTCATCGCCACCACCGCGAGCATCCGTTCGGGATAGGCCTGCGCCATCGACCAGCCGAGCGCCGCACCCCAGTCATGACCGACAAAGGCGTAACGCGCTTCGCCGGAAAGATGCCGCGCTAGCGCATCGATCCGGGCTGCCAGGCGGTCGATACGATAGGGCTCAAGGCTGTCGGGCTTGGCGGAAGCTCCGCCGCCGAGTCCGTCTACCGCTACCACGCGATAGCAGCGCTTGAGCGCCTCCATCTGGTCGAACATCGACAGCCAGAAGCTCGGAAACCCATGATGCAGTATGACAAGAGGGCCTTCGCCCGCCTCGACATAATGGAGCCGTTCGTCGCCTTCGCCAAAGTCGCCGCCACGATAGCGCAGGCCGCCCTGGCCGTTCGCGTTGGCCCAGTCGATTGCTTGCGCGGCGAAGGATGGTGCGCGCGGTTCCGGTGCGGCCGCCTCGATCACCAAGGGCGGTGAAACAGAGGGCGCGGTGCAAGCTGCAACCATAGCGGCCAATGCCGCGGCTATCCCTCTCACTGCCACATCGCGCATGGCTTTTCTCTCCTGTGACTTTCTGTCGCCAAAATGCTTGCCAGCAGCAGTTGGCGCGTTATTGTATCAATCGTCAATAGGCGTGTTGCACCAGATGCAGCGAATAGAAAGCGGAGCTCTACGGCACTCGATGCGAACGTTGGCAAAAGTCTCTGCTCTTGCACTGGTGGCGCTGCTTGCCGCCTGTTCGCCAACCGGCGAGGCGAGCGTCGAAGAGGCTGCAGCATTGGCGCCAAGTGGCCAAGCGGCGCACAGTGAAGGACTGTATGCCGCCAACTGTGCTTCATGTCATGACAACGGCGCGGCAGGGGCGCCCAAGCGCGAAGCGATCGAGCGCATGGCTCCCCGCCGGATTCTTGCGGCGCTAACCAGCGGGGTGATGCAGGCGCAAGGTGCCGCGCTGTCGCCGGTCGACCGTGTGCTCCTCTCGGAATATCTGGGGCGCAATGCTGCGCTGGAGGTGGCAGAGGCCGGCCGCAGGTGCGAAGGCCGACTGAGCTTTGCCGGCCGTCCCTTGTGGAACCGCTGGGGCAACGGCCTCACCAACTCCCGTTTCCAGCCAGCCGCGGCGGCAGGCATCAACGCGGAACAGGCACCGCGCCTCGAACTCGCCTGGGCCTTCGCCTTTCCCGAGGCGGCGCGTGCGCGTTCGCAGCCTGCCGTCACGGCAGAGGCGATCTTCACCGGCAGCCAGTCGGGCCGTGTCTATGCGCTCGATACGCAGACCGGGTGTATCTGGTGGAGCTATGATGCGGGGGCGGAGGTTCGTTCTGCGCCCACTATTGCCACCGATGCACGCGGGCGGCCGACGCGACTCTATTTCGGAGACTTTGCCGGTACCGTCCACGCCATCGACGCCGCGACGGGTGAAGGCATTTGGCAAAGGAGCGTGCGTGATCATCCCGACGGGACGATTACCGGTTCGGTGACGTTGCACGAAGGGCGCTTGTTTGTGCCCATGTCTTCGACGGAGATCGTCAGCGCGATCAATCCGGACTATGCCTGCTGTACCTTCCGTGGCGGGGTGACGGCGCTTGCTGCGGCGGATGGCCGTCCGCTTTGGCGGATGCATACGACAGATGCTCCGCGCCGTGTCGGCGTCACCCGCGTTGGCACGGCGATTATGGCGCCATCGGGCGCGCCGGTCTGGTCGACACCCACCGTCGATGCGCAGCGCGGCCTCATCTATGTCGGCACGGGGGAGAATTACTCTTCCCCCGCCAATGCCATGAGCGATGCGATCATCGCCATAGAGGCCGCCTCGGGCCGCGTGCGCTGGGTACGACAGACGACATCGGGTGATGCATGGAATGGCGCGTGCGGTCGTGTCGCCGGGCCCAATTGCCCGGCAGAGGACGGACCCGACTTCGATTTCGGCGCGCCGCCGATGCTTGTAACGCTGGCCGACGGGCGCGACATCATCCTTGCCGGACAGAAATCGGGCATGGTCTACGCCCTCGATCCAGAGCGCGACGGGGCAATCATGTGGCAGCGTCGTGCAGGCATGGGCGGCTTTAACGGCGGCATCCACTGGGGCATGGCGAGTGACGGTCGCACGCTCTACGTCGGCATCGCCGATACGCCGGGCCACACCCGCCCTACCGGCCCACCGCGGCAGGGTCTGCATGCCTTCGATGCCGCAACCGGCCGCGAGCTGTGGAGCCGTATCGAACCCCTCGTCTGCAATGAATTGCGGCACGAATGTATGACTGCGCTGTCGGCGCCGGTCACGCTGACGCCCGGCATCGTCTTTGCGGGCGCTCTGAACGGTCGGTTGATGGCCTATTCCAGCATCGACGGTCGCACGCTGTGGCAGGTCGAAACACATCGGCCATTTACTTCAATCAACGGCGTTGAGGCTGCAGGCGGATCGATTGACAGCGCCGGGCCAGTGGTCGCTGGCGGCATGCTGATCGTCAATTCGGGTTATGACAAGTTCGGGCAGATCGCGGGCAATGTGCTGCTTGTCTATCGTGTCGCCGATCGGGAGAGCCGCTGATGAAAAGTCTGATGCTGGCCGCAGCGATGCTGATGGTGGCGGCGCCTGCGGCCGCCCAAGAAGGCGAAGCGATGCTCGGTGTCCGCCATGTCGGTATCACCGTGTCGGATATTGACGCCACGGTGGCTTTCTATGGCGCCACGGTGCCGTTTGAGGTGGTGCGGCGGGAGCGTGTGCCGGCCAGCAGATTTCCGCATGCGGCCTTGTCCCGCAGGGCAGGATATGTCGATGTCGCACTCATTCGAACGCCGACTGTCTTCCTTCAGCTCATGGATTTCGATCCCGGTTCGCCATCAGCGCCCCAGCATTTGCCGGTTAATGGCCCTGGCTACACACATGTCTGCTGGCAGGCACCTGCCTCCGCTCCCGTCTGGACGCGGTTGATCGCTGGTGGGTTGAAAATGGTGACGCGCGGCGGTGCGCCGGTCGACCTCGGCGGCTATGGGGTTACCTACGCTTATGGTCGCGACCCTGACGGGACGATGATTGAAATGGAGACAATGGATCGTCCGGTGCGCGCCGACCGCGCCTGGGCGACGCATGTCGCGGTTGTAACGCCGGACCTGGACCGGTTGATTGCTTTCTATCAAACAGTGCTGGGCCAGCCGCCACGTCGCCGTGCTGGCCCTGTCTCTGGTGCGCGCTTCGATGCCATTGCCGATATCGATGGTCTGTCACTGTCGGGCGGCTGGTTCACGCTGCGCAATTTTGAGATCGAGTTGTGGCAATATCACATCCCGGAGACGCCGGCACCGGCGACGGATAGACAGATCGACAGACTGGGGCACAGCCTCATTGCCTTTGAGGTCGCTGATCTCGCCAATGCGACCCGTCGCCTCCGCGCCGCCAATGTGCGGCTGGTGGGCCGACCGGTCCGCATGATGGGGTGGCGCATCCAATATGCCCGCGATCCCGACGGGAATCTGATTGCGGTGCAACAGCGTGCCGGGGCGAGCGAAGATGAGTCGGTCGTGCCGCTCCATTACCTCGACCCAGCGGCCGGGCCGATGCGGCGGACCTGAGGGCGCTTGGCGTCCCGCCGGTTGCACAACGCTGCTAGTTGCGGCACCGTTTGCTTATGGCTCTTGACGACCCTGCACCGCGCCGACGCTACAGTCCGGAAAAGCGCCGCGCGCTGATCCTCGACGCTGCGGCTGATCTTGTAGGACGAGAGGGGGTTTCGGGCCTCAATGCCGAGCGAATCGCGCGGCATGCCGGCATATCCAAATCCCTCATCTACAATTACTTTCCCAACATCACGCTGCTGCTACAGCATCTGCTTGAGCGCGAGTTGCGCCGCTTGCGGCGACGCCAGCTTGAAGCCGCGGAGCAGGCCGATAGCTTTGAAGGGCTCGTGCGTGCAGTGACGCACGTCTACCTCGAATATATCGATGAGCGCGGCTTGATCATCGAGCGATTGCAGTCGGAGCCGTCCGTCGCCGCCGTGCATGACCCGACCGAATATGGGCGCGCGGCTGCGGTCGATTACCTTGCGGGCATTGTCATGCGCCAGTTTGATATGGCCGAGGATGTAGCCCGCGCCGCGACCGACATCAGCCTTGGCCTGCCGGCAACAGCAGGGGCTTATCTCCTTCATCACGGCATGGACCGAGGGCAGCTGGAGGACATTACAGTCACCATGATCCTCGGCAGCTTTGCCGCAATCAAGGCGGCGGATACCGCCCGCCGCCCACTCGCCCGACCCTGAATTCTGCCGTCGATGTCCCGTTACAGCGGGAAAATCGTGTGCCCTCCATCGATCACGATCGATTGGCCGGTGATCATCCGGCTTTCAGGTGCGGCGAGGAACACCGCGATTCCTTCCATGTCGGCGAGCGTGCCGACTTCTCCGGAAACCGCGCGACGCTTGCAACCGTCCCGGAAATACTGTGGCGTATCCATCGACATTTCGGTTTCGATGAAGCCAGGCAAAATGGCATTGGCCTGAATACCTGCGCGTCCCAGTTCGACTGCTAGGCTCCGGATCAGTCCGTTGACTGCCGCTTTCGTCGCTGAATAGCCCGCGCCCGTGGGGATGCCCACCAGCCCCGCGACAGAGGATGTGACGATGAGGCGCCCGCCACCGCCGCGCGCCAGATAATGACGCACCGCCGTCTGGAATGTCTCGACAACGCTGGTGAGATTGAGATCGCACACGTCCTGCCAATCCTTTGCGGACAGTGTGTGGAACGGCGCACGCACGCCGGAACCACCTGCATTGGCAAAGCAGCTGTCAACGCGCCCGAAACGCTTCAGCGTGGCGGCCATTGCCTGTTCGATGTCGGCGGCGTCTGTAACGTCGCAGGCAAATCCCTCGGCATCGGCGCCGAGTGCGCGCAATTCATCGATCGCCACTGCATTTTTTGCCGTGTTGCGACCCCATACAGCGACCGAGGCACCCGCCTTGGCAAGCCCACGCGCCATGGCGAGGCCGAGGCCGCCATTGCCTCCGGTAACGAGCGCGACATGGCCGTTGAGGTCGAACATGGCTTTGGTGATCCTTTTCTGGGTGGTGCGTTGGGGCAAAAGCGGGGGCGGACGCGAACGCGCCCGCCCCCCAAGGGGAGGATGAACGGCTGCAAACCGTTCGTCTAGAAGCGGAAAGTCGCTTCGAGGCCGAAGGTCCGCGGTTCCAGCACCACCAGGCTGCGGAACCGCCCGACCAGCGGGCCTTCCTGCGTGATGCGGGTGATATCGTCGTTGTTGAACAGGTTTTTGGCGTAGAAGCGCAGGTCCCACTGCTCCCCCGGTGGGGTCAGCAACAGCTTGAAATCGGTTTGGCTATAGCCGGGGAAATCCTCGGACGGCTTGTTGAAGGCGGTGCCGAAGAAATTGCCCTGCTCATAATGGTCGATGCGCGGGGTCAGCGTGAAGCCGCCACCCAGCGGAATCCCATATTGCGCGCCGATGGCAATCTTCACATTGGGGGAGAAGGGCAGTTCATTGCCCTCCAGATCCTTGAGCACCAGCCCGCCCGACGTGCGCACTGGATTGCCTGACGCATCGCGCACGATGGCCGATCCGCCGGCGATGGCGTTGGGATCACCCTCGTCACCCGACTGGAAATTGCTCAGCCGGGTGTTGAGGTAGGAAACAGCCAGGTCGACTTGAAAGCGCGGGGCAGGGCGGAGCAGCACTTCTGCCTCGACGCCATAGACGCGCGCGTCGGTGTTGACCGTGTTGGCGCTGGTCACACCCACCTGACCGATCTGCAGCCCGTTATAGTCATAATAGAAACCGGCCAGGTTGGCACGGAAGCTGCGGTCGCTGCTCTCCAGTTTCAGCCCGACCTCGGCCGCGTTGAGAAATTCGGGGTCGAAGGTCGGCACCAACGCGCCGCCCGGGTTGATGCCTCCCGCCTTGTAGCCGCGCGACAGCGAGACATAGCTCATAATGTCGTCGCTGAAATCATGCTCGAGCACGGCGCGGCCAGTGAACACGCCCTTTTCAAAGCTCCCGACGGTGAATGGCCTGACACTTCCATCGGCCAGCGGATCGAGGAAAATCTGTCGGGTCTGGATGAACTTCTCGTCATGGCTGTAGCGCAGGCCACCGGTCAGCCGGGTGCGCTCTGACAGATCGAAATAGACTTCGCCGAAGACGCCCCAGCTGGTCGTGTTCGACGGATTGGATTGAATGGTGAACGCCTCGAACGGCGCGGAAAAGCCGCGCTGCTGCTGCCGTGCTGCCAGCGTCGGGTGCGTGATCGACACGAAAATGTCGCCGTTGAAATCATAGTAATTGCCGCCAACCACGAAATTGAACGGTCCGGCAAAATCTGAGGCAAGGCGCAGTTCCTGATAGAATTGCTCGGCGTTGCTGACATCCCGCCGTACCGACAGGATTGAGCTGGTCGTCACCGGATTGCCGTTGGCAAACGCATCAAAGGTCACGGGGCGTGTCAGGCCGAGCGATGGCGCGAAACGATCGAAATCGTTCATCACGTCGCGGTGCAAATCCTGCCAGCTGGTCAGCGACGTGAGCGATAGGTCGCCGAAATCATGCTCGATCTCCAGCGTCACATTGTATTCGCGCACGAAATATTCGGGGTCGACGTCCTGGTTCACCACGCGCAGGTCGGCGGGGTTGATCGTGCTTGCGAAGTAGTTTTGCGCAGTCGGCGGGCCGAAGCCGGTGGCAATGGTGCCGGTTACCGCGCCAAGCGTGTTGAAGATGGTGGTGCGGCTGTCAGGCGTCTCAAAGCCGGCTGACAGCGCGGAACATCCGGTCACCGCGTCGCGTGTGCAAACGCCCTTGGTGGTGTTTGACTTGGCATCATCCTCCTCAAAATAGGAGGCGATGAGGTTGATGCGCGTATCGCCGAGTTCGAGGCGCGTGCTCGATCGGAGGCCGAACATCCGGCGGTTGTCGATGTCATTGCCGTTGAAGATGTTGGTCGTGTAGCCATCGCGCCGCAGATAATAGCCAGCGAGGCGGGTGGAGAAACCTTCGGCAAGCGGCAGGTTGACCGCGCCGCGCAGGCGCATCGTATCGTAATTGCCATAGCCTGCGGTCAGATAGCCTTCGAACGCATCAGTGGCTCGCTGGCTGATGATGTTGATGACGCCGGCGGTGGTATTGCGGCCATAGAGTGTGCCCTGCGGTCCACGCAGAACTTCGATCCGCTGGATGTCGTAATACTCGCTCTCTGATCCGGGATTGCCCAGATAGACGCCGTTGACATGGTAACCGAGCCCGCTCTCTGCGGTCGATGATATTGCCAAGTTTCCGACCCCACGCAGTGAGGCATTGCCGTTGTCGGATACGGTGAGATTGGGAACCGAGAAGCTGAGGTCCACCGCGTCGTCGATTACCTTGTCCTCGATCGCCGCGCTGCCGAACGCTGATACCGCAAGTGCGGTGTCCTGAAGGCTTTCTTCGCGCTTCAGCGCGGTCACAACGATGTCATCGCCGAACACTTCGGCGGTCGTTGCCGCGCTAGTCTCTTGCGCCAGAGCGGGCATTGCCAGCGATAGCGCACCCAAAGAAATGCCAGCGGCAACTGCTGCGAAACGCGTCATGATCCTCTCCCTCCCGAGTGCCGCTCTAGGGCGGCCTATCCGGGGACAGAATTGTCACAAATGGACTAAGAGTCAATAAAGGGAGGGTGTTAGGCAGTTTAGCGGCATAAAAGCGGGTTAAATTATGCCTTTGTTGGCTTTTCTTCCATCAAGGATAGGGCGGGCGCTGCTGATGGCGATTCCTGCAGAGGAGCAGAATTCCCTCAGGCGGGTACGAGATCATGGCGATCACGCCTGCGCAGAAGCCCCGCCGGTGCATGCTTTGGGCGCAGCGGCGAGCAGCCATCCAGTGCTGTAACAGCTGCTACCCCTCGACACCGTCAACGGCATCGGCAATGGTCAGGGCATGGCCCCACCGCTTGGCATCATCGAAGGCTATTTCGGACGGCGCTGGAGTTGGGCGGACCGTGCGGCGGTGGTGCGCATCCTCGCGCCCGCCGGTTACAGCTTCTTCCATTACGCGCCCAAGGGCGAGGAAAAGCTTCGGCGCAAATGGCGTGAGCCGTTCAGTGACGCAGATGCCCGGCAGCTTTCTGATTTTGCCGAACTATGCCGCAGTGCCGGAATGCGTTTCGGGGTCGGCCTGACCCCCTTTGGGTGTAACGCCGGTTTCGACGCTGAGGATCGCGCCGCACTCAAGACCAAGCTGGCGCAGCTCGACGATATCGGCATCGACGATCTTGCTCTGCTGTTTGACGATATGGAGGGCAGTTTCGACGCCCTGGCCGAGCGGCAGGCGGCGATTGCCGATGTCGCGTTCGGATCCAGCGGCGCGAGCGCCCGCTTTCTCTGCCCCAGCTATTACAGCGACGATCCGGTGCTCGACCGCGTCTTCGGGGCGCGGCCACCGCGCTATCTTGAGGATCTGGGTTCGGCGCTCGACCCATCGGTCGCGGTCTATTGGACCGGAGAGGAAGTGTGCGCGCGAGCTATCAGCCCCGGGCATCTGGGGGATGTTGCCGAACGGCTCGGTCGCCGGCCTGCGCTATGGGACAATTGGCCGGTCAATGATGGCCCGCGCATGTCCCAGCATCTGCATCTGCGTGCCTTTACCGGACGCTCCTCTGCCGGGGGCGAGCTGTTAAGCCACCATGCCATCAACCCGGCTTCACAGCCGCAGCTCAGCTGTATTCCGGCGCTGACTCTGCCGCGCGTCTATGCCGAGGGCGATGGCTATCGCTACGGCGCGGCGTTCCGCGAGGCGGCTTTGTCGGTCTGCGGCGAAGAATTGGCCGCCATGCTGGAGGCCGATCTGCTCACGCTCCAAGACAGCGGCCTTGACCGCTTTGGCGAGGAGCGCAAGGCCAAGCTGATTGCGCGTTACGCGGCCGTTGATCACCCCGCAGCGCGCGAGGTCGCCGAATGGCTGAAGGGTAGCTATGCCATCACCGGCGAAGAGTTACAGACACAATAGATTTCGTAAGGGGAGAGCGAAAATGGACAACCGGATCACGCGGATGCTGGGCGTGCGCTATCCCATCGTGCAGGCGCCGATGGGCTGGATCGCGCGCTCGCAGCTCGCCTCTGCAGTGTCGAACGCGGGCGGCATGGGCATTATCGAAACCAGCTCGGGCGAGCTCGATGCGGTCCGTGAGGAAATCCGCAAGATGCGCACCCTCACCGACAAGCCATTCGGTGTGAATATCGCGCAGGCTTTCGTCCGCGATCCCGACATCGTGCCGTTCGTGGTCGATCAGGGCGTGACGTTCGTCACCACATCCGCCGGTGATCCCAACAAATATTGTGAGCCGCTCAAGAAGGCGGGGCTGACGGTTTTCCACGTCGTGCCGACGCTGGCGGGCGCGTTGAAAGCGGTCGAGGCCGGCGTCGACGGTTTGGTCGTCGAAGGGGGTGAGGGCGGCGGCTTCAAAAACCCCCGCGATGTGGCTTCGATGGTTCTGCTGCCGCTGGTGCGCGAACATGTCGATGTGCCGATCATCGCCGCTGGTGGCATGCTGTGCGGGCGGACGATGGCTGCTGCTTTCGCGCTGGGCGCGGAAGGGGTGCAGCTTGGCACGCGCATGGTTTCTGCTGCGGAATCGCCGGTGCATGACAATTGGAAACAGGCGATTGTCGGCGCGAAGGAAACCGATACCGTGTTCCTCAACCGCCACGGCCCCGGCCCCGCGCTGCGGGCACTGCGCACGGAAAAGACCACGCGCATCGATCTCCACCCCGAAGGTGATGTGCGCGCAGAATTTGCGCGGGCGCAGGACCTTTACTTCGGAGGCGATATGGAAGCGTCGATCGCGCTGACCGGTCAGGTGGCAGGCCGTATCGAGGCGGTGCGGCCGGTGGCGGACATCATCCAGGACATGATGGCGGATTTTCGCACCACCATGTCGGGCCTTGCCGCCAGCTACGCCGAACCGGTCTGAGCCGAGGAGAGGATCGACGCGCCTTCGCTGGCGCGCTCGATCATGATCAGCGGTTCGCTGCCGGCTGGTGTGCGATAGCCTTCGCGCACCGCGGCGGTGACCTGTTCCACGCGTGATTGCGGCATCAAGGCGACGCACGCTCCGCCAAAGCCGCCGCCGGTCATGCGGGCTCCGCCCTGCGTGCCGATGGCGCCTTGCAGCAACGCAACCAAGGCATCGATCGCTGGCGTGGTGATGGCGAAATCATCGCGCATCGACGAATGGGATGCGGCCATCAGCGCGCCCATCCGCCCAAGGTCGCCGGCTGCAAGCACGCTGGCGGCCTCAAGCACGCGGGCGTTTTCGGTAATCACATGGCGGGCACGCGCCATGGCAACGGGATCGATCCGGTCTGCCGCCGTATCCAGCATCGCCATGTCTGCATCGCGAAGGGCCACCACCCCCAGCGCCCCGGCCACCGCTTCGCACTGCGCGCGGCGCTCATTATACGCCCCCTCGACCAAGCCCCGGCTGATCCCGGAATGGACGATCATGATCGCCAGCCCCTCGGGCAAGCGCACCGGCGTGCAGCCAAGGCTGCGGCAATCGATCATGATCGCATGGCCAGCCTCTCCCCGCGCGGAGACCAGCTGGTCCATGATGCCGCAATTGGTGCCGACAGCCTCAATCTCTGATGCTTGTGCCAGTTGCGCGATGCGAACCGTGTCGAGGTTGGTCCCGGTCGAATGATAGAGCGCCATGCCCAGCGCGACTGCAAGGCTGGCGGAGGATGACAGGCCCGCCCCCTGCGGGACATTGCCTGCTATGGCGATGTCGACCCCCGGCACGGCCAGCCCTTCTTTGCGCACCATCGCGATCATGCCGCGGACATGCTGGCTCCAATGCCCTTCACCAGAGGGGGGTAACGCATCGGTCAGCCGCCACTCTGCTGTTTCGCCGATATCGAGCGCGATGACCCGGATGATGTCATCCGGGCGGGGGGCCATAGCGACGCGCGTTTCAACACCGATCGCAGCGGGCAGCACAAAGCCGTCATTATAGTCGGTATGCTCGCCGATCAGGTTCACTCGCCCCGGCGCGCGGGAAACGACAGTGGGCTGGCGACCAAAATGGTTGGCAAAGCGGTGAGCAAGGCCGTCGAGCACAATTGTCATGCCCGGCTCCGGTAATGCGGCCCGCGTGCCGCGCGCAATCGCTCTGCCGCCTGTTCGGGCGTCAGGTCGCGCTGCGCCTCCGCCAGCATCTCATAACCGACCATGAATTTGCGCACCGATGCTGACCGCAGCAGGGGTGGATAAAAATGCGCGTGCAATTGCCAATGGGCGCCGTCGCTGCCGTCAAAAGGCGCGCCGTGCCACCCCATGGAATAGGGAAAGCTCGTTTCGAACACATTGTCATAGGCGCGGGTGAGCTCGCCGATCAGCTGCGCCAGATCGTCTCGCTGCACATCATCAAGCGCGGGCATGCGGGCGACCGGAAAACGGGGCAGCACCAATGTTTCAAACGGCCAGGCTGCCCAGAAGGGGACGATGGCCAGCCAGTGGTCATTCTCCGCCACACAGCGTTCGCCCCCCGCCTCGCGTTCGGCGGTCATCAGCAGCATTGGCTTGCCATGCTCGGCCAGCCAGTCCGCCTGTGTCCGGTCTTCGGTCGCGACGATCGCGGGGACATGGCCGCTCGCCCAAATCTGCCCGTGCGGATGCGGGTTGGAACACCCCATCATCGCGCCCTTATTCTCGAAAATCTGGACATTGCGCCATTGGCTGCCCAGCTCGGCCGTCTGCTCGCACCAGCAATCCACCACCGCCCGAATATCGGCATCAGGCAGCTCGGCGAGGCTCCGGCCGTGATCGGGCGAAAAACAGATCACCCGACTGGTCCCTTGCGCCGCTTCCATCCGGAGCAAGGGGTCAGCCTCGACCGGATCCGGCGTGTCGGGCAGCAGCGCCGCAAAATCATTCTGAAACACAAATGTCGCCGCATAGGCGGGGTTGCGTTCCCCGGTGACGCGCAGATTGCCGGGGCAGAGATAGCATTGGGGATCGTGCGCAGGACGCGCGCTCCGGTCGGGCGCATCCTGTTGCCCCTGCCAGGGTCGCTGCGCGCGATGCGGGGATACCAGCAACCACTCACCTTTCAGGGGGTCGTAGCGGCGGTGGGGATGTTCGGCGGGGTCGAAGTTCATGACGCTGTCACCTCGAACATCCTCGCGGCTTGGTCCAGAGCGGGTCTGCCTTTGCCGGTTACGCGGCTATGGCGACCAAGGTTCAGCAGGGCGGGGCACGGTTCCATCCCTGGCACAGCTAGCGCCGCCACGGCCCGGCGTCGACGCCCAAAGATATCATTTCGATGCTGCGGTTTGATGCCGCGCGCGCAGCCCGACCATATTGAAAGAGAATCTTCTTGCTATTGCTTCTCAATAAAGTCATTGGCTGTGGGATACCCTTCCGTCCAGGAGCCAGCCATGTCCGCGCGCCCGATTGCCTTTCTCGCTCTTGCCACATTGGCCCTCGCCGGCTGCGCACCGTCCAGCGATGCTGAGGGCGAGCAGGTCGTCAATCTGTACACCGCGCGCCATTATGACAGCGATTTGCCGCTCTATGAGCAGTTCACCCGCGAAACCGGCATCCGCATCAACCGTATCGAGGGCAAGGCTGACGAGCTGGTGGCGCGCATGGAGGCAGAGGGCGCGAACAGCCCGGCGGATGTGTTCATCGCGGCCGATGCCGGGGCCTTGTGGCGCGCGCAGCAGGCCGGTCTCTTCCAACCGGTGACGAGCGATACGCTGAACACCCGTATCCCCGCCAATCTGCGTGAACCGGACGGCAATTGGTATGGGCTTTCACGGCGCGCGCGGATTGTCGCCTATGATCCTGCAAAGGTTCGGCCGGAGGAGATCGACGATTATGCCGATCTTGCGAGCCCGCGTTTCCGCGGCAAGATCTGCGTTCGCTCTTCGGACAGCGTCTATAATCTTTCGCTGGTCGGCGCGCTGATTGAGGCATGGGGTCGCGATCGTGCCGATGCGTGGGTGCGCGGGATCGTTGCCAACATGGCGCGTCCGCCAGAGGGCGGTGACCGTGACCAGATCCGTGCGGTCGCAGCCGGCGTGTGCGAAGTGGCGATCACCAACAGCTATTATTTCATCCGTATGGCGTCGGGCGATGATGCGGCGGATCGCGCCATCGCTGCCCGCCTGCGTATCGGCTATCCCAGCCTCGACGGGCAGGGCGCGCATGTGAATATCTCTGGCGGCGGTGTCGCACGCCATTCGCCCAATCGGGCCAATGCTATCCGCTTGCTGGAATTCTTTGCCTCAGCCGAAGCGCAACGCCATGTTTCGGCGAACAACAATGAATATCCCGCTTCGCCCGATGTAGCAGCGCCGCCTCCGGTCGATGCCTATGCGGCCCGAATGACCGCGCATCCGATGAGCGTGGTTGCCTTCGCACGGCATCAGCCAGAAGCGCAGGCGATGATGAGCGCGGCAGGCTGGCGCTGAGAGCAGCCCTCCCTCTTCTTGGCCGGCCTTTGTCCCCACTGCCGCTGTTAGCGGCAGTGGCGGCCATGGTGGTTGCCCTGCCATTGCTCGGCGTGGTGCTGGCCGCGCTTGGTGAAGGCACGGCGGCGATCGCCGGGCGGGATCTCGCACGTTATGCGCTGACCACGGCGTGGCTTGCGCTCGCGGTAGGGACGGGGACGGCCATCGTCGGCACCATTGCGGCCTGGCTGGTGGTCATGCACCGCTTCCCCGGTCGGCGCATCTTTGTCTGGTTGCTGGCGCTGCCCCTCGCGATGCCGGGCTTTGCGCTGGCCTATGCCTATGCCGATCTGTTCGATGTTGCCGGTGCGCTGCGCACCGGGTTGCGCGCGACGGCCGGTTTCGACTTGCCGTTTGAAATGCGCAGCACGGGCGGTGCGGCCTTTGTCCTGACGGCGGCCTTTTACCCCTATGTCTATCTTTCCATGCGGGCCGCGTTTCTGGCGCAATCGGGCGCTGCGTTGGAGGCCGCCCGGATGCTGGGCTGCTCCGGCATGCCCGCTCTGACGCGCGTGGCATTGCCGATGGCGCGGCCGGCGCTCGCGGCCGGTGTGGCGCTCGCCGTGATGGAAACGCTGGCGGATTATGGCGCGGTCCATTTCCTCAGCGTCCAGACGCTGACCACCGGTATCATTCGCGCATGGTCTGTGTTCGGCTCGACCGCCAGCGCCGCGCAATTCGCCTTGCCGCTGCTGGGTGCGGCGGCCCTGCTGCTGTGGCTGGAACGCGCCAACCGCACTGGCCGAAGCCATGAATCCGCCCGCGCCCGCTGGCGGCCGCAGGATGCAACATCCCTCACCGGCATCAAGGGATGGCTCGCCACCGCTTTTTGCTTCGCGCTGGTGTTTGCCGGCCTGCTGCTGCCGGCCGGCTGGCTATTGGCGCAAAGCCTGGATGCGACGCCTGATTGGGCGCGGTTGATCCCTGCCATCCGCAACAGCTTCGGCCTCGGTCTGGCAGGGGCGGCAGTCACTGTGCTGCTCGCGACCCTGCTCGCCATCGGTGCGCGCGGGTTCCCGCTCGCCAGCCGCATCGCCAGCCTCGGCTATGCGACGCCCGGCGCGGTGATGGCGATTGGCCTGCTCGCGCCTGCGGGTCTCATCTGGTCATTCGCGCCGGGCTCGGGCATGGCCATTGCGCTCATGCTGCTGATCCTCGCCTATGCCGCGCGATTGATGGCCGCCGCGCTCGAACCGATTGACGCCGGGTTGCAACGGGTGACGCCCGCCATGATGCAGGCTTCGCGCACACTCGGGCGGACGGAAACGGGCGCCGCGCTGGCTGTCGAATTGCCTGTCGCGCGTGGTGCCATGTTGACGGCCGGGCTGATCGTGCTGGTCGATATCCTCAAGGAACTGCCGGCAACACTCATCCTGCGCCCGTTCAATTTCGATACGCTGGCGGTCATCGCCAGCAATTATGCGATGGATGAACGGTTGGGGCAGGCGGGTGCGCCTGCGCTGATCATTGTCGCGCTGTCCCTGCCTGCCGTGATCTGGCTGACGGCGCGGATCGGCAATGCATCGCCGGGGGCGCGGGCATGACGGGTGATCCGCATGCTGTGCTGCGACTGGCCGGAGTCACCCGCCGCTATGGTGCGGTGACGGCAGTCGATCAGGCCGATCTGGAGCTGGGGCAAGGGCGCATCGCCTGTCTCCTCGGGCCGTCGGGCAGCGGCAAAAGCAGCATATTGAGGATGATCGCCGGTCTGGAACCGGTGGACGAAGGCAGCATCCATGTTGCCGGGACATGTCTGTCCGCGCCCGGCCGAACGGTGCCGCCCGAACAGCGCGGGGTTGGCCTGGTGTTTCAGGACAATGCCCTGTTTCCGCATCTTGATGTCGCGGCCAATGTGGCCTTCGGCATTGCCCATCTCCCGGCTGCCGAGCGGCGGGAGCGGGTCGCCCGGCTGCTCGACCAATTCCATATCGCGCATCTCGCGGCGTCATTTCCGCACATGCTCTCCGGGGGTGAACAGCAACGCGTTGCGATAGCCCGCGCCATGGCCCGTTCGCCGGCGCTGCTGCTGCTTGATGAGCCCTTCTCCGGACTCGACGGTGACTTGCGGATCCGTGTGCGTGATGCCTTGCTTGACGATCTGCGTGGCAGCGGCACGACTGTCCTGATCGTGACGCATGATCCGCTGGAAGCGATGCTGATCGCCGATGATCTGCTGCTCATGGCCGGGGGCCGCATCCTCCAGTCAGGACCGCCGGAAAGCTGCTATCACAATCCCGTCTCTGTCGCGGCGGCGCGGCTGCTTGGCGATGTCGTGACCATGGCCGGGACGATCAGTGGCGGCATCATCAAGACGCCATTGGGGTCCTTCCCTGCGCTGGGGCTGGCCGACGGGCAGGGGATCGCTGTGTTTCGTCCCCACCATTTGCGGCTGGCGGATAAAGGCACGCCGGTGCAGGTCGAAAGCGTTCGTTTCGCCGGTAATGGCTGGCATTTGACGGCAGACCTCGATGGTCAGCGCTTCATCCTCGGCATGATCACCGCGCCCGTAACCTCCGGCGAAATCGTTCATCTCGCAGTCGATGCCGCGGCGGTTCGCGTGTTCGGCGATCAGACAGCCGCAAGCTGATCATGGATTAGCCGCGATCCTCCCCGCCGTTCAGGCCATCGGGGGTCTATTCAGCCGAGAAATGCCATTCGATGGCGTGGCGATAGATTTGGCCGGGATCGAGCCGGATGGAGCCTAAATCCGGCTGGTTGGGCGTATCGGGAAAAGCCTGCGGTTCGAGGGCGACGGCATCGCGCTTGCGATAGGCATGGCCCGCCTTGCCGACCAGACGGCCGTCGAGGAAATTGCCCGAGTAAAATTGCAGGCCAGGCTGGTTGGATCGCAGTTCCATGGTCCGACCCGATACGGGATCGCTCAGCCGCGCAATCGGGCGGGCGTCTTCTGTCACCCCGTTCCCGACAATCCAGCTATGGTCATAGCCGCGGCCGATCCGGATCTGCTCGTCGCTCGCGTCGCCGATATGCGCCCCGATCGGCCTCGCGTCTTGGAAGTCGAAAACTGTACCCGCGACCGGCCGGCGCTCTCCTGTCGGGATGGCCGTGGCGTCCGTCGGCAGATAGGCGTCGGCGGCAATCATCAGCCAATGCTCAATCGCGCTGCCGCTGCCTTCGCCGCAGAGGTTCCAATAGGCGTGATTGGTCAGGTTGACGATCGTCGGAGCGTCGCACTCGGCGGTGTAGGTGACGCACAGGCAATTATCCTCGCGCAGCCGCCACGCCGCTTTGACAGCAAGCCTTCCGGGATAGCCCTGATCACCGTCGGGGCTTTCCATGGCAAAGGTCACCGATGCTTGCAGGATTTCCTGTGCTTCGATGATGCGCCAATTGACCCTGTCGAAGCCATGCGTGCCGCCGTGCAGCGAATTGGGCCCATTGTTGACCGGCAGTTGATAGTCCCGCCCGTCAAGCCGGAAGCGGCCGCCTGCGATGCGGTTGGCAACGCGGCCCACGGTCGATCCGAAATAGGGGTGGCGCGCCAGATAGCCATCGATCGAGGCGAATCCGGGGGTAACGTCGGCGAAATGCCCGTGACGGTCCGGAACGCGCAGCGCCTGGAGCGTCGCCCCGAAACTCAGCACCACGGCCTCCATCCCGCCAGCATTGCGCAGCGTGACCGCTTCGACAGCCTGGCCGCAGGGCAAGGTGCCGAAATGCGAGCGGGAAAGACGCGGGGCGGGAAAGTGCATCACCCCTCCTTCAGCGTGTCGCCATGTTATTGCAACTGTTGCAGCCCGATGGGGCAGGGGCCCAACTGTGGGTTGCGTTCACCATGTCGAATGGCAGGCGAATGCCGCCGGTCAGGTGCCGCCGAAACTCTCCATGTCCCGTTTCGCGTCAACCCGGTTCTGGCGGAGCGATTATTTCATCGCCCGGCCGCAGGGGCAGGTCGGTTGGGTCATCATTTTCTGCTTCCTCGGCGGACTCCTCCTCGCTGTTCCGTGTGGTGCGAGCCACGGTTCCACTGCCGCCCCCGACATAGCGATAATGCCATGGTTCAAAGGAGACGCCTTGCGAATTGCCCTCTGGGAATGACAGGCGGAAACCAAAGCGCGGAGCATTTACCTTAAGCCAACGTCCGACCGGATCATTCTTGAAGCATTGCTCCAAATTGCAGTCGCCACTGCGGCTGCCAAAGTCGATGGCAAGTCCGGTTGAATGTTCGCTAAAGCCTGGAGGAGCGACCCAGCGCGCCTGACCATCATAGCCACGGGAAGCGATGCGGCCTGGATCGCAGAATATCGCCGCCTGTCGCGCGACCGATCGATAACAGGAAATGCCCATCATCGCCCGGGCAACAGCCGGATTGTCGGCGCGCGCCGCTGCCAACATCCGCGACAGGGCATCGGCGGCTGACTGGTGGATCAGGGCGCAATTTCCGCCACCAAATCCCACTGGAGTAGCTACCAGTTCGCTGCGCGGCGCCTCTGCGCTGCGCAAATGGCCAAACACCGATCCTGTTGCCGGCAATCGGCTACCCAATGTGGCATAATCTGCGCGGCACAATTTTTCTGCATCGCTTGCCCCGCCGTCGGTGAGTGCCAGCATGCCACTTGCGGACCCACGCTCCCTCGATTTGACTCCATCACCAATAGGCACGGAGGCCACAACACCATCCGGCCGATAATTGTGCGGGTCGATGACGACCTTCGGTTCGGACTGCAATCGCTCGGCAATCAGAATATAGGCTGCCGTGCCTAGTGCGGAGACAAAGGCGACAAGAAGCAGGATTTTGAATAGGCGCATGGACTGCCTTGCAATCATGGTTTTCAGGCACAGCCGTATCGGGCGCCGGCCCTGATCAACCCTCTCAACAGAAGATATAATCGCTCAATACCCACCCGACGGGATAGCGGGGGTCCGTTGGCTGTATGTGCACCCATATATAGCCAGCACGGTCATATTGCTCGTCGAAGGCCTGAAAACGAGAACCCTGTGGCATCGCCCCGACCACCGCTCCGCCCGGAGCGCTGCGGATCCTCAGATTGCCGGACTTGGTAGCAACCGAGCAGTAGGTGGCATTGGGTATCGGAGGCCTAACATTCGCCGTTTCCGGCCCCGGCGGTCCGTCGCTTAGGTTGACCGCGCTGACAAAGCCGCGGCCGTCGGCCAACTGGAACCAATAACTATCGCCGCTCAACCCACGGCGCATCATTCCACGGACCTGCTCGCCGCGGCGCAGCGTCCCCACAACCCGACTGTCCGGACCCTGCGCCGTCGCAATGTTGCGGATGTTGGCCTGGCTGGTGACATATTTCAGCACTTCTATGCCAACGGCATCGGGGGCCCTCAACATGGTTCCGGCCGACATTGCCCCGCTCGCCTCGTCGGAACGCGTGCCTGACTGATTGCGCGTCGATACCAAATAGGCAACCAGAACGACCACACACACAACCAACAGGAGAAAGACGATCTTTCTGGTGGCATCACGGGCGGCATCGCTTGCCCTGTCGAGACCTGACTGAACCGTCTGGTCGGACTTGCCAGTGAAGCCCGGTTCGATCTTCGGCGTTGCTGGCGATGCGGTTGTGGATGCCTTGTTGGGGCAGTCAGATCGCGCGCAGGCTTGGCCAGCGGGGACAATTTCGTTGCAGATTGTGCAGAGTTTCACCGGCCAGTCCTCACTACTTTTTCAGAACGTGAAAGATCATCGGGAGCCTGTTGAGATGCTCCAGCGGGATGTCTGTGCTCTGACTTTCTAGGAATGACGGCGACACAATGAAGCCGACAACATCATTGCCAGATTCACTCACCGTCACGATGTTCCGCTTGTCGATGAAGAAGAGGTAGGCGGCGTAAATTCCCAGAGCGAGCGCCAGAACAAACCACGCCCAGGCCGACGCGATGCCAAGAAGCATCATGTTGAGAATAATCAGAAGTCCGCTGATCGCCGTCCAAATTGCTGATGGTTCCTCCATCAGAGCACTGGAGCTGAGCCCCGTCAGGTCCGGCTCATACGAAGCTGCAATAACGAGAATGAGCGAGAGCAGTGTCAGCAGAATCGCCTGCACCAGCGGACGCACCAGTCCGACAGTGACGGTGTTCAAGCCATTCATCTGCGACGATGACAGGATTTGCGTAGTGGGCGAGCCAAGTCGTTGGATGCATTGGTTTGAGCTCATCACAAATTCGAAGCGTCGGGAAAGCCCGATATGCTCACGGATGAAATTCCACAGCCCCGCTGGGCGGCCCGTCACGGCGACATAGATGGCTTCGTCACTGGCTTGGTTGGTAATCGGATCGGACAGGTCCACCGTTTTGCCGGTTGGCTCTGAGCCCATCGGCTTGAACGAGATGTAGAAGTCCCTGACGACGACCTTCTTCGTGGCCCAATGACCCATATGCCCCCCCATGTCCGCCTTGCTTGTCGAGCGGATCGCATTGTTTTTAGTATGAAATTTTGCGGGATGCTATAGCCGCCTTGCGCATGGGATCAGCTAGGCACTCCCTTGCCATCTGCCATTCAGCCTTTTTTACGTTGGCGTTCTTGGCGGTGATCTCGCAATGTGCTGACGGTGTCGGGAGGCGGGGGAATCTCCGTTTCAAGGACAGTGCTGCGCATACCGGGAAAACCGTCTGATCAATGGTAGAGTTTGCTTGCCTCCACTCGGCTGAGGCCAGCCTGGTGCTGGAGCTGGGCGCTGAGCGGTTGCCCGTGTGGCGACACTGCGGCGCGCGCGTGGCCGTGGGCGGCCTTCCCGCTCTTGCGGCAACCCGCGGGCCGGCGTCTTTCTCGCTGGATCAGGATGTCCCGCTCTCCTGTCTGCCGGGGGCAGAGCAAGGCTGGTTCGGGCGCGTGGCAATACCGATTGCCGACGGGCAGCCATTCCGTCCGCAATGCACCGCAGTTGTTGAGACTGCGGAGGATCTCGCGATTGAGCTGGCGGATGCGGCGCTGGGCCTGACCCTGCGGCAGGAATTCGCCATCCTGCCTGGCGGGGCCTTCAGCGTGCGTTCGCGGCTGACCAATTCGTCGGGTGCACCCATCCGGCTGACGGATCCGTGCAGTGCCATGCTGCCTTTGTCGGGGCCGTGGCAGCGAATTGTCAGCTGGCGCGGCCGGCACAATGCGGAGCTGGTCGAACTGGTTGAGCCGATGCCGGCGCATGCCTGGCTTCGTGAAACCCGGCGCGGCATCAGCGGGCACGGTGGGCCGCCGGGCATTTACCTGCTTGCAGAGGGTGCGACCGACCACAATGGGCTGGTGATGGCGCTCCAGCTTGTCTGGTCTGGTGATAGCCGCATTGCGGTGGAGCGCGATGATGAGGGCCGCTGGCTTCTCAGCCTGGCATCCACGGGTACGCGCACCTTGGCGGCTGGAGAGACGCTCCAATTGCCGGATGTGCTGCTCGCCATTTCGACGCACGGACGAAATGGGGCGATGGCTATGCAGCACGCTGCGGTGCGCCATCTGCTTGTCTGGCCGCATGGCAGGATGACGGATCGGCCGGTTCATCTGAACAGCTGGGAAGCCTGTTATTTTGATCATGATGAAGCGCGGATCATGGCGTTGGCGGAGGCTGCGGCCGCATTGGGGGCGGAACGTTTCGTCCTTGATGATGGCTGGTTCCGCGGCCGCAATCATGACAGGAGAGGGCTCGGGGACTGGGTGGCAGACCCGCTGAAATATCCTGCCGGGATAGGGCCGCTTGCCGAAAAAGTGACCGCGCTGGGCCTGCAATTTGGCCTGTGGGTCGAACCGGAAATGGTCAATCCCGATAGCGATCTCTACCGCGCGCATCCCGATTGGGTGCTGGCCGAGGCCGGACGCGATCCGCTGACCGCCCGCAATCAGCTGGTGCTCGATATGCGGCGCGAGGATGTTCGCGATCATCTGTTCGATGCGCTCGATCGCCTGCTCCGCGACCATCCCATTGCCTATCTCAAATGGGATCAGAATCGCGATCACGCGCCCTCTGGTGGCCCGGCGCAAGTGCTCGGCACCTATGCCTTGCTGGAACGGCTGCGCACCGCGCATCCGATGGTGGAGATCGAAGGTTGCGCAGGTGGCGGCGGTCGCTCGGATGCCGGCATGGCCCGCTATGTCCACCGCTTCTGGACGAGCGATAACATCGACGGTCTGTCGCGGGTCGCGATGCAGCGCGCATTTCTTGCCTTCCTCCCGCCTGAAATCATGGGCGCGCATGTCGGGGCCAGCCCCTGTCACGCCACCGGCCGGGTGCAATCTCTCCCGTTCCGTGCGGCGATAGCCTGCATGGGCCATTTGGGGGTGGAGATGGATCCGGCCACTCTGGCTGCTGAAGAGCATCAGGAACTGGCACGCTGGATCGGTTTTTATCGCCAGTGGCGAGGGGTGCTGCATGGCGGTGAGGTGCTGATGGGTTCCGGCGCGGACGGCTTGCTCTGGCAAGCCCAGGGGCGCGGCGGAGACTATCTGCTGTTCGTCATCCGCCAGTCCCCGGCGCAGGACCGCCGACCGCAGCCCTTGCGGCTTCCTTTTGCCGCACGCCACGCCAGCTGGGATGTCCGGCTGCTGGAAATAGCGGAAAATCGCGGCCCGCATTGCCCGGCACAACCCGCTTTGACGGAGCAATTACGCGCCGGGCCGGTGTCCTTTACCGGCAGCTGGCTGGCCGCGGCCGGCTTACCCCTCCCCGCTCAGCAGGGGGAGAGCGTTGCCATCTATCATCTGAAGGGTGGGGCGGCATGACAGTTGGCTTGGCCCATGGCCGCGGCGCCCTCCCGATGGGTAAACGGCTGCGCCTGTTGTGGCAGCAGATCAGCCCGGTTCCGGAGCACAAGGTCACATCATGGATTGCATGGCCGGGCTGAGCCACTCATTCCCGCCGCGGTCAACGATGCGCGCCGCCAAGTCGTGCGCACGGGCCTTGTCCTGCGCCTCCTCAAGGCCAAGCACGCCAAGCGCTGTCGCCCAGGCATCGGCGATCATGCAGGATCTGTGCACCACACTGACAGCGGTTGTGGAGTGCATCACCGGCATCCCCGAGCGCGGATCGAGGGTGTGCGCACCGCGCAGATAATCGCCCGAGGTCGCAATCGCCAATTGGTGCATGGCAATGCGCAGTGGCGGCTGGGTGCAGGCGGGCGGATTTTCGATATCAACCCACCATGGGTCACCATCGGGGCGCATCCCGCGGCCGCTGCATTCGCCGCCGATTTCGACCAGCGCATGGCCTATGCCCAGCTCGCCGAGCAGGTCGGCAATGGCATCGACCGCATAGCCTTTGGCGATCCCGGAGAGGTCGAGCCATACTCCGCCGGGCTGCGTCAGCGTGCTGGCTGCGGCATCGTAACGCAGGCGTTGCCAGCCGCTGTCATGCAGCGCGCCTGCCACCGCATCGGGGCATGGCTGGTTCTTGGCGGGGTTGGGGCCAAGTCCCCACAGATCGGTCAGGCGGCCAATGGCCGGATCGAATGCCCCGCCGCTGGCCTGGGCGATCGCCAAGCCGCGGGCCATCACCTCTGCAAAATCATGCGGGAGTGTGAAAACCGTTCCGGCAGGCGCGTGGTTGAACCGGCTTAGTAACGAGCCCGCATCCCAATGGCTCATTTGGCGCGTGATGCTGTCCAGTCGGGCTTCGATCCGCGCGGCAACCTGCGCCTCATCAGGCCGAAGCGAAGGTGGCATCGCCGCGCGCACCTGCCAGGTGGTGCCCATCGTCGCGCCATGATGGCTGATGACCCGAGCGGCCGGATCGATGCTCTCCAGCGCAGCCAGGTCAATGGCTAACGGTACCGCAATTCGCGGCGCCGCCTGCGCATCGCTCATGGCGCAAGCACCTTGGATGTCGCACCATACCCCTGCCAGCCATGATGGCCTGCGGCTGATGTGGGCATGCCGGCACGGGCGGCGAGCCGGATGGTCTTGCGGATCATGGCAGGCGCTTTCGACGCGGACGTCAGCGGGCAGAGATGGTGATGGCGCCAAGCTCGGTTGTCCCTGTGGCGCGGGCATTGGGATTCGGAAAGGTGACTGGTAGCGACACTATCTCGCGCCCGCCGACTTCTCGCACTGCTTCCACGTGCAACCTGTAGGCGCCCGGCGCGATGTCGCTGGGCAGGATTATGCGGTGTGCCCCCGGCGCGCGGGTTTCGCCGCTCACGCCGTCGGCTGGCATCGCCATGCTGCGTCCGGCCTGGCGCCACCACATGCGCAGATGGTTGAACCAACGGGTGCCGTCTGGATCGTCTTTTGTCTTGGTATGCCATAGCACCAGCGTGCGCGGTGCCCCACCAGCAACAGGTTCCAGCCACACCACGACATGGGGTTTATGATATTCCGGCTCCGCTATCTGCGGAATGGTGATGGTCAATGTTTGCGCCGCTGCTGCAGCCGGAGCGGCCGCAACGCCAGCAGCGAGCAGGAGGGGCAGTTTCATACGGGCATTCTCCGAAAAAACAGGGGTATCAAACGGGCTTGAAGCAGATGGTCATGATGAAAGGCCGGGCGGTGCCGATGCCGACCAGCGGCCAGGTGGGCGGGTGTTTGCAGGCTTGGAGCAGCAGCAGCGGTGGCCCGATCGATTGGCGAGCATGCCGGCGCGGCGCTTTCGAACTCGAGGGCTGTGCAGGGCATCGGCAGCAATCCCACCTTTGGCCCCGCCTCTTTGTGGCGGGATCTGGCCGGATTGCAATAGACGATGCTGGCTGAACCGATCGAACGGGCACAGCAAGCCACAGAATTCGCTAGATTTATCGGCCGACTTTGGAGCGTGCTGGATTGAAAGTGGCGGTAGTGGCGCGAGCCGAACTCTTGGGCGGCAGTTGGGCCGTTTGCAGACCGCCCCTTTTAATATCAGCAGTCCGGCGAAGCGTGCTTCCCGCTGGTGACCCCGGTTCCCGCCAGCAGGCCGCCGCCGGTCAGGAAGTGCTTGGCTCACGCCGCGAATGCCGCTCAAACCCGACTCCGGTTTGAAACCTAGAGACTGTAGCGAACAGTGATCGTGAAGGGGCGGCCGTCTGCGAGCATACCGAAGAGGTGGTTGGTATCGCCAGCGTTCGAAATGTAGCGCAGATAAAGCGGCCCCCGACTTGCATTGCCTAGCGGCAGCGACACCTTGAGTTGGGCATTGCCATCAAGTGCCGTGTAACGCGTCCCGCCCGCGTTGATCAGAATGGCTTGGCCAAGATTGATCGTGCCATCAAAGTCGAGCAGCCCTCCGTTCAGCTGCAGGAAAATGTCGGGCCTCCCGTCGAGGTTGAAATCGGTGATCGCCAGTTCCCGGTAACTCATCCGTCTCGATGACCAATAGTTCGGGGAAAAGACCGCACCCGTCACCCGGGTGAACCGCAGTGATCCATCGTTGCGATATAATTCAACCCCGTGGCCGGTGTAGCGTTGTGATTGGTCATCCGGCGTCTGGCCCTCAAGGCTGACCAGGAGATCAAGATCCCCGTCGGCGTCATAATCGACAGTGACCAGCTGTGTTGCGCCCATGAGCTGGAACAGGCCATCGCGCGGCAGTGTCACCGCCGCGACATATTGCGCCCCGCTGCTGCGGCGCCAGATCCGTACCCCGCCCCAATCATTGGGGCCGCCGTCGCTCAGATAATTGGCCTGCACGATCTCCGCGGTGCCATCGCCATCGAGGTCGCCATTCCCCACAGCCCCGGTGCCGTCAAAATTGATTGCGGGCATGAAATCGGCGTCCTGCACGAAATCGCCATTCGATTGCTGCCTGAACAGGTGGATCGACCGCCTGATTCCGCCTGCCTTGACCCCCATGTTGCTGGCGACGATGTCCTCACGTCCGTCCCGATCGACGTCGAGCACCGTCACCGAGTGATAAAAGCCGGGCACGGTCGAGACTTGCTTGGCTTCGAAGCCATTGCCGCTGTCGGTGAGCGTCCAGACATGACCAAAGGGCCAAGTCTCGTAACCGCTGGCATATTCCGGGCCATGGTCGACGACGACATATTGTTTCTTGCTGCTCGCGCCGGGATCAATCGCCGCCCATGCGCGCGAGGTGCCCATCGTCACCGGCAGAAACCGGGTCAATTCATATGTTTGTTGATCGTTCTGCAGCAGCTCGAACGCTGGCAGCTGCGGGTCCTGGAAAAAAAGCGAGGGGAAGATGATCGTTCGTCTCCGCCCGTCCATGCCCGTGACGAACACCACCCCGGATGGGACCATGCGAAGGCCGTCGATAATGTTCGCCCTGTCGACATATCTGTTGCTGTAATCGGGCTGTGGCGAGACCGCGACGCTGACCTTGTAGCCCGGCGTCTGGACCGGCGGCGGGACTGTTGGCGGGGGGCTTGTGGAACCATCGCGGGTATCAGGACTGCCGCTGCCGCACGCGCCGAGCGCGAGTCCAGACAGGAGCAGCAGCAAGGCGGATTGACGTTGCATATGGCCCCTTCCAGCCGGCCCGCTGAGCGGTTCGCATTGATTTTATTATGAAATTGCCCGCGATGCCATGGCTCCGTGCCAGGATTTGGCTCCTTGCCGCCATGATTGATACATTTCCGCGACAATTGAGCGGGCGGCTGACATAGTCGTGCGACGTTTGGCGTGGACAAGCGCTTTGAAGCGGCGGGTTTTGCCTGGCCGTGTCGCAGAGGAGATCTGATTATGAAGACCCCGATCCGACTGCTGGTCGCTGTTGCTGCCCTTGGCGGACTGGGCGGCGGCGCTGTGCTGGCGCAGGAAGCGCCGCGTGCCCGCCCCGATGCCAATGGCGACCGCATCCTGACCCGTGCAGAAGCGACTGCCCATGCCGAAGCGATGTTTGCCCGCATGGATGTGAACGGCGATGGCCGCCTGTCAGCAGAAGACCGTGCAGAACGCCGCGAGCGCCGTGCTGGCGAAACCTTCACGCGGATGGATGCCGACAATAATGGGTCGATCAGCCGCGCCGAGTGGGATCGCGCCGGCGAGCTCCGCGAGGCGCGTCGCGCCCAGCGGCAGGAGCGCCGTGCCAATGCCAGCGATGCCGAAATCGGCCGTGCTTTCAGGGGGCAGCGCCGCGGCCGGATGGGCATGGCGATGCTGATGCAAGCCGATCGTGATGGCGACCGCAGCGTCAGCCGCGCCGAGTTTCTTGAAGTCGCCGGCCAACGCTTTGCCCGGATGGATGCCAATGGCGACGGCAGCGTGACGCAGGACGAGCGGTCTGCCGCCCGTCCTCAGCGGCGTGGCCCGGGTGGTCGCGGTGCGCCAGGCGCACCCGGCATGGACGACTGATACCGCACCGGACGGATCGGTCGGGGTGATGCTGTGCGCCTCTCCCCCTGAATTCTGCCGCTGTGTTTCCCGACCGATGCGTTGGTCCTTTCCGGCGCGGTTCCGCTCTTCCGCGCCGGAAAGGGCCTCACCTCTACTTGCGCCTTGCGCGATGGATTGGCAGCCTCAGCAATCGTGACACGTCCCACCCAGCCTGTGCGCCTTTTGCTTGTCGATGACGAACGCTCGATCCGCGAGCCGCTCAGCGAATATCTGAGCGGGCAGGGTTTCCACGTCGATACCGCAGCCAACGCCGCCGAAGCCCGTTTGCGCGCGGCGGGCGAACCCTATGACCTCGTCATCTGCGACATCATGATGCCGGGTGAAGACGGGCTGAGCCTGACGCGGCACCTGCGCGATACCTATGTTCTGCCGGTGATCCTGCTCACCGCGCGGGCGGAGGAGACGGAAAAGGTCATTGGCCTCGAAATCGGCGCCGATGATTATGTCTCCAAACCCTTTGGCCCGCGCGAACTGGTGGCGCGTATCCGCGCCGTGCTGCGGCGGGCACAGACTGAAACCCGCGTCAAAGCCGAAGCGCAGGGCGAGGCCTATTGCTTCGGGCCATGGACCCTTGAATGCGACACCCGTGCAGTGCGGCATGAAGCGGGGCACGCAGTCGAGCTGACCGCAGGCGAATATCAGCTGTTGCTCGCGCTGGTGCGCCACCCGCGCATTGTCCTGTCCCGCGACCGGCTGCTCGATCTGGTGCGCGGGCGGGAAGCCGACATGTTCGACCGCGCAATCGACAATCTGGTCAGCCGCCTCCGCCGCAAGATCGAGGATCAACCGACAAAGCCGCAATGGATCCGCACCATCTGGGGCGGCGGCTACAGCTTCGCCGGCGATGTGCGGCGCGGGGGTGAGGCGTGACGGTGCGGCTGTGGCCCCGTAGCCTTTCCGGCCAGCTTATGCTGGTCACGGCGATTGCGTTGCTGGTGGCGCAGGCGATCAACCTGACACTGCTGGTGCAGGCGCAGAGGAGCGAGCGGGTCGCCTCCGTCGCGGCAGGGGCAGCCGCGCAGATTGCCGATACGATTGACCGGCTGGCGCTGGGCCTGCCGGTGGGGGGGCGTGGTCCCGGAACGAACCTGCGCGGGCTTAACGAGGACGAGGACGCCCGGCTATTGCGGCGGCGCCGTATCCTTATCGACAGTGAACCGCGCTTTCGCCCCGGCATGGAGGATTGGCCGCAGCTGGCGACGCGGGTCCAAGGCTTTCTGGATGACGCCAATGTCGATGTGCGCACGGTGGCGGCTGCACGCACGCCACTCGAACGCCGGTTCGATCCCGTGTCGCGGCGTGAGCGGGTGACGGTGATGGTCGCGGCCGCAGCGCAGATCGAGGATGGCCGGTGGATTACGGTGCGGGCGCGTATGCCGGTGCCGCAGCAGCGGCTTGGCGCCGGGATCATTATCCAGACCATCATCCTGGGCTTGATGCTGCTGGTGGCGCTCGGCTTCGTGGCGCGAAGGGTCAGACGGCCGCTCGCCGCGCTGGCCAAGGCTGCGGCGGACACACGTCCGGGCGATGCTGCGCAGCCGGTGGCCGAGGATGGGCCGGAGGATGTGCGGGCGCTGATCCGGGCGTTCAATGCGATGCGCGGGCGCATCCATAGCATGCTGGGTGAGAAGGACCGGATGCTGGGCGCGGTCGGCCATGACCTGAGGACGCCGCTCGCCAGCCTGCGCGTGCGGGTGGAGAGCGTGGCCGACGTGCGGCAGCGTGACGCGATGATCGCCACCATCGAGGAGATGGCGGCGATGCTCGACGATATCCTCGCGCTCGCCCGCGCAGGCCAACCGCGCGAGGAGCGGGTGGAGACCGATCTGGCCGCGCTGCTGGCCAGCGTCACGGAGGACTATCAGGCGCTGGACAAGCCGGTTTCGCTCGCCAGCGAAGGGGTGATTGCGGTGCGGCGGGTGCGGCCCGTGGCGCTGCGGCGGGCGGTCCGCAACCTCATCGACAATGCTGTTGCCTATGGCGGATCGGCGACCATCGGGCTCAATGATGTCGCGGGTGGATCGGTCGCCATCTGCATCACCGATCGCGGCCCCGGCATCGCGCCCGAGCGGATCGCCGACCTCACCCAAGCCTTTGCGCGCGGGGAGGAATCGCGCAATCGCGAGACGGGCGGCAGCGGCCTCGGCCTCGCCATCGCGCGGGTCATAGCCGACGGGGAGGGTGGCCGGCTGGAGATCGCCAACCGCGAGGGCGGCGGGCTGATCGCCCGCATCGTCCTGCCCCCCGATCAGAATTAGGCCGATCAGGTGTAGATCGCGACGCCCTGTCCGCCGACGCTGACCAATTCACGCCGGCTGTTCCAGATATACATGCTCTGCGCCGAAAAGCCGCGCCGCGCATGGCTGGTGCGGCTGACCAGCAGCCACCAGCCATCCTCCGTCTCTGGATGGTCGGTCAGGAAATGCTGCACCCAGGTGGAGGAACTGATCGGCCCGAACTGGTGGAACAGCTGCAAGGCCGCAGGGGGCAGAGCATCGGCAAGCGCAAGCAAGGCGATGTGCGGATCGGCCGCAGGCTCCTCCAGCCAGCGCACCCAGGTGACGATATTTGCCTCATCCTTGCCATGGCCAAAGCCACGCCCGCTGATCGGCCGCATTTCGAACTTGCGGGTGAAGGGCGGGCGGGCAGGGTGGTCGGGGATCTCCTCCAGCGCGTCCGGCTCGGCGATGGCGGGCACGGCGATCCGTTCATGATCGACATGACTTTCACGCGGTTTCATGAATATAAACAGCGCGTTAGTGCCATAACCTGATTCGGATTCGAGGTCGGCCGTGACAAAGCGGCTGGATTTCGACTGACGCAGCAGGCGTGTCTCCACCCGGCAATCGCCGCCCACCGGCCCGACAAAGCTGACCTGCGCGGTGCGCAGCGGCGCATCCCCCGGATGGTGCTGCATCGCCGCATCGAGCGCGAGCGCGGCGGAAATGCCGCCATAGGCGGTGCGGCCCTGCATCCAGTCCGGCCCGATGCTGTAATGGCGGCCATCATCCCCATCCCGCCCGGCGGCGAGCAGTTGATCAAGGGTGGTGGCAGGCAGCGAAGGCGCGTCGCTCATTCTTCGACCGTGAAGCTCAAACCGGCGTTGGCTTCGAGCCGTTCAACCAGCTTCATCCCGAGCAGAGCGCCCGGCGTCCACACGCCGCCCGGCGCGGTGCAGGTGGCGAGAGCAATACCGGTTTCAGCGATCATCTTTGACGTCGAGCCGTAGCCGGGATCCTTATCCCCCTTCACCGACAAGCGGAGAGTGCGCCCGTCAGGATAGCTGGCGACGAACAGCACATCATAAAAGCCGCTGTCGCGTTCTTCCTTGGTCGGGCCTTCGCCGGGCTTGGGGTCATTTTCCGTGCCGATCATCGGCGTCGATGCGACGAATTTCGCCATCTGCTCGCCGCCTTCGCCCGGACCGGTCAGCAGCATTTCATCATAGACGAAGTCCGCGCCATACATGTGGCCGAGCAGGAAGTTGCTGCGGTGGACATTTTTGGTGTTGATCGGCGCCATGATGAAGCTGGTCGCCCAGCTGCCGAGCTGCTCGTCATATTCGGGCTTTTTGCCGGCGGGTTGTTCCGCCCCTTCGAAGCCCGGCGTCAGGCCAAAGGGCGAGGCGAGGGTGGCGATGACCGAACGGTCCTTTGCCGCCGCCGCCATCGTCGCCTTGAGGCTCGCCGCCGTGCCGCCCGAGAATTTGCCGTTCATCGCGCGCACGCGGCCCTTGATGCGGGGGGCAGGCGCACCGAAGCGGCGGATACATTCCTGCTGCAGCACGAACACGCCGAGATCGAAGGGGATGGAATCAAAGCCGCAGGAGAAGGTGATGTGCGCGCCCGATTGCTTGGCAGCACCATGGTGCGCGTCAATCATCTGACGCATCCATGCCGGTTCGCCGCACAGGTCGGCATAGCCGATGCCGGCGCGCACGCAGGCGGCGACAAGTTCATTGCCATACAGCTGATAGGGGCCGACGGTGGTGACGACGACTTTGGTGCGCGCACACATGGCATCGAGGCTGGCCGGATCACTCGCGTCCGCGACGATCAGGGGGGTATCGGCGGGGGCGCCGATCAGGTCACGCACCTCTGCCAGTTTTTCGAGGCTGCGTCCGGCCATCGCCCAGCGCCACGGCCAACCGTCCACCGGATCGTCTGATCCCTTCGCTTGCTGCTGCGCCAGATATTCGGCGACGAGACGGCCGGTGTATCCGGTGGCACCAGAGACGATGAGATCGAATTCGTTGGTTTTGGCAGTCATGTGGGATCCCCCGTTGCGGCAACGAGGCCGTCTAAGTTCACA
>CANHQT010000025.1 GCA_947463325.1 Sphingomonadaceae bacterium
CGCTGTCGCTGCCGCACGCGAACTGGAGGAGGAAACCGGCTATCGCGCGGCTTGCTGGAAAGAGGCAGGCGAATTCTACAGCTCGCCCGGCATGGTGGGGGAAAGCTTCACGCTGTTCATAGCACGCGATCTTGAGCGGATCGGGACCGGGGGCGGAGTGGCCGGGGAGGAGATCACCGTGCACCGCGTCCGTCTGGACGATCTGCCAGACTTCGTAGCAACCAAACGAGCGGAAGGTTGCGGTATCGACGTCCGTATCGCGATGCTCCTGACAGCCGGCTGGCTGGCCAGTTGAACGCCGCTCAGCGGAAATTGTCGGCGTAGGCTTGAATTTTCAGTGTGCGCGGCGGGGTCGGGATGACATGGGCGTCAATCCCGTGACGGTCGGCATAGGCCTTGGCCGCATCGCAGCTCTCGAAGGTCATGCGCACCTGCCGCTGTGTGTCGCCGCTCCCGGCCCAGCCCATCAGCGGGTCTGCGCGACGCGCTTCCGCCGGCGCGAATTCGAGCACCCAGCGATACGTGCGGGCGCGGCCCGACTGCATGGCATTTTTCGGTTCCTGAAAGATTCGCGCGTGCATGGCGGTGCATCTAGCTCTCTGCCCTGCCCTGTTCAACTGCCCCGCGCCGCATCGGCGCGCTTCGTGCGCAGCGTCGCTGATGCTTCCCAGGGCCGGTCCGGCCAGGGATGCTTGGGGTAACGGCCCCGCATTTCCCGCGCTACATCGGCCCAGCTGCCGCGCCAGAAACCGGGCAAATCGCGGGTCGTCTGGATCGGGCGACCCGCGGGAGAGGTCAGGCTGAGGATCAGCGGGACCGGCGGTGAGCCGATCGTGGGATGCTCCTCCAGCCCGAAAAAGGCCTGCACCCGCGCGGTGACGGTGGGACCGGCTTCGGCGGCATAATCAATGGCGTGGTGGGATCCCGCCGGCGTCCGGTAATCCACCGGCGCCAACCGATCGAGCGCCTTCTGTGCGTTCCAGTCGATCTGGTTGCGCAAGGCAGCGGACAGCGCGCCGCCGGAAAGCTCGCGCATCCGCCGCTTTCCCGCCAGCGCCGGTGCAAGCCAGTCGTCGAGCACCGCCATCAAGCCCGCATCCTCCATCCCCGCAAGGCCGGCAAAGCGCGCTCTCGCCCGAAATGCTTCGTCCGCCTCGCTCCACGGCAGGATGGCGAGGCCATGGTCGCGCACCGCCTGCAACAGCAATTCTGCGGAATCGCCGCTTTCGGGATCCGGCCCACGCGACAGGGTGATCGCCCCAAGCCGCCGCTCGAGCACCGCTTCCACCCGATCGGTGGCTGCATCATAACGGGCGGACCGGCGCGTCGCCCCGCGCTCGGCAATGATCTCAGCGATATCTTCTTCACCCAGCGCCGCGGCGGCAAGGATGCGCGCACCACCGGCCGAGCCTGCCAGATCGGCGACCGCCAGCCACTCGCCAGTAGCGAGCGGCGAAGCGGTGTCGAGCCGATATCCCCGCCCGCCCGCGGCCAGCCAATCCTCGCCTGATGGCCCTCTGCGGCGCGCCACCCTGTCAGGATAGGCGATGCTGACAAGTCGGGCGATGGCGCTCTCGCGATCCTGCACTGCCGTTTCCATCCGGCCGTGCGCAACCAGCCCTACCCAGCGCGCCGCCGCTGTTCGCGCCGCCTCAGCCTTCGCCCCCCGCTCCGACCGCCAGCGCTCATGACGACGCGCGAGATCGACATCATTGCCGCCCAGGCCGCGCTCGCTGAGCAGCATGGCGACCTCTGCGGCGAGCATGGCCTGCCCGCGCGTGGCCCCTTCAATAAGCATGTGCGCCAAGGCTGGCGGAAGAGGCAGCCGTCCCATCGCCCGCCCATGAGGCGTGATGGCGCCCGCCGCATCGATCGCGCCCAGCTCCCTCATCCGCTTCGCGGCCTCCGTAAGCGCAGCAGCAGGTGGCGGATCGAGCCATGGCAATCTGGCGGGATCGCTCTCTCCCCATAGCGCGCAATCCAGCACCAGCGGCGCGAGATCAGCCTCGAGCAGTTCCGGCGGGTCGAATGGCGGCAGTCCGCCGGTCGCGGCCTCCTCCCACAATCGCCATGCCGTTCCTGGCCCCAATCGCGCCGCACGCCCAGCCCGCTGGATAGCAGCGGCCTGGCTGACCCGCTCCGTCACCAATCGGCTTGTACCCGCTGCCACGTCAAAGCGCGCGCGCCGTGCCAGACCGGAATCAACGGTGAAACCAAGCCCGTCGATGGTCAGGCTGGTTTCGGCGATGCTTGTCGCCAGCACGATCTTTCGGCGGCCCTCGGGATCGCGCTTCAGCGCAGCACGCTGATCGGCAGGGTCAATTTGACCATGCAGAATGTGAATGATGGCATCAGTGCCGCTCAGCCGCTCCGCTGTCCTCTCAATCTCGCGCACGCCGGGAAGAAAGGCGAGGCCATCTCCGTCGCCCTCGCGCAATGCCAGCCGGATAGCGCGGGCCATTGCCTCTTCAATCGGCTGAGACGGATCCCGCCCCAGATAGCGGATCGTCAGCGGATGGCTTCGCCCCTCGCTCGTGATGACCGGCGCATTGCCCAGCAAAGATGCGAACCGCTCGCCGTCGAGCGTCGCGGACATGGCGACAAGTCGCAGATCAGGGCGGAGCACGGCCCGGGCCTCGATCGCAAGAGCGAGCCCGAAATCACTGTCTAGGTTGCGTTCATGCACTTCATCGAACAACACTGCAGACACGCCGGCAAGTTCAGGATCAGCAATGATTCTGCTGCGAAAGATGCCTTCGGTCAGCACAAGAATCCGGGTTTCTGGGGATTGGCGGCTGTCGAGGCGGGTCGCGTAGCCGACCATGCCACCAACAGAAGTGGCGGTGATTTGGGCAATCCGTTCCGCTGCCGCGCGCGCCGCAAGACGACGGGGGGAGAGCAAAAGGATCTGGCCAGTACACCAGCCCTCCCCGATCAATGCCGGGGCAACAGCCGTTGTCTTGCCCGCACCCGGCGGCGCGACCAGCACCGCGGCGCCGCCATCGCGAAGGGCAGCAACCAGCTGCGGCATAACCGCATGAATGGGGAGGTCAGACACCGCAGACATGACCGCGACTGACAGCCTGACAGATCAATAAGCGCGCGCTACGGCAAATTCCGCCGCCTCGGTCAGAGCGGCGCGCGCCGTTCCTGCCGGGAACCGGGCTAGTGCATCGATTGCACGACGCGCATAAAGGCGTGCCCGGCCGAGCGTGTCCGCAACCGCGTCATGCTTTTCCAGCAACGACTTGGCATGGCTGAGATCATCGTCGCTGATGCGATGCCCCATCATCGCCGCTTCCCAGAAGCGCCGTTCCACAGGATCGCCGCGGGCGTAGGCGAGGATGACGGGCAGCGTGACCTTGCCGTCGCGGAAATCATCCCCGACACCCTTACCCATCGTTTCCTCATCCGAGACATAGTCGATGGCGTCATCGACCAGCTGGAATGCGATGCCTAGGTTGCGCCCATAGGCATCGAGTGCCAACTCGACCGCCTCGTCGCGTTCGGCGACGACCGCCGCGATGCGACACGCAGCGGCGAAAAGAGCGGCCGTTTTGGCACCGATAATCTCAAGATAGCGGTCTTCAGTCGTGCCAACCTGGCGCTGCGCCGTAAGCTGGTTGACCTCACCCTCGGCAATCACGGCGCTCGCATTGGAGAGGATCCGCAACACCTTGAGGCTGCCATCCTCGACCATCAGCTCGAAGGACCGGCTGAACAGGAAATCGCCAACCAGAACACTCGCCGGATTGCCCCAGATGATATTCGCCGTGCGCTTGCCGCGCCTCAGGTCCGAGCCGTCGACAACATCATCATGCAGCAGAGTAGCGGTGTGGATAAACTCGACGGCTGCCGCCAGCAGATGATGTCGCGTACCCGGATAGTCGAGCAGCTTGGCACAGGCGAGTGTCAGCATCGGCCGCATGCGCTTGCCACCGCCCGCAATCAGATGGCCCGCCAGTTCCGGAATGAGCGGGATATCCGACTGCATACGGGCAAGGATGACGCTGTTCACAGCATTCATATCCGCCGCAACCAGCGCCATCATTGCGTCCAGCGAAGGTTCGCGTGCGGCAGGAAACGGATGCACAGTTGCAGTCATAGCTGCGCTGTGCCGCGCAGATGCAAGGCTTGCAATTGTTTTCGCGCTTGCACAACAAGTGGTTCACGCCATTCTGGTCCGCAAATCTATGCAAACGGGGAAGCAATATGGACGAACGGCTGCAGCGATATCGCCAGAGCATAGACAATATCGATGCCGCGCTGGTTGCGATGCTCGCCGAGCGATTCAAGGTCACGCAGGCCGTCGGCCAGCTCAAGGCTGAACTTGCCCTACCGCCCGCCGATCCAGGTCGCGAATCCGAACAGATCGCCCGGCTGCGCCGCTTGGCGGCCGATGCTCAGCTCGATCCCGACTTCACCGAAAAGTTCCTGCGCTTCATCATTGACGAGGTGATCCGCCACCACGCGCAGCTGCAGGACGGCAAAGCTTAAGCGGCAGGCAGCGTTAGCTTGACTGCGAGGCCACCTAGTTCCTCGCTTTCGCCCAGTTCCACCGTGCCGCCATAAATTTCAGTCACATCACGCACGATAGCGAGCCCGAGCCCTGTCCCGGGCTTTTCCGTATCGAGCCGCGCGCCGCGATCAAACAGCTTGTGCCGCTGCGCCTCCGGGATTCCGGCACCGTCATCCTCAATGCAGAATTCCACGACCGTGCCGTTTCGCTTGACCGTCACGAAGACACTGCCACCGCCATATTTGGCGGCATTCTCAACCAGATTACCCAGAATTTCGTCGAGGTCCTGCCGTTCTATGCGCACCGCCGCTGTTCGATCACCGTCAGCATCAAACCGCACATCAGGGTAAAGGCGGGAGACCGCACGCTCGACCCCCTCAATGCTCGACCAGGCCTCTGCGCGCAGCTGAGCCTGCCCGCGTCTGCCGACCGCGCGTGCGCGCGCCAGATGGTGATCCACCTGACGCTGCATCGTCGCCGCCTCCCGCGCGACCAGGTCCGATAGATCGGGAGCTTGCGCCTGTGCCGCGTTGACGATCACAGTGAGCGGCGTCTTGAGAGCATGGGCGAGGTTGCCGGCGTGGCGACGCGCTTCCTCCGCCTGCCGTTCATTATGCGCTATCAACTCACCCAATTCTTCGACCATTGGACGCACTTCAAGCGGCATCGGAGTGGCCAACAGCGTCTGGTCCCCTTCGCGCAGTGCCGCGATACCGGTGCGGATACGGCGCAGCGGCCAGAGCCCATAGACTGTCTGCAAGGCAGCAAGGATGATCAAACCGAGCGCGAGAATGGCAAAGCTGCGCACGATGGTACGGCGGACAGTTGCCAACTGCCGATCAAGCGCCGTGCGCGTTTGGGCCACCTGAAACCGCCAGATCGTTGGCGATCCGGGCAAGACGACATCGCGTTCTGCGATCCGCAGCGGCTCACCTTCGAACTGCTCGCTATCACGGAAATGGATTCGCTCGTCACTGTGGCGCTGGCCGCCATCGAGCGTCCGGTCCCACAGCGAACGTGAGCTGACAGCTGGTTGCCCGGTCCCGCTGATCTGCCAGTAAAGCCCGCTATAGGGTTCAAGGAAACGCTGCTCGCTCGGCTGTTCGACCAGCCGGACGTCACCGCTCGAATCCGGGCTTTCCTCAATCTCGGCCGTTCGGATCAACGCGACCAGCAGATATTCGAGGCCATCGTCGAAATTGGTGGTGATGGCCTGGGCCAACACCCGGTCGAGGGCGAGGCCACCACCCACCAGCAACATCAGGATCCACGCTGCCGCAACGCCGATCATGCGCCGGCCAAGCGAACCCGTGCTGCGCGGACGCGCAGTGACACTGCTCCGCTTTGTCTGCGGCACGGATGGATCAGGCGGCGGATCAGCCATGGTTCAGGCCGTGCCCGCGCGCCTCACGCCGCCGGGTCATCCAGCTGGTAGCCCAGCCCCCGGATAGTGGTGATCACATCGGCACCGAGCTTTTTACGAATACGCGTCACAAACACTTCTATCGTATTGGAATCACGATCAAAATCCTGATCGTAGATATGTTCGATCAACTCCGTCCGGCTGACGACCTTACCCTTGTGATGCAGGAGATAGGACAGGAGCTTATATTCCTGTGCGGTCAGTTTCACCGGGTCGCCGGCCAATGTCACCTTGCCTGAGCGTGTGTCCAGCCGCACGTCGCCGGCGACGAGCTCGGACGAGGCATTGCCGCTCGAACGGCGGATGAGTGCGCGAAGGCGCGCGATCAATTCTTCGGTCTGGAACGGCTTGGCGAGATAATCATCCGCGCCGGCATCGAGCCCGGCAACCTTGTCCGACCAGCTGTCACGCGCTGTAAGGACAAGCACCGGGAAGTTGCGCTTTTCGCGCCGCCAGCGGTCGAGCACAGTGAGGCCGTCAACCTCCGGCAGGCCGAGGTCGAGGATGACAGCGTCATAACTCTCATTGGAACCCAGATAATGCCCCTCCTCGCCATCGGTGGCGAGATCGATGGCGTAGCCTGCGCCTTCCAGCGTTGCCTTCAGCTGGCGGCCAAGAGTGGGTTCGTCTTCGACTATCAGGATGCGCATCAGCCTAAACTCTCCTCACTCGCTGATCTGGCAGCGCCGGAAGGCCGCTGCAAGCAGCGATTGCGGACATTTTGTCTCAGCGGATGATCCGCCCGGTACGCGCATCGACGCGCACAACGACCACCTGCCGACCATCGAGAAAACGCAGAACATAAACCATAGTGCGCGTTTCGAAGGCGGCGACGCCGATATAGTCCATCGCATCATAGGGCGGCGTTGCCTGAACGCGTGCAACCAATTCCGGTAGCGGGCGCGTCGCCTGTGGCGGCGGGCGGTCTTCCATATCGCCCTGATCGGCTCGCGGCGCGCGACTGCGCTGCTGGGCATCAGCCAGTGTGGGCACGACCAGCATGAGCATGGCAAGCGCGGCCAGGGCACATGCCCTTCCTTTTCGCCACCATGCAGAAAGCTGATTCACCACGATAAATCCTCTTGGACCCGAAGGTTGTGCCGGATTTAAGCCGGCGCCATTTAATGCGCCATGAACACCTTCTTCGGCAAGCCGCAAGGTTGACGCGCCGCCATCAGGCAGATGGAGACGACATTTCGTTTGTGCGAGAGCCCTGAGGCGATGGGATAATGGTGGGCGCGGTAGGGATTGAACCTACGACCCCACCCGTGTGAAGGGTGTGCTCTACCACTGAGCTACGCGCCCGCTCGCGGCCCAGCTGGCCGTGCGGTGTGGCGCGCGATAGTGCGACATGCTGCGCTTGGCAAGCCACCGCGAGCGTCAGCCGATCAGCAGAAGTAGCTTGACCGGGCACACCATAATCTTGGCCTCCGTTGCGCCCAAAAGAAAAGGCGGCGCCGCGATATAACGCGGCACCGCCTGTTTCTGTCAGTCGAGGTCGGCTTAGTTGACCGCGTCCTTCAGGCCCTTGCCGGCCTTGAACTTCGGCTGCGACGATGCCTTGATGGTCATCGTTTCGCCGGTGCGCGGGTTACGGCCAGTCGAAGCCTTACGCTTGGTGACCGAGAAGGTGCCGAAGCCAACGAGACGGACGTCGCCGCCCTTCTTCAGTTCGCCGGTGATGGCGTCGAACACTGCGTCGACAGCCTTAGCCGCATCGGTCTTTGCGAGGCCTGCAGCGTCAGCGACAGCTCCTACCAGTTCCTGCTTGTTCATGTTCCAGGTTTCCCCTTCGTTGAGATATTGTTCTTGTGTTGATTCTTGGCAAAGCCAAGGTTGAGTAAGGACGCTTTCCTGCGGCTTGTCAAAGGCAAAAAGAAGGGAAACTGCCAATTTGATCAATGTCGCACAGCGGCCTCGCCGGCTGAGGCGCCACCGACCGGAGCAACGGCCAACTCGTCAGCGTCTGTCCATTCGATCGCCTCTGGAGCACAAACAAGCGCGCGCTCCAGTACCTCGTCGACATGGCGTACCGGCACGATTTCCAGCGCGCCCTTCACGCTATCGGGGATTTCGGCCAGATCCTTCTCATTCTCTTCCGGAATCAGCACTGTCCTGATGTTGCCGCGTTGGGCAGCGAGCAACTTTTCCTTGAGACCGCCGATCGGGAGAACACGCCCCCGCAGCGTCACTTCCCCTGTCATGGCAACATCGCGGCGCACAGCAATACCCGTCAGCGTGGAAACCATCGCCGTCACCATACCAATGCCGGCGGAAGGGCCATCTTTCGGAACCGCGCCTTCCGGCAAGTGGATATGGATGTCCTTGCGCTGGAATAGGCTGGGCTTGATGCCATAGGCGGGTGCGCGCGCCTTCACATAGCTCATCGCCGCCTGAACGGATTCGGTCATGACGTCGCCAAGCTTGCCAGTGGTTTTCACCTGCCCCTTGCCGGGAACAGTGACAGCTTCGATTGTCAGCAGCTCGCCGCCGACCTCAGTCCAGGCAAGGCCAGTCACGGCGCCCACCTGATCCTCTTCCTCACCCACGCCGAAGCGATACTTCCTGACACCCGCGAACTCGTGGAGGTTAGAAGTGGTGACGGTTACGGCTTCAGTCTGCTTTTCGAGAATACGGCGCAGCGACTTGCGGGCGAGCTTGGCAATCTCGCGCTCGAGCGTGCGCACGCCAGCTTCGCGGGTGTAAAAGCGGATGAGATCGCGCAGACCGTCCTCCTCCAGCACGAACTCGCCAGCCTTCAGGCCATGCGCCTCGACCTGCTTTGGCAACAGGTGGCGTTTAGCAATCTCGACCTTCTCGTCTTCGGTATACCCCTCGAGCCGGATGATCTCCATACGGTCGAGCAGTGGCTGCGGAAGGTTGAGGCTGTTCGCAGTGGTCACGAACATCACGTTGGACAGGTCGAGATCGAGCTCGAGATAATGATCGTTGAACTTGCTGTTCTGTTCGGGATCAAGGACCTCAAGCAGCGCGGAGGCTGGATCACCGCGGAAATCCTGTCCTAGTTTGTCGATTTCATCGAGCAAAAACAGCGGGTTCATCGTCTCCGCCTTTTTCAGATTGGCGACAATCTTCCCAGGCATGGAGCCGATGTAGGTGCGGCGGTGACCGCGGATTTCAGCTTCGTCACGGACACCGCCGAGGCTCTGCCGAACGAACTTGCGGCCCGTCGCACGGGCAATCGAGCGGCCGAGGCTCGTTTTGCCGACGCCCGGCGGGCCGACAAGGCACAGGATCGGGCCCTTGAGCTTGCGGGTGCGGGCCTGCACCGCGAGATATTCGACGATGCGTTCCTTGACCTTTTCGAGACCGAAATGATCCTCATCGAGCACGGCCTGTGCCGCCCCGATGTCCGACTTGATCTTGCTCGCCTTGCCCCAGGGCACACCCAGCATGACGTCGAGATAATTGCGCACGACCGTCGCTTCGGCGGACATCGGCGCCATGCCCTTGAGTTTCTTTAGCTCCGCGAGCGCACGGGTGCGCGCTTCCTTGGGCATCTTTGCTTTGTCGATCTTGGCTTGGAGCTCTGCAATCTCCCCTTCGCCGCCCTCGTCATCGCCGGCACCGCCAAGTTCGCGTTGGATCGCCTTTAGCTGCTCGTTGAGATAATATTCCCGCTGGGTCTTTTCCATCTGCCGCTTCACACGGCCGCGGATGCGCTTTTCAACCTGAAGCGCGCCGAGCTCTCCCTCCATGAAGGCAAGCACCATTTCGAGCCGCTTGGCCACGTCAGCTTCGGACAGCATGGCCTGCTTGTCGGCGACCTTGACGTTGAGGTTGGCAGCGATGGTGTCCGCCACCTGAGAGGCACGCTCGAGCTGTTCGAGCTGAGTCACCGTCTCGGCCGGCAAGCGCTTGTTGAGCTTTGCATAATCGCCAAACTGGCTGATGGTGGTGCGCATTAGCGCAGTCAGCTCGGGGCTGTCCTCGCCCGGTTCCGCTAACGCCTCGACATGGGCCTCGGTCCAGCCTTCATGCGACTCGAGCGAAGTCAGGCGTGCGCGTCCCTTGCCCTCAACCAGCACCCGCACGGTTCCATCGGGCAGCTTCAGCAACTGCAGTACGCTGGCGATGACGCCAAGATCAAAGAGATCGTCCGACCCCGGATCATCCTCAGCAGGATCAAGCTGCGCGACGAGGAAGATATCCTTGTCGCCCGCCATCGCACGCTCCAGCGCAGCGACCGAACGATCGCGACCGACGAACAAGGGGACCACCATCTGCGGGAAAACGACGATGTCTCGCAGCGGCAGCAGAGGGAAAGACTGGGTCATCGATACTCCGGGCAGCGCACGATGCGCTGCACATTCTTGCCAAGGATATGGCGCTCGGGCGTCAGTGCTTCAATGGCTTAGCCGAATGGCAGCTTGAAGCCCGGCGGCAGCGGCAGACCCTGCGTCATCTTGGACATTTCGGCATTGCTCACAGAATCCGCTTTGGTGCGGGCGTCATTGAACGCGGCGGCTACCAAATCCTCGACCATCTGCTTTTCCGAAGGGGCAAGCAGGCTCTCGTCGATGCTGACGCGCCGAATGCGTCCCTTGGCCGTCGCAGTGACGCGCACGAGCCCGCCGCCAGCCACACCCTCGACCTCGATGGCGTCGAGCTTCGCCTGCGCGTCGCTCATCTGCTGCTGGATGGTAGCTGCGGCCTGCTGAGCGGCTGCAAGCATTTCTTCCATCGATTTCATGCGATTACTCCTCGAAATTTGGCCTACCCGTTGCCGGCTGCGCGCGGCATGCGCACCAGCTCGGCTTCCGGGAAGGCTGCGAATGTGGCTACGACCAACGGATGGCGCAACAGCTCGGCCTCGCGATTAGCCTCTGCGGCTTGGGTCTGTTCGTGGAGGCTGGGTGCGCCTTGTTCTTGCGCCAGCGACACGCGCCATGGCTGCTGCGTAGCGCGGGCCAGCGCAGATGCGATGGCAGAGGCGTCGCCATCACTGATGGCTGGCACGGCCTGAAGCACCAAAGCGCCATGCTCCAGCGAGACAACCCGTGCTTCGCGCCGCACCAGCGATGCCAGGACAAGCTCACCCGAACCCGATAGCCATTCGGCAATGTCGGTAATCGCAACAGGCCCGACCTGATTTGGGGCGGCCGCCAGAGCGACAGGCGTGGCCTCGGCCGGATCAGCCTTGGGCGCGATTGCAGCGGGCTCATCCCCAGCCGGTGGTTGCGCAGGGGGGGCAGGTGCCGGCGGGGCAAGCGTCGTCGGGGCCGCGTCGCCGCGCTCGTGCAGCAACCGGGCCAGATCGTCGGGATCGGGCATGGTTCCGGCATGCACGATGCGTAAGACTGCCATTTCGAGCGCGGCTAGTGCATCGCCTGCCCGGGCAACCTCATCATGCGCGCGGAGCAATAGCTGCCAAAGCCGCTGGATGCGGGCCATGCCCATCTGGCCTGCCCAGTCGGCGACAGCTGCCGCATCCTCTGGAATCATGCCGGGGTCGTCGGCTCGGCTGGCGCGATGGAGCGCCACGCCATGAGCAAGGCGCATCAGACCGCGGACGATGGCGGCAGGATCATTGCCGAGCGCATATTGCAAGCGCACCTCGTCAATCGCGCCCCCCGGCTCCCCACCGAGCAGCGCCGCGAACAGCCGCCGCGTCGCGCCGCCATCGGATAGCCCGAGCATGTCTTCGACCTGCGCCGCAGTGACCAGCCCGCCGCCGTCGAGATCGGCATGCGCAATGGCCTGATCGAGAATGGACAGACCGTCCCGGACAGAGCCTTCCGCTGCTGTCGCTATCATGCGCAGCGCGACATCGTCCGCCGAGACTTTCTCCGCTTCACAGATGCGGCGGAAATGATCGAACAAAAGATCAGGCGTGATGCGCCTGAGGTCAAAACGCTGGCACCGCGACAGGACTGTCACCGGGACCTTATTCACCTCTGTCGTGGCGAACAGGAATTTGACGTGTGGCGGCGGTTCCTCGAGCGTCTTCAGAAGCGCGTTGAACGCGTTCTTGGACAGCATGTGGACTTCGTCGATGATATAAATTTTGTAGCGCGCTGACACGGCGGCGTAGCGAACCGCCTCAATGATTTCACGCACATCGTCGACGCCGGTGTGGCTGGCGGCGTCCATTTCTATAACGTCTATATGGCGCCCTTCGGCGATGGCGGTGCACGCATCGCATACACCGCATGGTTCGATGGTGGGGCCGCCGGTGCCGTCAGGGCCGGTGCAGTTGAGCCCCTTGGCAATGAGCCGCGCAGTCGAGGTTTTCCCGACCCCGCGAACACCTGTCATGAGAAAGGCATGGGCCAAGCGGTCGCGCCGGATAGCATTGGCCAGCGTCTGCACCATGGCATCCTGGCCGATCAGCTCGGCAAAGGTTTGCGGACGATATTTGCGGGCAAGGACGCGATAGGCAGACGCGCTGCCCGTTGCCGGAGCGGCCGGCGGCAGTTCCGGCGCGCCAAACAGCGCCGACTGGCCCGCCGCCTCAAGCTCGGCAGCGTTCGGAACCTCATCCATGTCCGGCTGCTCGCCGTTTATCTCGCCGGAATCACCCATCATTCATCCAGATTAGGCGCTGCTGCCGCCGCTGTCGAACATTCGCTAACGAGCAGCGAGCAAGGCATCGAGTTCATCAACCGTCCGGTCGAGCAGCGCGTCGCCGCCGTCGACCATCGGCCACCAATTGGCCTCGACTTCCCATTGATAGGTCATGGTCATGGTACGCGTCTGCCACAGGCCGGGCGTGAATGTGCCACCGCTAGCCGCAGTCCCGCCAAACGGCCAGATCATCAACGGGACGGCATAGCCAAGGCCAGTGCGCCCGACCGCTTCGCGCACCAGCGGTGCAGCGTTCCCGCGCGGCACAATGATGCGGCGCAGTTCGATGTCGTCATTAAGCCCGGTCCGGTCATCCCGCGCTTCCAGATCGCGGCGAGAATAGTTGACCAGCGTCAGCTGCGCTGCGGGATCGACCTCCACCGGCTGAACGTCGAAACAGGGCTCGACATAATCATCCCAGATGATCGAGGTACCGCCCTTGAAATCGTCTCGGCGCATCTCGCGTTCACGGCGAATGATGCTGCTATAGTCACGCCGGCCGCGCAGGCAGGCCCGGCTTTCAGCCCCAGCAGGACCGCGCGCAGTGATCCGCCAGCCTTGCAGCCTGGCAAGAGGGGCAGGCACGCCCTCACTGAGCGCGATATCGACCGCCTGCAGCTTTCCCGACAACAGCAACGCGATGCAGAAGGATTGGCAACCAACCCATTGGTGGGTTGTGCCCTGACTGACCAGCGCGATCCGCCCGCTTTCGGGCAACGCCACCGGCGTTATCGGCGCAACCGATCCGTTTCCGACACCTGCTGCAGCATTGAGTTGCGAGGGCACCGCCCAGCCGACGCAGAGGATGGCGACCACAGCCAGCAGGCCCGCACCGACGTCCAACCCCCTCCCCTTCGTCAGGAACCAGCCGCCGATCAGGCGCAGCACCAAATAGAGCGCGAGCATGGCTGCGCTGTAGAGAAGGCCGGTCGGGAACGGCAGGAAAAGCACGGCGATGAGGCCGACCAGCGGGATCGGGCCGAGCGGTGCGGTGAACATGGCACCAAGCGTACCGGCCGCGCAAAGCAGCATGATTGCTGCCAAAGGCCGCCCTGCCGGGCCAAGCCAGTTCCAGATTCGCCTGATCATGCCGCACGTCTAGCGTAGCGGCGTCCAGCGTAACAATGGCGAGGGTGGGAGCCGGAACGACCCGCCGCGAATTCGTTGCGGCTGCTTCCTTCCGGACCTGACCGGGTTGGCGAAGACGACGTCCGCCCGACTCCCGCCGCGCATATGGCCCCGGTCAGCGGCTTTGGCAAGGCAAGCCGCCAACCACGGCCGGATCACGCCGCTACGCGTTGAGGGCCGAGAAGCAGGGCGGCCATATTCCCCTGACAACGATAGCTGTGGAAAATGAGATAGACGGAGAGGAAAACCATACCGCCGAACACCGCAACCAGCCCCAGTGCCAGACCGCCGGCGCTGAAGCCGTGGCGCCACGACACCCACAGACCGGACAGCAGGAGGAAGGTGAAGAAATCGGCGTTGAACTGGCCCGGCCAGCGCATCTCGGCAATGTCCCCGAAGAAAACCGGCAGCAGGTTCCAGCCATCAATGCTGATAGTGACGACGGTATAGCCGACGAGCGCCAGAAAACAGGCAGCCAAGAACAGTCGGAACAGCAACATGGAGGCGTCTCCCACTTAGTATGAGACGCAATTTATGTAGCAGTCGCTACAACCATGCAAGCCCTAGCGCGCAGCGCGCCCTCAGACGCCCTGCATATCGATGCTCTCTGACGGGATCCGTACCGTGATGCCGTCCGGCATTTCACCCATGCGGATCTGACAGGCGAGGCGGCTGGTCCGGCAGGCACCGGCTGCGAGATCGAGCATATCCTCCTCGGACTCGCTGGCGCGCGGGAGTTTCGCGAAATCCTCTGCAGTCACGATCACATGGCAGGTCGAGCAGGCCATCTGGCCCTCGCACGTTCCTTCGAGCGGCATGCCTGCCGCCTGCGCGACCGAGAGCAGCGTTTCATCGGCAGCCCCGGATGCCTCGGTGCGTCCCTCCCCGTCAGCATGGATGAATGTCGCGCGGATCATGCGGGCACCTTTTGCAGTTCAGCTGCAGACTTGATAGCGCCAAGCCCTTCGCGCAAGTCCGCTTCACTGGTGAACCGCCCCCACCCAAGGCGGATCGAGGCGCGCGCTTCGGTTTCCGACAGTCCGATCGCCCTCAACACATGGCTCGACCGGCCCGAGCCACTGCCGCAGGCGCTGCCGAGCGTGAAGGCGACGCCGCGCGCATCGGAGAGGAGGCGCGTGGCATTCACTCCCTCCAGCCGCAGGTTCAGGTTGCCGTGCCAACGCGCCTGCATGGAGCCGTTGATGTTCCAGCCTGCCATTTCCGCTTGCGCAATGGCCCACAGGCGTTCGGCATGGGCCGCATCGGCAGCCATGCGTTCGCGCGCCACTCGTGCCGCCGCACCGAAGCCGGCGACGAGCGCGGGCGAGACGGTTCCGGCTCGCATACCCATTTCCTGTGCCCCGCCCAGCATCATCGGCGGCAAATCAATCCCGTCCCTGATCCACAAGGCGCCAATGCCCTTTGGCCCGTGGATTTTGTGCGCAGTGACGGCAATCAGGTCCGGCCCCTCGGGAATGGCGATGCGCCCGAACCCCTGCACCGCGTCACACAGCAGCAAGCCCCCGGCCGCGTGCACCCGCTCAACCCATTGGGTGACCGGCTGGATGGTGCCGATTTCGTTGTTGACCAGCATCAGCGCGGCAATGCCGTTCTCGGGAAATGCATCAGGCACAACGGCAATCCCGTCACTGCTGACCGGCACAAGTGCACCGGCCATTGCCTCAACACATTGCAGAACAGCGGCATGCTCGATCGCGCTGGCGGTAACGCCGCCCGGCTTAAGCTTGGCAGCCGAACGGAGCGCCCAGTTGATCGCTTCTGTCGCGCCCGAAGTGAAAATCACACGGCCGCCCTTTGGCAGCAGCGCCGCAACCTCATCCCGCGCCATTTCGACCGCAACCGAGGCAGCCCGACCGATGCGATAGGGCGCAGCCGGATTGGCAAAGCCGCCATCGCTATCCGGCCCGCCGAGCCAGGCGAGCATTGCTTCACGCGCTTCGGGCGCCAGCGGGGTCGTTGCCTGATAGTCGAGGTAGATCATGGGCACTTCTGACATTGCGCAGCCGTTTTTTGCGAACGATTCGCAAAAGTTGCGGATTGCAACCCATGTCTATATAGGGCGCAGCTTGCAGTCGCCAGCCCGCCGGCCGGCCAATGATATGAAAGCGCCGCACCCATGCCCGACGTCATCTTTCCCGGACCCGAAGGTCGCCTTGAAGGCCGTTTCAGCCCCCCGCCCCGTCCGCGCGCGCCGGTTGCCCTGATCCTTCATCCGCACCCGCAGGGCGGCGGCACAATGAACGACCGCATTACGCAGGCGCTCTACAAGACCTTTGTTCGCCGGGGCTTTGCAACGCTGCGCTTCAACTTTCGGGGCGTCGGCCGTTCGCAGGGCGTGTTCGACAATGGCATAGGAGAGCTGAGCGATGCCGCCTCTGCTCTCGACTGGGTGCAATCAATCCATCCAGAGGCGCAGACAACCTGGGTCGCCGGTTTCAGCTTTGGAGCCTGGATCGGAATGCAGCTGTTGATGCGGCGTCCTGAAATCCGCGGCTTCATCTCCGTCGCGCCGCCGGCGAACATGTATGATTTCACCTTCCTTGCGCCCTGCCCGGCAAGCGGCATCATGGTCAACGGTCTGGGTGACGAAATCGTCTCCTCGGCATCGGTGGCCAAGCTGGTTGAAAAGCTGCGCTCGCAAAAGGGCATCACCATCCACCATGATGAGATCCCGCGGGCGAACCATTTCTTTGAGCATGAGCTCGACCAGTTGATGAAGTCGGTCGACAATTATCTCGATATGCGGCTGAGCCCCAACTCGCCGATCCGCTGAGGATCAGGCCGGAACCGCGCGGGCACGCCGCCGGTTCCGCCACCAGGCGAACAATGCGGCGAGCCCGAGCAACAGCGCGGCAATCCATGGCGCGATGACCATCAGTCGCGGCAGCAACAGATTGTTGATTGCGTTGTCGAAGATCTGGTCGGGTGCTGTGTAGCCTTCGGGCATATCGAGCACGCCATTTTCGGCTGCAAAACGGGCGTAATCGGCCTGCATCTCGGTCAGACGCGCCGTTTCGGTGCTGGCGAGGTTGGTCGTTTCGCCTGGATCACGGGCGATATTGTAGAGTTCCCATTCCCCGCTGCCATAGGGTGGCAGGTTGCGGACCATCTTCCAGTCACCTTTGAACAATACGGCATTGCCGGAGAGCTCGTAACCGAAGGGCACATTATCGGGGTGAACATCTTCGGCGCTGCCGGTCAGCATCGGCGTGAGATCGCGCCCGATCATCGGCTCCACCGCCCTGCCCTGCCATTCGCCGCGATGGCCAGCCACGCCGGCGAGTGACAGGAGGGTCGGGGTCACATCGGTGACATGGGAGAAACCGGCCGCAACACTGCCCTGCCGGAATGCAGGATTGCCCGGCCAGGCCATGATCAACGGCACGCGCAGGCCGCCTTCGCTCGCGGTGAACTTATAGCCGTTGAGCGGCGCGGACACCGCGCTCGCCCAGGCCGCACCGATAGACGTGAACGACCCGGGACGCCCCTGCTGCGCGATGCTCTGGTCATAAAGCAGGCGGGTGTTGAAGGTGGTGAACCCCCCGGCCGACATGGGATCGGTCGCCTCCCCGCCATTGTCGGAGAAAAAGACGAAAATCGTGCGCTCATATTCGCCAATGGCTTTCAGATGATCGACCAGCCGGCCGACCTCCCGGTCCATGGCCGTCGCCATCGCACCATAGGCCTCCATCGCGCCGGTGCGCTGCGCGCGCTCCTCCGGGCTCAGGCGGGCCCAATCGCCGGTGGTGGACATGCGCACCATCGGCACCCCCTCCGGCATCACGCCAGCGCGGATCGCGCCCTGACGGCGGGCCTCCCGCAGCGCATCCCAGCCGGCATCATAGCGACCATCATATGCGGCAATGTCCGCATCACTGGCCTGCACGGGAATATGGTTGGCGATGAAGTTGACCGAGGCAAGGAACGGGCGCCGCGCGCTCGTGCGGTCAGCATCAATATATCCAATCATGCGATCGACGATCAGCGTCGAGGAATAAAAGGGTTCCGGCAGGCTCACGCGCTGTCCATCCTCCGTCCAGTCGGCATAATCGTAGAGGAGGAGGTTGGGCTTATCCTCAAAATTGTCCGCCCCCGATTGCGACAGGGCGAAGGCGCGATCATAGCCCCGCGCCGTTGGCATTGTGTCGGGCGTGTAACCCAAATGCCATTTGCCAGTGAGGTATGTGCGATAGCCGATGGCGCCCAGTTGATCGGCAATCGTCACCACCCGATCATTGAGTTGCGCATCATAGCCCGGCTGGCCGAGATGTTCGGGCGGGATGGTCTCGGGCATGTTGCCGAGGCCAGCGCGGTGATTGATGACCCCGGTCTGCAGCATCGCCCGGGTGGGGGAGCAGCTGCCCGCGACATGGAAATTGCTGAACCGCACGCCGTCCGCCGCAAGGGCATCGAGGTGCGGGGTTGCCATTTCGCCGCCGAATGCGCCGACATCGGTGAAACCCCAATCGTCAGCCAGGAGGATAACGATGTTTGGCTTGTCCGAAACCTCCGGCGGTACCGGCTCGGTCAGAGTGCGGACAGGCACGGGTCCGAGCATGGGCGGCGCAGCTGGCGGGATCGCCATAACAACACCAACAAGCACAGCCGCGCCCGCAAGCCCGGCAAGGATGCTGTGCAGCTTCATGACGTCACCATCGGCTCAAGGCAGCCGGCGTCTGCCAGCAACGGTTCGATGCGGACACGCGCTGCGTCCGGGAGCGCAGCATAGCGTGCGCGCAGGTCCGCGAGGCATTTCGCCTGATATTTGAACACACCTTGGCGATAGTCATGGCCGAGTGCGGTCAGGCGCACGCTTTCCTCGCCCGCCGCAAGGGCTTTCGCGTTGGCGATCAGGAAGGGCAGATAGACGGAACCTATCACCTTGAGGATGGACGCGACGGCATCGGGGAGCGCGGCTTCGGGTGCATCCCATTCGCCCTCCACCCCGCTCATGTCGTCGACATGCTCAAGCCAGCGATAGGTGTAGGGATAGTCGCCGCGCATGATCGCCTGTGGGGTCGGATCGACGCCGAATTGGGAAATCTGCCCGAAAAGGCCGAATTCCGCGAGCGATGGCCGTGTGCCGAACAGGCAATGCCGGTCGACCACCAGCCCTTCCAGCGCCGCCAGCACATCACGGGCGCTGCGCTCGATCAGCGGGAAATTCTCCGCCGTGCAACCGACGATCGCCATGCGCCCGACCTGCCGGTCGCGGAACATCGCGGCGTGGCCGAGGCTGCGTTCCAGCCCCCCGCCCTTGAACGCATCAAAGGCGAGCCAGCGGCTCATCTGCTCCTGATCGGCCTCGGCCAGCCAGCGCCAGCCGAACATCGCCTTGGTCAGCCATTCGTCGGCAAAATCCTCGATCAGGTGCGCGAGGAACGCCTGACCGGAATCCTCGGGGACGATGCTGCGTGCGCTGTGCGCGGCCTCGAGCGCATAGATCAGCGGCGTGGAATCATTGTGCCAGCTGCCGTCAGGGAACTGGACGACAGGGATGACAGGCGCCTTCACCTGCGTGAGGGCGGCACCGTGGGTCGCGAGCCCGTGCATCCAGATGTGCGGCAGGCGCCGGTAGCGCATCACCGCCCGGATCTTGAGCGAATAGGGCGAGCCGAGCGCGCCGTGCACGATATAGGGCTGGCCGGTCACAAAATATCCTCCCGCTCGATGGCATCGCTCCCCGCCGGCAAGCTGAAGAACTGGCCATCCTCTCCCACCACAATCGGCCCAGCATAGCGCGACGGCGCATCGCCAAGGAAGGCGGCGTGGAACGCGCGCGACGGCAATGGCGGGACGATATGGGTCAGGATCAACATGTCGACACCAGCAGCACGCGCGCTCTCCGCAGCCTCCTCCGGCGTTGCATGATAATCAAGGATGTCGCGGGTGATCTTTGCTGTGCCTGCAGCGCCGCGCGCCGCCAGGCCGCGGGTTAGCGCGGCGACGAGGCGCGGCTGCAATGCATCATGCAGCAGCAAGTCCGCACCCCGCGCGTTGCGCGTGACCGCGCTACTGGCTGCCGTGTCGCCACTGATGACGATCGAGCGCCCCTTATAGTCAAAGCGGTAGCCGACAGCGGTGCTGACCGGATCATGATCGACGCGGAACGCGGAGACAGTGAGTTCCCCATCGCGCAGCACCACGACGGGTGATCCGTCCGCTGGCGGCAACGCGAACGGGACAGCGCGCGCACCTGCACCAGCGGGCGGAACGATAGCTTCGCCATGGTGCGCGACGCGATAGCCATTGTCGGTCGCATAGGCCGCATTGAAACCCGCGATGACCGCCTCCACCCCTCCCGGCGCATGCACCGGCAGCGGCTCACGCGCCGAAGACTGCGTCCAGCGAAACAGCATCAACGGACCCAGACCGTCGATATGGTCGGAGTGGAAATGGGTGAGGAACAGGCCGTCGAGTTGCCCGAGCGGAAACTGGGCCCGTGCGAGCGTCCGCGATGCGCCCTCCCCCACGTCGATCACATAGAGGCGATCGCCGGCGATCACCGCCGCGCACGGCCCTGCCCTCGCGGGATCGGGCAAGGGGGAGCCTGTGCCGCAGAGAAAGAGATGCAGCCCGTCAGGCAATCCTGCCACAGCGTCACCGCCAGCACGCGCTTCAGCCATACGGGTGTAGAGCGCCTCGCCCAGCGGACGTTGCCCGAGCCAGAGACCTCCGACGGCAGCCGCCGCAACGACTATTGCTGCTATCCAGCGCTTGCGCACACTGCTCTCCCCATCAGACTATTGGCACATCTTATGTCAATAGTCTGATGGGATGGCAAGGCATCGCCTGCCCTTGCGCTGCTACCCTGTCCGGATAAGGGTGGCAGAACCATATCCAGAGGGACCGTACCGATGAAAACCCGCGCCGCAGTCGCCTTTGCCGCCAAGCAGCCGCTCGAGATTGTCGAACTCGACCTCGAAGGTCCGAAAGCGGGCGAAGTGCTCGTCGAAATCATGGCGACCGGCATTTGCCATACTGACGCCTACACGCTCGACGGGCTCGACAGCGAAGGGCTGTTCCCCAGCATCCTCGGCCATGAAGGCGCAGGTATCGTCCGAGAAGTCGGTCCCGGCGTTACCAGCGTCGTGCCGGGGGACCATGTTATCCCGCTCTACACCCCCGAATGCGGCAGTTGCAAAAGCTGCCGGTCGGGCAAGACCAACCTGTGCACTGCGATCCGCGCGACGCAGGGCAAGGGATTGATGCCCGACGGAACGACCCGCTTTTCCTACAAAGGTCAGCCGATCTTCCATTATATGGGCTGCTCCACATTCTCGAACTTCACCGTATTGCCCGAGATTGCGGTGGCGAAGATCCGCAGCGATGCGCCGTTCCAGACCAGCTGCTATATCGGCTGCGGCGTGACCACAGGCGTTGGCGCGGTCCTCAACACAGCCAAGGTACAGGCCGGCGATACAGTCGTCGTGTTCGGGCTGGGCGGAATCGGCCTCAACGTCATCCAGGGTGCGCGACTGGCCGGTGCGAGCGCCATTGTCGGCATCGACATCAATCCCGCGCGTGAAGAATGGGGCCGGCAGTTCGGCATGACCCATTTCATCGACGCCCGCGAAAAATCGCGCGAGGAAACGATTGCCGCCATCGCCGTGCTGACTGACGGCGGGGCCGATCACAGTTTCGATTGCACCGGCAACACCGAAGTTATGCGCACCGCGCTTGAATGCTGCCACCGCGGCTGGGGCCAGTCGATCATCATCGGCGTCGCGGAAGCGGGCAAGGAAATCGCCACCCGACCGTTCCAGCTGGTCACCGGCCGCGTGTGGAAGGGAACCGCCTTTGGCGGAGCAAAGGGCCGGACGGATGTGCCCAAAATCGTCGATATGTACATGGACGGCCAGATCGCCATCGATCCGATGATCACCCACATCCTGACGCTCGAAGAGATCAACAAGGGCTTCGACCTGATGCACGCCGGAGAGAGTATACGGAGCGTTGTGGTCTATTGACCGTTTTGGGATAGCCCATGGCCTATATCCTCACCATTTCCTGCGCTGACAGGACCGGGATTGTCGCCGCGGTCGCCGGCACGCTGGCATCAATCGACGGGTTCATTCTTGACAGTCAGCAATATGCGGATCCTGACAGCATGCGCTTCTTCATGCGCATCGTCTTTCGCGGTGACGGGCCGGCTTTCCCTGCCAAAATCGATCTGATCCGCAACGCGCTGCACCCGGTTGCCGCCGATTATGCAATGGACTGGCAACTGCGTGCGCAGTCGGTTCGGCCGAAAATGTTGATTGCCGTGTCCAAGGGTGGCCACTGCCTCAATGATCAGCTCCATCGCTGGTCAACTGGCACCCACTCCGTCGATATCGTCGGGGTGGTATCCAACCATGACACGCTGCGCGCGATGAGCGAGTGGCATGGCGTTCCATTCCATCATCTGCCGGTCGATGACAGCAACCGTGCGGAGCAGGAAGACGCCATTGTCAGCCTGATGGCTGAGAGCGGTGCCGACTATCTGGTACTGGCGCGTTATATGCAGATTCTCTCGCCGCAATTGTCACAGACGCTGGCGGGGCGGGCGATCAACATCCATCACAGCTTCCTTCCCGGGTTCACCGGCGCGCGCCCCTATCACCGGGCGCATGCGCGCGGCGTCAAGCTGATCGGGGCGACCGCCCATTTCGTGACCGCCGATCTCGATGAAGGGCCCATCATCGAGCAAGCGGTTGAACGCGTCGATCATCGCCACAGTGTCGCCGACATGATCCGCATCGGCAGAGACATCGAAGCCAGCGTGCTTGCCCGTGCGGTACATATGGTGGGCGAGCAACGCGTCCTTATCGACGGGAACAAGACGGTCGTATTCCGTTGACGTCCGATTGACCGGGCTCTGCGGAGTGATAGGTTGCATCGTGCAACCCACGAGGGAGGAATCATGTTTTCACACGTCATGCTCGGCGCCAATGATATCGAAGCGTCGAAAGTCTTTTACGACGCAGCCCTTGGCGCGCTGGGCGTAAAGCCCGGTTTCGTCGATCCCAAGGGCCGGGTCATTTACATGCATAATGGCGGCCTGTTCTTGCTCACCAAGCCGATCGACGGCGCAGAAGCGACCTGCGGCAATGGCAGCACCCTCGGCTTTGCAGCCGCATCGGCAGAGGAAGCTGATGCATTCCACGCCGCTGGCCTTGCGCATGGCGGCACCGCCATCGAAGACCCGCCCGGCGTGCGCGAAGGGGCCGGTATGAAGCTGTACCTTTCCTATCTGCGCGATCCGGCAGGCAACAAGATCTGCGCGATGCACCGTCTGTAAGGGTGCAGATCGCTGGAACGAAAAAGGGCTCCGCTGATGCGGAGCCCTTTTTTGTAACCGGCAAGACTGCCGCGCTTACTTCTTGAGGCTGAGCCCGCCGAAGCGCTTGTTGAACTTGGCGACCTGACCACCGGCATCGAGCAGACGGCCCGTGCCGCCGGTCCATGCGGGGTGCGCGCTCGGATCAATGTCGAGCTGCAGCGTATCGCCTTCATTGCCCCAGGTGGAGCGCGTTTCGAACACGGTGCCGTTGGTCATCTGCACCTTGATCATGTGATAGTCGGGATGAATATTCTGCTTCATTGCGCGCTCCATGAGGGCTGGTTTCCGACCAGCCGGAGGGGTTACCCGAAAGCGGGAAGACGCGCCCGATAGCGGCGGACGCCGGGGAATGCAAGACGTGCCGGCGCTCAGGCCGGGGCGTCTGCGATCATCGCGGTGAAACTGCACTCCGCGGCAAGGCTGCCGTCGTCAAACAACGCACGGCCTTCAAAACGGCAGATGGTGCGCTTGGCCTGGACGATATCCGCATGAAGGTGGAGGAGGCAGCCGGGTTCAACCGGTTTCCTGAACTTCGCACCGTCAATCGCCATGAAATAGACGAGCTTGCCGGAATCGGCGAGGCCCATCGATTCGATAGCCAGCACACCGGCCGCCTGCGCCAGCGCCTCGACAATCAACACGCCGGGCATGATCGGCCGACCAGGGAAATGGCCCTGGAAGAATGGCTCATTCATGCTCACCGCCTTGATCGCGTGGATCGTGCGGTTCGGCACATAATCGACCACCCGGTCGACCAGCAGCATGGGGTAGCGGTGCGGAAGCAGCGCGAGCACGCGCCGGACGTCAAACCCCGGCAACGCTTCGCCGGCTGCTTCCGCCTCGCTCATCTGTCCAGCCTCAGCGCGTTTCAGGCGTGGCGGCGGGAGCAGGCGTGCCAGCAGCAGCGGCAGCGGCCTGCTGCTGTTGGGCGCGCATCAGGCTGCCCGGTTCATAACCCTGCGGCGGCACGATCTGGACGTTCGGCACCAGCCGGTTGAGTTCGACGACAATCGCGGGCGTGATGTTGGCGCTGTCAGCAACCTGGATAGCGGCACCGCGGGTCAGCACGATGTCGGCGCGACGCGCGGTGCGGGCGGCTGTCACGGCCTCATTCATGCGCAGCGTGATCTGTTCCTGCACATAGGACACGGCGAGTTCGATCGGCGCGTTGAGCGTGGCGATCTCGCGTTCTGCTGCCTGCTGTGCGGTCTGGAATGCACGGATCGCATTCTGCACATTCTGTTCGTTGGGCGGCGTCGCTGCCTGGGCCGTCTGAGCAGCCTGGAACAGCGTCTGCAGCTCGGTCTGCAGCGCCTGACGACGGACGTTCAGATTCTGGATCTGCGGCGCATAGGTCGTCTGGATCTGGGTAACGGCCGTGGTGAAAGCGGCCGACTGCTGCACAGCAGCGTCAATATCCGCCACCACAACAACCGGAGCAGCAGGCGCCGCACCGCCACGTTGGGCCAGTGCCGGAGTCGTGAACGCTGTCGCAGCGGCGAGTGCGGCGACAAGCGCCGCCGACTTGAACTTGGTGATCATCAGAATTGGGTTCCTACGTTGAATGTCAGAAGTTTGGTATCGTCGCCTTCCTCACGCAGGAGGGCATAGGCGAGGTCGATGCGGAATGGGCCGAAGGGCGAGTTCCAATTGACGCCCGCACCCACCGAAAGGCGGGGGCTGATAGAATCGCCCAAGAAGCGTTCGTCGAACGGTCGGATGCCGCCAAAGCCGGCGGGACACTCGTTAAATTCGCCCGTGGGCACATTGTTGACGATCGCCTGTGTGCCAAACTGCGTGGCACCAGTCGTTTGGTTGCGGCACAGGGTCTTGAAGTTGCCATCCGTGTCACGGAAGCTGTTGAGCGTGGTCAGCGGCGGGGTCCGGACGTTGAACACCGAGCCCACGTCCATGAAGATTGACGGGCGAAGACCCAGTTCGCGCGCGCCGCTGCCCAGCGGAATATCAACCTCGAGCCGGCCCTGATAATAGGCCCGGCCGCCCAGCGCGTCGTCAATCCGCGAGCGACGGTCGGTAGAGACAACCGGGTTGCGGGTGTCGGTAAGGTTGACGTCGGTATAGCGGATCACGCGCGGGCCAACCCCGCGAATATCGAACCCGCGCATCTGCGGCTCGCCGAGGAAGAAGCGGTCGGTCAGACGAATACGGTCGGATCCGGCGGCCACGCCATTATCACCGAACGGAAGGATATATCCGCCCTCCGCATATGCCGAGAGGATGAAATCTCCGAACAGACGGAAATGCTTGGTCGCATTGACGCGGGTACGCAGATAACTGACCGAACCACCGAGCCCGGCAAATTCCTGACTCAGCGCAAAGCTCTGCCCCCGCGTCGGGCGCAAGCGGTTGTCGCGATCATCATAAATCAGGGAGTAGCCGGCAAGGCTGGTCGTACGCTTGCCAATGGCATCGCACAGATAGCGTCCGGCAATCAGGGGATCGCACTGCCCGTTGAAGAAGTAGATGTTCCGATCCAGCGTAACATCGTCATGGTTGAGGCTGTAGGTCATCAACAACGAGAGATATTCGTTCAGCGCAACACCCGCACGCAACGACAGACCGGTTGTAATTTGCTGGAACGTCGTTTCGCGGTTGTTGTTGATGAAGTTGAAGCTGTTGAGATCGCGCCGGTAAACAGAGCCGGAGAAGCTGATGTTCCGGTCAAACACATAAGGTTCGGTGAAGCTGAGCTCGACCGATTTCGAGAAGCTCGAATAGTTGACCGAGGCGCCGATCGTCTGGCCCAAACCGCGGAAGTTGCGCTGGCGGATCGAGCCCTGAAGGATGAAATTCTCGATCGAGGAGAAGCCGGCAGACAGCGAGAGTTCGCCCGTCGGGCGTTCTTCCACATTGGTTTCGAGGACAACACGATCAGGCGCGGAACCAGGGTTCTGCGCAATCTCCAGATTTTCCTGGAAATAGCCGAGGCTGTTGATGCGGTCCTGCGAGCGACGGACGAGGAAACTGTTGAACGCGTCCCCTTCGTTCAGACGGAATTCGCGCCGGATCACCTTGTCCTGCGTCAGCGTATTGCCGTTGACCGCTATGTTTTCGACATAGACGCGGGGCGATTCCGCGACCTGGAAAACGATGCTCATCGTCCGCGTTTCAGGATCACGGGTAAAGCGCGGACGGATGTCGGCAAAGGCATAGCCGAACAGCCCTGCGCTCTCGCTCAGCGATTCGACGGTGTCTTCGACCTGCTTGGCATTGTACCAGTCGCCTTCGCGCATCGGCAGCGAACCCTGCAGGAGTTCAGGCGTGAAATCGCGCAGCTGGCTTTCGATGGTGACAGGCCCGAAGCGGTAGCGCTCGCCCTCTTCCACCACATAGGTGATGATGAAATCCTGTCGGTCGCTGGTCAGTTCGGCAACGGCCGAAACCACGCGGAAGTCCGCATACCCCTGTGTCAGGTAGAATTGGCGCAACTTCTGCTGGTCATAGGCCAGACGATCGGGATCATAGGTGGTATTCGATGAAAGGACCGTGGTCAGCCGCCGTTCGCGCGTCGCCATCTCATCCTTGAGGTCGCCGTCCGAGAAAGCCTCGTTGCCGAGAATGTTGATCTGGCGGACGCGGCTACGATCACCCTCGCTGATCTCGAACACGATATCGACGCGGTTCTGGTCAAGCCGGACCAGCTGTGGTTCGACCGTCGCGGCATAGCGGCCCTGCCGCTTGTAAAGCTCGATGATGCGCGCAACGTCGGCGCGTACCCGGCTACGGGTATAGATCTGGCGCGGCGCGAGCCGCAGTTCAGGCTGAATCTTGTCATCATCCAGCCGGCGATTGCCTTCGAGGATGATGCGATTGATCACCGGATTCTCGGTCACCTGAATGACGAGAGCGCCTTCATTGTCGGTGATCTGGAAATCAGAGAACAGCTCTGTTTGCGAGAGCGCACGCAGCGCCGCATCCAGCGTGGCGCGGTCATAATTCTGGCCAACGCGCAGATTGGCGTAGGAACGAACCGTATCCGACTCCAACCGCTGGTTGCCGACCACGGTGATTGAACGGATCTGGCGCTGGGCTGGCGCAAGTGCCGGCGGCGGCGTGGTTGCGGCGGGCGCGGCAGGGGGCTGCGCCACAGGAACAGTTTGCGCAACCGCAGCTATGCTCTGAGTGGCGAGCATTGAGCCTGCCATCAGCGAAGCCACGATCTGGCGGGAAACGTGGCGTTGGGCCTTCACGGGCATCCTACCTCTTCTTGTCATTTGCAAAGCGGGCCCCCTGCACGCTTCATCCGGACCGGGCCACTGCCCCCAGCGGTTGCGCTCCTCTGCCCCAAGCGCGTCAGCCAATCAACCCGGCGAGCCGTTCCCAGAGCCCAAAAGCGCCGAGATCATTGAAAGTTACGACAATCATCAGCGTCGCCAGCACCGCAAAGCCCGCCCGATAGGCAATCTGCTGGGTCGCGACACTGACGGGACGGCGGCGAACAGCCTCCACCGCGTTGAACATGAGATGGCCGCCATCAAGCATGGGCAGCGGCAGCAGGTTCACGAAACCGAGGTTGAGCGAGATCATCGCCGCGAAGCTGACGAAGGCGAGAATGCCGAGCGAGGCCTGCTCGCCCGCCGAATCCGCGATTTTGAGCGGGCCGCCCAAATCCTCAATCCCACGCCGCCCGGTCAGCAGCTGCCAGATGACTTCCGCCATCTGCCGGGTAATTGCCCAGGCCTGCTGCGCGCCGACTACCGGCGCCTCCATGACAGAGACCTCCCGTATCGCCGCTGGACCCGAGGTGATGCCGAGGAGGCCACGTTCAATGCGGTTGCCGAAACGGTCAGTTTCTTCGGCAAGGCGCGGGGTGACGGTGATGCTGCTGATATTGCCCTGACGCTCGATAACCAGCTGCATCGGCTCTCCGGCGCGATGGATAACCGCCATCGGAATATCGACGAATGTCTGCATCGCCCGCCCATCGATCGATACGATGCGGTCACCGGCTTCGATACCAGCCGCCGCAGCGGCACTACCTGCCTGCACCGTTCCAGCGACAGGCGGCGTTTCAACCCGGCCATATGCCAGCGCAAAGCCAGCCAAAATGATGATCGCCAGCAGGAAATTGGCTGCCGGCCCGGCCGCCACAGTCAGCGAGCGTTTCCACAGCGCCGCACTGGCAAAGCTGCCTTCGGGCTCGCTCGCCGTCACCGCATGCGGGGTCGAGACTGCATCCTCGTCTCCTGCGAACTGGACATAGCCGCCGAGCGGCATCCAACCGACTTTCCAGCGCGTGCCGCGCTTGTCGGTCCAGCCAAGAACTTCGCGGCCAAAGCCGATCGAGAAGGTTTCAGCGCGAATGCCGCACCAGCGCCCGACCAGATAATGACCCAGCTCGTGGATGAACACGAGCGGGCCCAACACAGCCAGAAAGGCGAGGACGGTAAACAGGAATCCGGGGTTTTCGATCATGCTGCTCCGGTCAGGCGACGAGCGCCGAAATCAAGTCCGCCGCCTGCACGCGACTTTGCGCGTCGATGGTGAACACGTCATGAAGCGTTTGTGGCGCAATCGGGGCGTGCGCGTCCATCACTCTTTCGACCAATGCGGCAATATCGAGGAATCCGATCTTTCCGCCAAGAAACGCCGCAACGGCAATCTCGTTTGCAGCGTTGAGCTGCGCCGGCCGGCCACCACCTTCGCGGATGGCATCGCGGCACAGGCGGGTCGCGGGAAAGCGCACCTCGTCCGGCGCTTCGAATTCGAGCTTGCCAATGGCAGCGAGATCGAGCGGCGCGCAGGGCGTTGCCATGCGGTCGGGCCAAGCAAGCGCGCTGGCGATCGGCACGCGCATGTCCGGCGGCCCGAGCTGCGCCAGGGTCGAGCCATCGACGTAGCTGACCATCGAGTGGATGATCGATTGCGGATGGACAAGGATGTCGAGCCGGTCGAGCCCGACCGGGAACAGATGATAGGCCTCAATCAGCTCAAGGCCCTTGTTCATCATCGTCGCCGAATCGACGCTGATCTTCGCGCCCATCGACCAGTTCGGGTGCGCGACAGCCTGATCGGGGGTCATCACTCGCATCTCGTCACTCGATCGGGTGCGGAAGGGGCCACCGCTGGCGGTCAGGGTGATTTTCGCGACGCGGGAAATATCACCCGCAAGGCATTGGAAAATAGCGTTATGTTCGCTGTCGACCGGCAGGATCGTCGCGCCGGAGGCACGCGCCGCTGCCATCATCAGCGCCCCTGCCGCGACCAGGCTTTCCTTATTGGCGAGAGCAACAGTCTTGCCGCATTCGATCGCCGCCATGGTGGGGGCAAGGCCAGCGCAGCCGACAATCGCCGCCATGGTGACTTCCGCCCCCATCTTCGCCGCCTCGATCAGCGCATCGGGCCCTGCGGCGACGAGGATGCCCTCCCCCGCCAGCGCCTTCCTGAGATCGCCGGCGTAGAGCGCATCACCGATCACCGCGACATGCGGCCGGAATTCCTTGGCAAGTGCGGCCAGCCCGGCTGCGTCACTGTGCGCGGTCAGCGCGACAATCTCCCACGCATCACGATTGCGCCGCACCAGATCAAGCGTCGATGCCCCGACCGAGCCGGTCGCGCCGAAGACGGAAAGGGTGCGGGTCATGACAGCACCAGCCAGACCATTCCGCCAACGAACAACACGGCGAGCAGGCCGTCCACCCGGTCAAACAATCCGCCGTGCCCGGGGATGAGATTGCCCGAATCCTTGACGCCCGCGCGGCGCTTCATCCAGCTTTCGAAGAAGTCTCCGGTTTGCGCGATCACGGCTGTGGCCAGACCGACAGCGATCACCATCCACCAGTGGAGGACGATGATATAGGAGTGGTGGAGATCTTGACTGGCTGGACTGCCGAACTGCGTCAAAGCGCTACCATTCAAGCTTAGCAGCACCAGTGTCGCCGCTGTTGCGCCTCCGATCAGCCCCGCCCAGGTCTTGCTTGGGCTGATTGCAGGCGCAATCTTCGGCCCGCCAAAGGTCCGGCCGGCGAAATAGGCCCCGATGTCGACGGCAACCACCAGCGCTATCGGAATGAGCGCCGCTGAAGCGCTTTGCTGACCGAGCCCGACAAGGACCGCCATCGCGAATGCGACATAGCTGGTTCCCGCGACCATCCACAGCATCGCGCCAAATGGCGTCTTGGCGATTTTGCTGGCGAGGCCCCACCATTCCCACAGCACGCCCAAGCCCACCGCGACGACGAAGGCGGTGAAAACCCACCCGCCGAACCACAGCGCAGTGCCGGCGACAGCGACCATAACGATGGCCGAGAGGATGCGGGTGCCGAGATCGGATTTGGTGGTCGGGCTCGTCACGCGAATGCCCTCTTGCCGTTCCCCGGCGAACCTCCGGATGTGACTTTCATGCTCACAGCCCGCCGAACCTCCGTTCGCGCTTGCCGAACTGGCGGAGCGCGTCCGCCAGATGCTCGGGCGTGAAATCGGGCCAGAGCGTATCGACGAACAGCAGCTCGGCATAGGCCGCCTGCCACAGCAGGAAGTTCGACAGGCGCACTTCGCCGGAGGTGCGGATCAGGAGATCAAGCGGTGGCATGTCCGCGGTGTCGAGGTGCCGCTCGATATTCTCCGTGGTGATCGCGCCTTCTGCGGCTGCGGCCCGGGCGGCGCGGACAATCTCGTCCTGCGCGCCATAGTTCAGCGCGACCGCGAGTGTGGTGCGGCTGTTGGTTGCGGTGCGGGCAATCGCGCCTTCGATGTCGCCACGGATTTCGGGGGCAAAGCGCGAGAGATCGCCGATGACCTTGAGCCGCACGCCCGCCTTGGCAAATTCATCAAGGTCGGAGGCGATGAAGCGGCGCATCAGGCCCATAAGGTCCGAGACCTCTTCCTCCGGCCGGCGCCAATTTTCGCTCGAGAAGGCGTAGAGCGTGAGGCATTCGAGGCCGAGATCGCCGGCCGCGCGCACTATCTTGCGCACCGCCTCCACCCCCGCGCGGTGCCCGGCAACGCGGGGGAGCATGCGCTTTTTCGCCCAGCGGCCATTGCCATCCATGATGATGGCAACATGGCGGGGCGAGGCGGAGGTCAGCGGCATAGGAGGATGCAATTCCGTAGATCGGGCGCAATGCCCCTCACTGACCGAGGATTTCCTTTTCCTTCGCGTCAGCTGCGGCGTCGATGTCGGCAATGGCCTTGTCAGTCATCTTCTGCACTTCGGTTTCCAGCCGCTTCAGCTCGTCCTCGCTGATTTCGCCCTTCTTTTCGTCGATCTTCAGCGATTCATTGGCATCACGGCGCACGTTGCGCACAGCGATCTTGCCCTTTTCGGCATATTGGCCGGCGAGTTTGGAGAGTTCCTTGCGGCGTTCCTGCGTCATTTCCGGAATGGGAAGACGCAGCGTCTGGCCATCGACAATCGGATTAAGACCAAGGCCGGCCGAACGGATCGCCTTGTCGACCGGGCCGACGTTCGATTTGTCCCACACCTGCACCGACAGCATCCGCGGTTCGGGGGCGGTGATTGATGCGACCTGATTGATCGGCATGTGGCTGCCGTAAACCTCGACCGTCACCGGATCGAGCATGGCAGCGTTGGCGCGGCCGGTGCGCAGACCCGCCAGATCATGCTTAAGCGCCTCTACCGCGCCGTTCATGCGGCGTTCGACATCGGCCTTGTCATATTTGGGCATTCAATCCTCCACTGGTCCGACGAGCGTCGAAACGCCTTCGCCGGCAAGCACGCGTGCCAGATTGCCCGGCTCGCGGATGTTGAAAACGATGATCGGGATGTTCGAATCGCGGCACAAAGCCACTGCGCTCGCATCCATCACCTTGAGATTGTCCGACAGCACCCGGTCATAGCTGACCCGGTCATAACGCCGTGCAGCCGGGTTACGCTTGGGATCACTGTCATAAACACCATCAACGCTGGTGCCCTTCAACAACGCATCACAGCGCATTTCGGCAGCGCGCAGCGCGGCCCCGCTGTCTGTCGTAAAATAAGGGCTGCCAACACCGGCAGCGAAGATCACCACCCTGCCCTTTTCCAGGTGCCGCTCTGCGCGGCGGCGGATGACGGGTTCACACACGGCGTCCATCTGAATGGCGGATTGGACGCGGGTGTGGACACCCAGCTGCTCCAGCGCATTCTGCATGGCGAGCGCATTCATCACCGTTGCCAGCATGCCCATATAGTCGGCCTGCGCACGGTCCATGCCCTTGGCGGCGCCAGCCATGCCGCGGAAGATGTTTCCGCCGCCAATGACCAGACAGATTTCGAGGCCACTTTCCTTTGCCGCCTTCACCTCTGCAGCCATGCTGGCGACCGTGGCGGGATCGATTCCGAACCCCTGATCACCCATCAGCACTTCACCCGAGAGTTTCAGCAGGATGCGGCGATAGGCGGGACGGGACATGGGCAATCCTGGCAAGAGATGCGGACGGCGCAATCCCTAGCGGCGAGGGTGCCATATGGGAAGGGGGCGCAGCCCGTCCTCAAAAGCGAAGCGGGTCAGCCCAGGGGCAACCCCGGACTGACCCGCTAAAGCTTGCGATCAAAGCAATGGGGGGATCAGACGCCCGCTGCAGCGGCGACTTCAGCGGCGAAGTCGCTTTCCTGCTTTTCGATGCCTTCACCCAGCTGCATGCGCACGAACTGGGTAAGCGTGATCGTGGCGCCAGCGTCCTTGCCGGCAGCGGCGATCACTTCGGCGACCGGAGTCTTGCCGTCCATCACGAAAGGCTGGCTCAGAAGCGCATTTTCCTTGCGGAACTTGGCCATCGAACCGTCGACCATCTTGGCGACGATGTCAGCCGGCTTGCCGCTTTCAGCAGCCTTTTCCTCGGCAATCGCACGTTCACGCGCGACCATTTCGGCATCAAGCGCGTCACCGGTCAGCGCCAGCGGGTTGGCAGCGGCGACATGCATCGCAAGCTGCTTGCCGAGCGAGACGAGCGCATCTTCCGAAGCCGAGCTTTCGAGGCCGACGAGCACGCCGATCTTGCCCATGCCTGGCGCGGCGGCATTGTGGACATAAGCGACCACAGTGCCTTGCTTAACCTCGACGATGGCAGCGCGGCGCAGAGTCTGGTTCTCGCCGATGGTGGCGATGTTGTTGGTGAGCACGTCACCCACAGTCGCATCGCCGAGCGGCGCGGTCTTGAGCGCCTCGGCATCGGCTTCGCCGCGTGCGAGGGCGACTTCGGTCACCGAACGGACGAAATCCTGGAACTGCTCATTCTTGGCGACGAAGTCGGTTTCCGAATTGACTTCGACCAGCGCGCCGCGGGTGCCGCGGGTGGCAGCGCCGACCAGACCTTCGGCGGCAACGCGGCCGGCCTTCTTGGCGGCAGCAGCGAGGCCCTTGGCGCGCAGCCAATCGACCGCAGCTTCGACATCGCCATTGGTTTCGGCAAGCGCCTTCTTGCAATCCATCATGCCAGCGCCGGTCCGCTCGCGCAGATCCTTGACGGTGGCGGCAGTCACTTCAGCCATGGGGGTATCCTTTATGAAAATCGGGCAGGCATAGGCCCGCCAACCCGGACCCGTACGGGCCGAGCCTGTCAAAGCCCCTGTCCTCCCTCTGTTTCAGAAGTAAGACAGCCCTTCGACAGGCTCAGGGCCAACGGGAAAACGATAGCAGGTTAGGCTTGTGCCTCGTCCTGCGTTTCGGTTTCGGCAGCGGCTTCCGCGGGAGCATCCACGGCAGGTGCAGCCTCGTCTTCGGTCACGACCAGAGCTTCCTCTACGGGCGCTTCTTCCTGCGCACCCAGATCGACACCGCGCTCGGCAGCACCGCGCTGGCCGCCACGGGTCGCGGCAGCAGCAATCGCCTCGCAATAGAGGCGGATGGCGCGGCTGGCGTCGTCATTGGCGGGAACCGGGAAAGCAATGCCGTCCGGCGAGACGTTCGAGTCGAGGATCGCGACGACCGGGATACCAAGCGTGTTGGCTTCCTTGATCGCCAGCATTTCCTTGTTGGCATCGATCACGAACATGATGTCGGGGATGCCGCCCATGTCGCGAATACCGCCAAGGCTCGCTTCCAGCTTGTCACGCTCACGCGTCAGCTGCAGCACTTCCTTCTTGGTGATGCCCGAAGCGCCGTCGGCCAGCTTCTCTTCAAGCGTCTTGAGGCGCTTGATGGAGTTGGCGATGGTCTTCCAGTTGGTGAGCATGCCGCCCAGCCAACGGTGGTTGACGAAGTGCTGACCAGACTGGCGAGCCGCATCGGCGACAGCCTGCTGCGCCTGGCGCTTGGTGCCGACGAACAGCACCTTGCCGCCCGAGGCGACGGTCGAGCTGATGAAATCGAGCGCGCGCTGGAACAGCGGCACGGTCTGCGACAGGTCGAGAATGTGGATGCCGTTCCGCTCGCCGAAAATATACGGCTTCATGCGCGGGTTCCAGCGGTGGGTCTGGTGGCCGAAGTGGGCGCCAGCCTCGATCAATTGCTGCAAAGTGACGACGGGAGCCGCCATAGGTCTTCTCCTTCCGGTTGATCCTC
>CANHQT010000026.1 GCA_947463325.1 Sphingomonadaceae bacterium
ATATGCGATTTCGGTTACCAACGTCGGCTCGGCGGCAGTGGATGCGGGCAGCATCGTCATCCTCGATCCGCTGCCCGCCAATGTCACATATAATTCGGGCACTGCCGTGACCTTTACCAACGGCACCACGGCGAGCGGTCTCAACCCCTTCAACGCCGCGACTATGGTGAGTTTTTCGAGCCAGGCTTCGGGCGGCGCGCCCTTCACCTACACGCCATCAGGGGCGTTCGATGCCAATGTCCGCGGCCTCAGGATTGCACCCACCGGCACCATGGCCGCATCGACCGCCACGACCCAGCCAAGCTTCACGATCAGGTTTCGCGCGCGGGTGAATTAACGGGGCGGACCCCTTATCCGCCCCAATCCCCCGCCGCTGCCATCCACAGTGCGGCCGCCGAAATTGCCGCTGTTTCCGCACGCAGGATGCGGGGGCCAAGGGTGATGGCGCGGGCTTGGGGGATTGCGGCGATGGCGGCACGTTCGGCATCATCGAAGCCGCCTTCGGGGCCGATCAGGATAGCGGCGGGTGCACCGGCTGTGGCGAAGGATGGAAGCGCGGGTTGGCCGCCCGCCTCGTCAGCATGGAACAGGGTGCGCTCCGCTGGCCAATCCTTGAGCAATTTCGCCAACGGCACCAGTTCCCCCATTTCGGGAAGCGCGGTGCGCGCGCATTGCTCTGCCGCCTCGATCATGATGCTGCGCATCCGCTCGGCATTGACCTTGTCGACGACGCTGCGCCGCGTGAGAACGGGCACGATACGCGCAACGCCGAGTTCGGTCGCCTTTTCGACGACCATGTCGAAATGGGCTTTCTTGACCGGCGCGACGCACAGCCACAGGTCGGGCACATGTTCGCGCGGGCGCAGCTGCCGCGTGACGGTCAGCGTCACATGGCGTTTCGCGGTTTCCGTGACTTCAGCGGCCCATTCGCCAGTGGCATCGTCGTTCAGGATCACCGTGTCGCCGGGCTTCACCCGCATGACGGTGCCCAGATAATGCGCGCCATTGCCGTCGATGGTCACGCTCGCGCCTTCGCCGAGCGGAGGGGCGACGAACAGGCGCGGCGCGCTTTTGGGTGGCCAGGCGGGCGTGGCGGGCATATTGCGCGCCTAGCATGAGTGCGTCCTCCGCCCCAAGCCCTGTGCCGTCCGACAGCCAGCTGACCGGCTTTGTCCGTTTGCTGCCTGCGCCTTTGCGGCCCTTTGCGCTGCTCGCTCGGCTCGACCGGCCGATCGGCTGGTGGCTGCTGTTTTGGCCCTGCGCCTTCGGCGTCGCGCTGCTTGGCGGCATCGGTGCGCATTGGCCACTGATCGCATGGTTCCTGCTGGGGAGCATCGCGATGCGCGGCGCAGGCTGCGTCTATAATGACATTGTTGACCGGGATCTGGATGCGGCAGTCGCACGCACCGCCATGCGCCCGCTCCCCAGCGGAGCAGTGAGCCTGCGCGCGGCCTGGATCTGGCTGGTGGCGCTATGCCTCATCGGCCTCGTCGTGCTGCTGCAATTGCCGCTGTTTGCTCAAGCGATCGCGCTGGCGAGCCTCGCGCTGGTCGCCGCCTATCCCTTCATGAAGCGGATCACCTGGTGGCCGCAGGCGTGGCTGGGTCTCGTCTTTTCATGGGGTGTGCCGGTCGCAGCGGCGAGCGTGACCGGTACCCTCTCCCTCGCAGCGCTCGCGCTCTATCTTGGAACGGTGCTGTGGGTGGTGGGCTATGACACCATCTACGCCCTTCAGGATGTCGAGGATGATGCGCTTGCCGGCATACGTTCGAGCGCGCGGGCTTTGGGGCGCAATGTCCGGAGCGGGGTTGCGCTCTGCTATGTCGGCGCACTGGCCGGCTGGGGCGGCGCGATCTGGCTTGTCCGGCCCGATTGGCTCGCGCTCCTCGCGCTGCTGCCGGTGGCGCTGCACCTCATTTGGCAGGTCGTCGGGCTCGATGCCGCCAACCCTGCCGATGCACTGCGCCGTTTCCGGGCCAACCGCACCGCCGGCTTTCTCCTTTTTGCAGCCTACCTCACGGTCGGCGCGGCGAGCTGACTGTTCGCTTGGCGTTCAGCTTGCGTCTGGTTATAGCCTTCGACCATGAACCGCTCTGCCAAGCTCATCGCCGCTCTCGTCCCTTTCGCCATCCTCGCCGGCTGTGCCAGCGGTGGCGGCAATGGCCCGCGTGACACCCGCTATGTCGCGCGCGATGTGAACACGCTCTACGGCGCGGCAAAGCTGCGCATGGATCAGGGCAATCACAAGCTCGCCGCCGCCCTGTTTGATGAGGTGGAGCGCCAGCACCCCTACAGCCCCTGGGCCCGCCGGTCGCAGCTGATGAGCGCGTTCAACTATTATGCGGCGCAGGAATATACCGAATCGATCCAGTCGGCGCAGCGCTTCCTGCAGCTTCACCCGGGCAACCGTGACGCGCCCTATGCCTATTATCTGATCGCCCTCAGCTATTATGAGCAGATCAGTGATGTGACGCGCGATCAGCGCATCACCCAGCAGGCGCGCGATGCCCTGAACGAGCTGGTGCGCCGTTATCCGGATACCGAATATGCCGCTGACGCGCGGCTCAAGCTCGATCTGGTTGCCGATCATCTCGCCGGCAAGGAAATGGAGATCGGCCGTTTCTATCAGCGGTCCTCGCGCTGGCTCGCTGCAACGCTGCGTTTCCGCACGGTGGTCGACCAGTATCAGACCACCAGCCATGCACCCGAAGCGCTCTACCGGCTCGTCGAATCCTACCTGTCGCTCGGCGCGCGGGATGAGGCGCGCCGCACCGCCGCGGTGCTGGGGCGCAACTATCCCGGCAACGAATGGTATGAACGCGCCTATGAGCTGATCGGCGAACATACTCCGGCGGCCGCCGCGCCGACCAGCTGAACGCCGGAACCGGCAGGGCGGATTCCTGCTTTCGCAAGCATGATGATTGCGGTTAGACGGGAGGCAATGGCTGCCCGCTTATGTTCTCCTATCGTTCCGCATCTTGATCGGCTAAGGCTCTGGCCATGCTGACTGCGCTCGCCATCCGCGATGTGGTACTGATCGAGGCGCTCGACCTCGATTTTCGCGACGGCCTCACTGTGCTCACGGGGGAAACCGGAGCGGGTAAATCCATCCTGCTCGATGCGCTGGGCCTTGCCCTCGGTGACCGCGCGGACAGCGGCCTGGTGCGCACTGGTGCCGATCGCGCACGGGTGACCGCGAGCTTTGCGCCGCTTTCTGCCGGGCACCCTGCATTGGCTTTGCTCGATGAAGCCGGGCTGGAGGTTGAGGCGGGGGAACCGCTGGTGATCCGGCGAGAGGTCAAGCGCGATGGCGGCAGCCGTGCCTTCATTGCCGACCAGCCCGCGTCCGCTGCGCTGCTGCGGGATGTCGGCGCAACCCTCGTCGAAATCCACGGCCAGCATGACGAGCGTGGTCTGCTCGCCCAGCGCGGGCACCGGATGCTGCTCGACCAGTTCGGACGGATCGACACCGGCGAGGTCGCGGCCGCCCATGCGGCATGGGCCGCTGCGCGCGATGCGCTGGCCGACGCGCGGATCCGCCTCTCCGAGGATGCGGCGGAGCGTGACTGGCTCGACCATGCCGTTGCCGAACTCGCTGCGCTCGGGCCTGAACCGGGCGAAGAGGAAAGCCTCGCCACCGCGCGGGCGGACATGCAGAAAGGTGCGCGCCTCGCTGATGAGATGGCCGCGCTGGACAAGGCGCTGGGCGGGTCGGACGGCGCGCTGGCGCAGCTTCGCGTCGCTGCCCGCCGGCTCGACCGGCTGGCGGGCGAACATGCGCTATTTGCGGATGCGCTGGCGGCGTTCGACCGTGCGCTGATTGAGGCGGGCGAGGGCGAAGAAGCGCTGGAACGCGCGGCCGAGGCGCTGCGTTTTGACCCTGCCGAGCTTGACCGGATCGAGACGCGGTTGTTCGATCTGCGTGCTGCCGCGCGCAAGCATCGTGTCGAACCTGACGCGCTTGCCGCACTCCACGCCGATCTCGCTGCACGCCGCGCTGCCATCGATGCGGGAGAGGACGGGCTGGCCGCGCTGGAGGCAGAGCTGCGCGTGGCCGAGGGCGCTTATCGCGATGCGGCCATCCGCCTCCATGCCGCGCGTCGCGCTGCTGCGGAACGGCTCGATGCGGCGGTGGCTGCCGAGCTTGCACCGCTGAAGCTCGATGCCGCCCGCTTCTGCACTGCGGTTGAGCCGCTTGAGGAAGGGCATTGGGGTGCGCATGGCGCCGATCGGGTCGAATTCCTCATCGCCACCAATCCCGGCGCGCCTTTCGCTCCGCTGATGAAGATCGCCAGCGGCGGCGAGCTTTCGCGCTTCCTGCTCGCCTTGAAGGTCAGCCTCGCCGAGGTCGGCGGGGCTTCGACGATCATCTTTGATGAGATCGACCGGGGCGTTGGCGGTGCGGTGGCCTCCGCGATCGGGGACAGGCTCGCCCGCCTTGCCGAAACGCGCCAGTGCCTCACCGTCACCCATTCGCCGCAAGTCGCTGCACGGGGCGTCGCGCACCTCCTCATCCGCAAGGCGAGCGACGGCACGGTCGCCCGCACCGGGGTGGTGCCGCTCGATGCCGGGGATCGCCGCGAGGAAATCGCGCGCATGCTCTCGGGCGCGGACATCACCGATGAAGCGCGGGCGCAGGCCGGGCGTTTGATGGAGGCGGTGTGATCGAAGCCGATGCCGCCAATCGCCTGATGCGCCTTGCGAAGGAGATCGCGCGGCACAACCGGCTCTATCATGATCAGGATGCGCCGGAGATTTCCGACGCGGACTATGACGCGCTGGTGCGCGAGAATGCGGCGCTGGAGGCTCAGTTCCCGCACCTCGTCCGCGCCGATTCCCCGAGCCGAACGGTCGGTCATGCGCCGGTGGCAAGCGGGCTGGCCAAGGTCACCCACGCGCGGCCGATGCTCAGCCTCGATAACGCTTTCTCTGGCGAAGATGTGCGCGAGTTCGTGGCACGCATCCGGCGTTTCCTCGCGCTCGATGGTGACGCGCCGGTCCCGCTGACGGCCGAGCCCAAGATTGACGGCCTGTCCTGTTCGCTGCGCTACGAGAATGGCGTGCTGGTGCAGGCGGCGACCCGCGGCGATGGCGCGGTGGGTGAGGATGTGACCGCCAATGTGCGCACCATCGCCGATGTGCCGCAACGCCTGACCGGAAATGCGCCCGCAATCTTCGAAATCCGCGGCGAAATTTACATGGCCAAGGATGATTTTGCTGCACTCAATGCTGCGCAGCAAAAAGCGCAGCAAAAATTGTTCGCCAACCCGCGCAATGCCGCTGCGGGGTCGCTGCGGCAAAAGGACCCTTCGGTCACCGCCGCGCGTCCCTTGCGCTTTCTGGCGCATGGCTGGGGCGAGGTTTCCGCACTGCCTGCCGATACGCAATCGGGCATAATGGCGGCGATTGGCGGATGGGGTGTGCCGGTCAGCGATCTGCTGATCCGCGCGGGTGATGTCGAGCAGGCGCTCGCCCATTATGCGCGGATAGAGGCGGAACGCGCCGATCTGCCGTTCGACATTGACGGTGTGGTGTACAAGGTCGACCGGCTCGACTGGCAGACGCGATTGGGCTTCGTCGCCAAGGCACCGCGCTGGGCCATCGCGCACAAGTTTCCGGCTGAGCGGGCGCAGACCACGCTGGAGGCGATCGACATACAGGTCGGCCGCACCGGTAAGCTGACGCCGGTCGGGCGGCTGACGCCTGTGGGGGTTGGCGGTGTCATCGTTTCCAATGTCACGCTCCACAACCGGGACGAGATTGCCCGGCTCGGCGTGCGCCCCGGCGACCGGGTAGTGGTGCAGCGCGCCGGTGATGTCATTCCGCAGGTGGTCGACAATCTCACCCGCCACGAGGATCGCCCCGCCTTCGCCTTTCCTGATCACTGCCCCGAATGTGGCAGCGAAGCGGTCGCCGAAGAGGGCGAAGTTGATGTGCGCTGCACCGGCGGCCTTATCTGCCCCGCGCAACGCTTCGAGCGTCTGCGCCACTTTGTCGGCCGCCCCGCGCTCGACATCGAAGGGTTGGGTGAGAAAAGCATCGCCGAGTTCCTTGGTCTTGGCTGGCTCGAACGGCCGGGCGACATTTTCCGCCTAAAGCGGCACCGGGCGGAGCTGCTGACCAAGGAAGGGTGGAAGGAAAAGTCGGTCGACAATCTGTTCGCCGCGATCGAGGCAAAGCGCGCCCCCGATGCCGGGCGCCTGCTGTTCGGCCTCGGCATCCGTCATGTCGGCGCGGTCACGGCGAAGGATCTGGTCAAGGCGTTCGGCACGCTGCCTGCCATCCGGGAAACCGCAGAGGCAGCGCATGCGGGTGATGCGGATGCGCTCGCCCGCCTTACCGCCATTGATGGGATCGGCCCGGCGGTGGTGGAGGCGCTGGGCGATTTCTTCCACGAACCGCACAACTGCGACCTGTGGGACGATCTCCTCTCCGAAGTGTCGCCGCCCGCCTATGTCTCGACCGCGCGCGAAACCGAATGGACCGGCAAGACCATCGTCTTCACCGGCAAGCTCGAAACAATGAGCCGCGACGAGGCAAAGGCACAGGCCGAAAATCTGGGCGCGCGCGCTGCCGGATCGGTCAGCGCGCAGACTGACCTCCTCGTCGCTGGCCCTGGCGCGGGATCGAAGCTCAAGAAGGCGAACGAACTCGGCATCCGCGTGATTGACGAGGGTGAATGGGCCGCCATCGTAGCGGCAGCCGGATAGGCTGGCCGGGCAGGGCCGGTGTCAGCCCGTTGATGCGCGATCGGGATAACGGGGTTCCCCAGCTAAGGCCGGGGAACCCGTGATGGCCGTCAGGCCGGGATCAATACACCCGTGCCTTTGGCTTGATATACTCGACCTCGTCGGAGAGCGTGTATTCATGGACCGGGCGGTAGTCGATTGTCACATCGCCGCCCTTGCCGCCCCAGCCGTCGAACCAGGCGACGGTGTGCTTCATCCATTCACCGTCGTTGCGATCGGGGAAATCCTCATGCGCATGGGCGCCGCGGCTTTCCTTGCGGTTCGCTGCCGAATGCATGGTTACGCTGGCCTGACTGATCAGATTGTCGAGCTCGAGCGTTTCGATGAGGTCGGTGTTCCAGACGAGGCTGCGGTCAGAAACGCGCACATCCTCCATCCGCTTGTAGGTCGAGCCGAGCAGGGTGCGGCCTTCCTCCAGCAGGGCACTGTCGCGGAACACGGCGCAATGTTTTTGCATCGTCTTCTGCATTTCGGTGCGCACCTGCGCGGTCGGTGAACCGCCGCTGGCGAAGCGGAAATGATCGACGCGCTGGAGCGCGAAATCGGCGGCGTCCGCCGGGATCGGCTTCACCGGCGTTCCCGGCTTCACCAGTTCCTTGAGGCGATGGCCGGTAGCGCGACCGAACACGACAAGGTCGATCAGGCTGTTGGAACCAAGGCGGTTGGCACCGTGGACGGAAACGCACGCTGCTTCGCCTACCGCGAACAGGCCGGGGACGATGGTTTCGGGATTGCCATCCTTCACCGTCACCACTTCGCCCCAATAGTTACAGGGGATGCCGCCCATATTGTAGTGGACAGTCGGCGTGACCGGCAGCGGCTGGCGCGTCAGGTCGACGCCGGCAAAGATCTTGCCGCTTTCGGTAATGCCGGGGAGCCGCTCTGCCAGCACCTTCGGATCGATGTGATCGAGGTGGAGGAAGATATGGTCCTTTTCCGGGCCGACGCCGCGGCCTTCGCGCATTTCGAGCGCCATCGAGCGCGAGACGACGTCGCGGCTGGCGAGGTCCTTCGCGCTCGGTGCATAGCGCTCCATGAAGCGCTCACCTTCGGAGTTGGTGAGGTAGCCGCCTTCGCCGCGCGCGCCTTCGGTGATGAGCACGCCCGCGCCATAGATGCCGGTCGGGTGGAACTGGACGAATTCCATGTCCTGCAGCGGGAGCCCTGCACGCAGCACCATCCCGCCGCCGTCACCGGTGCAAGTGTGCGCCGATGTCGCGGTGTAATAGCAGCGGCCATAGCCGCCGGTCGCCAGCACCACCGCATGGCTGCGGAAGCGGTGGATGGAGCCATCCTCCATGCACATGGCAATCACGCCGCGGCATTCGCCATCGACCATGATCAGGTCGAGCGCGAAATATTCGATAAAGAAGTCCGCGTCATACTTCAGGCTCTGCTGGTAGAGCGCGTGAAGGATGGCGTGGCCGGTGCGGTCGGCGGCAGCGGCGGTGCGCTGTACCGGCGGGCCTGCGCCCATATTCTGCATGTGGCCGCCGAACGGGCGCTGATAAATGGTGCCATCGGGGTTGCGGCTGAACGGCACGCCGGCGTGCTCCAGCTCGTAAACCGCGGCTGGCGCTTCGCGCACCATATATTCGATCGCGTCCTGATCCCCCAGCCAGTCGGACCCCTTGACGGTGTCATACATATGCCAGGTCCAGTGGTCGGGCGAATTGTTGCCCAGACTCGCCGCGATGCCGCCCTGCGCCGCCACTGTGTGGCTGCGTGTGGGGAACACTTTGGTGATGCAGGCGGTTTTCAAACCCGCTTCGGCCGCGCCCATCGTGGCACGCAGACCGGATCCGCCGGCGCCGACAACAACGGCGTCATAGACATGGTCGATAATCTTGTAGGCGGGGGCTGCCGGGGCTTCACTGGCCGACATTGGCGACTCCTGCAAAGGCGATTTTGGCGATACAGAAAAGGGCGAAAATCAAACCGCCCCAGCTGTAGAAGGTGAGGGCGACGAGGCTGGCGAGCTTGGCTGCTTCGCCATGCACATAATCTTCGATGAGCACGGTGAGCCCGAGGCGCAGGTGCGTGAATACGCTGATCGCCAGCAGCGCCATCGGCACCGCCGCAATCGGCTTCGACAACCAGCGCACAAGATCAGCGTGCGTCGAAAAATCAGAGGTGACGAGGCTGACAATCAGCCAGACCATCAGCGCCAGATTGGCGATGGCGGTGACGCGCTGCATCGTCCAGTGATGCGTGCCGGTGCGTGCGGAGCCAAGCCCGCGAACGCGCCCTAGGCGGGTACCGGAACCCATCAGAGTGCCCCCCAGAAAATGGCGATCCACAGGATCGCGGTGAAAAGTGCGGGAAGGATCGCCACGATGACCGACCAGCTGCGGTTGGTCTTCAGCTCATAACCGGCACCGGTATCGAGCAGCAGATGCCTGATGCCGGATGCGGCATGCTGGAAAAAGGCCAAGGTGAGGCCGATCAACACGGCGCGGCCGATCCAGTTGGTAACGCTAAGCGAGGCGGAATCCGGCGCCTGCCAAATGATGCCTACAAAGCTTTGATACGCCTCCGGGCCTGATGCGGCAGCGCCGAGCCACCACAAAAACAGGAGCGCGCCGACGATGGCCATGCCATCGCCCATGGCGCGGTGCAGGATCGAAACCAGCATGTGCGGGCCCCAACGGTATACCTGCAGATGCGGCGAAAGCGGACGTTTGCCGGTTTGTGCCATGGCGGCGGGCCTACCCCTTCCCTTCGGTCAAAACACGCCGGCAGGTTGCAATCGGCAACCGGCCGGGTCGCGCCGTGCTTTACCGCCTTGGGCGGGGGATGCAACCGCCCGGAAGGCGGTATGATAGGGTTGATCAGTCCTTCTTGCGCGTCGCGTAGAGCGCGGCGGCGATCAGCGCGGCCGAACCGATGCCGATACCGGCTGCGGTTTTCCAGTTCACGGATTTTGCTGCCTTTTCGGCTTTCGCCTTGAGATCGCGGGCAAGGCGGGTTTCGCGCACCACTTCATTCTCTTCGGGAGCTTCAGTGGCATCGGCGGCCTGCGGGTCGGGTGTTTTCTTGTCCGTCATTGTTTCACTTCCTCAGGCCAGCGCCTCTTCGACCCCGACAGAGGAGAGTCCCTGCGCTTCCGCTACCGGCGCGCAGGTAATTTTGCCGTTCCACACATTTAGCCCGGCCGCGAGATGCGCGTCGGCGTGCAAGGCCTGCTTCCAGCCCAGATCGGCAATCTTGAGCGCGTGGGGCAGGGTGACGTTGTTGAGCGCATAGGTGCTGGTGCGCGCAACCGCGCCCGGCATATTGGCCACCGCATAATGGACAATGCCATCGACGACATAGGTCGGGTCGCTGTGCGTCGTGGCATGGCTGGTTTCAAAACAGCCGCCCTGATCGATGGCGACGTCAACCAGCACGCTGCCGGGTTTCATGGTCGACAGCATGTCGCGGGTCACAAGGTGCGGTGCGGCCGCGCCGGGGATCAGCACCGCGCCGATCACTAGATCGGCCTCCGCCACGCATTCGGCGATGTTCGCCTTGTTCGAGAAACGCGTCTTGGCGCGGCTTTCGAAATGGATACCCAATCGTTCGAGCACTTCGGGGTCGCGGTCGAGGATGGTGACGTCTGCGCCAAGGCCGACCGCCATCTGCGCGGCGTTGAAGCCGACGACACCACCGCCGATCACGCAGACCTTGCCCGGAGCGACGCCCGGCACGCCGCCCAGCAGCACGCCGCGCCCGCCGTGCGCCTTTTCCAGCGCGGTGGCGCCGGCCTGGATCGACATGCGACCGGCTACCTGGCTCATCGGCTTGAGGAGCGGGAGGCCGCCTGAGCGGCCGGTGACCGTTTCATAGGCGATGCCGACCACACCCGAAGCGAGCAGTTCGGCGGTCTGTTCGGGGTCGGGTGCGAGGTGGAGATAGGTGTAAAGGATCTGCCCTTCGCGCAGCATCGCGCGTTCGGCGGCCTGCGGCTCCTTCACCTTCACGATCATTTCGGCGTCGAGAAAGATGGTGAGGGCGTCGGCGACCACTTCTGCGCCAGCGGCGCGGTAATGATCGTCAGTCGCCCCGATGCCGAGGCCTGCGCCTGATTCGATCAGGACGCGATGGCCGTGCGCGGTCAGTTCGCGCGCACTTTCGGGGGTCAGGCCGACCCGATATTCATGGTTTTTGATCTCGCGCGGACAGCCGATGATCATGGCTTTTGCCTCTCCTTCCATCCCCCTGCGAGCGTGAAATAATATTTCAAGCGGCCCTGCGAAAGGTGACGCGCGCGTCAAGCTGTTCGGAAGCCGACGAACGCCCGCACTTACAGCCTGTTAACCATGACCGGTTAGACGCTGGTGCGACCCGCAAGAGGACCAAAGCGACCATGTCGATCCGTTCCCATCAGTCGATTGCCTTTTCGGACGTTCCGCCGATCCCGGTTTTGGACAAGGTGGATGCCTTTGATTCCGAAGGCGTGCTGACCAGCCGGTGCCGCCGTGTTGCGGAGATTTTCAAGGGGCATGAGGATCGTCTGATCCGCGCCTATTGGGAAACGCACAACCGGCGCAGCCCTGCCCACGCCCGCATCACGGGGGAGGCGATGGAAAAGATGATCGAGAGCGGGCATGCCTATGTTCATGCCAAGTTCGGCGCGCCGCGGGAGCAGGAATGGGCAACAATCTGCTGTCTCTACGCCTGGCGCGCGGTGACGAGCGGGGTGAGCCTGGGCACGGTCATCGCCTGCCTGACGGCATCGAATGAGGCAGGCATCAAACTCGCGATCGAGGCATGCCGCGACAAGCCCGAAGAACTGGCTGACATTCTCGATACACTGATGCGCATGTCCTCTTTCGAGGTCGATATCCTCCACAGCTACAAGCAAAAACTCGATGCCTACATCATGCGCCGCGAGCGGGTGGAGCTGGCGACCCAATTTGAAACGACCATCGCGCAGGACATGCTGAGCGCATCGGCCGTTGGTGCGCAGCTGGGCGGGCAGACCAGCACTGTCGCGACTGCCGCGCGCGGTATGTTGGGCAAGGCATCCGAAGTCGCTGCTGCTGCCGAACAATCGGCGCTCGCCATGCGCGAAGCGGCGCGCACCGCCGCTGGCCTGATCCGCGCCATCGATACGACGCGGCAGGAAGTGGAAAATGCCGCGACCATCGCCGACCGGGCATCGGAACAGGCGAGCGAGGCGCTGGATATCTCGCTGGCTTTGTCGGGCCATGCAGAGACCATTGAATCGATCCTCGGCCTGATCCGCGATGTTGCCGGACAGACCAACCTGCTCGCGCTCAATGCCACTATTGAGGCTGCGCGTGCGGGTGATGCCGGGCGCGGCTTTGCCGTGGTGGCGCAGGAGGTGAAGAGCCTCGCCAATCAGACCGCCCGCGCGACCGATGACATCGCGGCAAAGATCGCCGCGATCCAGACCGCGACCCGCACCACGGTGACCGCCAACAGCTCGATCCGTGAGACGGTCGAGGACATGAAGGCCTTTGCCGGGCGCGTCCGCGATTCGATGGACGCACAGGCGCGCACCGTCACAACCATCACCGCTGCCGTCGATGAAACCGCGCTCGCGGCTGACTCAATGTCGGGCACCATCGCCGCGATCCGTGAGGATACGGACAAGGTGGTGAGCGAGATCGGCACGCTCGAAAGCGGCTTTGCCAGCATCAATGACAGTTTTTCTGCCCTGAAACAGTCGGCGAGCGAGTTTACGCGCAAAGTGGCGTAAGGGTCTGTATTGGCAGTTTTGCCGGACGGGTGATTGCCGCTAAGACGGCGTCATGACCCATATTCTCCTGACCGGCGCGAGCCGCGGTATCGGCGCGGCAATCGCCGCTGCATTTTCCACGCCGGACGTGCGGCTTGTGGCGCTGTCGAGCAAGGACGGCGACCTTGCCGATGATGAAACGCCGGCTCGTCTGTGGGATAATGCGCTCGCGCGGCTCGACGGGCGGATTGATGTGCTCGTCAACAATGCCGGCGTGTTCGAAGCCAACCCGATCGACGCTGACGATGACGCCTGGCTGGCGGGCTGGGAACGCACCATGCGCATTAACCTGACCGCGAGTGCAGACCTCTGCCGCCGCGCTGTGCTGCACTGGCAGGAACGGGGCAGCAGCGGACGCATCGTCAACATTGCCAGCCGCGCGGCCTATCGTGGCGACAGCCCGGCGCACTGGCATTATGCCGCGTCAAAGGCCGGCATGGTGGCAATGACCAAGACCATCGCCCGCGGCTATGCCAAGGATGGCATCCTCGCCTTCGCCATCTGCCCCGGCTTCACCATGACCGGCATGGCTGACGATTATCTTGCGAGCCGTGGCGGCGACAAGTTGTTGGCGGATATCCCCTTGGGCCGCGTGGCGATGCCGGAAGAGATTGCGGAAATGGCCCGCTGGTGCGCGCTCGATGCGCCGTCGTCGATGACCGGCGCGGTGCTCGATGCCAATGGGGCAAGCTATGTCCGCTAAAGGGTTTGGCGGCGCGCTGCTTTTGGCTCTCACCGGCTGTGCGCCGATGGCCGATCCCATTCCGATGTCGCATGTGCGCACCGAAGGCGGGGTGCTGGCCCGTGCCTGCGAAGGGCGCGACGGGTGGGCCGATGCGGCACCGCCGGCAGGGATATTCGGCAACACTTATTATGTCGGCACCTGCGGCATCGCGGTGCTGCTGGTCACCTCGCCGCAGGGCCATGTGCTGATTGACGGCGCGACGGAGGATGCGGTCCCGTCGATCCTCGCCAATATCCGCGCGCTGGGTTTCGATCCGCGCGACGTCAGACTGATCATCGGCAGCCATGAGCATATCGACCATATGGGCGGCTTTGCCGCGCTCAAGGCCGCGACCGGAGCCGAAGTGCGCGTCTCCCAAGCGGCCCGGCCGGTGATTGAGAGCGGCCAGAGCGCAGCGGATGATCCGCAGTTCGGCCTTTTGCCGTCGATGACCCCGGTATCGGTCGCAGGAACCCTCACCGATGGAGAGGTGGTGGAGGTCGGGCCGCTGCGCCTGACCGTCCATGCCACCCCCGGCCACACCAATGGCGGAACCAGCTGGACCTGGCGCAGTTGCGAAGGGCCGAATTGCGCGACCTTCGCGTTTGTCGACAGCATGACCGCTGTATCGCGGGACGATTATCGCTTTACCGACCATCCGGAACGCGTTGCGCCGTTCCGTGCCACTTTTGATCGTGTGCGGCGGATGCCTTGCGACATTCTCGTCACGCCCCACCCCGGCTTTTCAAGCCTGTTCGAGCGACTGGCGGGGAGGGAACCGTTGATTGATCGCGACGCCTGCCGCCGGCTCGTTCGTGGGATGAGCGAACGGCTTGATGCGCGGCTGGCGCGCGAGGGAGCATTACAATGACCGGCTGGATCGCATCATTCCCTGCCACCCGCGCCAGCGCGGAGATGCTGACGGGCGAGCCGCCGGAACTGGCGGTGGTGGAGCCTGCGCCGGTGATCGTTGCGTCGGAGGAAGATGAGGCGGCCGACCGCTGGCGGATCGACGCTTATTTCGAGGATAAGCCGCCGCGCTCGGCACTGGTCGCCATAGGGCGTCTGCTCGGTGTCGGCGCCGCGAAAATGCCCTCGGCCAAGCCATTGCCCCCGCAAGACTGGGTGACGATGAGTCAGGCGGGACTGGAGCCGGTGCGCGCCGGGCGTTTCCACGTGCATACCGCCAGCGATGCGCCCGATGATCGGCCCGGCATCGTTAACTTCCGTATCGATGCAGGTCAGGCATTCGGCACCGGCCATCATGACACGACGGCGGGGTGCCTCGCTGCGATCGATGCGCTGCATCGCGGCGGGCGCAGGTTCCGCAACATTGCCGACATTGGCACGGGCACCGGCCTGCTCGCCTTTGCCGCGCTGCACCTGTGGCCGCGCGCGCATGCCATCGCCAGCGATATTGATCCGGTCAGCGTCCGCGTGACGGCAGAGAATGCCGCGGTGAACGGGGTGGCGCTGGGCGGGAACAGCGGCGAACTCGCGCTGGTCGTCGCAGATGGCACGAGAGCCGCGCTGATCGAAGCGCGCGCGCCTTATGATCTGGTCATCGCCAATATCCTTGCCGGGCCGCTGATTGCGCTCGCGCCCGCACTGGCGGCGATCACGGCCGAGGGCGGCACGCTGATCCTCGCCGGTCTGTTAGACCGGCAAAGGGATGCAGTGGTGGCGGCCTACCGGCGGGCGGGGTTCCGGCTTGATGACGGGAATCCGGACGCCGAATGGCCTGTGCTGCGCATGACTATGCGTGCGCGCCATGGCTGGCGCCGGCCGATGCGCGCAAGCGGCAGTGCAGGCCAGCCGCCGGGCGATTTCGGCAGCTGGTGAGCGGTTGGATCAGCCTGCGCTCGCCTTGGCCAGCGCGTAGGCCTGTGTGCCGCGGGTAATCACCTCGTCGTCGGCCAGGATCTCCGCGATGGCGATGTCGGGCAGCGTCTCTAGCCGGTTATAGAGCGGGGCAAAGTCGGTATCGACGGTGGTGCGCAGCAATTGCTCATAACTGTCGATGACGAAATAATTCTGCTGGTAATCGTCGATCCGGTATTCGGTGCGCATGATGCGCTCCAGATCGAAGCCGATGCGGTTGGGGCTGGCGTCATCGAGCGCGAAGATGCTTTCCCCATAGGAGGAGACGATGCCCGCGCCATAGATGCGCAAGGCCCCGTTTTCGCGCACCAGACCGAATTCGACCGTGTACCAATAGAGCCGCGCCAGCTTGTGCAGCGCGCTGAAGCCGAGGCTGCGCAATCCCCCCTTGCCATAGGCCTGCATATAATCGGCGAACACCGGATCGGCGAGCATTGGGACATGACCGAACACGTCATGAAAGACGTCCGGTTCCTGCAGATAATCGAGCTGATCGGCACGCCGGATGAAATTGCCGGAGACAAAGCGGCGGTTGGCGAGATGGTCAAAGAAGACATCGTCGGGCACGAGGCCGGGTACGGCCACAACCTGCCAGCCGGTCGCAGCCATCAGCCGTTCGTTCAGCGCCGCAAAATCGGGGATACCCGGCCGGTCGAGCCGCAGCACATCGAGCCCGCGCAGGAAAGCATCCGATGCGCGCCCCGGCAGCATGGCGGATTGGCGCGCGAACAGCGTGTCCCATACACCATGTTCCTCCGCACTGAATCGCTCCCACTGTTGCGGGATCGTCCAGTCCTCCGCCGCTTCCGGCGGGCGGCTGGTGTGGACATGAGATTCATAGGCGTCTGGCATGGCGCGTCCTTCGCGCCTCTATAGTGCCAATGTGGTTGCAACAGCAACCAATGGCGGGCTCTACCGCGTCTCGCGCGCCTCGCCCGGCATCAGCGGGGCGGCATCCTGGCTTGGGCGTTCGGGCGCGCGGTCACGCACCCATGCCGGTCGCCCGCCAACCCATGTTTCGCTGACCCGTGCGGCGCGCAAGGCGGCGGGGGAAGCGAGCAGGGGATCGACATCGACGAGGATGAAGTCCGCGCGCATGCCCGGCGTCAGTGTGCCGATACGGTCTTCTGCAAAGCCGGCATGGGCGGCGCTGCGCGTGAACCCGTCGAGCGCGGCTTGGCGGTTGACCGCTTCCTCGGGCCGCCATCCGCCAAACGGCTCGCCGTCTGCGTCCATCCGGGTAAATGCGGTAACCAGCCCGGCGAAGGGGTCAGGGCTTTCGACCGGAAAATCGCTGCCAAAGGCCAGTCTGGCCCCGGTGCCGGCGATGCTGGCCCACGCATAGGCCCCGCCGAGCCTGTCCGGGCCCAGCCGCGCTTCGGCCATCAACCGGTCGCTGGTCTGGTGAACTGGCTGCATGCTGGCGATGATACCGTGGCGGCCGAATGCGGCGATGTCGGGCAGGTCGACCACCTGTGCATGTTCGATCCGCCAGCGCCGGTCGCCGCCAAAGCTCGCCGCGACATCATCAATCGCTGAAAGCAGTTCTGCATTGGCCGCATCGCCGATGGCATGCGCCGCGACCTGGAACCCGTCCATGGCCGCTCGCACCATCCGGTTGCGGAGCTGCGATTCCGTGAGCAGCGGGAGGCCGCGTTCGCGCGGCGCATCGGCATAGGGCAGCTTGAGCCATGCCCCGCGTGAACCCAGCGCACCATCGAGGTACAGCTTCACCCCGATCATGCGCAGCCGGTCTTCGTAAAGCCATGGTGTCGGCCCGCCGCCTGCGATCAGCGCCATCGCCTCAACGCCCGCGGCATAGCTGATGATGCGGACATTCAATGTCCCGGCATCGCCCGCGCGGCGGAACGCCTGCCAATCCTCCAGGGTCGAACCCATGTCCGCGACGGTGGTGATGCCGAAACTGAGCAGCCGTTCCTGCGCGAGCATCAGCGCCCGGTCCCGGTCGCGCGCCAGCGGAGCAGGGCGGTGCCGGTCGATCAGCTCCATCGCGGCGTCGACGAACACGCCCGACGGTCGGCCCGCGGAGACCTCTATCCGCCCGCCAGCGGGGGATCGGGTGGCCGGGGTGATGCCTGCGACCTGCATTGCCCGGCTGTTGGCCCAGCCGGCATGGCCATCGACCCGTTCCAGCCAGATCGGCTTGTCGATGCCGAGGCTGTCGAGATCGGCAGCGGTCGGGAATCGGCCGAGGCCCCAGACTTCCTGGTTCCAGCCGCGCCCCATGATCCAGGGAAGGTCGGGGTTGGCCGCGGCATAGGCGCGGATCGCCTCTTGCGCCTCGGCAAGGCTGCGCGTGGACGAAAGGTCGAGCAGCATGGCGCCAAAGCCCAACCCCATGACATGGCCATGCGCGTCGATCAGGCCCGGCATCAGCACTTGGCCCCCGCCGTCCTTGATGAAATCCGGACGTTCCGGCCGTTCATCCCCGCGCCGCAGCAACCGCGTCACGCGGCCCTCGTCATCGATGACCAGACCCGTGAAGCGCAGCACCCGCCCGTCGGCGTCGAGCGTCAGCCCGTCGACATTGTCGACCAGCGTGTCGGCATGCGCAGGGGCAATGGGGGCGAGGAGAAGGGCGAGGGCGGCAGCAACAGCTTTGGGAAAGGTCACTTCGGCAATCTCCGCACCAGCGCGCTCGTATCCTGCCGGCCGGCGCCCATCGCCTGAATCTCTGCGCAGAACTGGTCGATCATCGCTGCTACGGGGAGGCTCGCGCCATTGGCACGGGCTTCTTCGATGGCAAGGCCGACGTCCTTCCGCATCCAGTCGACCGGAAAGCCGCCTTCAAAATCGTCGCGCGCCATGGCGTGCCAGTGGTTGTCCATCTGCCAGCTTGCCGCTGCGCCGCCGGAGATCGCTTCATAGACCTTGTCGGTGTCGAGCCGCGCCGACTGGGCAAAGCGCAATGCTTCGGCCACGCCTTCGACCACAGCGGCGAGCGCGATCTGGTTGGCCATCTTCGCGGTCTGGCCCGTGCCTGCCCCACCGATATGGACGATGCGGCGCGAATAGGCCTGCATGATCGGGGTGGCTTCTTCCACAGCGCGTTTGCGGCCTCCGCACATGATGGTCAGCGTGCCGGTTTCGGCGCCGGGCTGGCTTCCCGTCACTGGCGCGTCGACCACGAGCAGACCGCGCGAATCCCCTTCGACCGACAATTGCCGGGCAAGGCGGGCGGATATGGTGCTGTGGTCGATGAACAGCGCGCCCTTGGGCATGGACCGGAAGGCGCCGTCACGCCCCAGCGTTACCTGCGCCACATCATCATCGGTGCCGACACAGGTGATGACGGCATCCGCACCCTCTGCCGCTTCCTGCGGGTGGGCGGAAAATCGTCCGCCATAAGCCTCGACCCAGGCATGTGCCTTGGCGGGGGTACGGTTGACGACGGTGAGTTCGTGGCCGGCGGCAGCGAGATGACGCGCCATTGGCGCCCCCATGATGCCCAGCCCGATGAAAGCGATCCTTGCCATGGCCCAAGACTAGAGGCGGTTTGCGCCTTGCGCCAGATGGGTTAGGAGGGAAGGGACATGACCGCATCTGCAAGCCCCGCCGCCGAAGCCGCTGCTGCTGACGTGCAGCCGCCTCCCTCTCCGTTGCTGACGCTGGCGGATATCCGCGCCGCGCATGACCGGATTGCCGATGCCATCATTCGCACGCCGACGACCATCAGCCGCACACTCTCCAACATGGTCGGCGCGAACGTCTATCTGAAGTTTGAAAACCTCCAGTTCACCGCCGCTTACAAGGAACGTGGCGCGCTCAACACCCTGCTGCTGATGGATGAGGCACAGCGCGCCCGCGGCGTTATCGCCGCAAGTGCGGGCAATCATGCGCAAGGCTTGGCCTATCATGGCGCGCGGCTCGGCGTGCCGGTGACGATCGTGATGCCCAAGCATACGCCGATCGTGAAAGTGTACCAGACGCAGAGCCATGGCGCGGAAATCGTGCTGCATGGCGAAAAATATGACGATGCCTATGCCTATGCGCGCGAACTGGAAAAGGAACGGGGCCTCACCTTCGTCCATCCATTTGATGATCCGCGCATCGCAGCGGGGCAGGGCACAGTCGCGCTCGAAATGCTGGAAGACCAGCCGGATATTGATACGCTGATCGTGCCGATCGGCGGCGGCGGGCTGTTGTCAGGCATGGGAACGGCGGCACGGGCGATCAAGCCGGATATCCGCCTCGTTGGCGTGCAGGCCGAACTCTATCCGTCGATGTATGCGCGGCTCAACCATGTCGATATGCCCTGCGAAGGCGATACGCTGGCCGAAGGGATAGCGGTCAAGGAACCCGGCGTGTTCACCAGTCAGGTCGTTGCCAAGCTGGTCGACGATATCCTGCTGGTCGCCGAACGCCACCTTGAACGCGCGGTTTCGCTGTTGCTCCAGATCGAAAAGACGGTGGTCGAAGGCGCGGGCGCTGCGGGCTTTGCCGCGCTGCTGGCGCATGGGGAACGGTTCAAGGGGCGCAATGTCGGTCTGGTGCTGTGCGGGGGCAACATCGACACGCGCCTGCTCGCCAATGTGCTGCTGCGGGACCTTGCCCGGTCGGGTCGTCTCGCCCGTCTGCGCATCCGGTTGCAGGACCGTCCCGGCGCGCTGTTCAACGTCATGCGCGTGTTCAACGATCATCAGGTGAATATCGTTGAGATTTATCACCAACGCATCTTTACCACGCTGCCCGCAAAGGGCCTGATCACCGACATCGAGTGCGAGACGCGTGATCGCGAGCATCTCGATACGCTGGTCGGCGCCTTGAGACAGGCCGGTTATCAGGTGACTCTCGTCGAACTCGCCTGACGTCGATCAAAACTGTCCCATGGTGAGTCAGCGTCTCGGGGAAAAGGCGCGAAGATGGTAAACGCACTTTTGCCGAATCACGCGCTTGGTCATAAGGTCGGAGCGCGCCCTCGGGGGGATGCGAGAATGGCCCAAGCGGGCGAGAATAGAGGCTGGCGTCGCACGTGACTGCTCCGTTCCGTTTTCCGCGTTTTTTTGTGACGAGCCCTTCGCCGTGCCCCTATCTGCCCGGCCGCAGCGAGCGCAAAGTGTTCACGGAACTGAATGGCTCGAACGCGTCCGAATTGAATGACGCATTGGGTCGCATTGGCTTCCGCCGCAGCCAGAATGTCGCCTACCGGCCGAGCTGCCTGCATTGCAGCGCCTGCATCTCGGTGCGTGTCTGCACACAGGAATTCGCGCCCAGCGCCTCGCAGCGGCGGACGATGAAGCGCCATGCCGATCTGGTGGTGGAGGCGCGCGCTCCCTGGGCGACGGAAGAACAATATGAGCTGCTGTCGCGCTATCTCGCCCATCGCCATCCCGAAGGCGGCATGGCCGATATGAGCGAGAGTGATTTTGCCGGCATGGTCGAACAGTCGCCGGTCGAAACCTGCGTCGTCGAATATCGCGAGCCATCGGTGAATGGCCGTCCCGGCCGCCTGGTTGGCGCCTGCCTGACCGACCGGCAGGGCGATGGCCTGTCGATGATCTACAGCTTCTTCGATCCTGATGATGCAGCGCGTAAGGGCCTCGGCACCTTCATCATCCTCGATCATATCATCCGCGCCGGGCGCGCTGGCCTGCCCTATGTCTATCTCGGCTATTGGATCGAAGGGTCCGACCGTATGGCGTATAAGACACGGTTCCGCCCGCTTGAACGGCTCCGGCCGACCGGCTGGCGGCGGATGGAGGATGCCCGGGTCGTTGCTGGGCGCAAGTCTTGGGTAAAGGCATTCGCTGCCGAATGAGGCGCAAACTGGCCGCGCGGCTTGGCCAATTCTAATCCGCGTGCCGAACCCTTGGGTTCCGGCTATGGCCGCCAAGCGGAAATGCGCACCGAACAGCAGGGATGAACGCGTTGGACGATAATGCCGGATCGCCGCCGACGACTGCGGGCAGGGCCAAATGGCCGGTGATCCTTGCCTTTATCCTGATCCTCGCTGGCGCGCTCGGCTTCGCGCTGACGCGTGACGGGAGGCCCAGTGGTACAGAGACGGGTGAAGTCAACGCCGCGGCGGCAGGCAGCCTTGCCGGGCTCGAGGCGCGCGTGGATGCCAATCCCGAGGATGTAACTGGCTGGGAACAGCTCGGCCAACAGCGGTATGACACTGCCGATTATGGCGGCGCGGTGCAGGCCTATCGCCGCGCCACTGTGCTTGCTCCCGCCGTCGCGGCCTATTGGTCGGCGCTCGGCGACTCCCTCGTCATGGCCGCGCCGCGCGGCGGGCCGCCAGTGCCTGACGATGCCGTCGCCGCTTTCCGCCGTGCCATCGCTATTGATGCAGGCGACCCGCGTGCCCGTTACTTCCTCGCGGCCAGAAAAGACCAAGATGGCGATCATGAAGGCGCGATTGCCGATTGGCTGGCACTGCTCGCTGATACGCCGCCTGCCTCTCCGCTCGAGCAAGACTTGCGCTACACCATCGAACGCGTCGGCGCGCGGGAAGGCATAGCGGTCGCCAGCCGGATTGCTGCCGTGCGCCAGCCGGGCGTTTCCCCCGCCAATTGACCAGCTGCCCGGCCGCCGGGCTGCCTAGAGACAGGTACACGTCCCGTTTCGGGACAGAGCCATCCGATGTTGGCGATTTGGCCATATTTTGCCCCGACATATCCAGGGAATTGCAGCGGTCCGGCATGATTCGGGCGGCTGTGCTCGCCTTGGAAGATCGCTGCCCTGTGACCCGTCCTTCTGCCCCCGCGACCCGCGCTTTCGCCCGCGCAGACAGCGACCGCTGGGGCCGCAGCCTTGTGCTGGCAACCTGCCTTGTTGGCGCAACGCTGTTTGTCGGTGTGCGTGTGGTTAGCGCTGCGGCAACCGCCAATGATTACAGTGTGTCCGTGCCGGTCACACTGCGCCCGCACGATCCCGAACTGTGGGCGCTGGTCAATGCCGAGAGTTTCGAAGCGGCACAGGCGATGGATGGGACACTGCCTGATCCTGCCAGCATCCCCGTATTGGGGGACACATCCGCTCTGCCCGCGCCGCCGGACATGGCGACCCTCAGGCAACAGATTTACACCGGCCCGCCCGCGACACGCTATGTATTCCGCGGCCGCACTGCGCTTGATACGACGCGCGCGCATTACTGCCTTACCGCCGCGCTCTATTATGAAGCAGCGAGCGAGAGTGATGACGGGATGCGCGGTGTCGCGCAGGTCGTTCTCAATCGCGTCCGTCACCCCAGCTTCCCCGGCAGCGTGTGCGGCGTGGTGTTTCAGGGTTCGCAGCGTGCCGGCGTATGCCAATTCACCTTCGCCTGCGATGGCGCGATGGCGCGCACGCCCTCCCGCGCAAACTGGGCACGCGCCAGCCGCATCGCTGCAGAGGCGCTGGCCGGGCGGGTGTTTGAGCCGGTCGGCGTCGCCAGCCATTATCATACACTGGCGGTGTGGCCGTCCTGGGGGCGCAGGCTTGCCATGACCAATGTGGTGGGCGCGCATATCTTTCACCGCTGGCGTGGCCGGTGGGGCACGCCGGCTGCGTTCAGCCGCCCCTATGCCGGGAGCGAGCCGGTGCCCGGCCCCTATATGCCCGTTGCTGAGCAGTTGGCTGTGCTGTCTGGCCGTCGAGGCAGCAGCCCTGTTGCCTCGCCTGACCCGGCAACCTTGGCGACGATCGGTGCCACGCCCGCGCCGCTGCCGGGTGCTCCAATCCAGCCGCAACCCGGCTCGGCCAGCCCGCCGCTTCCGGCACCAGCGCCGCGCGCCCAGCCGAGCTATGCTGATCCGCGTCTCGCCGGATCGGGCACCGTGCGGGAGGAATTCAGGAACAGCGGTACCGCAATCCGCTGAACGGGGCGTCGCCCCGGCAGCAGCCGACTTGCCCCGCCGATGAGAAGCGGGATCGGCTTACCGCCCCTGGCTTCTCCAGCGGCGCACCACGCGGTCAAGGATTTCCGCTTCGCCGCCGGTCTGCTTCCACAGGTCGGAAAAGACCGGGTCGGTCGACGCCGGGCGCTTTTGGGGCTCGAGCGTGTCCAGCATCACGCGGATGGGGATGGCAACACCTTCGCCGCAGATCACGCATTCACGGTTCCTGAGCGCGGCAATCGAATCGACAAAGCCGCGGGATCCCTCCGGCATTGCTGCCTTGACGAAATTCTGGTCGCGCTCGTTGTTGAGGCGCATGGCGATGATCGTGCCGCATTGGGAAAGCACGCCTTCAGCCAAGTCGGACGGGCGCTGGGTGATCAGGCCCAGTGACACGCCATATTTGCGGCCTTCCTTGGCGATACGGCTGAGGATGCGGCCAACCGACGATCCATCGGCGTTGCGCTCATTGGGAACGTAGCGGTGCGCCTCTTCACAGACGAGCAGGATCGGGCGCAGCGGCTCGTCCCGGCTCCAGGTTGCGTAATCGAACACCATCCGCGCCAGCACGGCGACAACGACGCGCACCACGTCCGAAGGCACGCCGGAAACGTCGATGATCGAGATCGGGCGGCCGTCGCCCGGCAGACGGAAAATCTTGCCGAGAAAGCTCGCCATCGTGTCGCCGACCAGCATGCCTGAGAACATGAAATTGTAGCGCGGGTCGGTGCGCAATTCCTCGATCTTGGTCTTGATGCGCATGAAGGGCGCGCTCGACGTCGACTTGTCGAGCTTGCCCATTTCGAGCTGCACGATGTTGAGCAGGTCAGAAAGGAGATAGGGAACAGGCGAATCGATCGTCAGCTTTGACACGCCTTCGGCGGCCTTGTTCTTGGCCCGCGCGGCGAGCAGGCAGCGCGACAATATGTCGCGGTCCATCTGCCGGTCCGCCCCTTCGGAGGTGAGAAACACCTCGCAATGCTCCTCGAAATTGAGCAGCCAGTACGGCATCGCCAGATTGTCGACGTCAAAGATCGCGCCCTGGCCTTTGAAGGCGGCGGCATATTCGCCGTGCGGATCGATCATCACCACATGGCCTTCGGGCGCAGCTTCGATGATCTTGTGAAGGATCAGCGCGGCGCTGGTCGATTTACCGGTACCGGTCGAACCCAGCAGGGCAAAATGCTTGCCCAGCATCGGATCGATGTAGAGTGCCGCACGCGTATCCTTGGTGGGATAAATGGTGCCGATTTCCACGTGCGGGCGGTTATCGGCGGCATAGATTTGCCTCAAATTGCCTGATGTGGCGGCATAGACCGGGCTGCCCGGAATGGGATAACGCGTCACGCCGCGGCGGAAATTGTTGATCTTGCCGGTCAGCAACTCCTCATCGCCTTCGCCCAGAAAATCGACTGTGGCGATGATCAGCCCGGCGTCCCGGCTGTGCATCTTCTGGTTGCGGATCCCTGCGACCAGCCAGTTGCTGCCGATGCGGACTTTGACCTGGCTGCCGACCTGACCGGCCATGGAAACCGCGCTGTCCGTGTTGCTGGCCAGTGTTTGGAGCGCTGCTGCGTCGAGCAGGATTTGGGAGGAGGAACCGGCAATGTCCATCACCTCGCCGATGCGCAGCCGTTCGGTGCTGGCCGCGCGCATTTCGCTCGCTCTCGCCATGCCCTCGCCCGGATCGGGGGAGTATCCAGCCATATAATCCATCGGTCGGTCATCCGTCATGCCAGTCAAACTGGCCCCGGTCTTAACCAAATCCCCTTAAAAATTGCCTTCCGCGCCCGACAATTGGAGCGCTCAGCGTCGCCGGTTGAAGGCCCAGCCCGCCGCCCAGCCAAAGCCGAGTGACACCAGCACGGCAACGATGCCGTAGACAAAGCCGTAATCCGCCGCTGCGGTGGCGACAAAGCGGTCGAACCCGGTCTTGCGGATATCGATGTCGCGAGACGCCACAGCCACCACCCTGCCACCCGAGATGAGATAGGTCTCTGCGGTATAGCGACCGACCGGGACCCGCGCGGGGATGGCGAGGCGCGCTCGGTACAGCACCCCGCGGGTAATCTCGACGGACTCGACATCCTCGACCAGCAGGCCTTGCCGGCGCTTCAGATCGATCAGGCCTGCCTCGAACCGGCGCAATTGCTCCTCCCCGTCAAAACCAGCGGGAGAGAGAGACAGATTCTCGAGGCCAAGCTCATAGATTGCAGCGGTGCGTTCATCCACGATCTCGCCGATCGGGCGCGATGCGGCGATGGCATAGAAACCGGGCATGGAGGCAAAGCGCACGCTTTCGGCATTGACCCAGATGCCTGCCACCCGCTGTTTCTCGCGCAGGCGGATTGGCTGGGTCGGCCCCTTGATGACGACAACGATATCCGCGCGCTCGTCGGGCCGCTGTCCGCCCGGATAGACGATCGCCCCGAACAGCAGCAGGTCTTCACCGGTAAAGCTGTATTTGATCTCGATGGAGCGGTTGGACACGTCGGGGACGAGCACCGGCTCCTGCGCCGTCGTGCTGGCGAAGGGCATCATCAGCAGCAGGGCTGCGGCCAGGATGCGCCTTACAGCCATTGGATGGTGTAAATCTCATCCGGCCGCCACACGAGGCCGAGGAACATGCGCAGCGCCACCAGCAGCACGATGACGGCGAGCACCAGCCTGAGGCGCGCTGGGTCAATCCGCATCGCGAGGCGCGCGCCGAATTGCGCGCCGATCACGCCGCCGACCAGCAGCAGCATGGCCAGAACGATATCGACCGCGCGCGTGGTGACGCTGTGGATCATCGTCGTGGCGATGGTGGTGAACAGGATCTGGAACAGAGACGTGCCGACCACCACCTGCGCGCCCATGCCGAGGATGTAGAGCATCGCCGGCACCATGATGAATCCGCCGCCGACGCCGAGCAGCATGGTGAGGATGCCCGTCACCATTCCGAGCAGCAGCGGCGCGAGCGGGGACATGTAGAGGCCCGACCGATAAAATCGCCAGCGCCCCGGTAGCGCGAGGATCAGCGGATGGTGGCGCCGCTTGCGTGCTGGCACTGCGGTGCCGCTGCGCGCTGCGCCGATCGCCACCAGTGATTCGCGCAGCATCGTTGCTCCGATCCAGCCGAGCAGGACGAGATAGAGGAGGGCGATGACGGTATCGATCTGGCCGATGGATTGTAGCCATTCGAACAATATGGCCCCGATCCCGGACCCGATGATGCCCCCGCCGACCAGCACCGCGCCCATGCGCAGGTCCACCGCGCCGCGCTTCAGGTGCGTGATCATCCCTGACACGCTCGATCCGGTGACCTGCGTTGCGGCGGAGGCGGCGGCAACCGTCGGCGGGATGCCATAGAATATCAGCAGCGGCGTTGTCAGAAACCCGCCGCCCACGCCAAACATGCCGGAAAGGACGCCCACTGCACCGCCGAGCGCGACGATGAACAAGATGTTCACCGACATATTGGCCACGGGTAGGTAAAGCTCCATCGCGACCGACGATAGCGGGATGCGGGCGGCGGGGGAATGCCTGCCGTTCGCCCTGCTGCCTTAGGTGCTGAAACCCGCCTCAGCCAGCAATGGCACGGCTTCCTCGCCGGCCCAGTCGAGCGCGCCGATCACGCGCAGAACTTCGCGGCCCTGCGCGTCATAGAGGATGGTTGTCGGCAATTGCCCGCCGATGGCGAGGCCGACCGCATTTTCAGGATCGTGCCAGTTCTGCGGCGCCGAAATTGCGCGTTCGGCCAGGAATTGCGTCGGCACTGCGGCGTCGCCCAGATCCTGGGAAAGCAGGATGATGTGGGCGGCATCCCCCTTGGCCTTCGCCAGCGCTTCCAGCGTCGGCAGTTCGACAATGCACGGCGCGCACCAGGTCGCCCACAGGTTGAGCAACACCGGCTTGCCGGTCAGGCTGGAAAGCGCGGCGCTGCTGCCGTCAGGGGCCTGTACTGCCTCGCTGCTGATCATTGTGCCGGCGCGGCTGCGGTCGATACGATAGGCGCCATGCTTGCCGGTGCGGTCCTCCACCTGCGGGCGTGCAGCCTCGCTGCCTTGCGAGGGGGCGCTGCTTTGCGTATCGCACCCCCCGACTGCCAGCATTAGGCTGGCAAATACAAAGGCGGACAGCGGGCGCGTGAACGATCGGGTCAAGGATGATGCTCCGGCAAGGAGCGGCATGTGGGGCGGCCGGTTTGCGGGCGGCCCCGCCGCGGTGATGCGCGAGATAAATGCGTCGATCCCGTTCGACAAGCGGCTCTGGCAACAGGATATTGCCGGCAGCCGCGCGCATGTGGCGATGCTGGGCGCGCAAGGCATCCTGTCTCTGGATGATGCCGCGACCATCGATGCCGGTCTTGCGCGGATTCATGACGAATTTGCTGCCAATGGCGTGCCCGTCGACATGGCGTTGGAAGATATCCACATGACTGTGGAAAGCCGCCTTGCCGAATTGATCGGCCCGGTGGCCGGGCGCTTGCACACGGCACGCAGCCGCAATGACCAGGTGGCGACCGATTTCCGCCTCTGGGTGCGTGATGCGATCGATACGGTCGATGCCGGGCTCGCCGCATTCCAGGCCGTCCTGCTGGACCGGGCGGAGGAGCATGCCGATACCGTCATGCCCGGCTTCACCCATCTCCAGGTGGCGCAGCCAGTAACGCTTGGCCATCATCTGATGGCCTATGTCGAAATGATCGCGCGGGACCGCAGCCGCTTTGCCGATGCCCGCGTGCGGATGAACCGCAGCCCGCTCGGCTCGGCGGCGCTCGCCGGAACCGGCTTTCCGGTTGATCGGCATGCGACGGCGGCCGCGCTCGGCTTCGACGGGCCGACCGCCAACAGCCTCGATTCGGTTTCCGACCGGGACTTCGCGCTCGATTATCTCGCCGCTGCCAGCAGTTGCGCGCTCCACCTCTCGCGCCTTGCAGAAGAAGTCATCATCTGGGCCAGCCAGCCCTATGGTTTCGTCTCCCTGTCCGATGCCTGGTCCACCGGCAGCTCGATCATGCCGCAAAAACGCAATCCCGATGCGGCGGAGCTGGTGCGTGGGCACACGGGGCGGATCATCGGCTGCTTCACCGCGCTGATGATCACTATGAAGGGCCTGCCGCTCGCCTATTCTAAGGATATGCAGGACGATAAACCGCCGCTGTTCGAAGCGCATGACCTGCTTGCCCTCTCGATCGCGGCCATGACCGGCATGATGGAAAGCATTAGCTTCCGTCCCGATCGGATGCGCGCGGCTGCCGCCTCTGGCTATTCAACCGCGACCGACCTTGCCGACTGGCTGGTGCGGGAACGCAACGTGCCGTTCCGGGAGGCGCATCACATCGTCGGTTCGGCTGTAAAGGCAGCGGAAGCGCATGGGTGTGATCTGGCTGATCTGCCGCTCGCTGTCGCGCAGGCTATCGATACCCGCCTTGATGCCGGTGCGCTGGCTGCGCTGACGGTTGAGGCATCGGTTGCCAGCCGCACCAGCCATGGCGGAACCGCGCCAGTGCGCGTAAGGGAGGCGATCGCTGCAGCCCGCGCCGCTCTGGCAGGTGGAGGAAATGCCTCGTGAAAATCCTGACCACCGCCACCGCGCTCGCCGCGCTGCTTGTCACCACCGGCTGTGGCCGCCGTGCCGAGCTGGCCTATCCCAAGGGCGCCACAGGTCCGGCGACGCCGGCCGGCGCCACCGCTCCTGCGCCGCCCTCGAAACTCGTCGCGCCGGGCACTCAAGCCCGCCCCGAGCGGAGTGACGAGGCACTGCGCCAATCCGACACGCGTGAGGATGACGAATTCGATCTCCCTCCGGCTCAAGGCAAGTAGTGCGTGGATCATTTTGAACTGAAGAATGGCGAGCTTTATTGCGAGGATGTGCGCCTCGCGGAGATCGCGGAATCGGTGGGCACGCCGGTCTATGTCTATTCGCGCGCGACGCTGGAACGCCACGCTGACACCTTTCGTGCTGGCGTTGCGGCGGCCGGTGATGTGCATGTCGCCTATGCGGTAAAGGCCAACCCTAATCTCGCGGTCATCCATGTCCTCGCTGGCCGTGGCTGCGGCGCGGATGTCGTCTCCGAAGGGGAAATGGTCCGCGCACTCGCAGGCGGCGTGCCGCCGGAGGAGATTGTCTTTTCCGGCGTCGGGAAAAGCGCGCGGGAAATGGTCGCCGCGCTTGATGCCGGCATCGGTCAATTCAATATCGAATCCGAGGTCGAGGGCGAGGAGCTGTCGGCCGTCGCGGCGGCGCGTGGCAAGCGCGCGGTCGCGGTGCTCCGCATCAACCCTGATGTCGATGCACGCACCCATGCCAAGATTTCGACCGGCAAGTCGGAAAACAAGTTTGGCGTGCCGATCAGCGATGCACAGGCCATCTACGGGCGCCTTGCCGCGCTGCCCGGCCTCGCCATGCGCGGCATTGCGCTGCACATCGGCAGCCAGCTCCTCACGCTTGATCCGCTTGAGGAAGCCTTTGTGAAAGTGGGTGAACTGGTCGCCGCGCTGCGCGCTGACGGGCATGTCATCACCCATGTCGATCTGGGTGGCGGCCTTGGCGTCCGATATAAGGAAGGGGATGATCCCCGCTGGCCTGACGAATATGGCGCGATGGTCGCTCGCGTTACCGCAGACTGGGGCGTCACGCTGATGTTCGAACCCGGCCGCGTTATTGCCGCCAATGCTGGCGTGCTGGTCACGCGCGTCATCCGCGTGAAGCCGGGGGTGGAAGCGCCGTTCGTCATTGTCGATGCGGCGATGAACGATCTCGCCCGCCCCGCGCTCTATGACGCATGGCATGATTTTGAGGCGGTGCACCCCACTGGCAAACGCTTCGTCGCCAATATCGTCGGCCCGGTGTGCGAGACGGGGGATACCTTCGCCATGCACCGCGATATCGATGTCGTTGCCGCCGGTGATCTCGCCATTTTCCGCTCGGCCGGTGCCTATGGCGCGACCATGGCAAGTTTCTACAACAGCCGCGACATGGTGCCCGAAGTGATGGTGAGCGGCAGTGAATGGGCGGTGGTGGCAGACCGTATCCCCGCCGCCGCAACGGTTGCCGCTGAACGCGTGCCGGATTTCCTGAAGGGCTGATGCACAGCCTGCCGGTCTTTGTCCGGTTGTCAGGCCGGCCGGTCATCCTGCTGGGCGACGGTGAGGCCGCAGCGGCCAAGCGCCGCCTGCTCGAACGCGCCGGCGCGCTGATCACCGATGATGAGAATGCCGAGGCCGCACTCGCCGTCGTGGCGCTTGATGGCGAGGCGGCGGACGCCGCTGCCGCGCGGCTCAAGGCGCGGGGCTTCCTCGTCAATGTCGTTGACCGGCCCGAGCTGTGCGATTTCACGACGCCTGCCATTGTTGACCGGGATCCGGTGCTAATCGCCATCGGTACGGGCGGCGCTTCCGCAGGGCTCGCCAAGGCCCTGCGCCAGCGGTTGGAGGCATTATTGCCGCCCTGGCTCGGCGGGATTGCCCGCTTTCTGTCGGAAAGCCGTACGGCCCTGCGCCGCCGTTGGCCGGACAATGGCGACCGCCGCCGCGCTATCGATGCCCTGCTGGCCGAAGGGGGGCAGCTCGATCCGCTGGGTACCAAAGCGCCAACGCTGCCTGATATCGCCACGCTGGATTTCACGCCGCCGCCGGGCCGTGTCGAAACCGTGCGCATCTCCAGCGCAGACCCGGATGATCTGACGCTGCGTGCCGCGCGCCTGCTCGGCTCGGCCGATGCGTTGTGGCATGCAGGGGATGTGCCCGATGCCATCCTCGCCCGCGCCCGTGCCGACGCCGAACGCCATATCGCCCCGCTTCCGCCTGAAGCGCCGGACAGCGGCCTCGCACTGTGGCTGGAAATGGCGCGATGATCCGCGCGCTCGCTTACACCGCTGGAAAGACGCAGGCTGTCGCTGATGAGGAGATCGCGGCTGCTATCGCCGGCCGCGCCCGCAACGGATTCCTCTGGGTGCACCTCGAAGGAGAGCGTGGCTCTCCGCTGCTGGAGGAGCTCCCGGTAGAACTTCCTCCCACAGTCGAGCGCGCCTTGACGGCGACCGAGACGCGTCCCCGCTGTGAACCTTTTGAAACCGGCGTGCTGGTCAACCTGCGCGCGCCGCCAACGGAGGGCAACCAGCCGGGCCATGATCCGTTGATGTCGGTCAGGCTGTGGGCGGAAAAAGGGTTGTTGCTGTCCGTCGCTTTCCGTCCCTCGCCCGTAATCAGCGATGCCGAGACGCAGTTCGCGGCGGGCGCGCTGATCGATCCGGGGGACGTGATCATCGCCATCGCCAGTGCGGCGGCGGAACGGCTGGACGAAGACGTGGCGGCGCTGGGCGACCGGCTCGATGACATCGAATGCACCGTTGACCAATCGACGCCCTTTTCGGAACGGCGCGAAGTCACCGCGCTGCGCACCCGGGCGATTGGCCTGCGCCGCTTCATCGTGCCGCAGCGTCTGGCACTCGAACGGCTCGCCAGCCTGCCGCTCGATTGGCTCGATGACGAGGAGCGCGCCAAGGTGCGCGAGGCGGCAGACCAGTTTGCGCGGATGGGCGAAGAACTGGAATCAGTGCGTGAACGCGCTGCCGTGATCCATGAGGAACTGACCGATCTGCGTTCGGAACGTATCGACGCCCGCTCGCTGCAAATCGCCATCGTCGCACTGATCTTTCTGCCACTGACCTTCGTCACCGGCCTGCTCGGCATGAATGTCGAGGGGATTCCCTATGCAGGCGAGCCCTGGGCGTTCTGGGGCGTGGTCGCTTTCTGCGTGCTCATTGCCGCCGGGGTGGCCGGCTGGTTCGCATGGCGCCGGTGGAGCGACCGCTAGGGTCTAGCTTTCCGCCGCTTCGCTTCTGCCCAGCATGAAGTGCAGCCGCGCTGCCGCGATCGGCTTGCTGCGTTCCTCCTGCCAGGCTTCGACGACCACTGTCGCCACGCGGCTGCCGACCTTGGTCACCCGCCCGCGCGCATAGGTGGGCCGGTGCTTGCCGCCGCGCAGATAATCGATGGTGATGCCGATCGGCTTGAATCGTGCCGGTCCCTCGCCCGCATCAAGCATGGCGCGCATCGAAGCCCAGGCGGCCATGTCGAGCAGGCCGGCAATGGCGCCACCGTGCAGATTGCCTGGGCGGCCCGATAGGCCGTCGGCAAAGTCCATGCGCAGCACAGGCGCATCCTCGCCTGCGCCGTCAGCCTCGATGATGATGCCGAGCGCGGCAGCATAGGGGGGCAGGGTGATGCTCATGCACTCATCCCCGGCGGTCCGCCGACCGGATTGGCACTGCTGCCGCGTGGCGGCATCGGCGGGCCGGTGAACATGAAGGTCGCGGCCATGTGCGCGACCGCATCACCGGCATCGCCATCATGCGCCAGGCCCCGGACAAAGGCGATCTCGCGCGCGACGCGGTAACATTCGACCCGGCCGATGATGTCCGCCCCCGGCTTGGCCGCGCGCAGATAGTCGATCCTGAGGTCGAGCGTCGCCTGCGGGCGGAACAGGCCCAGCCTTGTCCACACACACATGCCGCCGGCCATGTCCATCAATGCGGTGACCGCACCATTGGCAATGGTGCCGGTTTCGGCATCGCCCACCAGGTCGGCGCGCCAGGGCAGGCGTAGCTCGACCCAGTCATGCCCATGCGCGACAAAGCGGAACCCCATCATCGCGCTGTGGCCATGCCGCTCCATGGCGCGGAACATGCGCGCCGGATCGAAAATGAATTCGCCATCCCCTGCCATGGGGACTGCCATAGCCGTTGCGCCGCGTGCGGCAAGCGGCGCAATTTTTATTGCGGCGTGCGGCACCGGATTGACGAGGCGAGAGCTTGTCTTCATCGCTGTAGGTAACAAAAGACCAATCTCTGGAGAGACGCGCCATGCACCCCAAGGTTCTTGCCCAGTCCCGTCCCGATCATCCTGCCGTGATCGACAGCGATACCGGGCGGTCGATCAGCTTTGCCGAAATGGACGCGGCCTCGAACCGCTTTGCGCAGCTGTTGCGCAGCCATGGCCTCCAGTCGGGCGATGTCATCGCGCTGATGATTGAGAATTGTCCGGAATTCTTCAACCTCACCTGGGGCGCGCAGCGCGCCGGCCTGTTCTATGTCTGCATCTCGACGCGGCTGACCCAGGCAGAGATTGATTACATCCTCGCCGATTCGGGTGCGAAGCTGTTTGTGGCCAGCGCTTCGCTCGGTGCCACCGCCTCCGCCGCCCAGTTCAGCGGCACGCGCTATTCGCTCGGCGGGGCGATCCCCGGTTTTGCCAGTGTCGAAGAAGCGATGGCAGCGCAGCCCGCGACACCGATCGCTGATGAACGCGCTGGCATGGATATGCTCTATTCGTCCGGAACCACCGGCCGGCCCAAGGGCATCAAGGGCACCCTGCCGGAGGATGA
>CANHQT010000027.1 GCA_947463325.1 Sphingomonadaceae bacterium
ATGTTAACAGCATCAACATGACAGGGGGTGATAACAGTGTCAACATAGCGCCAGCGCTTGGCCGTGATGCCTATCACCACGGCGATTTGCGCAGTGCGCTGATCGCAGCAGGTATGCATGCCCTGTCAGCGGACAGCGCCGACGCACTGTCGCTGCGGGCGCTGGCGCGGGAAGTGGGGGTAAGTGCGACCGCCGTATACCGCCACTTTCCGGACAAGGATGCATTGCTGGTCGCTCTCGCGCTGACCGGTTTTGATCAGCTGGCGGCAGCACAGCAGGCGGCCTCGCGCGCCGCGTCGGGGCAAGGTGCGCTGGCGGCATTTTCCGCAAGCGGTGCTGCCTATGTGCGTTTCGCCATCATCAATCCGGAGTTGTTCCGGCTGATGTGGAAGGCGGCGCCACGGGGGGATCAACTTCACCTGCCGATCGACGAAGCCCATCCTGCCATGGCCAACCTGCGCCGGACAGTCGAGGATGTCGCGCCGCCCGGATCGTCGGAGGATGACAAGCGCGCCACGGCGCTACGTTGCTGGGGGCTTGTCCATGGCCTCGCCACACTGTCACTCGATGGGCAGATCGATCTGGATGATGCCATGATCGGCCGCGTGATCGTCGGGCTTACGGGGGCAATGCGGACATGAGCGATATTCGCCGCATCCTCATTCTGACCGGGGCCGGGATCAGCGCAGAAAGCGGCATCGATACCTTCCGCTCGGCCGGTGGCCTGTGGGAAAAGCACCGCGTGGAGGATGTGGCGACACCGGAGGGGTTCGCACGCGATCCCGATCTGGTGCTGCGCTTCTACGACATGCGCCGCGAACGCATTCAGGAAGTGGAGCCCAACCCCGCGCATAGCGCGCTCGCCCGGCTCGATGCCCTGTGGCGGGGGGAGGGGCGGGAGCTGCTCATCGTCACCCAGAATGTCGATGATCTGCACGAACGTGCCGGCGCGCGCCGCCTGATCCACATGCATGGGGAACATCTCGCCGCATGGTGCACCGCCTGCGACCGCCGCCATGCCTGGCGCGACACGCTGATCGAACGGCCGCCATGCCCTGCCTGCGGTGTCCCTGCGCTGCGCCCCGATGTCGTCTGGTTCGGGGAAATGCCTTACCGCATGGGTGACATTTATCAGGCGGTCGGCACCTGCGATCTGTTCGTTTCCATCGGCACGTCAGGCGCGGTCTATCCGGCCGCCGGCCTTGTTCGTGATGCGCGCGCGGCCGGTGCCGCTACACTCGAACTCAATCTCGAACCCAGTCAGGGCACCCGCTGGTTCGATGATGCCCGCCATGGCCCGGCGAGCGAGCTGGTGCCCGAATGGGTGGAAGAATTGTTGAGCGAAAGCCGGCTCGGATAGGCCGGCATCAGCCCCGGGCCAGACCGCCGCAGGCCGTGCACCCCGGATCCTTGGGCAACTTGATGGTCCGCCATTGCGGCGCGAGGCCGTCAATGATGTGGAGCTTGCCCCGCGCATCCTCGCCAAAGCCTGCCAGCAGGCGCAGCGCTTCCACTGCAGCAAAGCCACCGACCATAGTGACCATCGCGCCCAGCACGCCCTGTTCGGCGCAGCTGTCGCAATCCTCCGGATCATGCGCGTCGCCGACGAAGCAGCGGTAGCAGGGCAGGGTCGGCTCCCATCCGCGGAATGTGCCGACCTGTCCTTGAAATTGGGCGATGGCAGCAGACACGAGCGGCACCCGCGCTACCGTTGCAGCGTCCGATACGGCGAGCCGCGTGGCGAAATTGTCGCTGCCGTCGATCACCAGATCGACAGCGGAGAGCAGGGTGGGAAGGTTACCGGCATCGACCCGTTCCGCGACCGGTTCAACCGTGACGTGGGGATTGAGAGCGGCCATGCGCTCCGCCGCCACATCGACCTTGCGTCGCCCGATATCGCCGGTCGAAAACAGCGTCTGCCGCTGCAAATTGGAGAGTGAGACGGTGTCGTCGTCCACGATGCGCAACATGCCGACGCCTGCTGCCGCCAGTGCCGGGATCACCGCACTGCCGATCCCGCCCGCACCGATGATCAGCACCCGCCCGTGCTTGAACGCCAGCTGCCCGGCCGCGCCGACATGCGGCAGGACGATGTGCCGGGCGTAACGGTCGAGTTCTTCATCGGTGAGCATGGCGGGCCAACGCGCGAAAGGGTCAGACCCCCGTCGAACCGAAGCCCCCGCTGCCACGCTTGGTCTCGTCGAGGTTGTCGACTTCGATCAGCTTTGCCCGCTGCACCTGCGCCGGAACCAGCTGGGCGATGCGGTCGCCGCGCTTCACCTCGAAAGCTTCGTCGGACAGGTTGGCGAGGATCACCTTCACCTCGCCGCGATAATCGCTGTCGATGGTGCCCGGCGTGTTGAGACAGGTAATGCCGTTCTTGAGCGCGAGGCCGGATCGCGGCCGCACCTGGATTTCCCAGCCCGGCGGGATCGCAAAGGCCAGGCCGGTGGCTACTGCGGCGCGCGCCCCTGGCCGCAGCGTCAGCGATTCCGCGGCCACTACATCCATCCCGGCCGCGCCGTCGCTGGCATAGGCCGGCATGGCGAGGCCGCCGGAATTGGGCAGGCGCTTTACCCGGATCGGCACGTCGGGCAACGGCTGGGGGTGATCATCGGAGGACATCGGCGACCTTTGCTATCAACTGTTTCGCGACCGCATCCTTCGGCAGCCGTTCCCAGCTGTCAACGCCGGTAGCAGAGACAATGTGCACGCGGTTCAGCTCTCCGCCCATCGGGTCGGCGGCAACATCATTAGCGACAATCCAGTCGCATCCCTTGCGTGCCAGCTTGGCCTTCGCATGGTCGATCACATCATTGGTTTCCGCCGCAAAGCCGACCAGCAGGCGCGGGCGCTGCGGCGATTGGGCTAGGCCGGCGAGGATGTCGGGATTTTCGGCTAGCGCCAGCGGTGGCACTTGCCCGCTGCCATCCTTCTTGATCTTGGTCGCTGCGCAGTCCGCCGCGCGCCAGTCCGCGACCGCCGCGACCATGATTGCGGCATCGGCGGGCAGCGCAGCCTCGACCGCTGCCGCCATCTCGCGCGCGCTTTCCACATCGACCCGGATCACCCCCGGCGGCGTGGGCAGCGCAACCGGCCCGGACACCAGCGTCACGCGCGCGCCCGCCTCGGCAGCGGCGGCCGCAATCGCAAAGCCCTGTTTTCCGCTCGACCGGTTGGCGATGTAGCGCACCGGATCGATCGCCTCATGCGTCGGACCTGCGGTGATCAGCACATGCTTGCCATAGAGCGGGCGATGGTTCTCGCTCGCAAAGTCGGGTTGCGCGTCGAGCGCCGCGCCGTCGCCCGCCAGCATCGCCTTGATCCGCGCTACAATGGCTTCCGGTTCGGGCAGCCGGCCCGGGCCATATTCACCGCACGCCATCTCGCCCTCGTCGGGCTCCATCACGGTGACGCCATCGCTTTTGAGCTGCGCCACATTGCGCCGCGTCGCGGCATGGAGCCACATGCGGACATTCATTGCCGGCACCGCGAGCACCGGCTTGTCCGTCGCCAGCAACAGCGTGGTGGCAAGATCATTGGCAAGCCCGCCTGCCATCCGCGCGAGGAGATCCGCTGTCGCCGGACAGACCACCACCAGATCCGCCTGCCGTGACAGCTGGATATGCCCCATCTCGACCTCGTCCTTAAGGTCGAACAAATGGCTGTAGACACGGTTCTCGGACAGGGCAGCGAGCGTCAGCGGCGTCACAAACTGCGCGCCCCCTTCGGTCAGTACGCAGGTAACGCCAATGCCGTCCTTGCGCAGCAGCCGGATCAGCTCCGCCGCCTTGTAGGCCGCAATACCGCCACCGATGACGAGAAGGATGCGCTTTGCCATCAGCCCGCGGCTCCCAGCCATTGCATCGCCAGCACCGCTGCCCCTGCACCTGCTGCGGCCGTCAGAACATAGCGCCAGCCGGTCGAGCGCTCACGCCTTTCCCACATCAACGGCACATCCGGCAGCGGGGGCGGGGGCGGGGCTGCACCCTTGGGCGGATAGGCTTGTTCAAGCCGCGTGATGAGGTCGGGCAGGCGCCGGATGGCGCGGCTGGTTTCGATGATGCGGTCGGCCACCATCGTCTCGGGGCCGAGTTCTTCGCGGATCCAGCTTTCCACGAATGGCCCGGATGTCTCCCACATGTTGATGTCGGGATCGAGCGCGGTTGCCACACCCTCGACCATCACCATCGTCTTTTGCAGGAGCAGCAGGTGCGGCTGTGTCTGCATGTCGAAATCGCGGGTGATGGCGAACAGCCCGTCGAGCATCATGCCGACGGAGAGTTCCTTGACCGGCTTGCCGCGCATCGGCTCACCCACAGCGCGCAGCGCCGTTGCGAACTCGTCCACATTATGGTGCGCTGGCACATATTGCGCCTCGAAATGGATCTCGGCCACGCGCCGGTAATTGCCGGTGATCAGGCCGTACAGGATTTCCGCCAGCCAGCTCCGCGCCTGCCGGTTGATGCGCCCCATAATGCCGAAATCGATGGCGACGATGGTGCCGTTCGGTTCGACCAGCAAATTGCCCTGGTGCATGTCGGCGTGGAAAAAGCCGTCAGAAATCGCCTGCCGCAGGAAAGCGTTGACCAGCCGCGTGGCGAGCAGCGCTGTGTCATGACCTGCTGCCACCAAAGCGGCGCGGTCGGAGATTTTGATGCCGTCGATCCACTCCAGCGTCATCACGCTGCCGGTGGTGCGGTCCCAGTCGATGGAGGGCACACGGTAGCCGGGGGTTGCCGCGACCATGTCGAGCAGTTCGGAGGCCGATGCCGCCTCGCGCCGCAAATCGAGCTCGCGCAGCGTCCAGCGCTTGAAATTGGCGATGACGAGGCGCGGGCGCAGCCGGGCCGCTTCGCCGCCCATCGCTTCCAGATGCGCTGCGGCCCATTCATAGGTCTCGATGTCGCGCGCAAATTTCTCGCGGACGCCGGGGCGCAGTACCTTTACCGCAACTTCGCGTCCGTCGGTGGTGCAGGCACGATAGACCTGCGCGACAGAGGCGGAGCCGATCGGAGTCTCGTCGAATCGGCTGAACAGGGCTTCGATGGGCTTGCCCAGCGCGGTCTCGATATAGGAGCGCACCTCGGTGAACGGCACCGGCGGCAACGAATCCTGAAGCAGCAGCAGATTGTTTGCCGCTTCCTCTCCGACCAGGTCGGGCCGTGTCGCCAGCGTCTGGCCCAGCTTGATCGCGGCAGGGCCGATGGCGCGGAAGGCGCTGGCATAATCGGGCACAGCGGGCTGCAAAGTGCCAAACCGGGCGATGCGCGCCAGCCGTTTGACTGGCGCAGGCGTGTTCGGATCAGCTTCGATCCCGCGCAGCGCACCATGGCGGGCGAGCGTGCGCCCCCAGCGGAGCAGCCGCAGGATATGCGTGGCGGGCCGGGTCAAGGGGTGGCGGCTCCGGTTCCGGCGGTCATGGTCGGCCTCACGCGATCTTCCAGCCCGAATGGATGGCGACCAGCCCGCCCATGATCGGGGTCACCCGGGTGCGGCGGAACCCTGCATCTTCGATCATGCGGCGGAACGCCGGCATTGGCGGAAAGCGGCGGATCGATTCGACCAGATAGCGGTAACTATCCTCGTCATTGGCGATCAGCTTGCCCAGCCGCGGCACCAGATGGTGTGAATAGGCGTCATAGACATCCTTGAACCCGGGCCATTCGACGGTCGAAAATTCGAGGCAAAAGAATCGTCCACCGGGTTTCAGGACGCGAAAGGCCTCAGCCAGCGCATGGTCGATGCGCGTGACGTTCCGGATGCCGAAGGCGATGGTGTAGGCATCGAACGTCTCATCCGCGAAAATCAGGCTCTCGGCATTCTGCTCGATCCACTCAAGTCCGGTCAGCCCGCGCTTTTCCGCGCGCTCCATGCCGACACCGAGCATATCCGGATTGATGTCCGCCACTGTCACCTGAGCGCCGCTCGCGGCAATGCGAAAGGCGATGTCGCCCGTGCCGCCAGCCATGTCGAGCACATGTTCGCCGCTGCGCGGGCGCAGCTGGCGGACGAAACGGTCCTTCCACAACCGGTGCATGCCCCCCGACATGGCATCGTTCATGAGGTCATAGCTGCGCGCGACATTGGAAAAAACGCCACCTACCCGGCGGGTCTTTTCCTCTGGGCTCACCTCTTCATATCCGAAGGATACGGTTCCGGCAGGTTCGGTCACAAAAACTCCGTTCGTCCTGATCTTGTCGAAGGACTGGTTTTCCCTTTAGCGGGGCCGTCACGGAAGGACAGCCCTTCGGTAAACCCACCGCATGGGTCACCGCAGCCCGCTGTCCGCATACAGGATCGCCATGCCAGAGCTTCCCGAAGTCGAAACCACCGTGCGCGGGCTTGCCCCTTTGCTTGAAGGTCAGCGCATCGCACGGGTGACGCTCAATCGGCCTGACCTGCGCCGGCCCTTTCCAGTCGATCTTGTGCAACGGGTGACTGGAGCCACTGTTACCGGTCTGTCGCGCCGCGCCAAATACGGTCTCATTGCCACCGACCGCGGTGACAGCATGATCTTTCATCTCGGCATGTCGGGCCGCTGGCGCACTAATGTGACCGATAGTGAACCGCACGATCATCTGCTGATGGAAACCGGCGCGGGCGTCCGCCTTGCGCTCAATGATCCGCGCCGCTTCGGCTCGGTCGATCTGGTTGCCGGCGATCCCGAATCGACCTTTGCGCCATTCCGTGCGCTCGGGCCCGAGCCACTGTCGCCCGCCTTTGATGCCGCGCATCTTGCCGCTGCGTTCGAAGGGCGCACCGCGGCGGTAAAGCTGCTGCTGCTCGATCAGCGCATCGTTGCGGGGCTCGGCAACATCTATGTGTGCGAGGCGCTCAATATCGCCGGCATTGATCCGCGCCGTGCCGGTGGCCGGATCGCGCGCAGCCGGCTCGACCCGCTGGTCGATGCGATTCGCGCGGTGCTGGAACGGGCCATCGCTGCCGGCGGATCATCCCTGCGGGACTTCGTCCACCCTGACGGGCAACTCGGTTATTTCAGCCACCAGTGGCGCGTTTACGGGCGGGAGGGGGAGGGGTGTCCCGGCTGTGCCGCTCCGGTCCGCAGGGTGGTTCAGGGCGGGCGATCCAGCTTCTGGTGCCCGGCTTGTCAGCGCTGATACCGTTGACCTTCATGGCCCTTCCCGTTATGGGCGCGCCTTCGCAAGTCAGCCGGAGAGTGATTCCGGCCCGCATTTGCTCGTGATTTTAGCCGATTTTCAGAGGAATTCATGGCCAATACGCCCCAGGCCCGCAAGCGCATCCGCCGCAATGCGACCCGCACCGTCGTTAACAAGAATCGCGTTTCGCGCATTCGCACCCTCGTCAAGAAGGTCGAACTCGCGCTGATCGCAGGCGACAAGGCGGCAGCGACTACGGCGATGGCTGCGATGCAGCCGGAACTGGCGCGCGGTGTTGCCAAGGGCGTGGTGCATAAGAACACCGCCGCTCGCAAATTCTCCCGCCTTACCAAGCGGTTGTCGGCACTGGCCTGACAAAAACCGGGTTTTTCTGGCGGGCGCGAATCGCTCGTCGAACTGCCGAAACATGAAAACCGCCGGCCCTCAGGTCGGCGGTTTTGTTTTGTTCCTTCTGTGAAACATTTGTGACCGCTGGCGGCTTTGGATCCGACGTCACGGATAATCCGCGATTCGCAGCAACCGGCCCGCCAAAGTTCCGTGAAAATCGTTATTTAACAAACAGTTAAGACGAAAAATCGGATTCCCGCAGCTTTCCGCGTCAATGGGCAATATTTCGTTTTTTTTGCACCCCCGAGGCTTGCCGAGCGGCCTTGGCTGCTCATAGACAGTCGGAGTCGCCGGGAGCCAATCCTGCGTGGCCGCTACAGACCAAATTCAAAATGGGGCCCGATTGCCAGTCATCGGGACGGGGGAAGATGTGTGCCGTTCGCCTTCGGGGGAAGGCATGGCACAAGTGCGGGAACGGCAGTTGCAATGAATCAGGCGGCAGAGTTGGGACAGGATGGAACGTTACATGATGCCGCCGGGCTGGGAGTTCTCTGGACTGCAGTAGCAGCCGGTCTGCGGATCGATGTCGGAGCACGGGCTTTCGACCATTGGATCAAGCATTTGCGTCCGCTGACCTTCAATGCGTCAACCGGCGAATTGCTGATTGCTTCCCCCAGCATGTTTACGGCCGAACAAGTGGAACGCCGCTTTGCGGACCGCCTGCGTCTGGCCTGGCAGCAGCATCTTTCGGGGCTTGAATCGATTCGCGTGGTCGCTGCTCCGCGTGCGGGCATGCAGTCTGGTGAACCGGATTCGGTGCGCTCCATGGCCGCCCAATCTGGGCCTGCTGCACCCCGTGTCGCTCTGGAGACCCGTTTTTCATTCGACAGTTTCGTCCAGGGGCGCAGCAATGTGCTCGCGCTGAATGCCGCGCGGCGGGTGGCGGCGGTGGAACCGCCCCAATTCCACCCGCTCTATCTGCGCGCGGAAACCGGTCAGGGCAAAACCCACCTCCTGCATGCGATCGCAGCGGCGACGCTTGCGCGCGATCCTTCGGCGTCGATCATTCTGATGTCCGCCGAAAAGTTCATGCTGGAATTTGTGGCGGCGGTGCGCAGCAATGACATGCTTGCCTTCAAGGCGCGGCTGCGCGCGGCGAGCCTGCTGCTGATTGACGATCTTCAGTTCGTTATCGGCAAGGATTCAACGCAGGTTGAGCTGCTCCACACCTTTGATGACATCATGTCGTCTGGCGGGCGGCTCGTGGTCGCGGCAGACCGTTTGCCGCACCGGCTTGACGGGATCGACCAGCGGCTGCTCTCGCGGCTTGCTGGCGGGCTTGTTGCGGATATTGATCCGCCGGATCTCGCGCTGCGCGTCGCGATCCTCGAACGCAAGGCGTTGGCGCTCGGTGCCGATGTTCCGCCAGCGGTGATTGACTGGATTGCTGAAACCTTCCCCCGCAATGTCCGCGAACTTGAAGGCGCGCTCAACAAGCTGGTTGCCTATGCCGCGCTGACTGATGCACCGATCGACCTCGCTTCGGCGCAGGAGCGACTGGCGGAGACTGCACGCGGCAGCCGGGCGCGCATCACTATCGAGGATATCCAGCGAGCCGTTTGCACCCATTATCGCATCGACAAGAGCGAAATGGCCTCGCAGCGCCGGACCCGCGCGGTCGCGCGTCCGCGTCAGGTGGCGATGTATCTCGCCAAGGAATTGACGCCCCGCAGCTATCCGGAAATCGGCCGCCGTTTCGGCGGGCGCGACCATTCGACGGTGATCCACGCGGTCCGTACGATCGAATCCTTGCGTACCGACGATGCGGATCTGGATACCGACATCCGCCGCATCCGCCGCGCGCTGACCGCCTGACGTTTCGAACGGCGGTTCAGCGCCGCCGTTCGGGTGGCGCTACGGTAATCCGGACCTTTTCACCCGAGTTGCCGGGAAATCCGGTGAACATCGCTTCGACCAGATTGGGCACCAGCTCGGTCAGATTATCATTGCGTGACACCGCCTCGGCCGATCCTTCGAACAGCCGTTCGCCTGTCCCGTTGCGCTCGATGATGATGTCGAGCCCACTGGTGAAGACGGTATAGCTGCGGATTCCCACGTCTCCGAAACGCGGGCCGAACAGGAACGGATCATACCAGCCGTGAACGTAACGCAGCCCGCGCCGCGTCCGCACGATCAGCGGGCGACCGTAGAAGCCGTGGCCCCAGGCCGGTCCCCAGAAGGGGTCGGCATAAAAGGGGTCGGCCACGATGCGCTCGCGTCCATTATCGACGCCATAGGCCATGCGGATAAGGAAATCCGGCTGCTCGCCCGGCGCTGCCTGACGATAGCCGAGCCGCGTCATTTCGGCGGCGACAAGGCTGGCATATTGCGCGAATTCCAGACCGCCCTCATCGCGCTCGTCGCGTGGCTCGACCGCGAAGCTCTGGCCCTGTGGCGCGGGCATTTGCTGGAACCGGGCCACTTCGGCGCGGAAAGGGGTGGCGCAGGCGCCAAGCGTGCCGAGCGCGAGCGCGGCGGCGGCGATCTTGAGGCTGGTGGCGACACGCATCGGTGCTGACCTTTCGTGATTCAATGCCCCAGATGTGGGGCTAAAAGCGCGCCTGCACAAGCAGCAGACTGTTTCCCGCTACTGTGGGTGAGGGGTGCTGAACAGCGGTTGAACCATCGTACCCCCGCACCGGTTCATCGCCGGCGGGCCGCACAATGCGGGTCAGCGCGACGCGGGGAACAGCCCCAGCGCGGCATGGGTTGCCTCCAGCGTCGGCACCGCCATGGCCCGCGCGCGTCCCGCACCTTCCTCGAGGATGGCGTCGATGGCGGCGGTATCAGCCATCAGTTCAGCGAATCGCTCGCGGATTGGCCCCAGCTTCGCGACGGCCAGATCGGCAAGGGCCGGCTTGAACGCGCCAAAGCCTTGTCCGGCAAAACGCGCGCACACGTCCGCGCGGCTCTCTCCCGCCAGCGCGGCATAAATGGTGACGAGGTTTGCTGCTTCGGGCCGCCCGTCCAGCGCCGCCGGATCCTCAGGCAGCGGATCGGCGTCGGTCCGCGCCTTGCGGATTTTCTGTGCGATCGTGTCTGCGTCATCCATCAGGTTGATGCGGCTCATGTCGCTGGGGTCGGATTTCGACATTTTGGCGCTGCCATCGCGCAGGGACATGACGCGCGGCGCGGTGCTGCCGATCATCGGCTCTGGCAGGGTGAAGGTCTCAGTGCCGGTGTCGAGGTTGAATTTGGTCGCAATGTCGCGCGCCAGTTCCAGATGCTGCTTTTGGTCCTCGCCGACCGGCACATGCGTCGCCTGATAGAGCAGCACGTCTGCCGCCTGCAGCACCGGATAGGCATATAGGCCGATGCTTGCGCCCTCGCGGTCCTTGCCTGACTTTTCCTTGAACTGCGTCATGCGGTTGAGCCACCCCATCCGCGCTGTGCACATCAGCAGCCAGGCGAGCTCGCTGTGCTGCGGCACGCGCGTCTGGTTGAACAGGATCGATCGTGTCGGGTCGATCCCGCTGGCGATCAGCGCCGCCGTCAATTCGCGAACATTGGCAGAGAGTTGCGCCGGATCGTTGCGCACCGTGATGGCGTGCAGGTCAGCCAGGAAAAACAGGCACTCGCCCGGATGCTCGTCCTGCATCGCGACCCATTGCACGATCGCGCCCAGATAATTGCCGAGGTGGAGATTGCCGGTGGGCTGGATGCCGGAAACGACGCGCATGGGCTTGTCCTAAGGATAGTTTGATCGCCTCAGCCGCGACGGCGCAGCAGGGCTTTAAGCTCGCCGAGGCGATAGACGCCGAAGACGAAAGTCGAAAGGGCATAGAGCGCCGCACCACTGCCGCACAGCAGGATGAGCACGCCGATTCTCTGCCATAGCCCGCCGGTCAGCCAGGGGTCAGCGAGCGCCGATCCGTACCATAGCCCCAAGCCCATCGCCGCGCCGGCAAGCAGGATGCGCCACAGCTTCGCTCTTAACCGCGCATCGATACTGAGATGCCCGCGCCGCCTCAGGAACCAATACAGCAGCGCCACATTGACCCAGGCCGACGCTGCCGTTGCAATGCCGACGCCGACATGCGCGAACGGCCAGATCAGGATGAGATTGCCGACCAGATTCACCAGCATCGCGACCAGCGCGATCCTGACCGGCGTCTTGGTGTCGCTGCGGGCGTAAAATCCGGGGGTGAGCACCTTTATCAGAACATAGGCAGGAACGCCGATGGCAAAGGCGGCGAGCGCGGCGGCCGTGCCCATCGTATCGGCCGCGGTGAACTCGCCATGTTCGAACACGCCGCGCACGATCGGCACGGTCGCCACCGCCAGCGCCACTGCGGCGGGGAACGCCAGATAGAAGGCGAGCTCCAATGCCCGGTTCTGTGTCTCATTGGCCGCCGGCGCGTCGCCGCTGCCGATCTGGCGGGACAATAGCGGCAGGATCGCCGTGCCGACGCCGATGCCGAGCAGCCCGAGCGGGAGTTGCACCAGCCGGTCCGAATAATAGAGCCAGGATACAGACCCTTCGGGCAGGAAACGCGCGGCGAGCGAGGTCGATATCAGCAGGTTGAACTGGATCGCGCCCTGCCCGATCGCGGCCGGCGCGATGAGGAGGAGCATGGTCTTCACCTCGGGCGATAAGCGCGGCATCGAAAGGCGCAGCACCACGCCATTGGCACGGCAGGCGAGGATCAGCCAGACGAGCTGCAGCACGCCCGACAGCGTCACCGCCACCGCCTGCATCTCCGCCGTTTCCTCCGGCGTGCTCCCCCGGAACAGCAGCAGCGCGCCAATCATGCAGACATTGAGCAGGATCGGCGCTGCCGCATTCACCCAGAAACGGTTGAGGCTGTTGAGGATACCGCCAAGCAACGAAACGAGGCTGATGAGCCCCAGATAGGGAAAGGTGATCAGCGTCAGGTGCGTCGCCAGCGCAAATTTCTCTGGCCCACCATCAGGAAAGCCGCCGGTCATCGCCCAGACACTGGGCGCGGCGGCGAGCATCATTACCACCGTGAAGATCACGAGGAAGGGAAAGAGGATGGAAAGGACCGCACCGGCAAAGGCCTGCGCGGCAACCAGTCCGGAACCCGGCTCGTCCTTGTCGGCCTCGGCCATGCGGCGGTTGAACATCGGCACGAAGGCGGCGGCAAAAGCCCCTTCGGCAAACAGTGCGCGGAACAGGTTCGGGAGGCGCCAGGCGATCAGAAAGGCGTCGGATGCCATGCCGGCACCCACAAACTTCGCCATCAACATGTCGCGGACGAGGCCAAGCACACGGCTGACCAGCGTCAGGCTACCGATGGTAGAGACCGCCTTGATCAGGTTCATCGGTTGCCGCTCCCCTCGCGCGGCACCGGCGTCAGGCGTTGCCTGCCGGCTGCTCGCTACCGTCCGCTGCTGCCGCCATCTGCTGCTGTTGGGCGAGATAGAGGCCGTGGAAATCGATGGGTTCCAGCAGCAGCGGAGCATAGCCGCCGTCGCGCACGGCATCCGCGATCACGCGGCGGGCGAACGGGAACAGGATACGCGGCGCTTCTGCGAGCATGAAGGCATGGACCTGCTCGGCCGGCACGTTGCGCACGCCGAACAGCCCCGCATAGGTCAGGTCGACGACAAAAGCCTGGCCTTCCTCATGCTTGGAACTGATGTCGATCTTAATCGCGGTTTCATGGACACCATCGGCGACGGGCTGGGAACCGATGTTGAACTGCACGTCGATCTGGGGCGCGCTGGTCCACTGGTAGCTGTGCGGCGCATTCGGATTTTCGAACGACAGATCCTTCACATATTGCGAGATGAGGCCGATCGCCGGGCCGGTATCGGCACCATTGGGCTGCATCGCGGGTTCGGCGGGGATCGTGTCATCGGCCATCTGGCTGCTCGTTTCCTGTTCTGTTTGCGAAAGGGCAGGTTTGGCCCTTGTTTCGTCTCTGGCGCGGGCCCTAGCAGCGCCCTATGGCGCGTGCAACCGCACCGGCTGCGACGCATGGCAAGAATGGTGCGCCGAACGGTTTGAAACCGTGCGCAACATACCCTACATTCATGCCACGCCCGTGCGGAGCGGGGACCACATAGACTGGATGCCAGCGTGACGCCGACGATCATCATTCTTGCCCTTATTGCCGCATTTCTTGGGCTGCGCCTCTATTCGGTGCTGGGCAAACATGGCCGCGACTCCGAACCGGCGCTGCCGCAGGCGGATGATCGCCGCCCTGCCCCCGTCGCTCATGCGCCAGGCTCGGTTGCTGATGCGCCGCGCACTGCGGCGCCTGTGCCGGCGCAGGAGATGGTCTATGAACCCGCCGCCGAAATCGGCATCCGCGCAATCCTCTCGGCCGATCGTAACTTTGATGTCGGCCGCTTCGTCAACGGCTCCAAGGCTGCCTATCGCATGATTTTGGAAGCCTATTGGAAGGGCGATCGGGATACGCTGCGCGGCCTGTGCGATGCGGACAGCTATGAGGCATTTGACGCCGCTATCGCCGGGCGTGAAGCGCGTGGCGAAACGCTCGACAACCGCCTGATCTCTATCGAAAAAGCGACCATCGTTTCGGCCAGCCTCGCCGGCAAGACCGCGCGCGTTGCCGTTCGCTTCGAAGCCGATATCGCCGCGATCACCCGCGATGCCGAAGGTCGCGTGATTGCCGGGTCGATGTCCGATGCCGTTGCGACGCAGGATGTGTGGAGCTTTGTTCGCGATACGGATGCAGCCGGTCCCGAATGGCTGCTCGACGAAACCGACGCCGAATAAGCACGCGCCGTTGCCTGTTTGGCTAAACCTCTGCTTGTACAGGCTGATCTCCCAAATCCGTTGATCCTGAGCTTGGCAAAGGACACCACTTCCCTTTTGCGTGGCGAGAGGGCAGTGCATCGCTTCGCTATGCACGATGCAAGGGGAGTGGCTTGGTGGCTGGACGATATCGCATCCTGAAATCTTTCGGTTGCACTGTTGCGCTGGCCAGCCTCGCCGCCTGTGGTTCCATCATTCCGGCAAGCGGCAGGCCGGCCCCGTCCGCGGGTGTGCCGCCGGTTGTTCAGCCGGCTCAACCGCGCGTTGCTTCCTCGGCTGTGCCCCGGGTTGTGCGGCCTGCGCCGGCGGGTGAAGTGGCCGCAGTGCCGACGCCGGCCATTCCCGGCACGCCGCTGCCCGCACCCGCTGTCGATGCTGCTGCGGCTGTGACTGCCGTCACCGCCGGGGTGCAGCCCGCAGGCGATGTCGCTCGCCTCGGCCTCAGCGCCGAAGCCGCGGCCCGCGCGCTCGCCGCGTTCCGCACCTCCTGCCCGTCGCTGCTGCGCCGCGCCGATGCGAGCGGGCTGACCCGCAATGAGGATTGGCGGCCTGCTTGTGACGCAGCGCGCGGCTGGGCGGACAGCGAAGCGCCCCGCTTCTTCGAAAGCCAGTTCACGCTGGTGCAGGTGGGTGACGGGCGCGGCCTCGCCACCGGCTATTATGAGCCTGAAATCCTCGGCTCGAGGACTCGTCAGCCCGGTTATGAAGTCCCGGTCTATGGCGTCCCGTCCGATCTCGTGGAGGCCGATCTCGCCGCCTTCGTGCCCAGCCTCGCCGGCCAGCGCATCCGTGGGCGGATCGAAGGCAACCGCCTCGTCCCCTATGCAAACCGCGCCGACATTGAATCCGGCGCGCTCGCCGGGCGCGGGCTGGAAATCGCCTGGGCAGCGGACCCGGTCGAATTCTTCTTCCTCCAGATCCAGGGCTCCGGCCGCTTGCGCCTGCCGGACGGCAGTGTGATGCGCATCGGCTATGCCGGGCAGAACGGCCACAGCTATGTCGGCATCGGCCGTATGCTGCGCGATCGCGGTGTGCTCCAGCCGGGCGAGGCTTCGATGCAAGGGCTGATGAGCTATCTGCGCCGTCAGGATGATGGCGGCGCGTCCGTCATGCGGGAAAATCCCAGCTTCATCTTCTTTCGTGAACTGACAGGAGCAGGGCCGCTGGGCTCGCTCGGCGTTCCGGTGGTCGCGCGGGCGAGCGTTGCCGCGGATCCTGCCTTTGTGCCGCTCGGTGCGCCGGTGTGGCTCGCGTTTGACCGTGCCGAGGCGACGGGCCTGTGGATCGCGCAAGATACCGGCGGCGCCATCCGTGGTGCCAACCGGTTCGACACCTTCTGGGGTGCAGGCGACGAAGCACGCGCCATTTCCGGCGGCATGAGCAGCCGTGGTGCGGCGCTCATCCTTCTTCCCCATGCCAGCGTCACCCGGCTGAATGGCGGTCGCTGAACCCTATGCCAAAGCCGCCGCCAGACCCGGGCGAAGCCAACTGGCGGCGTATCAAGGCGACGGTTAAGCCGCTGAAGGGCAAGCGAAGCCCGCCTGCAAAGAAAGTCCTGACCGAAAGCCTGCCCGTCGTGAGCGAGGTGGAGGGGCGGGCCGGGCGTGTTTCGCCTCCGAAGGGCACCAGCGCAAAGCTCCGGCGTTCCAGCGGCGTGGCGCAGCCGGTCCAGCCGCCGGCCCCGCCCAAGCCACCCGGCATCGCCTCCTCGCTCGACGGCACATGGGACCGGCGCATCCGGACCGGTCGGCTCGAACCCGATCTCGTCGTCGATCTTCACGGCCACAGTCTCGCCAGCGCACACACCCACCTTGCCCGCGCGCTTGACCGTGCAGCGGGGCAGGGCGCGCGCGTCATCCTGCTGATTGCCGGCAAACAGCGCGGGCCGGATGAGGCACCGCGCGGCGCCATCCGCCGCGAACTCGAAAGCTGGCTCGCCCACAGCGGCCACGCCCGCCGCATCGCCGCCGTCCGCAATGCCCACCCAAGGCATGGCGGGGCAGGCGCGCTCTATCTGGTGCTGCGGAAAGCGGGGGACTAACCGTCATTGCGAGCGGAGCGAAGCAATCCAGTGCGGGTGACGCCTTCTCTGGATTGCCGCGCGGCCTTATGCCGCTCGAAATAACGAAGCTCTTGCGCCTTACCCCTCGATCACCCGGCGATAGATCGCCACCAGTGCGTGCAGGTCATCGACCGCGACCGCCTCGTCGCGCTTGTGCATCGTCGCATTGGGCGGGCCGAATTCGACGATGGGCGCAAGGACGTGCAGGAAACGCGCGTCGCTTGTGCCGCCGGTAGTGGAGCGTTCGGGTTCGATGCCGGTGACAGCGTGGATCGCTGCAGCCACCTCGTCGACCCAGGGTGAGGGGCGCGTGCGGAATGCCTCGCCATAGACGGTCCAGCGGACCTCGGCTTCGGGCACCTCTGCCTTGGCGACTCGCGCGATCATCGCGCCCAGATCCTCGCCGCGGTGCAGATCGTTGAACCGGATGGAAAGTCGCGCGCTCGCCTTTGCCGGGATCACATTGCCGGCGGGGTTGCCGACATCGACTGTGGTCGGCTCGATGTTCGACGCCTGAAATCCCTCGCTGCCCTCGTCGAGCGTGATGCCATCGATGGCAGAGAGGATGCGCACCAGCTTGGGGATCGGATTGTCGGCAAGGTGCGGGTAGGCGACATGGCCTTCGCGCCCCGGCACGTCGATCCACACGATGCACGATCCGCGCCGGCCGATCTTCACCATGTCCCCCAGCCGCGCCACGCTGGTCGGCTCACCCACCAGGATCGCATCGGGCGCCACGCCGCGCTCGGCCATGCGCTGCATGAGGAGCTTGGTGCCCCATGTTGCCGGCCCTTCCTCATCGCCGGTCAGCAGCAGGCTGAGCGTTCCGGCGTCGGCGGGCACTGCCGCCGCTGCCGCGATCCACGCGGCGATGCTGCCTTTCATGTCGGTCGCGCCGCGCCCGTAGAGGATGCCGCCGGCGATGCGCGGCTCGAACGCGCCGCCGGTCCAGCCGTCACCCGGTGGCACGACATCCAGATGCCCGGCAAAGGCGATATGCCGCCCGGCGCCTTCACGCACCGCGAGTAGATTTTCGACCGGCCCGTCGGGCGCTTCGCCTTCCACGAACCGCTCGACGGTAAAGCCCAGCGCGGCGAGTTCCGCCTCCACCACATCGAACACCGATCCGGTCGCCGGCGTCACGCTCGGCACGGCAATCAGGCGGCTGGTCAGGTCGACGACATCGATGGGGGAGAGGCTGGCCATGGGCTCCATACCAAAACTCTTCACCCTGAACTTGTTTCAGGGTCCATGGAGTGACATCACAAATGCCCGACCATGGATGCTGAAACAAGCTCAGCGTCACCCAGGCAGGAGGCCGCCCATGCCCAAGCTTGATCTCGACGCCATCCCCCAGACCAACGCCACCGGCTATCCGCCGCCGTTCGACGCGCCCGTGCAGGGCCGCTGGTATCGTCGCCTCGCTCCGCCGTCCGGCCTCACCGATTTTGCGGCGAGCCATGTCGTCCTCAAACCCGGTGCATGGTCATCCCAGCGCCATTGGCATGGGGATGAGGATGAATTGCTAGTGATGGTCGCGGGCACCGCGGTGCTGGTGGAGGATGAAGGCCGCACCATCCTCTCGCCCGGTGACATCGCCGTATGGCCAAAGGGTATCTGCAACGGCCATCACCTCATCAACGAAAGCGAGTCTGATTGCGTGTTCGTGGTTATCGGTGGCGGCCCCAACCGCCGCCGCGCCGATCCGCCCGCCGGTGGCACCTATTCGGATATCGACATGCTGTTTACCGGCGATGGCGGCTACACGCGCAAGGATGGCACCCCCTATCCTACCCGCCGGTCGGCCTGAGGCGTGACCGGCAGCGAATCCGCCTGGGCCGGCTTTGCGCTTGCCGTGCTCATTATTGAGCTGACACCTGGCCCCAATATGGCCTGGCTTGCCGGCCTTGCGATGGCTGAAGGGCGCAGGCCCGCGCTTGCCGCCACCGCCGGCGTGGCGCTGGGGCTCACCTTAAACGGACTGCTTGCCGCTGCGGGGTTCGCTGCGTTGATCGCCACTGATCCGCGCCTCGCTTCGGCGCTCGGCTGGCTGGGCACGGCATTCATGCTCTGGCTGGCATGGCGGGCTTGGGCAGACAGCATACCCGATGTCATGGATCGTCCGGCGGCACCCGGCATCCGCCGCCATTTTCTTGCAGGGCTCACCGTCAACCTGCTTAACCCCAAGGCTTTCCTGTTCTTCGCCGCGGTTGCCCCGCGCTTCTTCGATGGCCGGATGCCGACAGTGACGCAGGCGATCATCCTTACTGCCATCAGCGTTGGTATAGCGACCTCGGTGCATCTGCTGCTCGTCACCGGCGCGTCGCATGTCCATGCAATGATTGCCGACCCGTCCCGTACCCGGCTGATACGCCGGATCATGGCGATCGGCATGGTGGGCGTTGCTATCTGGTTTGCCGCTGGCGCGCTGCGCTAGGGGCGCCTTACTCCATCCGGAAATCGATCAGCACGAACCGGGCCCGCCGGCTGGCGAACACGCCATGGCCGCGTGCGAAGGTTGAACCGAACAACAGGCCGATGCGGTCGGCGTCAGCCAACGCGGCGGCGAATTCGCGCGGATGGTTGGCGGCAGGCTGGCCCCAGACCTGCGTCCATCCGGGATCGCTGAGCGAGACGGTGACGCGGAAAGTGCCAACGCCAAGCGGGGTGACATGCGCTCCGGGCGCGAACCACCGATAATGTGCCCGGCCCCGCCGTCCGCTCCAGTCATCTCCCCGCCGCTGGATATAGAGAGAAACTGTCGCCGGCATGTCCGGGCTTTCGCGCGGAATGAAGCGCGTGCCCGGCGCCGCCTCGACACGATAGGTGTAACTGATGCGGGAAAAGCGGGAGAGGTCGGGCGCAGGCGCCGTTACATAATGGACATGGCCCGCCTCCTCGCTGCCTACCGGAAAGTCGAACGCCCACTCGCCGCCGCGCACCGGAGAGGGGGATGGCGGCATGCCGACACTATAGTTTCGCCCGCGAATGACCGGCCCGATTTCCCAGGCATCGGCCGGCGGCGCGCGCAATGCAGTGGCTTGCGCCATAACCGGCGCTGCGGGCGCGAGCGGCACGGAGAGGATGGCGAGGGCGAGAGGGGCGATCATCTTCATGACCCGCTTTTGCACAGTGCCTCTGCAACAATCGCTGAACCGTCCGTTCATCGCGCGTTGCCGAACAGGGCCAGCTCAGCCCTGCTTGCTGCCCTCGAATCGCTCGATCACCCAATCCTCGGCCTGCGCGCCGCCGATCCATTCCTGCATGTGCGGATGGCTGATCACCGCTTGCATATAGGGCTGGGCAAAGCGCGGCATTGGCATCGAATAGGTGATGAACCGGGTGACGACCGGCGCGAACATCATGTCCGCAGCGCTCCATTCGCCAAACAGGAAATCGCCTGCGCCGCCGAACCGCGCCCGCGCCTCGGCCCATAGTTGCAGGATACGCGCGACATCGGCCTCGACCTCGGGGGTCAGCGGCGCGGGGTCAAAGATGCGGCGGATGTTCATGCTGTGCTGACGGCGCAGCGCGGCGTAGCTCGAATGCATTTCCGCCGCCATTGATCGCGCCATGCCGCGTGCGTTTAACTGCCCCGGCCAGTAACCGCGCTCGCCGCCGGTCTTCTCGTCCAGATAGTCGATGATGGCCAGGCTATCCCACACCACCGTATCGTCGCCGTCCCACAGGATCGGCACTTTGCCGCCCGATGGCGCGAACTCGTCACCCTCGCGCCTTTTGTCCCACTCGGCGTCATACAGCGGGACGGTTATTTCCTCGAACGGCAGGCGGCTGTGTTTCGCTGCCAGCCAGCCGCGCAGGCTCCAGGAGGAATAGGCCTTGTTACCGATGAAGAGTTTCATGTCCTTCTCCAATCGTCCTCCTGCGCAGGGCAGGGGTGGCCTTCTCAATCCTCGACTGCTGACAGTACCGCAGCGCGCAAATCGGCGATGCCCTCGCTCGTCTCGGATGATGTCGCCAGCACCTCGGGGTGGGCGGCAGGCCGTTTGCGGGCTTCGGCGGCGATCGCGGCGCTTACCTCCGCCAGTGCCGTCGGCTTGACCTTGTCGCCCTTGGTCAGAACGATGCGATAGCTGACTGCCGCCGCGTCGAGCATGTCCATCACGTCGCGGTCGACCGGCTTCAGACCATGCCGCGCATCGACCAGCAGCATCGCCCGTTTCAGCACGGCGCGTCCGCGCAGATAGTCGTTGATCAGGTGCCGCCACTTTTTGACGACATCCTTGGGTGCCTCGGCAAATCCGTATCCCGGCATGTCCACCAGCCGGAACTTCAGCGGTTCGCCCACGTCGAACAGGTTCAGTTCCTGTGTCCGGCCCGGTGTGTTCGATGCGCGCGCCAGCGCCTTCCGGCCGGTCAGGGCATTGATCAGCGTCGATTTGCCGACATTCGACCGCCCGGCAAAGGCGATCTCGGGCACGTCAGCCGGGGGCAAATGCTCCAGCTTCGGCGCTGATTTCAGGAACTCGATCCGCCCTGAAAACAGCACCCGCGCGCGTTCAACCAGTGCGAAATGGGCCTGTGCTTCCTCGTCGGGGCCGGTGGTCTTGCTCACTTCACCGCCATCGCCGTCTTCATCTCCGGATAGCGGGCGTAAAGCAGCCGCTGCTGGCCGATGGAGAGGATGTTGTTGGTGATCCAGTAGAGCAGGAGGCCCGCGGCAAACGGCGCCATGACGAACATCAGCACCCACGGCATGATCGCAAACACCTGCTGCTGGACCGGATCGGTCGGCGGCGGGTTGAGCTTGAACTGCGCCCACATGGTGAGGCCGAGCAGCACCGCCAGCACACCGATGCCGAGGAAGGCCGGCGGGGTGAAGGGCAACAGGCCGAACAGGTTCAGGAACATCGCCGGGTCGGGCGCGGAAAGATCCTTGATCCACAGCGCGAACGGCTGGTGCCGCATTTCCACGGTCAGCATCAGCACCTTGTAGAGCGCATAGAAGATCGGAATCTGGATCAGGATGGGCAGACAACCGGCCAGCGGGTTGATCTTCTCCTTTTTGTACAGCTCCATCATCTCCTGCTGCATCCGCGGCTTGTCATCCTTATGCTTGTCTTGGATGGCCTTCAGCTTGGGCTGGACGATGCGCATCTGCGCCATCGACGCAAACTGCCGCTGGGCAATCGGGTACATCAACAGGCGGATGATCAGCGTCAGCGCCATGATGGCAAAGCCGAAATTGCCGATGAATTTGAACAGCCAGTCGAGCAGGTCAAAGATCGGCTTGGCAAACCAGATGAACCAGCCCCAGTCGGTGGCCCGGTCGAACAGCGCAATGCCGCCGTCCATATACCGGTCGAGCACGTCGATTTCCTTCGCGCCGCCGAATACGCGTACCGTGCTGGTGCGCGTCGCGTTGGGGGCGAGCAGGGCCTCACCCTCGGCAAAGTCGGCTTGGTGGCGCGCGCCCTCCTGCCGCGTGAAGCGGGTCGTGACCGGCTTGGCCTGGTCGGGGATGATCGCGCCCAACCAGAAATGGTCGGTATAGCCCAGCCAGCCGCCCGTCGTGTTGATGCTCAGCGTCTGGGTTGCGACGTCGCGGATACGGTCGAGGTTGATGTAATCCGCTTCGCCGTTGAACACGCCCATCGCACCGGTGTGGATGGTCCAGGTATCGACATCGGGCGATACGCCCTTGCGGCTGAGGAAGGCGTATGGCTGGACGCCCACCGGCGCCGCGCCGCGGTTGGTGACGCGCTGGGTGACGGTGAACATGTAATCACGGTCGACCGCAAAGGTCAGCTCAAACACCTGACCCTGCCCATTGTCATGGCTCAGCGTGACTGGCGTGGTCGGCGTCAGCTTCGCACCAGCAGGCGCGGTCCAGACGGTATCGGCCGTCGGCGCGTTAAGGCCGGGGCCGGTCCAACCCGTGCCCGCGAAATAATAGTCGCGCGTGCCGGCCGGCGCGAACAGGCGCACGGGCGGGGAATCATTGTCGATAGTCTGGCGGTAATTGAGCAGCACCAGATCGTCGATGCGCGCACCCGCAAGATTGATCGATCCGCGCAGCTTCGGCGTTTCGATGGCAATGCGCGGCCCGTCAGCCAGCGCTGCCGTCACGCTGCGCACGGCTTGTGCGCGCTGCGCGGGCGGGGCGCTGCCCGGCGCTCCCGGCGCAGTGGCGGCGCTGCCGGCCGGCGCGGCCTGCTCTGTGGCCGTCGTCTGAGGCGTCGGGAACATCAGCTGGGCAAGATAGGGCCAGCCGAACAGGATCAACATGGCAAGAACCATGGCGAGGATGATATTGCGCTTGTCTTCCACGGGGGTGTGCGTCTTTCCGGCGTCTGGTCTGGGGATAATCGGCGTCAGGGTACGGGATCGTACCCGTGGCCACCCCACGGATGGCAGCGCATTAGCCGTTTCATCGCCAGCCATCCACCCTTCAATGCACCATGTTTGCCAATCGCTTCGATGGCATATTGCGAACAGGATGGCGCATAGCGGCAAGTGGGCGGCAGGATTCGCGATGGGCCCAATTGCCAGGCGCGCGCGATGAGGATGAAAACACGGCCGATCATGCCCGGTCCGCCAGTCGCCGCTTGGCCTTGCCGAGCGCCTTGGCGAGGTCGGCGGTCAGCCGGCTATACTCCATGGTGAGCGCATCGGCCCGGCCGATCAGCACATGGTCTGCGCCTGAAACCGCCGCGTCGGGATAGACCGCGCGGATCGCTTCGCGGAACCGGCGCTTGATGCGGTTGCGGATCACCGCGCCGCCGATCTTCTTGGTGACAGTGATGCCATGTCCGGCATCGGCCTCCTCATCCCCGCGCGGCTGCACCAGCAGGACAAAGGCGGGCATGGGCACGCGCACGCCGGCATTGGCGGCGAGGAATTGGGATCGCCGCGTCATGCGGCGCAGCGGCACCGGAGGTGCAGGCTCGCTGTTCAGGCAGACAGCTTCTTGCGGCCGCGGGCGCGGCGCGCGCGCAGCACGGCACGACCACCCACCGTCGCCGTGCGGGCGCGGAAACCGTGGCGGCGTGCGCGGACGAGGTTGCTGGGCTGGAAGGTGCGCTTCATGGCGGTACTTTCTGGTCGAATCTCGAATGAAAAGGGCCGCGCTTCATGGGGAAGGCGGCCTTCGCTGAGCGGCCCGCTATGGGATTCGCACTGACAAGTCAAGGTTTGTGCGCATCAACCGGCCAGTTCGGCAAGGCCCATGGCGGCCATCTCTTGCGCTGCCAGATAGCGCACATCGTCAAACGGCACACTGTTGGTCAGCGCATAGAAACGCCGCGCAGTTTCCGCCGAAAGCCCCATGTCGCGATAGTAGGACAGATATTCGGCATGCACCGGATCATCGGCGGGAAAATCCGATGCCTCATACCCATCCTCGTCGCGCCAGCTATGGACGCCGAACTCGGCGCTGGCATGCGCGCTGCGCCTGACGCCGGCAAGGAACAGCTCGACCGCGCCCGACCGGACCGATCCGCCTTGCGGAACATGGGTTTCCAGCCCCGCACGGCGCACCGCGCGCGCCAGCAGATGATTGGCGGCCTCGTCGATCGAGCCGGGGCAATCGACCATGACTAGCCGCTTGACGCCCGGGTGTGCCGCCATCAGCGCGGCAAAGTCCCGCGGGGATGCGCTGTCGACTGTGCCCGCCATCTCCACCGTGTCCGGCGCGACCAGCCGGAACGGGCCATAGCTCGCAAGCGCAGGGCGCAGAGCGGTAGGCTCGACCGCGAACGGCACGAACCGCTGGCTCGCCTTGGCATATCCCGGGTTTTCGACCGCGACTGTCTCGGTCCATGTCAGCTCGACCGGCGCCTCGTCCGCAGCCCAGCGTTCGACAATGATCGTCTGCGCACCCGCCGGCCGTGCAAACAGCAACAGCGCCGCCGACACCAGCATCCACAGCAGAGCGGCTACGCCTATGCGCAGCACAAGGCTGGGGCGGGACAGGGCTGGGGCTTGGGCGGAATGGCGGGCCATGCCCCGCTCTCGCGCATATGTGCTTGCTCAGGACTTGCGCGGAGCGGTTAACGCCGCACTCGCCCTATACCGTCCCGCAGTTGCACAATTGCGCCAAGAGGCCGCTCGATTTCACGAAAACTGGCTGGGGCGGAAGGATTCGAACCTTCGCATGGCGGTACCAAAAACCGCTGCCTTACCGCTTGGCTACGCCCCAGCACGGGCTATTGCGGGGGCCTATATGCGCACCCGCTGCCGCTGAAAAGTGTTTATCCGCCGATCCGTTGGACCCAGCCGTGCGCATCGGCGGCGCGGCCGCGCTGGATGTCGACCAGGCGCTGCTTCAGCCGCTGGGTTGCCTGCCCCGGCCCGCCGCTGCCGATGGCAAAGCTCCAGTCCCGCCCGGTCACGCTGCCGACCGGCGTCACCACCGCCGCGGTGCCGCAGGCAAAGCTTTCGGTGAGGCGCCCGCTTTGCGCATCAGCGCGCCATTGGTCGATGGCATAGCGTTCCTCGCGGACCGTCAGCCCCTCTTCGCGCGCCAGCGTGATCAGGCTTTCGCGCGTGATGCCGGGCAGGATGGTGCCATCCAATGGCGGGGTCTGGATGCTGCCATCTTCGAACACGAAAAACAGGTTCATGCCGCCCAGTTCCTCGACAAAGCGGCGCTCGGCGGCGTCGAGGAACACGACCTGGTCGAACCCGCGGGCAATCGCCTCGCGCTGGGCGCGCAGCGATGCGGCATAATTGCCGCCGCATTTGGCCGCACCTGTGCCGCCGGGGGCCGCGCGCGTATCTTCCTCGGACACCAGCAGGCGCACGGCCGGTGCGCCCGATTTGAAATAATTGCCCGATGCCGCGGCAATGACGAGGTAGAGATACTCCGCGCTCGGCTTTACCCCCAGAAACACTTCGGACGCGAACATGAAGGGGCGCAGGTAAATCGACCCACCCTCGACCGGCGGGAACCATTGGGCATCGGCGCGCACCAGCGCGCGGCAGCTTTCGAGGAACAGCTCCTCCGGCAGTTCCGGCATCGCCATGCGCCGCGCAGAGGCGTTGAACCGGCGCGCATTGGCATCGGCGCGGAACAGCGCCATCGCCCCGTCATCGAGGCGATAGGCCTTCAGCCCTTCAAAGATTTCCTGCGCATAATGGAGCACCGCCGCTGCGGGATCGAGGCTGAGCGGCCCGCGCGGCAGAATCCTGGCGTCGTGCCAGCCCTTGCCCTCCACATAGCGGACCATCGCCATATGGTCAGTGAACGTGCGGCCAAAGCCGGGATCGGCGATCATCCCTTCGCGCACGCTCGCCTCCACCGGATGCGGGTGCGGTTCTATGGCGAAAAGGGGCGCGGACATCGGCTCTTCCTCTGGCGGGAATGGTAGGCCGCGGTTACCGGCGGGTGGGTGCAGGGTCAATGTGTGAAGGTCGCGGCTTATTGCCCTTCGCGCCTGATCGTGGTGAGAGGGGCGCCAATGTCCCCGCCGCGCCCCCCCGCCAATGATTACAGCCTCGCGCGTCTGCGCGTCGCTGCCTCGCCGCTCTATCTGCGCGGGGCGGAGGTGCAGCGCGGGGTCGATTTGCTGCTCGCCGGGCAGAATCACCTGCTGCGTGTGATTGACGGGGAACTGCGGGATGCCGGCATCGGCCGCGCGCATTTCCGCATGCTTGGCCATGTGTCCCGCTGGCCGGGGATTTCGATGGGTGATCTCATCGACCTGATCGGCACCAGCAAACAGGCGCTGACCCGCGTCGCGCGGGATCTGGAGGAGATGGGCTTCATGACCGTCACCACCGGCGCGCGTGACCGTCGTCGCAGGGAACTGGCCGTAACCCCGGCGGGGGAGGATCTGATTGCGCGGCTCGAAGCTCGCCTCGCTGCCGTTATGGCGGATGCCTATGCTGGCGCCGGGCAGGATGCGGTCAGCGGCTTTTGGTCCGTGCTCGAAGGGCTGGTGCCGGTCGCCTTGCGGATGCGCATGGCCGAATGGGAAAAGCGGCGGTAACCGCTCACCCGTCGCGTGCGGCCTGTGCCAGCGTCCGCCCGCGCTCGCGCGCTGCGCGCAACGTTTCCGCCATCAGCGCAATCAGCCGCCCGTCATTGTCGAGCACATCCAGCCCCGCCTGAGTCATCCCGCCGGGGCTCGCCACGGCTTCGGCCAGTGCCAACGGGCTATCGTCCGACTCCGCGAGCGTTGCCGCCGCCCCGGCCAGCATGGCGCGCGCCAGCGGGTCGGCATCGGCAGGATCGATGCCGAGGCGCGTCGCCGCCCCGGTCAGTGCCTGTGCGAACCGGTAAAGGAAGGCCGGCCCGCATCCGGTCAGCGCGGTGACCGCCTCGAACCCGTTTTCATCGGCGATCGGCTGCACATGGCCCAGCGTGTCGAGCAATTTCTGCAGCCGCTCTCCGGCGCCGCCTTCGGGCACGCCATGCGTTGCCACAACGCCGCGCCCGGTTGCCACCGGCATATTGGGCATCACGCGGGCAACGGCCTCAGCCCTCGGGAAAGCGCGCACCAGATCGCCAAGCGGCACACCGGCGAGGATTGAAACGACCAGCGTATTTGGCCCCGCAAGCGGTTCTGCTGCGGCGGCCGCGCGCACGAATTGCTGGGGCTTGAACCCGATCAGCAATATGTCGGGGGCGCTCATCCCGTCTGCGGCCGTCAGGGTCGAAACGCCACCCGGCGCCGCGCGCCCACTGGGGCTGATTGCGGTCACTTGGGCCGGGGGGAGGCCGCAGTCGATCCAGCGCGAAAGCATCGCGCCGGCCATCGCGCCGCAGCCGAAGATGGTGATGCTCTCGCCGAATTGGCTGAGCGGTCCTTTGATGGTAAGCGGCATGAACTCAGGCTTCGCCGCGGGTTTCAATCAGCGCCGCGGTAATCGCCTCGGCCGGGCTTTTGCCGCCCCACAGCACGAACTGGAACACGGGGTAGAAACGCTCGCATTCGTCAATCGCGGTGTTGACCAGCGTTTCCACCATCTCCAGCGCCAGCGTGCCTTCGTCACCCAGCAGCGTCGCATGGCGGAACACCACCATCGATGATGCCGACCACAGCTCGAAATGGCCCATCCACAGCTGTTCGTTGATCAGCGACAGCGCCTCATGGATCGCGGCTTTCCGGTCATCGACCGCCTTGATCTCGGGGAACAGCAGGATTTGCAGCACGCGGTCTTCGCTGCGCCACACGCCGCGCAGCTCATAGCTGGTCCAGCTCCCCTGTACCTGCGTGACGATCTCTTCCTCGCCGACCAGCTCGTGCGGCCAGCCATGCGCCTCGCAATAGCGGGCGAGCAGCTCGATCGGCTCGTGACCGTCATCGGAGAAATCCTGATCGGTGAAATCGTCCTGCGTGCTCATCGCCTTCGCTTTGCCGTTCGCGCTGTCAAAGCGCAATGGCCGGCATCCCGTTCAGGTGCCGGCCATGCATTAAACTGGGTCAGTGCGGCGCCATGGCGCCAGCGGCCTTACTTGGCCTTCTTGGGTGCCTTGGCCACGGTAGCAGCGGCGGCGGAGGTCGCTTCCATCACGTCGATGCGGGTCTTGAGGCCCGCAATCTCGGCACGTGCGGCGGCGAGCATATCCTTGACCGCGTCAAACTCCTCGCGGGTCACGAAATCGTCGGCGACGAAATCGCGCGCTTTTTCCTTTGCGCTGGCCTGCGCCTCGCGCGCCATGCCGGCAAAGGTGCCTGCCGCGCCGTTCAGTACGCGCGCCAGATCGTCAAAGAATTTGCCCTGCGATTGCATGTCCTGTCATCCTTGAAGCCATGCGGGGGCCATGATCCGGCTGCCCGCTACTCCCCTTGCCCGAAACGGATATTGGCACTCGCAGCGGGCGGCACAAGGGTCTCACCGTCTGGATTCAATTGATCGACCTGGAATGTGATGATCGATGCAAAGCTCAGCCACACCAGATAGGGCACCATCAGCCATGCCGCGACCTTGCGAATCCGGGCGAACAGGATGGTGGTCACGATCGCCGCAGCAAGAATGAACAGGATCAGGTAAAGTCCCAGCGTGATTTCCCGCGCGCCGAAAAATAGGGGCGGCCAGGCATAGTTGGCGATGAGCTGGATCAGGAAAGCGGCTATCGCGATGCCGCGACCCGGCGCCCCGCGCGCGTTGAGGATCATCGCCAGGGATATCCCGAGCAGGGTATAGAGCGTCGTCCATGCCGCCCCGAACACCCAGCCCGGCGGGATGGATGGCGGCAGATCCAGCGCGTTGAACCAGCGGTTGGAATAGCCGCTATTGGATAGCACGCCCATCAGACTGCCCAGTGCGACGATCAACGGCACGGTGACCAGCGCCCAGCGCAGGAAGGACATTTTCAGCTGCCCGCTTGATGCAATCTCGTTCACGCATCCGCCTCCCTTGGTTCCCGTCCGTCTTCGTCGGCTGTCTTCGTCGCGGCAAGCAGAAATTCGACATTGCCTTCCGGGCCAGTGATCGGGCTTTCGAATATGCCGTCAACGCGCCAGCCGAGCGATATGATCCAGTCGGCTGCGGCCTTGCACACCCGCTCATGCACCGCAGCGTCGCGCACCACGCCTTTCTTGCCGACTTCCTGCCGCTCGGCTTCGAACTGCGGCTTGATGAGCGCGACCAGCCGCGCACCCTCGACCGCGAAGGACAGCGGCACCGGCAAGACTTTGGCCAGCGCGATAAAGCTTGCGTCGCAGACAATGAGGTCGACCGGCTCGGGAATATGCTCTGCTGTCAGCACCCGGGCGCTGGTCTGCTCGTGGACGATGACGCGCTCGTCCTGCCGCAGCTTCCAGGCGAGCTGGTTGGTCCCTGAATCGACGGCATAGACCCGCGCTGCCCCGCGATGCAGCAGCACATCGGTAAAGCCGCCGGTCGAACTGCCGACATCGATCGCCACCGCACCTGTCACGTCCCAGCCGAGCTCTGTCAGCGCATGGTCGAGCTTGATGCCGCCGCGCGACACCCAGGGGTGGTCGCGCCCGCGCACCTCGATCGCGGCATCGGCGGAGAGCATCTCTCCGGCTTTTGCGATTTTCCGGCTTTCGACAAAGGCGAGGCCGGCCATGATCAGCGCCTGCGCCCGCGTCCGGCTTTCAGCCAGGCCGAGCTCGACGATGCGCTGGTCTGCCCGGACCTTGGCCATCACCGCGTTCCGGCGCGGGACGCCAGCATGTCGGGTGTCAGAATCTGCGGCAGGATTTCAGGCTCGCCGCCGCCCGCCGGATACCAGAGGTACAGCGGCACGCTGTTGCGGCCGTGCCGTTCCAGCTCGCGGGCAATCGCCGCGTCGGCATTGGTCCAGTCCGCGACCAGCACCGCCACATTGCCCTCACGGAATGCGTCGGCGGTTTCTTCACGGTTGATCGCTGCCGCCTCGTTGACCTTGCAGCTCACGCACCAGTCGGCGGTGAAGTTGACGAACACCGGCCGCCCCTCGGCGCGCAGCGCGGCGAGCCGCGCCTCGCTCCACGGCTCAGCACCATGGATGTCGGGCGCTTGCGCCGCACGCGGGGCGGCTTCTTCCGGCAGCAGGGCGCTCAGGGGAAGGATGCTCGCCGCCAGCAGCAGGATCGGCCAATGCGCCGCGCGTGACGCGCGCTGTTCGCGGCCCGCCCACCAGCATAGCAGGGCGACCGTCGCCAGCGCTGCAGAACCCGCCCACCAGCCGCTCGTGCCTGTCTGCTGGGCCAATAGCCACACGAGCGCGAACGCAGTCAGCGCCATCGGCACTGCCAGCCAGCGCTGGAATGTCACCATCCACGCGCCCGGCCGCGGCAGTTTTGCGCGCAGGGCGGGGATCAGCGCGAGTGCGAGGAAGGGCAGGGCAAGGCCGAACCCCAGTCCGCCGAAGATCGGCAGCGCCGCCCAGCCCGGCAGCGCCAGTGTCGCGCCCAGCGCTGCGCCCAGGAACGGCCCGGTGCAGGGCGTCGCAACAAAGGCCGCGAGCGCGCCCGTCGCAAAGCCGCCCTTCGCGCCTTTGCCGCCACCCCAGCGGGATCCGATGCCGAGCTGGCCGAAATCGAACAGGCCGGCGAGGTTCGCGGCAATCGTTGCCGTCAGCACCGTCAGCAGCAGCACCGAAATCGGGTCCTGCAACTGGAAAGCCCAGCCGACTGCCTCGCCGCTCGAACGCAGCAGCAGCAGGACGGCCCCGAGCGCCAGGCAGGTGAATGTCGCGCCCAGCGTATAACCGATGCCCTCGGCGCGCGCCTCGCGTTCATCTCCGCCGGCGCGGGCCAGTGACAGGG
>CANHQT010000028.1 GCA_947463325.1 Sphingomonadaceae bacterium
CATCAGGGCTGGCCGCAACGAATGCAGGCGTTCGAAAATGTACGAATCCACTGTGAACTTGTGCAGATTTCTGGGGTTTTTTGACGATCGGGCAAACTCATGCCATCAGGTTCTGGAGCATTTTCAAGTCAGGTGGAATCAGCTGACGACTCAGAAAATGCGACAAGACAAAGAGCTAGAGCGCCGGTTTTGATTCAATCAAAACCGAACGCGCTCTAGCCTCTCGCCCAGCAACAGGAACTTGCCCGTGACAGCCCAATTCGACCGCCGCCAATTCGTCGCGCTGCTCGCCGCATCGAGCGCGCTCGCGGGCTATGCCACCACTGGAGCGGAAGCCGCGACCGGCACGGGCGAAGCGGCGCGCGCCAATGCGCTCTACGACCGGCTGTTCAATGCCTTCCTCGCCGCCAATCCAGAAACCGCGACCTCGCTCGGCCTCGACACAGGCGACCGTGCCGGCCTGCGCGCCCGCCTGGGCAGCAGCGCGCCGGCTGCGCGCTTTGGCTTCGCCAGTGACCTCGCGGCGGCCAAAGCCGAGATAGACGCGATCGACCTTTCCGCTCTGCCGGCACAAGCCCGCACCTCGCATGAGGTGCTCGCCTGGTTCGCCGCCCGCGCCGCGGAGATCGTCCGCGCACCCTATGGCGGGTTTGACAGCTACCCCATCCCTTACACGCTGACTCAGCTGACCGGCAGCTATCAGTCGGTCCCGGATTTCCTCGATTCAACGCACCCGCTCGCCAGCAGCGCCGATGCCGAAGCCTATCTGTCGCGCATGACCGATTTTGCCGCCAACATCGGCCATGAAGTCGAGCGCAGCCAGGCAGAGGCCGCGCAAGGCGTGATCCCGCCTGCGTTCGTGATCGCCAAGACCCTGTCGCAGACCCGCGCCGCGCGCGAGGATGCTGCGCGTGGTGCCGGGAGCGGCATGGCCACCGCACTTGACCGCAGGGCGCGTGCAGCTGGCGTGAATGGCGAATGGAACGCGCGGGCAGGGCAAATTGCCGCGGGTCCGATCACGGCAGCGCTCGACCGCCAGATCGCGCATCTCGAAAGCCTCGCTCCGCGTGCCGGCAATGAAGCCGGCGTCTCGCAACTGCCCGGCGGGCTGGAATTCTACGCCACCTGCCTGCGCCAACACACGTCGACGACCCTGACGGCGGCTGAGGCCCATGCCCGCGGCCTCGAAGAAGTCGCCGATTATGAATCACGGCTCGAACCGCTGCTGCGCGCTCAGGGCCTGACCACAGGGAGCGTCGGCGCACGACTGACGGCTCTGGGCGAACGGCCCGACCAGTTGTTTGCCAATGATGATGCCGGGCGCGCTGCCCTGCTCGCCTATTCGAACGCGCTCAATGATGCGATGCGCCCGCTGATGCCGCGCGTCTTCAACCGGCCGCCGCCTACCCCGGTGGAGATCCGCCGTGTGCCCCCGGCAATCGAGGTTGGCGCACCGCGCGGCTATGCCCAGCGCGGCAGCCTCGACGGCAGCCGCCCCGGCGCTTTCTACATCAACCTGCGTGATATCAGCATCTGGCCGCGCTTCTCCCTGCCGACGCTCGTCTATCACGAAGGCATCCCGGGCCACGTCTTTCAGGGCGCGATTCTGCTCGAAGCGGGCGAGATCCCGATACTCATGCGCTCGCTCGGCATTACCGCCTATGGCGAAGGCTGGGCGCTCTATGCCGAACAGCTGGCTGACGAACTCGGCGTCTATCAGGACGAGCCGCTCGGCCACATCGGTTATCTGCAGGCCGCACTCTACCGGGCGGTGCGCGTCGTGGTCGATACGGGCATGCACGCGCTGGGCTGGAGCAAGGCACGCGCGCTCGCCTACATGATCGAAACCAGCGGCCTTCCGCCCTCTGCGGCGGAGAATGAGATCGACCGCTACATCGTCTGGCCGGGTCAGGCGACCAGCTACAAGATCGGGCATAGCGAGATCGTACGCGCCCGCACTGCGGCTCAGGCACGCATGGGTTCACGCTTCGACATCAAGGGTTTCCATGATGTCGTGCTGCGTCAGGGGCCGCAGCCGCTCGAACTTCTTGCCCGCAACATCGACAGTTGGAGTCGCAGCCCCGCTTGACGCAGCGCCATGCTGTACCGATCTTTGCTGGGCAAAGTGCGGGAACGGCCCGTGTAACTGCGCATTGAAGCGGAGAGAGACAGTGGCAAAGGGGCCGACAGACATGATCGGACGGTTGGTGGGTGCAGCGCTTGGCGGTGCGATCAGCAAGGAACAGCACAAAGATCCGGTCAAGGGCGCTATCATCGGTGCTGCGACCATGTTTGTTGCCCGCAAGCTGTTGCCGGCGCGCGTCGCGACGCTGGGTGCCGCTGTTGCTGCCGGCTATGTCACCCGCAAGCTTGCCCAACGCGCCGAACGGCGCAGCGATGGGCAGCGCTTGCTGCCTGCGCCGACCGCGCCTGCCGCAACGCCGCCGAAGGCCAGACGTCGCCCGCGCAAATCCTGATCGGACCCAAATCGCTGCTGATTGACGCGACCCTTTCGTCGTTGCAAGAGCGGCCATGGCCGACCGTCCCGCATCCGAGCATCCGGATCATTTCCGCCGCCGCGGCATATTGTTCGTTGTGTCCTCGCCCTCCGGCGCAGGCAAATCGACCATTTCGCGCAAGCTGCTTGCGGGCGATCCGGGCCTGACCATGTCCGTCTCAGCCACCACCCGTCCGATGCGTCCGGGCGAGGAGGATGGCCGCGACTATCATTTCGTTGATGTGCCGCGTTTCAAGGACATGGTGGCGAACCACGAGTTCCTCGAATGGGCGCACGTCTTCGGGCACCGCTACGGCACGCCCCGCGCACCTGTGGAGGCGGCGCTCGCATCGGGCCGCGACGTGCTGTTCGATATCGACTGGCAGGGCGCGCAACAGCTGTACCAGCGCGCTGGTGGCGATGTGGTGCGCGTGTTCATCTTCCCGCCTTCGCTGGCCGAACTCGAACGCCGCCTGCGCGCCCGCGGGACGGACAGCGAGGAAGTGATCGTCGGCCGCATGAACCGCGCCGCAGCGGAGATCAGCCACTGGGACGGCTATGACTATGTGCTGGTCAATGACGATGTCGAACGCTGCTATGCCGATGTGCAGAAAATCCTCGAGGCTGAACGGCTGAAGCGCAGCCGCCAGCAGGGCCTGATCGGCTACGTCCGCAAGCTGATGACCGAAAACAGCGACAGCTGATCAGGCTTGCGGCCCGGCAATGACACAGCGGCGCTGATATCAGCCGATGTGCAATCTCTACCGCCTCGACGTGCCTGCAAAGCAGATCGCAGAGACATTTGGCGCTGATCCGGGCGCTGACCCCTGGCCGGGCGATTATGTTGCGCCGGGCAAGCCCGCACCGGTCATCATCCGCGCTCGCGATGGCATGCGCCACATTGTCCCGCGCCTGTGGGGCGTGCCTCCGCCGCCAAAGGCCGCTGCCGATGGGGGACGACCGGTCACCAATGTCCGCAACCTTGCCAGTCCCTTCTGGATTGGCACGCTGCGCCACACCGAGTTTCGCTGCCTGGTTCCCGTCACCAGCTTCATGGAATGGGGTGGGGCCAAGGGCGCACGCACGCAGCATTGGTTCACTCTGCCCGCCGAGCCGCTGTTTGCCTTTGCGGGCATCTGGCGTGACAGCGAGGTGCCGAGCTTTGCCTTTCTGACCACCGATGCCAACCGGCTGGTCGGAGCGGTTCACCCAAAGGCGATGCCGGTCATCCTCCAGCCAGACGATCATGAGGCCTGGCTGACAGCGCCATGGCCTCAAGCGCAGGGGCTCGTTGCGCCTTATCCCTCACAATTGATGAGTATGGACGGCGCACCGCCGGGATCGCTGCCGCGCACGACAATCTTGTAATCGCCGCCCTCAGCGCGCGATCAGCAATTCCTCCAGCGCGGCGCGCAGCTCGCTGCGCAAGGGCCGTGCTTCATTGTCGGTGCGGCAAACCACCACCGTATCGCAGGTCGCTATGCACCGGCCGTTCTGGATCATCGCCTGCAAGATCGCCCAGCTCGACGTGCCGACCCGGCCAATGCCGCTGGCAATGGTCACGTCACCGGGGAAACGCCCTTCGGCGAGGTAGGTTATGGTCACTTCCGCGACCATCGTTCGCTCATTGCTGGGCCGCTCGCCCCACGGGCGCACGCGGCGGTTGAGCATCACGCGCGCGCTTTCGAACAGCGCGGCAAAGGCCACATTGTTGAGGTGGCCGTTGATATCCATGTCCTGAAAACGGGTCTGGAAAGACTCGCTGACAGGATAGCTGGCGGCATCGAGCCGCCAGCTGTCCGGTTTCGGCATGGCCTTAGCGCGGCGCCATGCGGATCGCGCCGTCGAGGCGCACGTCCTCGCCGTTGAAATAGCCATTCTCGATCATGGTCATGGCGAGATGGGCATATTCGGTCGGATCGCCGAGCCGCTTCGGGAAGGGCACAGATGCGGCGAGCGCATCCTTGACCGGCTGCGGCGCGGCGGCGAGCAGGGGCGTGTTGAAGATGCCCGGAAGGATGGTGTTGACGCGCACGCCTTCACCCGAAAGGTCGCGGGCGATGGGAAGGGTCATGCCGACAACGCCGGCCTTGGATGCCGAATAGGCGGCCTGGCCAATCTGTCCATCCTCTGCCGCGACCGATGCGGTGTTGATGATGACGCCACGGTCACCATCCTGCTGCGGGTCGAGCGTCAGCATGCCGGCCGCCGACTTGGCGAGGCAGCGGAAGGTGCCGACGAGGTTGATCTGGATGATCCAGTTGAACGCATCGATCGGGAAATGCTTCACCGATCCGTCTTCCTTGCTGCGGCTCGCGGTCTTGATCGCATTGCCGGTGCCAGCGCAGTTGACGAGGATGCGTTCCTGCCCATGGGCTTCGCGCGCCTTGGCAAAGGCGGCATCAACCGATGCATCGTCCATGACGTTGCATTCGCAGAACACGCCGCCGATTTCGGCAGCCATCGCCTCACCCTTGTCAGCCTGAAGGTCGAAGATCGCGACCTTGACGCCCTTGGCGGCCAGCGCCCGCGCGGTGGCCGCGCCGAGGCCCGATGCGCCGCCGGTGACGACGGCAGAAACGGTGGAATCGAGTTTCATTGTCTTTCCCTTCCTTGCCCTCTCCCGTCAGCGGGAGTGGACCGATTGATCACAGGCGCTCGATGATCGTCACGTTGGCGACGCCGCCGCCTTCGCACATCGTCTGCAAACCATATTTGCCGCCGCGCGCCTTGAGCGCACCGAGCAGCGTCGCCATCAGCTTGGTGCCCGAAGCGCCGAGCGGGTGGCCGAGTGCGATCGCGCCGCCATGCACGTTGAGCTTCGACGGATCGGCCCCGGTGTGCTTGAGCCAGGCAAGCGGCACCGGCGCGAACGCCTCATTGACCTCGTAAAGGTCGATGTCGCTGATCTTCATTCCCGCACGCTGCAGCGCCCGGTCGGTCGCGAACAACGGTTCTTCTAGCATGATCACCGGATCGCCGGCGGTCACGGTGAGGTTGTGGATGCGCGCCACCGGCGTCAGGCCGTGCGTCTTCAGCGCCTCTTCCGAAACGATGAGGACCGCACTCGCGCCGTCGCAAATCTGGCTGGAAGAAGCCGCAGTGATCGTGCCTTCGGGCGAGAGCAGCTTTACGCCGGCAATCCCTTCGAGCGTTGCGTCAAAGCGGATGCCCTCGTCGATAGTGTGCATCGCGACACCTTCAGGCGTCTCGACTTCGAGAGCGACAATCTCGTCCTCGAACAGGCCGGCTTCGGTTGCGGCCTTGGCCTTGTGGTGGCTCTCCAGGCTGAACTGATCGAGCATGTCCTTGGTGAAGCCATGCTTTTTCACGATCATCTCGGCGCCCATGAACTGGGACCACTGGATACCCGGATAGATGGCTTCGAGGCCCGGCGACTTATAGCTGCCGAGGCCTTCCTTCATGTGGAACATGACGGTCGAACCCATCGGCACGCGGGTCATGCTCTCGACACCGGCGGCAATCACCATGTCCTGCGTGCCGGACATCACAGCCTGCGCCGCGAACTGCATTGCCTGCTGGGAAGAACCGCACTGACGGTCGATGGTGACGGCAGGTACGCTCTCGCCGAGCGTCTTGGCCGCGAGCACGGCGTTGCGGCCGACCTGCAGGCCCTGCTGGCCGCCCTGCATCACGCATCCCATGACGACGTCGTCGATGGCCTTGCCGTCGACGCCCGAGCGGGTGACGAGCGCATCAAGCGTCGCCGCCGCCATGTCGACCGGGTGCCAACCGGCGAGCCGGCCGCCACGCTTGCCGCCTGCGGTGCGCACTGCATCCACGATATAGGCTGTGGGCATAATCTTGTTCCTTTGCGAATGGAGTGAGGCTGTCAGAGCTTGCGCCCGATCAGTTCCTTCATGATCTCGTTGGTGCCGCCGAAGATGCGGGTGACGCGTGCGCCGCGCCATGCGCGGGCGATGGGATATTCGTTCATGTATCCCGCGCCGCCATGCAGCTGGAGGCACTTGTCCATCACTTCCCACTGCAGCTCGGTGTGCCACAGCTTGGCAGCGGCGCCCTCTTCTGCGGTCAGTTCGCGCTTCAAATGCCGGGCCAGTGCCCAGTCGAGGTGCGCCCAGCCGACCTGCAGTTTGGTCTTGAGATCGGCGAGGACGAAACGGGTGTTCTGGAAATCCAGCACCGGCTTGCCGAACGCCTTGCGGTCACGCGTGAATTCGACCGTGTCGTCAAAGGCGCGCTGGGCCGATGCCTGTGCGGAAACGGCGATGGACAGACGCTCCTGCGGCAGTTCGCTCATCAGATAGATGAAGCCCTTGCCCTCTTCACCCAGGCAGTTGGTGATCGGCACGCGCACGTCGTTGAAGAACAGTTCCGAGGTATCGGCCTCATCCTGCCCGATCTTGTCGAGGTTGCGGCCGCGCTGGAAACCCTCGCGGTCGGCTTCGACGAGGACGATAGAAACGCCCTTCCAGGCAGGCTGCACTTCGGTGTCGGTCTTGACGCAGACCAGCACCAGATCGGCATTCTGGCCGTTGGTGATATAGGTCTTCGACCCGTTGATCACATAATGGTTGCCGTCCTTGCGGGCGGTGGTGCGGATACCCTGAAGATCGCTGCCGGTGCCCGGTTCGGTCATGGCGATGGCGGTCACCACCTCGCCCGAGACCATCTTCGGCAGCCAGTGGCGCTTCTGCTCCTCGCTCCCGTAGGAGACGAGATAGTTTACGACGATGTCGGACTGGAGCGAGAAGCCGGTGGTCACCCGGCCGTAATAGGCGCTCTCTTCGTCAACGATGGCATTGTAGCCGAAATCGAGGCCGAGCCCGCCATATTCCTCCGGCACAGTGGGGCACAGCATGCCCAGCTCACCGGCCTTGGGCCAGATCGCCTTGGGCACAATGCCATCATCGGCCCATTGCGCGGCATGGGGCGCGATTTCGCTTTCGAGGAACTGGCGCACCGTGCGGCGGAACGCCTCATGATCTTCGGTATAGGCTGTGCGCGGAATCACATCGAGCGACATGGCGATTCTCTCCGGTTAGGTGCTGTATTGGGCATGACCAAAGCTGACGTTTACGTTCGCGTCAAGTGGCTCGCCCTCGCTCCCGCTCGCAATCAGGACGGACTGTTCTTATAGCCGGGTCATGCCCGCTCTCGATCAGCTCACTGCTGAACCCACCCTCTTCCTCGACACCCGATGCTCGCTCGGCGAAAGCCCGCGCTGGCACGATGGCGAACAGCGGCTGTACTGGGTCGATATCGACCGCAACATGATGCTGCGCTGGGATGCGGCGAGCGGCGCGATCGATCACCGCGGCTTCGATACGCCAGTCGCCTGCTTTGCCTTCCGCAAAACTGGCGGCTTCATCCTCGGCATGAAGGATGGTTGCGCCCTGCTCGATACATGGGACGGCAAACCCACCCCGTTCGGCGCGCAGCCGCTCGCCGAAAAGCCGCGCCACCGCATGAATGACGGGCGCACCGATCCGGCGGGGCGCTTCTGGGTGGGCAGCCTCAACGGCGCCAAGGATGTCGAGGATGCGACGCTCTACCGCATCGGCGCGGACGGTGATCTGCGTGCGATCGAAAGCGGCATGACCACCTGCAACGGCGCTGCATTCTCCATCGATGGCCGTCGCTTTGCCCACAGCGACACCCCCAGCCACCGCGTCCGCCTCTACGACTGCGACCCTGCAGCAGGTACGATCTCAAACAGCCGCACCTTCCACCAGTTCGAGCGTGGCGTCGGCCCCGGCCTTGGCCGTCCCGATGGTGGCAGCTTTGACGAGGAAGGCTGCTACTGGGTCGCCCTGTTCGACGGCTGGCGCATTGTGCGCCTGTCGCCCGCAGGCGAACTGCTGGCGGACATCCGCCTGCCCATCCAGCGCCCGACGATGATCGCCTTTGGCGGCCCGGACCGCCGCACCGCCTTCGTCACCACCGCCACGACTGGCCTCGACGAAGCAACCCTTGCCGCGCAACCCCACGCCGGCGCCATCTTCGCCTTCCGCGTGGAAGTTCCCGGCGTGCCGGAGCACGACTTCGCGGGCTGACAATTTGCCCGGCTATCAGGCGGGTCAGATGATCCCTACCGCCTTGCCGGCGCGTTCGAAGCGACCGAGGATGTCCTCGACCTGCTCGGCAGTATGCTCGGCGCACAGCGAGCAGCGCAGCAGCGTCATTCCCGCCGGGGTTGCGGGCGGCCGGGCGAGGTTCACGTAAAGGCCGTTCTCCAGCAGCGCCTCCCACATCATCGCGCCCCGCTCGAGGTCGGGCATGACGACGGCGATGATCGCGCTCTGCGGCGTTTCAGTGCCGAGGGTGAAACCAAGCGCGCGCAGGCCGCCGTGCAGGCGGCGGCTGTTTTCCCACAGATGGGCACGCTTGTTCGACCCATGCCGCAGCTTGCGGATAGAGGTGACAGAGCTTGCCATCACGCTCGGCGGCAGCGCCGCGGTGAAGACATAGGGCCGGCAGACAAGGCGCAGCACTTCAAACTTGGGGTGGTTGGAAACACAGAAACCGCCCACCGTACCGACGCTCTTGGAGAAGGTGCCGATGATGAAATCGACATCGTCGATCACACCCTGCTCTTCGGCAACACCGCGGCCATGCTCGCCGATGAAGCCCATCGAATGCGCCTCATCGACCAGCACCATCGCGCCGGCTTCCTTCGAGACGCGAACCATCTCTTTCAGGGGCGCAACATCACCCAGCATCGAATAGACGCCTTCGAGCACGACCAGCTTGCCGGCATCGGCGGGCAGGCGCTTCAGCCGCTTTTCGAGCGCCTCGACATCATTATGCTTGAATGGCACCACCTCGGCATTGCCGAGCGCACAGCCGTCCCAGATGCTGGCATGGCTGTCGATGTCGAGGATGATGTAATCGCCCTTGCCGGCGAGCGTCGAAATGATGCCGAGGTTCGCCTGATAGCCGGTCGAAAAGACCATCGCATGGTCCATCGCGTAGAATTCACGCAAAGCCTGTTCGACGGCGCGGTGATCGCGGAAGGTGCCGTTGAGAACGCGGCTGCCGGTCGTGCCTGCGCCGAATTCATCGAACGCCTGCTTGCCCGCGGCGATGACATCATCGTCGAAGGTCATGCCCATATAATTATATGTGCCGAGCAGGATCGTTTCACGCCCGTTGCAAATGGCGACGGTGGGGGATTTCACCTCCTCCATCACCAGATTGAACGGATCGGTCACGCCCGTTTCGAGCAGCGCGCGGCGCTGTTCGATGATGGGGTCGAACTTGGAAAAAAGATCGGTCATCTAAACTGTTGTCCCGTGTGCCGGCATAGGCCGAGGATGACCTATTCGGCCGTCAGCTTTGCTACCGCGTCGATCAGCTGGCCGACCGTTTCGATCTCGGCCTGCATGTTCATCGTGATGATGATGTCGAATTCATCCTCAATCGCGGCGACGAAATCCATGACGGTGAGGCTGTCCCATTCAAGGTCGCCGGCAAAGGTCGTCGCCTCAGACAGCGCGACACCCTTTTTGTTGAAGGGCTCGATCTGGGCAGTCACGGCCTCGGCAATAGTGGCACGATCGGTCATGATATTCATCCTGTTGCCTCGCGGGTGGAATAGCGCGGCGGTTAGGCAGCTATTGCGGCGATAATCGGGCCGCGCAAGCAGTGCTTGCCGCCACACTGGCAGCATGGCCATTTTTGCCGGCATCATGACCGCTGCGAACGGGAGCCGACGATGGCCCGGCGCGTCAGGATCATGCCCTGGCTGAACTAGAGCCAGCCGGCCGAGCGATACCAGCGCGCCGTGGCGGCCAGCCCCTCATCCAGCGCAATTTGGGGTGTCCATAATGCCCGGTCAGGGGCCAGTGCCGGGCTCGCTGTCCAATCGGGGTGCGCCATATAGGCGGCTCTGTCGGGCGTGAGCTTGGCCTTGGCACCGCGCACCAGCCGGTCACCCCGGGCCGCCAGCCGAAGCAGCGGAGCGGGTGCGGACAGCGTAAGCACTTGCTGCCGGCCCACTGCCCGGCCGATCGCTTGCGCCAAATCGCGATGCGCGAGCGGTGCGCCATCGTCCGGCTCAAATGTCGCCTGCTTTGCTGGCGCCCCGGCCAGAGTGAGAAGCAAGCGTGCCAGATCATCCACATGGATGATGGAGGCATGGCCCGCTGGCGGCAGCAGCACAAAGCCGCGCTGCGCCATGCGGAACAGTTCCAGCATGTCGGAATCGCGCGGGCCATAGATGGCGGGTGGTCGCACAATGGCCCAGTCGAGACCCGAGCCCCGAACCGCCTCCTCGGCCCCGGCCTTCGACCAGCCATAATTGCTCAGCGCCGGTTCCCGCGCGGCAAGGCTGCTGACATGGACAAAGCGGGTGGTGCCTGCCCGCGTTGCCGCATCGATCACGGCTTGCGTCCCGGCGATATTGGCTTCGGCAAACGCGTCCCGGGTCGGGACATTCACTGCACCTGCGATGTGAATGACGGCTTCGGCGCCGTCGACCAGTTGGTCGAGCGCATCGGCATTGCCGAGGTCCCCGGCGATCCAGGAGACGCGCTCCCGTTCCGTCTGGGCACGCCGGGCAAGCGCGCGGACGCGGTGACCGTCGGCGAGCGCTGCATCGAGAAAAGCCTGCCCGACAAAGCCTGTCGCACCGGTGATCGCAAGCGTGCTCACAGCAACACCAGATGGTCGCGATGCACCATGGCGCTGCGCGGCGCATAGCCGAGCGCGGCTTCCTGAGCATCGCGCGGGTGCCCGGCGATGCAACGAGCGTCAGCATCCGAATATTCGGCCAGCCCCCGGGCAATCACCCGCCCGTCCGGACCCGCGATATCAAGCACGTCGCCCCGCTCGAACCGTCCTTCAACCGCGGTAACGCCGGGGGCCAGCAAACTGGCGCCGCCCAGCAGCGCCCGCGCCGCACCGGCATCCACAACCAGCCGGCCGGCAGCGGTCAGGCCGCCTGCCAGCCAAGCCTTGCGCGCGCTGGCACCACGTTCGGCAATGAACAGGGTATGGCGATGATCGCCCGAAAGCGGCCGTTCGCTGCGCCCCGAAGCAATCACCAGACTGGCACCAGCACTGGCGGCTATGCGTGCAGCCGCGATCTTGGAAACCATGCCGCCCGATCCCATGCCGGAAGCAGAGCCGCCATCCGCCATCGCCTCGATCGCGGCATCGATGCGCTCGACACGGGCGATATGCTGCGCGCCTTCCTCGGCGGGGTTGCGATCATAGAGACCGTCAATGTCGGACAGGAGGATGACGCCTGCGGCCCCCGCAGCCTGCGCGACCCGCGCGGCAAGCCGGTCATTGTCACCGAACCGGATTTCCTCTGTGGCGACGCTGTCATTTTCATTGAGGATCGGGACCACACCGAGCGACAGCAGCCGGTCGAGCGTTGCCGAGGCGTTGAGATAACGCCGCCGGTCTTCCAGATCATCCAGCGTCACCAGCATCTGGGCCGCCGTCAGCCCCTCAGCCGCGAGCACTTCCGCCCAGATCTGGCTGAGCAATATCTGCCCGGTCGCGGCCGCAGCCTGTGCATCATCGAGGCTGGCGCGTCCGCCCTTGGGCAAACCGAGCCGCCGTGCACCGAGCGCAATCGCACCGGAGGAAACGACCGCCACCTGCTGACCAGCGCGGCACCGTAGGCCGATGTCGGCCGCGATTCCCGCCAGCCATTCCCGGCGCACACCCCCGTCAGCATCGACCAGCAGCGCAGAACCGATCTTGACGATCAGGCGCGGGGCAGAGGCGGGATCGAACAACATGGGCGGGCAACACCAATGCTCAGACCGGCGACCATTCGATGGCGTCCTCGCCCTCGTCGCCGTCATCGATGCTCTTCTTCTCGGGGCCAATCGCCTCCAGCAGGCGGTCGAGCGCCCAGTCGAGGCCGACGCCGCTCGCGCCCGACAGCGGGATGACGGGATGACCGCTGGCTTCTTCCAGCTCCGCCGAAAGCGCGGCGATCAGCTCATCGTCGAGCGTGTCGATCTTGTTCAAGGCCACAACGACTGGCTTGTCGGTGAGGCCCGCGCCATAGGCATCAAGCTCATCACGCACGATGCGGTAGCTGGTCGCGACATCCTCGTCATTGGCATCGACCAGATGGAGCAGCACGCGGCAGCGCTCGATATGGCCGAGGAAACGGTCGCCAATCCCCGCGCCCTCCGCCGCACCCTCGATCAGGCCGGGAATGTCGGCAATCACGAACTCGCGGCCCTTGTGGCGCACGACGCCCAGCTGCGGCCGGGTGGTGGTAAAGGCATAAGCACCGACCTTCGCCTGCGCGTTGGTAACGGCATTGATGAAGGTCGACTTGCCGGCATTGGGCAGGCCGACGAGGCCCGCGTCGGCCAGCAGTTTCAGCCGCAGCCACACCCACATCTCCTCGCCCGGCCAGCCCATGCCATGCTGGCGCGGCGCGCGGTTGGTGCTCGATTTGAAACTGGCATTGCCGCGCCCGCCATCACCGCCGCGCAACAGGACGATGCGCTGGCCGACCTCGGTCAAGTCGGCGATCAGGCTGCGCTCCTCATCATCGGCCAGGATCTGGGTGCCGACGGGAACATGGATAACCTTGTCGTCGCCACCTGCCCCGGTCTTGTTGGCGCCGGAGCCGCCATGGCCGCGCTCGGCCTTGAAATGCTGGGTGTAGCGAAAATCGATCAGCGTGTTGAGGCCGGCCACCGCTTCGAAGATGATATCGCCGCCCTTGCCGCCGTTACCACCGTCGGGTCCGCCATATTCGACATATTTTTCGCGGCGGAAAGACACTGCGCCGACGCCGCCGGTACCCGAGCGGATGAAAATCTTGGCTTGATCGAGGAAATGCATCGCCGCGCCATAGGCGGAAGGCCGCGTAAAGGCGAGTCGCGTGCTGAAAGGCTCAATCGACGCCGTGGAAGCGCTGGATGCGGCCCGAGACCAGTTCGGTCGCCAGCTCCCGGCCCTTGTCGCGTGGCAAACCAAGCGCTGCCGCCATGGGCGCGCCCATCAGCGCGTCGCCCAAAGCCATCAGCACCAGCGCCAGCGTATCCTCGCGGATGAGGAGCTGTTCACCGGAATCCGCTGAAAGCGAATCAATCACCTTGTGCACAGCGTTGATGATCGGATCGAGAGCATCCTCATTCCCCGTCATCAGCATCCAGCTCGCCAACGCGCCGGCACCTTCACGATCGAAACAGTCGAACACCAGATCGACAATATGGCGCACATCCCGTTGCCCGGGCGGGGCACCCTTCATCGTTTCGGTTATCGTGTCGCACACACTGTCCGCCAGATATTCGGCGAGCGCCCGCTGCAGGCCCGCAGCACTGCCGAAGTGATGCAGCAGATTGGCATGCGTCCGGTCTATGCGGCCGGCCACAGCCTTGAGCGTGACCGCCTGCGGTCCAGCCTCAATCAGCAGCTCGCGTGCAGCATCTAGCGCCATGTGGCGCGACGCTTCATGGCTGAGTCGTCGTCTTGCAATTGACATTGGTGTCAGTTTACCCCATCTCCACACCATAGTCATGCCGCCGGAGCGCAGCAAATGTCCAGCCTTTCCCCTGTCCTCTCTACGCCGACCCCCACCGACCTCACCATCACCCCGCGTGACCGGCGGTTCGGACGCGAAGCAAAGCAGCGCCGCTGGTGGATGAATGGCGATCCGGTGGCCACTGCCTTTTACAATGCCTTGTCGGTCACCTTCCCCAAGGGTGAGGCCATGTTCATCGAAGCGGTTAAGGCACACCGCGATGGCGTGCCGCCACGATTGGCAGAGGAAATTCGCGCCTTCACCATGCAAGAGGTGATGCACAGCCGCGAGCATGTCGTTTTCAACCGCAAGGTCGAAGAGGCAGGCTATGACCTTACCGAACTCAATGCCGATGTTGATCAGGTCCTCGCGCTGATCAACGCGCGCCCGCCGATGGTGAACCTGCTCGCGACCATCGCGCTCGAACATTATACCGCTGTGCTTGCCGCTGATTTCCTGCGCAATCCCGCGATGCTGGAAGGCGCAGATGCCGAATGGGGCGACATGTGGCGCTGGCACGCGATCGAGGAGATCGAGCACAAGGGTGTCGCCTACGACACATGGCTCCATGCAACAAAGCACTGGTCGCGTTGGCGCCGGTGGAAAGCCAAGACAATCATGATGCTGCTCGTCACCAGCCGCTTCTGGCCGAAGCGGGTCAAGGGCATGAAGATATTGCTCGCGCAGGACGGCATCACCGGCTGGCGTGCGAGCGCGCGTATCTGGTGGTTCCTGCTGGGCAAACCGGGCGTTCTCAGAAAGCTGATCCCGGCCTGGGCGGCCTTCTTCAAGCCGGGCTTCCATCCCTGGGAGCATGATGACCGCCACCTGATCGGCAGCCATGACAGCGCCTATGCCGATGCACGGATGCCGGCTGCGGCCTAAAACCAACCATCATTGCGAGCCGCAGGCGAAGCAATCCAGAGTCGGCGCACCCTCGCTCTGGATTGCCGCGCGCCTTCGGCGCTCGCAAAGACGATTCTCTTGATTGCCGGAACAGGCTAAGCCTCTGCGGCATGATCACCGCCATCCCTACCATCGAAACCGGACGGTTCCGTCTGCGCGCGCCCGAACGACGCGACTTTGAGGGCTATGCAGCCATGTGGGCGGACGAACGGGTGACGCGCTACATCAGCGGAAAGGCGCGCACCCGCGGTGAGAGCTGGCGCCACTTCCTCGCCATGCCCGGCCTGTGGCATTTCCTTGGCTATGGCTATTGGGTGTTTGCCGAACGGGACAGTGACCGTTTCGTTGGCGGCGGCGGCCTGTCCTTTTTCGAGCGCGGCGTGCCGCTGCTGGAAGGCGTGCCAGAGGCCGGCTGGGCGATCGCGCCGGACTGGTGGGGCAAGGGCGCGGCCAGCGAGATCATGGCCGCGGCGCTCGGCTGGGCCGACGCGCATCTCGATGCGCCGGAGGTGCGCTGCATCATCAACCCCGGCCATCTCGCTTCGGAACGGGTAGCGGCCAAGCTCGGCTTTAGCCGGATCGGGCACCATGTGATGGAGCCCGACCCGGTCAACGTCTATGCCCGGCCGCGCGGGTTCACGCCGCCATCAACCTGATCGCCTCGCGAAAATCATCCTCGGGCGCCACCCGTCCTCGTGACCCTACCGGCATTCGTTCGGTTTCGGCTGCGGCATCTGCGGCAAGATCACATTCGAACAGGGCGCAATCCGCCTCGCGGCCGCGGGCCTTGCTGAACAGCGGCGCGGTCGAACCAGTCGGGCGGAAACCTAGCTTGCGCAGGACAGCGCCAGAGGCCGGGTTGTCCGCGAAATGGCCTGCATGAAGACGCCGCACGCCGTTGGCACGCGCCATCGACAGAACCGCACGACCTGCTTCGGTGGCGAGGCCCAGACCCCAATAGGGGCGGGCGACCCAGTATCCCAGTTCGAGCGCATCAGAATTGCCACGCGGGCCATAGCCGATGCCGCCGACAATCTGCGGCCGCCCGGCGGTGCGCATGATCATCAGCAATTGGGGGTGCAGCGGGTCGCGCTCCATCTCGAGGAACATCTGCGCATCATCCTCGCCATAAGGCCAGGGGGCGGTGGCAAGATTGCGCACGATCGCCTCCTCACCGATGGCGCGCGCGAGTTCGGGCGCATCTTCGGCAAAGCCGGGTCTCAGCAACAGTCTTTCAGTCCGCGCAAACATGACTTCGTCTCTCCTCTGCGGCGCGCCTCTGCCCCGAAAGGGTGACAGATTCGCGTCATGTCCAAGGGAGACTGGCGGGCCGCGCCCCGTTTGCGATGTCCCGTGCGCCGGGCAAAACAAAAGGGAGGCGGGGGATGACCCGTCTCCCTTGTTTCTCCCGCATGGCTCTCCGGTCGGACCGGTCTGGCGATGCGGGCGGGGGGTCATCCGCTTGGACGACCCCTGATTTGGGCTCGTCCGGTTACTCGGCGGCTTCCATAATGGCGGCGTCTACCGACACATATTTGCGGCCAAGTTTGCCATCGTGGAATCGCACGCGGCCGTCGCTTGTGGCGAACAGGGTGTGATCCTTGCCGATGCCGACATTGGTGCCCGGATAGAATTTGGTGCCGCGCTGGCGCACGATGATGTTGCCGCCGACCACTTCCTGGCCGCCGAACTTCTTCACGCCGAGACGCTTGGACTGCGAGTCGCGACCGTTGCGCGACGAACCGCCAGCTTTCTTATGTGCCATGGTCTTACTCCTTCAGCTCAAAGGGCGAGGCTCAGGCCTCGGCGTCCTTCTTGGCGGCAGTCTTTTTCGGGGCGGCCTTCTTGGGCGCAGCCTCGGCGGCGGTTTCGGCAGCCGGAGCGGCTTCGGCCTTGGCAGCCTTTGCCTTCTTTTCAGGCGCGCCGATCGAAACGATCTTCAGCAGCGTGTGATACTGGCGATGGCCATTGCGGCGGCGATAATTGTGGCGGCGCTTCTTCTTGAAGACGATGATCTTCTCGCCGCGGCCCTGGGCCACGATCTCGGCCGACACCGCAAGGCCGTCGGTCGACTTGAGGTCGGCGCCTTCGCCCGCCAGCAGAACATCGCCAAGCACGATGGTGTCGCCGACCGAACCGGCCAGCTTCTCGACGGTGATCTTGTCTCCGGCAGCGACGCGGTACTGCTTGCCGCCGGTGCGCACGATAGCGAACATGACTATGCCAACCTCAATTCAAGTTTGCGCCCGAAGGAGAACCCAGGGCAATACCCCGCAAACGAGGCGCATCGCCCCGAACCAGCAGCGGCTGCGCGGGAAAGACCGGCCCCCTAGCGACGAGTCACCGGACTGTCAACGGATAGCGGCCCAAAACCGCGCCGCTTGCGCCTCCGCCGCGCCGGCCATAGACGCATGGGGCCATGACCTGTCACGCGCGCATCATGCTGTTCGCCCTCGCCATTCCGCTGGCAGCCTGCGCCAGTGCGCCCGCGGGCGATTACCCGAGCCTTGCGCGCCGCCCGATTGAGCGCAGCGCGAGCGTGCCGCCAGCACCGCCGGTGATCCCGGATCCACCGCCAGCCAGCGCGACCCTGATCGAAGCGGTGCGCGCACTGGGGATAGATGCGAATCGCGGCGATGCCGAATTCCGTGCGGCCTTTACCGCCAATGCCGCAGCGATTGGCGCCGCCCGTGGGGCCGAAACCGGCAGCGAGGCATGGGCGCAGGGCGAAGCCGCCCTCTCTCGTGTCATCGCCGCCCGTGGGCCAACCAGCTTTGCGTTGGCCGAACTCGACCGGCTGGCCATCACCCGCGCCGAGGCAGGCGATGTGGAGGGTCTGGCACTGGTTGAGGCCGAACAAGGCCGCGTCGTCGCGCTGATGCGCACCCAAGATGAGCGGATCGCGGCGGCGCTGCGCTGAAACTCAGCCCTCACCCTCGCGGGCGAGCCATTCTTCGAGCCATTTGATCGTATAGTCGCCGTCAATCACCGCCGGATCGTGCAACAGCGACTGATGCAGCGGGATGTTGGTCTTGATCCCGTCAACCACCATCTCCTCGAGCGCGCGGCGCATGCGCATCATGCAGCTCTGGCGGGTGCGACCATAAACGATCAGCTTGGCGACCATCGAATCATAATAGGGCGGCACGCGGTAGCCAGCGTAGAGCCCCGAATCGACGCGCACATGCATGCCGCCAGCGGGATGATAGGCCTTCACGAGACCGGGAGACGGCGCGAAGGTCGCCGGATCCTCGGCATTGATGCGGCATTCGATCGCATGGCCGCGGAATTCCAGATCCTCCTGTTTCACCGAAAGCGAATGGCCTTCAGCAATGCGGATCTGTTCACGCACCAGATCGAAACCGGTGATCATCTCCGTCACCGGATGTTCCACCTGGATACGGGTGTTCATCTCGATGAAGTAAAATTCGCCATCTTCCCACAGGAACTCGATGGTGCCGGCGCCGCGATACCCCATGCCGGCCATGGCATCGGCGCACACCTTGCCCATGCGCGCGCGTTCCTCGGACGAAATGACCGGAGAGGGCGCTTCTTCGAGCACCTTCTGGTGGCGGCGCTGGAGCGAGCAATCACGCTCCCCCAAATGGATGGCATTGCCATTGCCGTCACCGAATATCTGGAATTCGATGTGGCGCGGATTGCCGAGATATTTCTCAATATAGACGGTGGCATCGCCGAAAGCCGCCTTCGCCTCGCTGCCGGCCTGCTGCATCAGCGTTTCGAGCTCGTCCGCGCTGGTGCACACTTTCATGCCGCGACCGCCGCCGCCCGACGCTGCCTTGATGATCACCGGATAGCCGACATCGGCGGCGATGCGCTTCGCATCCTCGATGTCGCTGACCGCGCCGTCGCTGCCCGGCACCAGCGGCAGGCCGAGAGCACCGGCGGTGCGTTTGGCCTCAACCTTGTCGCCCATCGTGCGGATATGTTCGGGCTTGGGGCCGACGAATTTGATCCCGTGCGCTTCGATGATCTCGGCAAAGCGGGCGTTCTCGGACAGAAAGCCATAGCCGGGGTGGATCGCATCGGCATGGCTGATCTCTGCCGCGCTGATGATCGCCGGAATGTTGAGATAGCTGTCCTTTGCCGCCGGTGGGCCGATGCAAATCGCCTCGTCCGCCAGCCGCACGTGCATGGCGTCTGCATCAGCGGTCGAGTGAACCGCGACGGTACGGATACCCATTTCATGCGCCGCACGGTGAATGCGCAGCGCGATCTCGCCGCGATTGGCGATCAGCAATTTCTCGATAGTCATCGCTACGCGCTCAGGCGATTACGAACAGGGGCTGGTCGAACTCCACCGGCTGGCCATTCTCGACCAGCACGGCGGTCAGCTTGCCGCCCTTGGGCGCCGGGATGGCGTTCATCACCTTCATCGCCTCGATGATCAGGATGGTCTCGCCTTCCTTCACACTGTCGCCCACCGACTTGAAGTTCGCGGCGCCGGGTTCGGGCGCGAGATAGACGGTGCCGACCATCGGTGACTTGACCGCATCGGCATGGGTTGGCGCAGCCTCAGGTGCGGCAGTCGCGGCCGCGGCAGGGGCGGCAGCGGGTGCAGCGGCAACCGGTGCAGGCGCGGCGGCATAGGCAACCGGTGCCGCACTCAGCTGGCGGGCAACGCGGATCTTGCGATCACCGTCCTCGACCTCGATTTCGGTGAGGCCGGAATCCGAAACCAGTTGCGCCAGTTCGCGCACCAGTGCGACGTCGACCTTCATTCCGTGCTGCTTGTCATCGGCCATGTGGCTCGCTTCCCCATGTTTTTTCAGCGCTCGCGGCGCGTCGATGCCACCGGCTATAGCGGCAGCGCAGCGGCGGCGTCCAGCGCGAGCACATAGCTGTTGGCGCCATGCCCGGCGAAACAGGCAACCGCGGCCAGGCCAACATAGCTGTGATGGCGAAAGGATTCGCGGGTCTTGGGGTCGGACAGATGCACCTCTATCACCGGCGTGCGGATCGACTTGATCGCATCGAGCAGCGCAATCGACGTGTGGGTATAGGCCCCGGCATTGAGCAGCACCGCCTTGGCCCCGCTGGCTTGCGCCTCGTGCAGCCAGTCAACCAGATGCCCCTCATGATTCGACTGTCGCATGTCGATCAAAAGGCCCAGCGCATCGGCACGCTCGCTCAGCATCGCGCCAATATCATCGAGCGTCTGTGTCCCGTATATCTCGGGCTCGCGCGTGCCGAGCAGGTTGAGATTAGGGCCATTGAGGACGAAGATGGTTGGGCGCGCGGCCATGCTGGCGGCTTTCCTTTTGCGACGCTGGAAACGCACCCTATATGCCGCGCCATGAGCGATATTGCCATCACCCTGAACGGAGAGCCGCGCCGCGTGGCGGCAGGCCAGAGCATCGCCGATCTCGTCACCAGCCTCGGCCTCAAGCCCGAGAAGGTCGCGGTCGAGCGCAACCGCGAAATCGTGCCGCGCTCGACACTTGCAGCGGTGCTGCTTGCCGACGGCGACGAGCTGGAGATCGTGCATTTCGTGGGTGGCGGGTGATAGTCCTTCTCCCGATGGGAGAGGGACGATAAGGACAAGAAATGACTTCCTTCCCTGACACATGGACCGTCGCCGGTCGCACCTTCACCAGCCGCCTCATCGTCGGCACCGGCAAGTATAAGGATTTCGCGCAGAACGCTGCCGCGCTGGAGGCATCGGGCGCGGAGATCATCACGGTTGCCGTGCGCCGCGTGAATGTGTCGGACCCGACAGCGCCGATGCTGACCGATTTCATCGATCCGAAGAAATACACCTACCTCCCCAACACCGCAGGCTGCTTCGATGCTGACAGCGCAATCCGCACGCTGCGCCTAGCGCGCGAGGCGGGCGGCTGGGATCTGGTCAAGCTCGAGGTGCTGGGCGAGGCGAAGACCCTTTATCCAGACATGCGCGAAACGCTGAAGGCGACCGAAGTGCTGGCCAAGGAAGGATTCCTTCCCATGGTCTATTGCGTTGATGACCCCATCGCCGCGAAGCAGCTGGAGGATGCAGGGGCAGTCGCGGTGATGCCGCTCGGTGCGCCGATCGGCTCGGGCCTTGGCATCCAGAACCGCGTCACCATTCGCCTGATTGTCGAAGGCGCAAAGGTTCCCGTCCTCGTCGACGCCGGTGTCGGCACAGCAAGTGATGCTGCCGTGGCGATGGAGCTAGGCTGCGACGGCGTGCTCATGAACACGGCCATCGCCGAGGCAAAGGACCCGATCCGCATGGCCCGCGCGATGAAGCTGGCCGTCCAGGCCGGGCGCGACGCTTATTGCGCCGGCCGCATGGCGACACGGAAATATGCTGATCCGAGCTCGCCGCTGGCGGGGTTGATCTAACAGCCGGCAACCCCTCTCCCATGCGGCGAGGGGGATGCGCCACCCGGAACCTCCAACCACCTCAACCGTTTACGCTTCTGAGCAGGCAGTTCCCGCCTGCGCTTATGACAGGAGCTTCCGATGGGCGAGTTTACCAACAAGGCGAAAGGCGTCACCAACGACGCCATCGGCCATGCCAAGGAAGCTATTGGCAAGGCCACCGACAATCGAAAGCTGGCCGCCGAAGGTCTGGCGCAGCAGGCGAAGGGCGAACTCCAGAAAGCCGTCGGCAGCGTCAAAGGCGCGCTCGGCGACAAGGTCTGACCGCCAGCACAGCATCGCGAGAAAGCCGCCGGGGCGATCCGGCGGCCTTTTTGCTTATGCGGCCGGGGCGGCGCTTTCGATCTTGTCCTGCGTCCTCAACTCGAAATCGCTCGCATCATGCCGCTCGCGCAGCTGGCTGGCGGGATCACCCATGGTGCGGTTGACCATGCGACCGCGCTTGACCGCGGGCCGGGCAGCAAGCTGATCGGTCCAGCGGATAACATTGCTATATTCGTGCACTGACAGGAATTCGCCCGCCTCATAGACGAGGCCCTTCACCAGCGCGCCATACCAGGGCCAGATCGCCATGTCGGCGATGCTGTAATCGGCGCCCGCGATATATTCACTCTCGCCCAAACGGCGGTCGAGCACGGACAGTTGCCGCTTCACCTCCATCGCATAGCGGTCAATCGGATATTCGAGCTTCACCGGCGCATAGGCATAGAAATGGCCGAAACCGCCGCCGAGGATCGGCGTCGCGCCCATCTGCCACATCAGCCAGCTGAACACTTCCGTGCGTGCCGCACCCGACGCGGGCAGGAAGGCACCGAATTTCTCCGCGAGGTGGACGAGGATCGCTCCGCTTTCGAACACCCGCACCGGCTCCGGCCCGCTGCGGTCGAGCAGGGCGGGGATCTTGCTGTTGGGGTTGATGTCGACAAAGCCCGAACCGAACTGGTCACCAGCCATGATGTTGATCAGCCAGGCGTCATATTCGGCCTCGCTGAAACCCGCGGCGAGCAGCTCCTCGAACAGCACCGTCACCTTCACGCCATTGGGCGTGCCCAGCGAATAGAGCTGGAACGGATGCTTGCCGACCGGCAGTTCCTTGTCGCTGGTCGGCCCGGCAATCGGCCGGTTGATCGCGGCGAAACGGTGCGTCGCATCCTGGTTCCACGTCCAGACCTTGGGGGGCGTGTAATCGCTGTCGGCCATGATGTGGCTCCTGTCTCTCGCGTAAAATAAGAATTCAGTCTTCCGGCGTCAGCGCCGGCACAGCGCGGGCGGCGTCGCGTGGGCGAATGCCCGGCGGCGGCGCGGCGGCGACGCGTTCCTCGCCCTGCGCGATGCGGATCGCGCGGCGGATCGCGGGCTTGATGCGCGGGTAAGTGCCGCAGCGGCAGATGTTGGTGATCGCTGCTTCAATCTCGGCATCGGTCGGGTTCGGGCTTTTCTTGAGCAGCACGGATATCGCCATGATCATGCCGGGATCGCAGAATCCGCACTGCGTCACCTGCTCGGCGGCCCAGGCCTGCTGCACCGGGTGGCTGCGGTCGGGCGACAGCGCCTCGATGGTGGTGACAAAACGGCCCTCGCAATCAGCGATGCTGATCTGGCAGCTGGCCACCGCCTCCCCGTCGATATCGACGATGCACGCGCCGCATTCGCCGGTGCCGCAGCCATATTTGGTGCCGGTGAGGTTGGATGCATCGCGCAGCGCCCAAAGGAGCGGCGTCGCCGGATCCATCCGGTAGCGTATCGGGCGGCCATTGACGGTAAAGGCGGTCATGGATCAGCTATAACCAAGCCTTGCCGGTATGTCATTCGGCCACTCATTCCCTGTCCGCACCATCACGGCTGGTGCGCGTTTCTATCTGCTGGCGGTCAAACAGAACCCCTAAAATGCCCGTTCGCGATCACTTCGCAAACAGCATCGCATCGTCGGCAAAGGCCTTGAATTCCAGCGCATTGCCCGCCGGGTCGGCGAGGAACATGGTGCTCTGTTCGCCCGGTTGACCGGCAAAGCGGGTCATCGGCGGATGAATGAATTGGACGCCTGCGCCTTCCAGTCGATCGGCCAGGGCGGCAAAATCCTCGGGGCGCAAAACCACGCCGAAATGCGGCACCGGCACGTCATGCCCGTCAACCGGATTGTGTGCGCGGGCCCCCGCGCCGCCGGCCATATGCACCACCAGCTGGTGGCCGAAGAAATCATAGTCGATCCACTCGTTGGATGATCGGCCCTCGGGGCAACCCATCGTCTCGCCATAAAAGGCGCGGGCAGCGGCAAGATCATCGACAGGGATGGCGAGGTGGAATGGGCGCAAGGTCATGGCTGTGCCATAGCAGCGTCGTCATTCCTTCGCTATGAGCCGCCGCGATGCTGAAACGCTTTTTCGCGATCCTCCTGGCCCGACCCGGTCTCACCGCCATCATCGCCGGCGCAGCGAGCGCAACGGGCTTTGCCCCGCTCGGGCTGTGGCCGGTCACGCTCGTCATGCTCGCGCTGCTGCTCTGGCTGCTCGAACATGCGCCGGGCCACCGCGCGGCCTTTGCCTTGGGCTGGCTGTTCGGCGTCGGGCATTTCACCATCGGTAATAACTGGATCGCGACCGCCTTCACCTTTCAGGCGAAAATGCCGGCATGGCTGGGCTGGCTCGCGGTGCCGCTCCTGTCGCTCTACCTCGCCATCTTCATCGGCCTCGCCACATGGGCGGCATGGGCGGCGTGGCAGCGGGTGACAGCCCCGCGCCAGCCCGGCGAAGCCCGCAACCCCCTCATCCTCGCCCTCTTCTTCGCCGCCGCCTGGATCGTCACCGAATGGATGCGCAGCTGGGTTTTCTCGGGCTTCGCTTGGAATCCGCTCGCGGCGGTGGGGATCGGCGTAGCGCAGACGACAGCCGTGATCGGAACATATGGCCAGTCCGCGCTATGGGTCACCTTCGCCGCAGCATTGCTCGCAGCCGCCAGAATACGCCTTGGTCGCGCCGTCGTGCTGGGGCTGCCGATGGCCGCCGCGGCCACATGGAGCTGGGTCGAGCCCGGCATGACCGCCATCGGAGAATCCGGCACCCCCTTCACCGTCGTCCAGCCGAACATCGGTCAGGGCGACAAATATGATATGCAGCTGCGCGCCGAGAATTACGCGAAGCTCGCCGCCCTCTCCCCCCGCCAGCCGGAACAACCGCCACGCCTGCTGCTTTGGCCAGAGGCTGCGGTGCCCGACTATCTGGAGGAAGGCTATCCGCTGGAATGGTACATAGAGGCACCCGCCTTTGTCCGTGCGCAGCTCGCCGGGCTGCTTGGCGGAGAGGATTTGCTCGTCACCGGCGCGGTCAAACTCGATCCCACGCCCGATGGCCGCGATGTCGCCTATGCGCGCAACAGCGTGTTCACGATGGATGCCATGGGCCGGCTCGGCCCGCGCTATGACAAGGCGCACCTCGTCCCCTATGGCGAATATCTGCCGATGCGCATCATCCTCGAACCGCTCGGCATCTCCCGCCTCGTCCCCGGCGCTATCGATTTCCGGCACGGGCCGGGTGCGCGCACGCTCGACCTTGGCCGGTTCGGGCAAATGGGGGTGCAGGTCTGTTACGAGATCATCTTCTCCGGTCAGGTGGTGGACCGCGCCAACCGGCCAGACTTCATCTTCAACCCCTCCAACGATGCATGGTTCGGCAGCTGGGGGCCGCCACAACATCTGGCGCAGGCGCGGCTGCGCGCGATCGAGGAAGGGCTGCCAGTCATCCGCGCGACACCGACCGGCATCAGCGCGGTAATCGATGCCGACGGGCGCATCGTCGATTCGCTTGGCATGGGTGTCGCCGGGCGGATGGATGGGCTGGTGCCGGCCGCGCATAGGCCGACCCTGTTCGCGCGCTTCGGCAATATTCTGCCGCTCGGGCTTGCCTTCTTGTTTGCCATTAGCGCCGTTGCCTTGGCGCGCCGGCGCGGCTAAGAGCGTCACATAAACCCTTCTTTATATCCCTAGCAGAGCGGATACCAGTCTCCCATGCGCGCATCCTATCTCTTCACCAGCGAATCCGTGTCCGAAGGCCATCCCGACAAGGTTTCGGACCAGATTTCCGACGCGATCGTCGACCTGTTCCTGTCCAAGGATCCGGAAGCACGCATCGCCTGCGAAACGCTGACCACGACCCAGCTGGTCGTCCTCGCCGGGGAAATCCGGTGCAAGGGCGTCTATGAAAATGGCCAATGGGCGCCGGGCGCGAAGGAAGAGATCGAAGCCACCGTGCGCCGCACGGTCAAGGAAATCGGTTACGAGCAGGATGGCTTCCACTGGGAGAAGCTGGAGTTCATCAACCGTCTGCACGGCCAATCGGCGCACATCGCTCAGGGCGTCGATGCCAATGCCAACAAGGATGAAGGCGCAGGCGACCAGGGCATCATGTTCGGTTACGCGACTGATGAAACGCCGGATCTGATGCCGGCGACGCTCTATTACAGCCACAAGATCCTCGAGCGCATGGCCGCCGATCGCCACTCGGGCGCCGCGCCTTTCCTCGAACCCGACGCCAAGAGCCAGGTCACGCTGCGCTACGAAGGCAGCCTGCCGGTCGCCGCGACCGCCGTGGTCGTCTCGACCCAGCACGCCCCCGGCTATGACGACGGCGACAAGGAAGCCGAGCTTCACGCCTATGTGAAGCGCGTGATTGCCGTTGTGATCCCGCCGGTGCTGCTGCGCGAAACCGAATATTTCATCAACCCGACCGGCAGCTTCGAAATCGGCGGGCCGGATGGCGACGCCGGCCTTACGGGCCGCAAGATCATTGTCGACACCTATGGCGGCGCGGCCCCGCATGGCGGCGGCGCGTTCAGCGGCAAGGATCCGACCAAGGTCGATCGTTCGGCGGCCTATATCAGCCGTTATCTCGCGAAGAATGTGGTCGCCGCCGGCCTCGCCACGCGCTGCACCATCCAGCTGGCCTATGCCATCGGCGTGTCCAAGCCGCTGTCGCTCTATGTCGACACGCATGACACCGGAACGGTCGGTGACGACAAGATCGAGGCCGCGATCCTCGGCCTGCCGAAACTGGGTGGCCTGACCCCGCGCGCGATCCGCACGCATCTGGGCCTCAACAAGCCGATCTATCGTCACACTGCGGCCTATGGCCACTTCGGCCGCAAGGCAGAAGGCGATCTGTTCCCGTGGGAGCGGACCGATCTGGCAGAGGACCTCAAGGCCGCGCTCGGCTGAACCCGTCCGGCCCCAGCGGCATGACGCCCGGTCCCGATCCTCTGACCATCAACCGCCTCTACGGGCGGGCGAAGGGCAAGCCGCTGCGTGCGCGCCAGCAGTCACTGGTCGATACGCTGCTGCCCGCCATCGCCGTCCCGCGCGAGGGCGAGGTGAGCAGCCGCACCCTGTTCGGGGATGACCGGCCGCTGCATTTCGAGATCGGCTTTGGCGGCGGCGAACATATGGCCGCGCGGGCGGACATGCTGCCCGATCATGGCTTCATCGGCGCCGAGCCTTTCCTCAACGGCGTCGCCACCGCGCTTGGCCATGTCGAGGGTGATGCCGAAAAACCGGGCCTGCCCAATGTGCGCATCCATCATGGCGATGCGCTGGAGGTGCTGGCGCGGATGCCGGACGCGTCCCTTTCCTTTGTCTATCTGCTCCACCCCGATCCTTGGCCGAAGGCACGCCACGCCAAACGGCGGATGATGAATGACGGGCCTGTGGGGCTGATTGCGGCCAAGCTCAAACCCGGCGGCGAGTTCCGCTTCGGGACGGACCATCCCATCTATGTCGCCCATGCGATGATGGTGATGCGCCGCCACCGGGACGCATTCGACTGGCTGGCTGACGATGCCGAAGCGTTCCTGAACCGGCCGGGCGGCTGGCCGGAGACGCGCTATGAGCGCAAGGCGCGCACCGTCTACGGCCACGAAGTCTGGTACTTCCGCTACCGCCGCCGCGCATAAAAAAGGGGCGGCGTTCCCGAGAAACGCCGCCCACTTTCCGGGGAGAGTGCCGGTACGCGCCCTTGAGCGTGCACCGGCCGGGAAGATCAGTTGCCGCCAGTGGCTGCCGGGGTGGCAGCGATCTGCGAGGCATCGGCATTGCGCACTTCGGCGACGCCGAGGATGCGCAGCGCCGAACGGAACTGGCGAGCGGCCTGGCCTTCGGCGCGGGCTTCGCACAGCTGCTGGCCGACAGAGATGAAGCGGCGGGCGCGCTGCGCCTGGTCCGCATCAGTGGCGTTGGCAGCGGCAGTGCGGGCCTGAGCTTGCAGTTCGGCGCAGCGATAATCAGCGGACTGGGCGGCTGCCGGAGCAGTGAACGCAACCAGCGGGGCCAGAGAGAAAAGGCCGACGAGGATAGCAGAGGTGATGTTACGCATGGGGGGAGAGCTCCGTGGTTTGGTCTATATATCTGTTTGTTGACAACGCTGTTGGTTGCGTTGTGAAACCTTTATAGGAAGCCCTTGCTGCTTTGATAAGGGTGTATAATCTGTACGCGTCATGAAGCAGGGCTTACAAATCAACCGGCATGCGCTCGATGGCGTCGATGCTTTCCTGCGTGTGGCGGAAAAGCGCAGCTTTTCAGCAGCCGCAGCGGAAATGGGCGTTTCACCCTCAGCCGTAAGCCAGACCATTCGTGCGCTGGAAGAACGCATCGGCACGCCATTGTTGATGCGGACCACGCGCAGCGTCGGCCTGACCCAGGCGGGTGAGCTTTTCCTCGAACGCGCCCGCCCTGCGCTCGACGGCCTTGCCGAAGCCTATGAATTCGCACGCAATCTCGGCGGAAGCCCGGCGGGCCGACTACGCATCAACCTGCCCCGCGCCGTGGTGCACCATCTGTTTGAACCGATCCTCGCCGGATTCTGCGCCGCCTATCCCGACATCGAGCTCGAGATATTCGCGGAGGATGGCTACATTGATCTGGTCGAGGGCGGTTTCGACGCGGGCGTCCGCCTCGGTGAGGCACTTGATGGAGACATGGTCGCCGTTCGCCTGTCCGATGCCTTCGGTTTTTGCCTGGTCGGAACGCCCGGCTATTTCGAGCAGCATGGCCGCCCGACGAAAATCGCGGACCTGACCGGCCACCGCTGCATCCGCATTCGTCTCGCCAACGGCAATTTCATGAACTGGTCGTTCATCGACGGCAACCGGCAGGTTGATGTGAATGTCACCGGCCCGGTGATCGTCAATGATTATGCCGCTCTGGTGATGGCGGTGCAGTCCGGCATCGGCCTTGCCTATATGGCGGAACCCAATGTCACCCACCTGATCGCGGAAGGGCGGCTGGAAACGGTGCTCGACGCCCATGTCATATCGAGCACAGGCCTGTTCCTTTATTACCCAAGCCGCAAACAGGTCATGCCCAAGCTGCGCGCCTTCATTGACTATGTCCGCAACCATCTCGACGTGGCGACTTTGACGGCCCGATCAGGAGCATAGCGGGGCTTCATTGACGCAAAGCCTTTCATGCTGGCACAAGTGTGACGGCGCCGTCATGGCCCTGACGTAAGGAAGGGGCGTTATCCGCAGATGATAGATTTCGGCGCGATCGATTTTGCTGCCCTGCTCCCGTTCATTCTGGTGGGCTTTGCCGCGCAACTCGTCGACGGCGCGCTCGGCATGGCATTCGGCGTGATTACCTCAACGCTGCTGGTCGGCGTCATGGGCGTGCCGCCAGCCCAGGCCTCGGCCAAGGTGCATTTGGTGGAGGTGTTCACCACAGGCGTTTCGGGCATCAACCATCTCATCCACCGCAACATCGATGGGCGTTTGTTCCTGCGACTGGTTGTGCCCGGTGTCATTGGCGGTGTGACCGGCGCCTATGTCCTGAGCTCGCTCGATGCGGGCTTGGTCAAACCCTTTGTCCTTGCCTATCTCGCGGCAGTGGGCCTGTGGCTGCTGTGGCGCGGGCTGGATCATGACCCCAAAATCAAGGATCCCAAGATCGTGGCGCCGCTGGGGCTGGCCGGCGGGTTCCTTGATGCGGCGGGCGGAGGCGGCTGGGGCCCGGTTGTGACATCCAACCTCCTCATTCAGGGCGCCGAACCGCGCAAAGTGATTGGCACGGTCAACAGCGCCGAATTCTTTCTGACCACTGCGATTTCAGCGACCTTCATCTGGCAATTGGGCATCGCCCAATTTGGTGTCGCCGTTGTCGGCCTGCTAATCGGCGGTGTCGTGGCCGCGCCGCTCGGCGCAATCCTTGCCAAGCGCATACCCGCCAGAAAACTGCTGCTGCTGGTCGGCGTCGTGCTGACCATCACCAGCACCTATGGCATCTGGCAGGCGCTCAGCTGACGATCGCATCGCCGCTCAAGTCAGTTGGCGGCCCGGCTCTCGTCGATTTTTTCCACCCACTCGGGGAAAAACGCCGGCTCGCGCGCGGACCATCCCGGCGCAGTCGCCGCACTCTCGCCGATCGACTGCAGCAGATCCTTGCGCTTGGCCGGGTGAATGTGCGGCAGCGCCGCTGCTGCGCAAAATGCACCTGGCAGCCAGGGCCGCACCGCGGCACCGATCAACCGCTCGTATAGGAAACGATAGGCGGAAAATGACGGCAGCCGATCCTGCCCGAGATCGAAAGCGGAGACAGAGACGAGCTCGCCAATGAAAGCCCCTACGCCGTCAAGGCCGCTGTCCTCGGGTATCGCCTCTCGCACCGCGGGCAGGCGACGATAGACTTTCTCCTGAACCTTGATGCCAGCCGCTTCGACCAAGTCGCGCGACCAACGGGCCACCGCATCGTTGCGGACCAGACCAATGTCGAGCGAGCGGCGGATGTACCGTTGCGTGCGCGAAGGAAAGCTTGCGAATTCCCGCATCTCGGCGATCGCCATGTCGCCCGGGGTGCGCTGATACCTGATAGCCATATTGCCCCTCAATCGATCCTTGAACGCGGCTCCTTTCCTTCCCTGGCAACAGAGATTGCATGGAAAGTCTTGCCAGGC
>CANHQT010000029.1 GCA_947463325.1 Sphingomonadaceae bacterium
CAGCGTGAAAGGGAAGCCGGTGATAAATCCGGCGCTGCCCCCGCAACTGTGACCGGCGAGGTGACGGCCGTTATACCAGTGGTGCCGAAAGGCTCTGCGAAGGTGGCCCGAACTGGTGACCCGGCGAGCCAGGAGACCTGCCCCGTGTCGCCGTATTCCGTGCGGGCGGGGTGTACCGATGCGGACGTGGGGACTTTCCCTCGCATGACGGCAAGTGTGTGCTGTCATGGAGGATGATGTGACCCCGATATCGCGACTGAACCTTACCCTTACTGTGTCTGTCGCATTGCTGAGTGCGCCCCTAATGGCGCAGGATATAGTGACCAACCCGGACGAGCCGCTGATCTGGTCGGAACGGCGTGACGATACCATCATTGTGTCCGGCACGCCGCAGCCGCGTATCCTGTTACCCGCCAGCGTGGCGACAGTGTCTGCCGACGATCTGGAGAGAATACAGCTGCCTTCGTTAGCCGACACGCTAGCGCTTAAGCCTGGCATCACGGTGACACGCAACGGGCCAGTCGGTGGGTTCACCGGGCTGCGGATTCGCGGTGCGGATGCAGCTCAGACGCTGGTGGTGATCGACGGGGTGCGGGTGAGCGACCCAACGGCACCGGGCGGCGGGTTTGATTTCGGCAGCCTTCTTTCCGGCGGGATTGCACGCGTCGATGTGCTGCGCGGAGCAAACAGTGTCGTGTGGGGCAGCGACGCTATCGGCGGCGTGGTGTTGATCGAAACCGGCGGTCCGAATGGGCTGAGCGCCGATTATGGCAGCCACAATACAAAGCGAATTGATGGGCGTTACGGATTGGATATTGGCCCGATTGCGCTGAGCGTCGGTGGCGGCTGGTTTGACAGCGAAGGCATTTCGGCCGCGCGGGCTGGCACGGAGACCGACGGGTTCCGGCAGTATCGCGGCCATGCCCGGGCAAGCGCCGAACTTGCGGACGGGCTGAGTGTTTCGGCAAGCCTCATCCATGCCAACAGCCGGCTGGAGCTGGACGGATTTGCACCGCCGACATTCGCGTTCGCGGATACGGCGGAGTTTCAGACGGTTCAGGAGACCTATGCCTCGACGCGGATCGAGCATCGGTGGGGCGCTGTCATCCAAAGCCTCTCGCTGGGCGTGGCGGACATCAACCGCGACACATTTAACCCGGCTCGCGGGATACAGCCGACCTTCACCGCACGCGGTCGCAGCGAGCGCCTGAGTTGGCAGGGGCAGTACAATGGAAATTCAGACCCAGTCAGCGCGATTATCGGCATCGACCGTGAATGGAGCCGATCAGCAACCGGCAGTGCCTTTTCGGCAGACCGGGGCAGCACTGCTACCAGCGGCGCATTTTCGCACGTCAACCTTCGCCCGTTGAACGGCCTTCGCATCGGTGCGGGGGTGCGGCTGGACGATCATCGCAGCTTCGGCAGTGACACCAGCCTGTCGGCACACGCGCTTTATGAGCTGTTGCCGATGCTCGCGCTGCGCGGAGGCTATAGCGAAGGCTACAAGGCTCCGACTCTGTTCCAACTGTCCCCTACACCTACGGGGTTCGGCAACCCGCTGTTGAGACCGGAGGAAAGCCGCGGCTGGGACGTCGGATTCGTCATACGTCACAGCCAACGACGGGCGGGTGGGGACCCTGTCGGCGTCCGGGTTGAAGCAAGCCTTTTCCAACGCGACAGCCGTAACCTGATCGATTTTGTGTCGTGCACCGGATCTGGTGCGCCGACCATATGCGGTGGCGGCACGCGCCCGTTCGGGACCTATGCCAATGTCGATCGCGCCCGCGCCGAAGGAGGAGAGATAGAAGTGACGCTTTGGCCGGCTCCTGGCTGGAGCGTGAACGCTGGCTATGCGTATGTCGCAACGCGTGACAGGAGCATCGGCCAGCAGACACGCGGCAATCGGCTTGCACGGCGACCAGTGCACAGTGGATCGGCCGGGATCGACTATCGGAGCCGCGGTTTCGGACTGGGGGCGACCGTGCAGGTTATGGGCGACAGCTTCGACGATGCGGGGAACAGGGTGCGGATCGATGGTCATGCCGTGGCGATGCTGCGCGGACATGTGGTGTTGAGCGAGCGCATCGAGATGTTCGGGCGGATCGAGAATCTGTTCGATGCACGGTACGAGACAGTCTCGGGATATGGCACCTATGGCCGCACTGCGAGCATCGGGGTGAGAGCGCGGCTGTGAGGGGTGTCGCCGCCATCATCTCCGCAGTAGCTCTACAGGCCTGCGCCCCGCTGCCGCCTGCGGTTGACGACGGCGAGCGCATCGTCAGCATCGATTATTGCGCCGATCAAATGCTGCTGGGGATGGTTCAAACCAATCGTATCGCAGCGGTTTCCAAGGATGTTGCCAGCGATCCCGACTTTTCTCTGAAACGGGCTGGAAGCATACCGCGAGTCCGGCCCGAAATTGAAGCTGTGCTGGCGCTTCGCCCGACGCTGGTCGTCCGAAGCTATGGCGGCGGGCCGCGCTTTGCCGAAGCGATGGAGAGTGCTGGGGTGCGGGTGTTCACCCTGCCCTATGCAGCAAGCTTTGCCGATATTGATGCCTCTCTGGCGGAGGCGGGTAGGGCACTAGATGCCGAGCAACGGGCAACCACGCTCCGGCGGGAATTGCAGGAGACCTTGACCGAAGCGAGACAGCTCGGCGCCAGAGGTGCACCAGCAAAGGCACTTTATGTAACTCCGGGCGATGTCACGACAGGACCGGGATCTCTGATCGCCGATCTGCTTGCATTAGCCGGATATACAAGCGTCGAGACACAGCCCGGCTGGCACCGCCTGCCGCTCGAGCAGCTGACCAGAACCAAGCCTGACATTATTGTTCGCGCATTCTTTGAAAGTCCAAACCACCGACAAGACCGCTGGTCATCGGCCGAGCATCGTGCGCTGGCCGAGGCGGTTCGGGATGTGCCGCAGGTCACAGTTTCAGGAAGCGAGTTGGCCTGTGGCAATTGGCGAGTAGGTCACGCACTGCAGCGCATAGCGACAGCGCGAAAGGACAGGCTGTGAGGGGCAATGTTATCCTGTGGCTGACAGCCTGGCTACTGATTGCCTGCCTTGCTTCGATCGCCATCGGGCCGGTTCTGCTGCCACTGGCAGGTCTGGCGCGGCTTCTGGGCGAGCATGGCGACCCTGCCATAGCCACCATCCTGTTTGATATCCGCCTGCCACGCACGCTGGCAGCGGCGATTGCCGGGGCGGCGCTAGGGATAAGCGGCGCGGCGATGCAGGGCCTATTGCGCAATCCGCTTGCCGAGCCCGGGGTAATGGGCGTCAGCGCGTCCGCAGCGACAGCCGCAACGGCTGTCATCTATTTCGGTATAGCCCCATTGGCGGCATGGGCCGTCCCTATTGCATCCCTTGGGGGCGCCTTGATGGCAACGGCGTTCCTGACACTGGCCGGATTGCGGACGCGCGGGATAGCGACGTTGATCCTGGTCGGCATCGCGCTGAGCGCCTTTGCCGGCGCGCTGATGGCGCTGTTCGTCAATCTTGCGCCCAATCCCTTTTCGCTGTCCGACCTGATCAACTGGACGGCCGGATCGGTTGCAAACCGCGACACAGACGACATTGCCATTGCCCTGCCCTTCATTCTTGCTGGGTGCGCCCTTCTGCTGAGCGTGCAGCGACCGCTGGCGCTGCTGGTGCTGGGTGAAGAAAGCGCGCACGCGCTGGGCGTTGATCTGATGCGTGTACGAACTGTGGTGGTACTAGGCACCGGCCTTGCCACCGGCGGCGCTGTCGCATTGGCTGGAATGATCGGCTTTGTCGGACTGGTTGCGCCGCACATGGTGCGCGCCTTCGTTGGCCATGATGCAGGTCGAACCCTGCTCCCTGCCGCGCTGGCGGGTGCACTCCTCCTAGTCGTGGGTGACATAATTATCCGCGTCTGGCCGTGGGGCAATGAACTGCATCTAGGAACACTCGCGGCACTCGTCGGAGCGCCGCTGTTCCTGCTCATCGCGTTGAAGCACGGAACAATTCGCCATGGCTGAACTTAGCGCCAACAATCTGACAGTCAGCGTCGGACCAAAGCGGCTGCTTGAGGATGTCACCATCGCATTCGCACCGGCCAAGCTTGCTGCAATTATCGGAGAGAATGGCGCAGGGAAATCGACCCTGCTGCGCGTCCTGTCCGGTTATCAGAAACTCGACGCTGGTCAGGCGCTGCTTGACGGACGCGACATATCCGCGATGCGTCCGGTCGAACGCGCGCGCTCCATCGGCTGGTTGCCGCAGGCCTTACCCTCTGCTTTGCCGGTCACAGTCCGGGATGCCGTAGCCCTCGGCCGCTTCGCCCATGGCGGGACCCCGCACAGGCTGGGAGAGGCCGACACGCGGGCAGTGGATGATGCGCTGCTGGCCTGCGATCTGGCCGAAATGGCCGATCGTTCCACCACGAGCTTGTCCGGTGGCGAACTCGCACGGATGCATCTGGCTCGCGCCCTAGCTGCCTCCACGCCCGTGATGCTCGTGGACGAGCCTTTGGCAGCGCTAGACCCGCGTCACCGGCTCAACACGATGGAGATGCTTGCCGATCTGGCTGTCCGGCAAGGGCGCACGATTGTCGTCGTGCTGCATGATGTCGGGCTGGCTGCCCGCTTTGCCCACAGAATCATACTGATGCGTCAGGGCAAGGTCATGGCCGACGGGACCCCGCGCGAGGTCGTAACGCCAGCAATCATTGCCGACGGATTTGGCGTGGAGCTCGGCGTCGATGATTCTGTCGGATGGCCGCAACCGGTGTTCCTCGCGCCGATCAACTCCGCGGCGGCGGAGTCCCAAACAGGTTGATATCCTGCGGCATGATCCAGCCGTTCACATAGTTCGCATAATAGAGGCTGAACGTCACAGCGGTCACGATCGTTACCCGCCCGAATACCCGCCAAAATGGGAAGGTCGCCGGCGCACTTTCGGCCTGTCCGGGAACATGCTCGCTGTCCCCGCCCGTCGCATCACGTGCATAAAAGGGCAACACAATGAACAGGCACAGGAACCACATGATGAAATAAATGGCGATCGCTGATGGCCAAGTCATTTTCTTATCCTTCTCCGAACAAGAGGACGTCGACCAGCGGCTTTTTGCCGGTCCATTCTGTGGCGCAGCGGCGCACTGCGAGGCGTATCGCCTCACGATGCTTGTCAGCAGGCTTGGGCGTGGAGCGCGCTGCACTCTCTGCCGCAACGCTCGCCTCAGCAACGAAAGCACCCATATCCTCTGCTTCGATCGGCAAACCCCGCGCGACGACATCGGCCTCACCCTTACGCAGCGCGACCACAACATGGCCGGTCTGTGCAAGGCGACGGCGTTCGTTGATCGCCGATCCGTCCGCCGGGGTAATCATGTCCCCATCTAGGATCAGGCGCCCTGCACGGACATGATCAATAATCGCGGGCTCACCTGGTGCTAGGCGAACCAGCTGGCCGTTCTTTTGGACGACAGCTTCAGGGATGCCGCAGCTTTTGGCGAAGCGGGCCTGTTCGAGCATGTGGCGCATCTCGCCATGGACGGGGACGATGATACGCGGGCGCACCCAGTCATACATGGCAGCGAGTTCGGGACGGCCGGGATGGCCCGACACGTGGATATGCGCCTGCTTTTCGGTGACCGTCTCAATGCCGCGTTCGGCAAGCATGTTCATGATCCGGCCAATCGCAAGTTCATTGCCCGGGATCTGTTTCGAGGAATAGACAACCCTGTCGCCGCGTTCGAGCTTGATCGGGTGATTGCCCTCGGCAATTCGAGCGAGTGCAGCGCGCGGTTCACCCTGCCCGCCAGTCGCGATGATCATAACACGGTCACGCGGCATGCGCATGGCCGTGTCCCAATCCACCGTTTCGGGAAAATCCTTGAGATAACCGCAGGTCCTGGCAACCTCGATGATCCGGTCAAGAGACCGCCCTGCAACAGCAAGCGTCCGCCCGCTCTTACGCGCGACTTCACCCAATGTGGCAAGACGTGCGGCATTGCTGGCAAAAGTGGTTACGATAACACGCCCGGTTGCTTCCTTGACGACCTGCAGCAGCCCATCACGCACGCCCCCTTCGCTGCCTGACGGTTCGGGATTGAAGACATTGGTCGAATCGCAGACGAGTGCGAGCACTCCTTCGTCACCCACCGCACGCACACGGACCTCGGCATCGGGAACGCCGAGTTCGGGGTCGGTATCGAGCTTCCAGTCACCGGTATGGAAGATACGGCCGTAGGGTGTGTCGATTACCGCGGCGCACATGTCGGGGATCGAATGAGCAAGCGGGATCATCCGGATGGCAAAGGGCCCGAGCCTAAAGCGCGCGTCATTGGCCACGATTTCCAGCCGAACCTGCTTCTCAAGCCCCTCTTCCGCAAGCTTGCGAGCGACAAGGCCGGCTGTGAAGCGGTTGGCATAGACGGTTACGTCCAGATCGGCGGCGAGATAGGCGACGGCGCCGATATGGTCTTCGTGTGCATGCGTAAGGAGGATGCCCGCCAGATCTTTGCGCCGCTCTTCGATGAAGGCGGTGTCGGGCATGATGATATCGATACCCGGATAGTCAGCGTTGCCAAAAGTGACACCCATGTCGACAATCAGCCACTGACCTTCGCAGCCATAAAGGTTGAGATTCATCCCTATCTCACCCGACCCGCCGAGCGATAGATAGAGCAGTTCCTTTCCGGGGGTCATGCCGCGCCCTTGCGCGACCGAGCGTATAGCAAGGCAATGCCTTTCAATGTGAGGTCAGGTTCTACAACGTCGAACAGATGTTCGTGGCTCTGAAACATGACAGCGAGACCGCCGGTCGCGACGACCTTGGCCGGACGACCTATTTCCGTCTTCATCTTGGCGATCAACCCTTCAACCATCGCCACATAGCCCCAGTAAATGCCGATCAGCATCTGGCTCTCAGTGGTGCGGCCGATGACGCTCGCATCCTTCGGAACGTCGATGGCAATGCGGGGCAGCTTGGCTGCTGCAGCCACTAGGGCATCAAGCGAGAGGTTGAGACCGGGCGCGATGATGCCGCCCTTGTAAGCACCGCGATAGTCGATGTGGTCAAAAGTCGTGGCGGTGCCAAAGCTGATCATCACCAGATCGCCTTCGGCTAGACTGTGCGCGGCTATGGCATTCACAGCCCTGTCAGCGCCGACGGCATGCGGTTCCGCCACATCCAGGGCTATCCCCCAGTTGAGATCGCCCTGCCCTGCAATCAGCGGTGTACGACCGAAATACTTCTCCGCCAAAACAACCAGATTGTGCGTGGCGCGCGGGACCACCGTGGCAATGACAACGTCGCTGACAGCTTCTCGCGCTATCCCTTCAATCGCCAGCAATTGGAGCAACCAGACGGCATATTCATCGGCAGTCCGCCGGGGATCGGTTGCAATGCGCCACCGGGTGCGAATGGTGCCATTGTCCACCAAGGCAAACTTCACATTGGTGTTACCGGCATCGATGGCAAGAAGCATGGGCGGTTCCCTATGAGGCGGCGAGCGCAACTTCGCCCGCGACGATGCGCTGGACGCGCCCGTCAGCAAGCAGGAGACGCAGGCTGCCATCTTCCTCTAGGCCGTCGAAAGCGCCGGTCAATCGGGCATCGGAGCCATCGGTGAGGATGAGCAGCGTGCCGCGAGGATGAGCGCGGGCACACCAGGCAGCGGCAGTTGTAGAGAGCGGTTCACCGCGCCAGGTATGAAGGGCAACAGCGAAACACTCGGCAAGGATCTCGGCAAAGGCTTCGACCGCGACCGGGTAACCAAGCTCACCGAGGGCCACAGTGCGTCGGTCGGGAAGATTGGCTGCCTGTGCTAGGTTCACCCCTATACCCCCGATCACCACATCGCCACTGCGTTCAAGCAGGATGCCGGCGAGTTTTGCCCCACCTACGAGAAGGTCGTTGGGCCACTTGATCTGGGGCACGACGTTTCCGCTGCTCGCAACCCGCACGGCATCATGAACGGCTATGGCGGCGACAAGCGCGAGCGACTGCGGCGACGGATCCCCGGGATGCAGCCGCACCAACGTAGATCCGTGAAAGTTGCCGGTTGGACTTTTCCACTGGCGGCCCTGACGACCTCGTCCGGCGCTTTGCGCCCGAGCAATCAGCCAGTGCCCTTCCATGAGGGGCTCCGCGCGCGCAACCGCATCGGCCAGATCGGCATTGGTCGATCCGGTCTCTGCGATGATGCGGATGTCTTGCAGGCTCAGAGGATCGATGCCGCCGCAGTGGTCGATGCCGCAGTGAGCGGGCCGATGAGCGCAAAACCAAGAACACTGACATAGGCCGCAGCAACCGCGATCAACCCACGCTCCATCGCACCGCCCTCGATCGGGAATGCCTCTTCCGCCGGCGGATCGAACCACATTACCTTGATGATACGAAGATAATAGAATGCACCGATGACGGAAGCGATAGCGCCGATCACCGCGAGCGGAAGCATGTTCGCATCAACCGCTGCCTGGAACACGAGCAGTTTAGGCCAGAAACCGAACAAGGGCGGGATCCCGGCCAGGCTGAACATGAAGATGGCGATAGCCGTGGCGAGGCCCGGACGCGTTTTCCACAGGCCGGAGAGCCCTGCCATATCCTCTACCATGCGGCCGTCAGCGGTGCGCAGCTGGAGCACAGCCAGGAAGCTGCCGAGCGTCATCACCAGATAGACGGTGAGGTAGAAGAGGACCGACGTCACCGCGCCTTCCCGCGCACCTTCATTCCCCGCCGCGGCGAGGCCAATCAGAATGAACCCGACGTTGGCGATAGAGGAATAGGCCAACAGGCGCTTGATGTTGCGCTGCCCGATCGCGCCCACGGCGCCGAGCAACATCGAGGCGATGGCCATAAAGGCGATGATCTGCTGCCATGCGGGGGCACCGAACGGCAGCGCCTCGACACACAGACGGGTGAGCAACGCGACCGCCGCAACCTTGGGCGCGCTGGCAAAGAAGGCCGTAACTGGGGTCGGCGCGCCTTCATAGACATCCGGCGTCCACATATGGAACGGCACAGCGCTGATCTTGAAAGCAAGGCCCGAAACCACGAACACCAGACCGAACAGCAGACCGAGTCCGGGCTCCGGCCCAAAGGCATTAGCGATGCCGTCAAAGCTGGTGGTGCCGGTGAATCCGTAGAGCAGCGAGATACCGTAGAGCAGCATCCCGGATGCCAGCGCCCCGAGCACAAAATACTTGAGGCCGGCTTCGCTCGATCGGCTGTCAGTGCGGGTAAAGCTCGCCAACACATAAGCCGACAAGCTTTGCAGCTCGAGACCGATATAGAGAGTCATCAGATCGGACGCGCTGACCATGATCGCCATGCCGAGTGATGCGAACAGGATCAGAACGGGATACTCGCTGCGATATCCTTCACGCTCATAAAACCGCGGCGCCAGTGCGAGGATGACAATGCCGGCGGCAAAAATGAGATATTTCGCGTAGGTCGAGAAGCTGTCGATCCTGACGGTTCCGCTGAACGCCCAAGCACCGGGCTGAGCGGTAATCGTCAGCGCAACGATCGCACCCGCAAAGACCAACGCAGCCAGCGCATTGACCACGCCCGACACCTTGTCACCCGCAAATGCGGCAACGAGCAGCAACGCAAGGCCGCCAAGGATGAGCACCAGTTCGGGTGCGATGAGAATGAAATCGCTTGCAGTCATTGTGGGCTCTCCCCGCCATGCGCGGGTGAATTGGCTGCGGGTACGCGCGGGCTTCCTGCAGCGAGTTGAGCGTCGCCTTCCGGCGCAGCCGGAGCGAGGCGGGCAACCAGCGCAGTTACATCTTTGCGCATCGGTGCGAGGAATGGTTCCGGATAGACGCCCATCCACAGCACCACAGCAGCAATGGGGGCGAGCAGCGCCCATTCGCGCTTGTCGAGATCGGGCATCGCCCGCGTATCATCCCCCGCCGCCTCGCCAAAGGCGATGCGCCAGTAGAGCCACAGCATGTAGCCCGCACCGAGGATGATCCCGGTGCCGCAGATTAATGCGACCCAGCTCGACATCCGATAGACGCCGATCAGACTCAGAAGTTCGCCGACGAAACCGGACGTGCCCGGCAAGCCGATTGAAGCCATGGTGAACAGCAGAAACAACAGCGCGAAGGCCGGCATGTTGTTCGAAAGGCCGCCATATCGCGCAATTTCCCGAGTGTGCAGACGGTCGTAAATGATGCCGACACACAGGAACAGCGCGCCCGAGACGAGGCCGTGGCTGAGCATCACGATCAGCGCGCCTTCGATCCCCTGCTGGTTGAAAGCGAACAGGCCGGCGGTCACGATCGCCATATGCGCGACCGAGGAATAGGCGATCAGCTTCTTCATGTCGCTCTGCACCAGAGCGACGAGGCTGGTGTAGACTACTGCGATCATGGAAAGGCCGAAAACCAGCCACATCAGTTGGGCCGAAGCGTCCGGGAACATCGGCAGGCTGAAGCGCAGGAAACCGTAGCCACCCATTTTCAGCAGCACGCCGGCGAGGATCACCGAACCGGCGGTCGGCGCCTGCACATGCGCATCGGGCAGCCAGGTGTGCACAGGCCACATCGGCATCTTCACCGCAAAGGAAGCGAAGAAGGCCAGCCACAGCCAGGTTTGCGCCTGCACCGGGAAATCGGTTTGCATCAGCGTCGGGATATCGGCCGTATTGGTTGTCCCGATCATCCAGATCATCGCAACCAGCATCAGCAACGAGCCAAGCAGCGTGTAGAGGAAGAATTTGTAGCTGGCGTAAATGCGGTTCGCACCGCCCCAGATACCGATGATGAGATACATCGGAATGAGGCCGGCTTCGAAGAAGATGTAAAACAGGATAAGGTCCTGTGCAGCGAACACGCCGATCATCAACGCCAGCATAACGAGGAAGCAGGCCATATAGAGCCCGACACGATCGGTGATGCTGCGCCAGCTTGCGCCAATGCAAATCGGCATCAAAAACACCGAAAGCATAATCAGCATCAGCGCCATGCCGTCGATGCCAAGCGCCCAGTGGAACCAGCCGAGCACCTGTACCCGCTCTGTAAACTGCCATTGCGGCCCGCCGATCTCGAACGTTGCCCACAAGAGGCAGCCAAGCCCGAAATTGACCAAAGTGGTCAGCAACGCAGTCCAGCGCGCGGCATTAGCCGAGATGTAGAGGCAAACGACGGCCGCCACCACCGGCAGCACGATCATCAGCGAAAGAATGGGAAAGCCGAGCTGGTTCATGAGAAGGTCGCCATCGCCCAGGTGACGAGGCCGGCAAGACCGAGCAGCATCACGAAGGCATAGGAATAAACGAAGCCCGACTGGAGCCGCCCTGCGAGGATGCTGGCACCGGAGACCGCCCAGGCCGAGCCATTGGGCCCGAACCGGTCGATCGTACCTTCATCCCCACCCTTCCAGAACAGGCGACCGAACCACATGGACGGACGGATAAAGATGAGATCATAGAGCTCATCAAAATACCATTTCCTCAGCAGGAACTGGTGAAGATCAGGAATGCGCGCCACGACCCGTGCGGGAGCTCCCGGATCACGGATATAATTGCGCCAGGCAATAAAGAGGCCAAGCAGCATAACGGCGGCCGGCGTGAGCTTCACCCAGAGCGGCACTTCATGTGCGGCATGCATAAGGCCCGCATCGAACGCGATGCTACCAGCCCAAAACGCTGCCCCGCCCTCGGCATCGACGAAAGCTGTCTTGAAGACGAAGCCGGCAAACACCGCACCAACCGTGAGCACTGCCAGCGGGATGAGCATGGCCAGCGGGCTTTCATGCGGGTGATAGCCCGCCGTTCCGGTGACCGGTGCGCCTGTGTGCGCATGGCTATCCGAATGGGCGTGGCCGGCATCCTCATGATCGGGATGATCATGATGGTCACCGTGCACCGCATGCTGGATATGTTCGGATGCGGCCCAGCGCGGCTGGCCGTGGAACGTCAGGAAGATGAGCCGCCAGCTGTAGAAGCTGGTGAGAAGCGCCGCGAATGCCCCGACGAAGAAGGCCATCTGACCATAGGGACCGCTGGCGTAGGCAGCCTCGAGGATCATGTCTTTCGAATAGAAGCCGGCGAAACCAAATACCCCAATGATCCCGACCCCGGTGATCGCGAGAGTGCCTGCAATCATCGTCCAGTAGGTGAACGGGATGTGTTTCCTGAGCCCGCCATAATAGCGCATGTCCTGTTCATGGTGCATCGCGTGGATCACGCTACCTGCGCCGAGGAACAGCAGCGCCTTGAAGAAAGCGTGCGTGAACAGGTGAAACATCGCCGCGCCATAGGCACCGACGCCCGCTGCGAAGAACATGTATCCTAGCTGGCTGCAGGTCGAATAGGCGATGACGCGTTTGATATCTGTCTGCACCGTGCCGATGGTCGCAGCAAAAAAGCAGGTTGCGGCACCGATGAAAATGACGAAGCCCAGCGCCACTGGCGCGGCTTCGAACATCGGCGACAGGCGGCACACCATGAATACGCCCGCCGTCACCATGGTCGCGGCGTGGATCAGAGCGGAAACGGGTGTCGGCCCTTCCATCGCGTCCGGTAGCCAAGTGTGCAGGCCGAGCTGGGCCGATTTGCCCATCGCACCGATGAACAGCAGCAGGCAGAGAATGGTCAGCGTATCTAAACGCATACCGAGGAAGCCGATGGTCGATCCTTCGGCGCCCGGAACCGCCGCAAGGATTTCAGGGATCGAGACGGTGCCGAACACCACGAATGTGCCGAAAATGCCAAGCATGAAGCCAAGGTCACCGACGCGGTTGACGACGAACGCCTTGATCGCCGCGGCATTGGCGCTGGGTTTCTGGTACCAGAATCCGATCAGCAGGTAGGAGGCAAGACCGACGCCTTCCCAGCCGAAGAACATTTGCACGAGGTTATCTGCCGTCACCAGCATCAACATCGCGAAGGTGAACAGCGACAAATAGGCAAAGAAGCGCGGCTGGCTGGGGTCTTCCGCCATATAGCCCCAGCTGTAGAGGTGGACGAGCGCCGAGACGGTTGTGATAACGACGAGCATCACGGCGGTCAGCGCGTCGACCCGAAGCGACCAGTCAAACGCCAGATCGCCCGATCGCACCCATTCGAGCACCGGCACCACATGCGAGGTAAGGTCGCCGTTCAGGAAACCGATAAAGATCGGCCAACTCATGGCGCAGGATGCAAACAGCGCGCCGGTCGTGATGACCTTGGCGGGCACATTCCCCATCCAGCGGCCCCCGAGGCCGGCGACAATGGCCGCAAGAAGCGGCAGGAAGACGATCGCAGTGATCATGCTGGCTCCCCTCAGCCCTTCATGCGGTTGGCATCGTCGACCGCGATAGTGCCGCGGCCACGGAAATAGATGACGAGGATGGCGAGCCCGATTGCGGCCTCACCCGCCGCGACGGTCAGCACGAACATGGCAAACACCTGTCCCACCAAATCGCCAAGGTAGGCGCTGAAGGCAACGAGGTTGATGTTCACCGCGAGCAAGATCAGTTCAATCGCCATCAGGATGATGATGATATTCTTGCGGTTGATGAAGATACCGAGCACGCCGAGCACGAACAGGATCGCACTGACAGTCAGATAATGGCCGATACCGATCACAGCTCGACCCCCTCACCCACGCCGGGCTTGGCAAGCCGTGTTGCATCCTCGGGTCGGCGGCCATTCTGCGCCGAGACGTCCTGACGGCGAACGCCGGTGCGCGGACGGTTTGTAAGCACGATGGCGCCGATCATGGCGACGAGCAGAATGATACCGGCGGCTTCGAACAGGAAGGCGTAGCGAGTGTAGAGAAGCTCACCCACCGCTTGAATATTGCTGACGCTGGGATCGACCGGCGCGAGGCGGCCGGCGAGTTGCACGCCACCGACGTACCAAGCACCGAGTGCGAACACGAGTTGCGCCGCGAGCACCACTGCAAGCAGGACGCCAACCGGCAAATAGCGCACGAAACCTGCACGCAATTCTGCAAAGTCGATGTCGAGCATCATCACGACGAACAGGAACAGCACCGCGACCGCGCCGACATAGACGATGACCAGCAGCATCGCGATAAATTCGGCACCCAGCAGTAGCATCAGCCCCGCGGCGTTGAAGAATGCGAGGATGAGCCAAAGCACGCTGTGCACCGGGTTGCGCGACAGGATGGTCAGCGCGCCCGACGTGATCAGCACGACAGCGAACATGTAGAAGGCGATGGTCTGAATCATGCTGCGCGGCCCCTACCGATACGGTGCATCGGCGGCAAGGTTCGCGGCGATCGCGCGTTCCCACCGGTCGCCATTGGCGAGCAGCTTGGTCTTATCGTAGAGCAGTTCTTCGCGCGTTTCCGTAGCGAATTCGAAGTTCGGCCCTTCTACGATCGCATCAACCGGGCAGGCTTCCTGACAGAAACCGCAGTAGATGCACTTGGTCATGTCAATGTCATAGCGAGTGGTGCGGCGGCTGCCGTCCTCGCGCGGTTCGGCCTCGATGGTGATCGCCTGCGCCGGGCACACCGCCTCGCACAGCTTGCAGGCGATGCAGCGTTCTTCGCCGTTCGGATAGCGGCGCAGCGCATGTTCGCCCCGGAAACGTGGGCTCAGCGGGTTCTTTTCGAACGGATAGTTGATCGTCGCCTTCGGCTTGAAGAGATACTTCAGCGTCAGCATGTGCGCCTTCAGGAATTCCCAAAGCGTGAAGGCTTTGATGGTTTGGGAGAGGTTCATGCGCTGTACCTCGTCAGCATGAGATAGCCGGACACGACTGCAACCCAGAGCAGGCTGATCGGCAGGAACACCTTCCAACCCAGCCGCATCAACTGGTCATAGCGGTAACGCGGCACGGTCGCCTTCACCCAGCTGAAGATGAAGAAGAAGACGAGGATCTTAGCGAACAGCCAGATGATGCCGGGAATGTCGAACCAGGGGATGAGATCGATGTTGAGTGGCGGGAGATAGCCACCCCAGAAGAGGATGGCATTGAGCGCGCACATCAGGATGACGTTGGCATATTCGCCGAGCCAGAAGAGCGCGAAGGCCATAGAGCTATATTCGGTCTGGTACCCGGCAACGAGCTCGCTTTCCGCCTCGGTAAGGTCGAACGGCGCGCGTGCGGTTTCCGCCATCGAGGAAATGAGGAACATCACCGCCATCGGGAACAGCAGCAGGTTGAAAGCATAGGCATTGACGATGCCGAAGCCGTGGCCGAGCTGACCCTCCACAATGCCGGATAGGTTGAAGGTACCAGCCCACAATACGACGCAGATTAGTATGAAGCCGATCGAGACTTCATAACTAATCATCTGAGCTGCCGCTCGCAAAGCACTGAAAAAAGGGTATTTTGAGTTCGATGCCCAGCCAGCGATAACGACGCCGTAGACACCGAGCGAGCTAATCGCGAGGACGTAAAGCAGGCCGACATTGATGTCCGCAAGGACGACGCCGACATCGAACGGGATCACCGCCCAAGCCAGCAACGCTACGGTAAATGTGATGATCGGTGCGAGCAGGAAAAGACCTTTGTTCGCGCCTGACGGGATGATCGTTTCCTGCAGAAACACCTTCAGACCATCGGCAAAGCTCTGGAGAATGCCGAACGGGCCGACGACATTGGGGCCCCGCCGCAGCGCCATAGCCGCCCAGATCTTGCGGTCGGCATAAATGATGAGCGCGACAGCCAGCATCACCGGCAACGCAATCAGCAGGATGAGGATGAGGTTCCACGTCAGCCAGCCGATGGCACTGGCATCAGCCCAAGCCTGGAACCATTCAATCAAGCCGGTCACTCCGCGGCCTCCTCAAAGGTTTCGCCGTGCAGCAGTTCGGCCGAGCAACGCTGCATGGTCGCGCTGGCGCGAGCGATGGCGTTGGTGAGGTAGAAATCCTTGACCGGCGACGGGATCGGGCCAGACGGCTTGGCCGTGCCACCCTTGGGCAGCGACCAGCCATAGTCTGCGATTTCGCCCTCACGCCCCAGCGCGGGCACGGCGGCAATCATCGACGCACGGCAGGCATCAAAGCTGTCGAAACCGACGTTGACGCCGAGCACGTCGGCAAGCGCCCGGAAGATGCTCCAGTCTTCGCGCGCGTCGCCCGGTGCGAATGCGGCGCGTTCGGCAACCTGCACCCGGCCTTCGGTATTGACGTAGGTGCCGGCCTTTTCGGGCCATGCGACCGCGGGGAGAATGACGTCAGCGGCGTGCGCCCCCTTGTCCCCATGATGCCCAACGAAAACCTTGAAGCTCTTGTCGAAATTGGCGAAATCGACCTCGTCCGCGCCGAGGAAGAAAGCCAGTTTCGGTGCGGCGGCAGTGATGTCGGCAATGCCACCGGACTGAGCATAACCCAGCATCAGTGAGCCCATGCGCGCCGCAGCCATGTGAACCACATTGAAGCCGTTCCAGTCATCACGCACGAGATTGAGCGTCTTGACCAGCGCTTGCGCCGCAGCCTGGGCACCCGTCACAGCAAGCGCACCGCCGCCAACAATGACCATCGGCCGCTCTGCCTTGGCAAAGGCATCAGTGACGGTCTTGGGCAATTTCGCGATCAGCGCCGCGTCATTGCCCAGCCATTCGGCGCGGTAGGTAAGATCAACTTCCTGACCGATGGCGAAAACCTTGGCCCGGCGGCGCCACACCGCCTTGCGGACGCGCGTGTTGATTAGCGACGCTTCCCAGCGGAGGTTGGTGCCGATGAGGAGAATGACGTCCGCTTCCTCGACTCGTGCGATCGTCGTGTTGAAATTGACCGCAGACAGGCTCGACACATCGTAGCTGAGGCCGGTCTGCCGCCCTTCGAGCATGGTAGAACCGAGCGCATTGACCAGCGTCTTGGCAGCAAACATCGTCTCGCAATCAACCAGATCGCCGGCGATGGCAGCAACCGAAGAACCGGCGTTAACGGCACGGATTGCCTCAAACGCCTCTGCCCAGGTCGCTGACTGGAGCTTGCCATCACGGCGCACCCAAGGACGGTCAAGGCGGCGCTCCATCAGGCCATCGATATGGTGGCGGGTCTTGTCGTGCGCCCATTCCTCATTGACGTCATCATTGATGCGCGGAAGCACGCGCATCACCTGCCGCCCGCGCACATCGATGCGGATGTTGGTGCCGACGGCATCCATGACGTCGATTCCGGGCGTCTTGGACAGTTCCCACGGGCGCGCCTCAAACGCATAGGGTTTGGAGGTGAGCGCGCCGACCGGGCAAAGATCGACGACATTGCCCGAAAGCTCGCTGTTTACCGCCTGCTCGAGGTAGGAGGTGATCTGCATATTCTCGCCGCGATAAATCGCGCCGATGCTCTCCACGCCTGCAACCTCCTCCGCGAAACGGACGCAACGGGTGCAGTGGATGCATCGGGTCATCACCGTCTTGACGATGGGACCCATATATTTCTCGGTTACAGCCCGCTTGTTCTCGTCATAGCGGCTATGACCCTTGCCATAGGCAACCGACTGGTCCTGCAGGTCGCATTCGCCGCCCTGATCGCAAATCGGGCAATCCAGCGGGTGGTTGATCAGCAGAAATTCCATCACGCCTTCGCGGGCATGACGAACCATCTGCGTATCGGTGCGGATAACCTGATTGTCTGCGGCAGGCAGCGCACAGCTCGCTTGCGGCTTGGGTGGGCCGGGCGACACCTCGACCAGGCACATGCGGCAGTTGCCGGCGATGGACAGACGCTCATGGTAGCAGAAACGCGGGATTTCCTTGCCCGCAGCCTCGCACGCCTGGAGCACGGTGGCTCCGGCGGGGACTTCTACTTCGATGCCGTCGACTGTGACTTTTGGCATTATTCGGCAGCCTCAAGCATGGCACCGCCCTCACCTTTGCGTTCGGTGATGCGGCGTTCGAGTTCGGGGCGGAAATGGCGGATGAGGCCCTGGATCGGCCATGCCGCGGCATCGCCCAGCGCGCAGATAGTGTGGCCTTCGACCTGTTTGGTCACCTGATAAAGGGTGTCGATCTCGCTGATGTCGGCCTTGCCTTCGCGTAGCCGCTCCATCACGCGCCACATCCAGCCGGTGCCCTCGCGGCACGGCGTGCACTGGCCGCAGCTTTCATGCTTGTAGAAATAGCTGATGCGGCTGATCGCGCGGACGATATCGGTCGACTTGTCCATGACGATGATCGCGGCAGTGCCGAGGCCCGAACCGACCGCCTTCAGCCCGTCAAAGTCCATCGGGCAGTCGATGATCTCGCTCGCCGGAACCAGCGGAACCGAGGATCCGCCGGGGATGACCGCGAGCAGATTGTCCCACCCACCGCGGACGCCACCACAATGTTTTTCGATGAGTTCGCGGAAGGAAATGCTCATCTCCTCCTCGACCACGCACGGCTTTTCGACATGGCCGCTGATCTGGAAGAGCTTTGTGCCCTTGTTATTCTCCCGCCCGAAGGAGGAGAACCATGTCGCGCCACGGCGCAGGATCGTCGGGACGACCGCGATGCTTTCGACATTGTTGACTGTGGTCGGGCAACCATAAAGGCCCGCGCCCGCCGGGAACGGAGGTTTCAGGCGCGGCTGCCCCTTTTTCCCCTCGAGGCTCTCGATCATCGCGGTTTCTTCACCGCAGATATAAGCGCCCGCGCCGCGATGAACGAAGACGTCGAAATCATAGCCGGACTTTGCCGCATTCTTGCCGAGCAACCCTGCGTCATAGGCCTGTTGCACGGCAGCGAAGAGCGTTTCCGCCTCGCGGATGTATTCGCCGCGGATGTAGATATAGGCGGCGCGCGCACGCATCGCGAAACCGGCGATCAGCGCGCCTTCGATCAGCTTGTGCGGATCATGACGGATGATCTCGCGGTCCTTGCAGCTGCCGGGTTCCGACTCGTCGGCATTGATGACGAGGAAGCTGGGTCGCTCAGGCGTCGGCGCCTTGGGCATGAAGCTCCACTTGAGACCGGTCGGGAAACCCGCCCCGCCGCGCCCGCGCAGGCCCGAAGCCTTGATATCCTCGATGATCTGGTCCTGCCCGCGCTTCATCAGCTCGGCGGTCTTGTCCCAGTCCCCGCGCGCCTTTGCAGCCTTCAGGCCCCAGTCCTGGTAGCCGTAGACGTTGGTGAAGATGCGGTCTTTGTCAGCGAGAGCCATCACCAATCCCCCCGGTAGTCATGGTTGCCGGAGACCATTTCCTTGAGTGTCGTGGGCCCGCCGAGCGGCTCGACCGTGTGGCGGCCGGGCTCCTGCGTGCCGGGCTTGGGCGTTTCGCCAGCGGCCAGCGCGTCGAGAATGGCGACGGTGCGGTCGTAATCCAGATCCTCGTAGTTATCGTCGTTGATCTGGACCATGGGCGCAGACGAGCAATTGCCCATGCATTCGACCTCGGTCAGGGTGAACAGGCCGTCGGGCGTGGTCTTGCCCTTGATCAGCCCCTTATTCTTGCACGCCGCCATGACGTCATCCGACCCGCGCAACATGCACGGCGTCGTCCCGCATACCTGCACATGATAGCGGGCGACCGGCGCCATATTGTACATGGTATAAAAGGTCGCGACCTCGAGCGCGCGGATGAACGGCATGTCGAGCTGTGCTGCGACATATTCGATCACCGGCACGGGCAGCCAGCCCTGCGTCTGCGTCTCTGCCCCCACCTGCCGCTGGGCGAGATCGAGCAACGGCATGATCGCCGAACGCTGGCGGCCTGCGGGGTAACGGGCAATGATCTTTGTCGCCTGAGCGGCATTTTCCGCCGTCCAGGCGAAATTGCCCCAGCGTGCGCGAGTTTCGGCCTCATCGGGGAAGGCTACATCAGCCATTTTTGCTTGTCCTGACCAGTCGTCTCGAGTGCCAGTTAAGGGCAATGCCCAACAGCAACGGCACCAGATTCCAGTTCGAAATCTCGTCTAAGCCAAACGCCCACTTGGCAACGGTCATGGCGATGCCGACGATCAGAAAGACAATCGCTGCCATTTGGAGGGTGCTCACCGGTCGCACTCCCCGAAAACGATATCCATCGCGCCAAGGATGGCGGTGGCATCGGCAAGCATGTGGCCGCGGCTCATGAAATCCATCGCCTGAAGGTGGCTGAACGCCGTCGGGCGGATCTTGCAGCGATAGGGTTTGTTCGACCCGTCCGACACCAGATAGACGCCGAATTCGCCCTTGGGGCTTTCGGTCGCGACATAGACTTCGCCCGCGGGGACGTGGAACCCTTCGGTGTAGAGCTTGAAGTGATGGATGAGCGCTTCCATCGACATCTTCATCTCACCGCGCTTGGGCGGCACCACCTTGCGGTCGAGGCTGGCAATCGGCCCCTCGGGCATCTCGTTGAGGCACTGCTTGATGATGCGCGCCGACTGGTAGACTTCCTCGACGCGGACCATGAAGCGGTCATAGCAGTCACCGCGCGTGCCGACCGGCACGTCGAAGTCCATGCGGTCATAGACATCATAGGGCTGGGACTTGCGCAAATCCCAGGGAATGCCTGCACCGCGGATCATGGGCCCGGAGAAGCCCCAAGCGAGCGCATCGGCTTTGCTGACCGTGGCAATATCGACATTGCGCTGTTTGAAAATGCGATTGTCGATGACCAGGCTCATTGCATCGCCGAACAGTTGCGGCAGGCGTGTGTCGCACCATTCCCCAATGTCGGTAAGCAGCTTCAGCGGCACATCCTGATGCACGCCGCCGGGGCGGAACCAGGCGCTATGCATCCGCGCGCCGCTCGCGCGCTCGAAGAAGTTGAGGCAATCCTCGCGCAGTTCGAACACCCACAGGTTCGGCGTCATCGCGCCGACATCCATCACATGGCTGCCGATGTTGAGCATGTGATTGCAGATGCGTGTCAGCTCCGCGAACAGCACGCGCAGATATTGCGCACGCAGCGGAACTTCGAGGTCGAGCAGCTTTTCGATGGCGAGCACATAGGAGTGCTCCATCCCTAGCGGCGAGCAGTAATCGAGCCGGTCAAAATAGGGCAGCGCCTGAAGATAGGTCTTATGCTCGATCAGCTTTTCGGTACCGCGGTGCAGCAGGCCGACGTGCGGGTCGATACGCTCGATGATCTCGCCGTCGAGCTCCATGACCATGCGCAGCACGCCATGCGCCGCCGGGTGCTGCGGTCCGAAGTTGATCGTGTAATTGGTGATTTCGCGATCGCCCGCGGTCTGCGCATCGTCGGGCGTCAGCTCGACATAGCCGGTCGGGACTTCATAGGTTTCAGCCATGGCTTATGCCTCCCCCTTCGGCTTGCGCGGCGCGCGGGGCTTTTTCGTGGCCGGGGTCGCGCCTGCATCAACTTTGGTGGCCCGCGGCTTGCGAGCACTGGGCTTGGCAGCGGGCGCGGGAGCGGGAGCTGGCGCAGGAGGGCTGGGCGCTGGCGGCGCGACAGCGGCCTTTTCATCACCGGGCAGGACGTAACTCGCACCCTCCCAAGGGCTCATGAAGTCGAAGGTACGCAAGTCCTGTGGCAGCGAGACAGGCTCATACACAACACGCTTCTCGGCCTCGGAATAGCGAAGCTCGACATAGCCCGTCAGCGGGAAATCCTTGCGGAAAGGATGGCCTGCAAAGCCATAGTCGGTGAGAATACGGCGCAGGTCAGGATGGCCGGCGAACACCACGCCGTACATGTCGAACACCTCGCGCTCAAGCCAGCCGGCAGCAGGATAGACGCTGGTTACCGTGGGAACCGGCGTTGCCTCGTCCGTCGACACACGCACGCGGAGCCGGTGGTTCCGCGTCACGGAAAGCAGGTGATAGACGACCTCGAACCGCTCGGCGCGCTCGGGATAATCGACGCCGGCGATTTCCATGAGCTGCTGATATTCCAGCGTGTCACGCAGCGCGGTCAAGACGTCAGCAATGCTTTCACGCACCACGGTGACGGACAATTCACCAACAGCTTCACCTCCAGCGATGAAGGCGCTGCCGATTGCAGCGCGCACCTGATCAAGCGCGCCTTCCGGATTGCGGACGAGGGGGGCTGGGCTGGCCATCTCAGCGCTCCACCGTGCCAATACGACGGATCTTCCGCTGCAGCTGCATCACGCCGTAGAGCAGCGCCTCTGCCGTCGGCGGGCAACCGGGCACGTAGATGTCGACCGGCACGATGCGGTCGCAGCCGCGGACGACGCTGTAGCTGTAATGGTAATAGCCGCCCCCATTGGCGCAGCTGCCCATCGAGATGACATATTTCGGTTCCGACATCTGATCGTAGACGCGGCGCAGCGCCGGAGCCATTTTGTTGCACAGCGTACCAGCAACGATCATCACGTCGGACTGTCGCGGAGATGCGCGCGGCGCAACGCCGAACCGTTCCATGTCATAGCGCGGCATGTTCACATGGATCATCTCCACCGCGCAGCACGCGAGACCGAAGGTCATCCACCACAGGCTGCCGGTCCGCGCCCAGTTGAACAGATCCTCCGTCGAGGTGACGAGGAATCCCTTGTCATCCACCTCCGCCGAAAGATCACGGAAAAAGGCCTCGTCAGGGCCAGTGCCGGGCGCAGGCATCTGTGCGCCTGCAGGGAGGATCAGGGGATTTGCCATACTCTTATTCCCAATCCAGCGCGCCCTTCTTCCACGCATAGACGAGCCCGATCGCGAGCTCTGCGAGGAAGACCATCATCGTTGCCCAGCCGGCCCAACCGATCTCTCCAAGGCTGACTGCCCAGGGGAATAGGAAGGCTGCTTCCAGATCAAAAATGATGAAAAGGATAGCAACGAGGTAGAAGCGTACGTCGAACTGCCCACGGCTATCCTCAAACGCCGGAAAACCGCATTCATATTCAGAAAGCTTGGCTGCATCGGGCTTATGCGCGCCGGTCAGCCGGGAGACGCCCATAGGCAGGAATACGAAGAGCGTCGAAATCCCCACCGCCACAAACAGGAACAGCAGAATCGGCGCATATTGGGAGAGATCGACCAAGGTCTCGCTCGCTCGTTAAAACTGGGCCCGGAAGGGGCGGAATTGGCCGCGCTTCTAGGCGGGACCGCAGGCTATCGCAAGGCTGGATAAAGGCTTTTTCCCCGTCTGCGAACATTTCGCAAAACAGCGGAAAAGGCGGAATTCAGGCGTTACGCAAGGCTCCGGCGAGAAGCTTGTGTAAACGGCTGTGCAACCCGTCATTCGCCGCAAGAATCTCCTGCCGCTCAACAGGGCGTTCACCGCCGCGAAAATCACTCACAAAGCCGCCCGCTTCACGAACAAGCAGCATGCCTGCTGCAACGTCCCACGGTTCAAGTCCCGATTCCCAAAAACCGTCGAACCTGCCGGCCGCAACCCACGCAAGGTCGAGGCTGGCCGCGCCGAAGCGACGGATGCCCGCCACCTCAGGCGCGACAGAACCAAAGATCCGGGTCCACTGGCCAATATCACCATGACCGAAGTAGGGAATGCCCGTGGCAATCAGCGCATCGGCAAGATCACGCCGCGCCGACACCCTCAGACGTTGATCATGGCGCCAGGCGCCCCGGCCACGTTCAGCCCAGAAGCTTTCGTCGGTCACCGGCTGGTAGACAAGGCCCGCAACAACATCGCCCCAGCTGCCATCGGCACGCGGTTCCTGCACCGCAATCGAGATCGCAAAGTGAGGTATGCCGTGAAGAAAATTGGAGGTGCCGTCTAGCGGATCAACCACCCAGCGGGGCTTTCCGGGACTGCCTTCGACTGCCCCGCCCTCTTCCATCAGGAAGCCCCAGTCGGGCCGCGCCTTACGCAGTTCTTCGAACAGCGTGGCTTCGGCCTGCTTATCTGCGCGGGTGACGAAATCCGCTGGTCCCTTGCGGCTGACCTGCAAATGCTCGACTTCGCCGAAATCCCGGCGCAGCTTTCCGCCGGCTTTGCGCGCGGCGCGTTCCATGACGGTAATGACGCCCGACTGGGCCATGACAAAGTCTCCGTCCTCCCGCGACCGGGAGGCGTTTCAGTGATCAGTCGGCGCGGCGCACATATTCGCGGTCATAGACGTTGACCACGATGCGGGTTCCGCTGGTGATGTGCGGTGGCACCATCACGCGCACGCCAGTGTCCAGCACAGCCGGCTTGTAGCTCGACGAGGCGGTCTGCCCCTTCACCACGGCATCAGCCTCAACAATGGTCGCCTCGACCTGTTCCGGCAGTTCAACCGAAATCGGGCGTTCTTCCCAAAGCTCGAGTACCACATCCATGCCGTCCTGAAGGAATTCAGCGGCTTCGCCGACGATGTCCTTGGCAATGGTGATCTGTTCGTAATTGTCTTTGTCCATGAACACGAGGTCATCGCCCTCGGCATAGAGATACTGGAAATCCTTGGTATCCAGGCGCACCTTTTCCACCGTGTCCGCGCTGCGGAAACGGACGTTGGTCTTGCGGCCATCGATGAGGTTCTTCATCTCGACCTGCATGAACGCGCCGCCCTTGCCGGGCTGGGTGTGCTGGATCTTGGCGACCTTCCAGATGCCGCCTTCATATTCGAGGATATTGCCGGGACGGATGTCCACGCCGCTGATCTTCATGGGGATACCCCTTTGCTGAGCGCGTTCACGAGGGAAAAAGAGCCGTAGCGCGAAGCCCAAAGGTGCGCGCCAGTGGCGGGCGATTAGCGGGCAGGCACCCTAAAGGCAAGGATAGTCCACAGAGCTATCCCTGCATAGCAGCAAGCATCGCACGCACGCCGGCAGCGGGCCCGTCTGGATGAGCCCAGACACCGGCGCTCACCGCGAGAAAATCAGCCCCGGCTGACACAAGCGGCCCACAATTCTGAGCCGTGATTCCACCGATCGCCACGCACGGCACTTCACTAACCGTTGTCCACCAACCGAGCATGGCCGGATCGGCGTGATGCTCCACCGCCTTCGTAGTGGTCGCAAAGAAGGCACCAAAAGCGACATAGTCGGCGCCTGCTTCTGCCGCTTCCATCGCCAGATGGCGACTCGCATGGCAGGTCACACCGATCTGCGCTTCCGGCCCAAGCAGACGGCGCGCCTCTCGCGGATCGCCATCCTCCTGACCCAGATGAACGCCATCAGCCCCAATGCGCTTGGCAAGGCCCATGTCGTCATTGACAATGAAGGCGACGTCCCGCTCGCGGCAAATCGCACGCAGAGGTTCAGCCAGCCGTGCCGCCTCATGCTGATCCACACCTTTTACGCGGAACTGGAAGGCCGCAACGCGCCCTGCATCAAGCGCTGCAACCAGACGCTCAGGAAAGTCGCCACCGACATCGGTCGGTGAAATCAGGTAAAGCTCGCAATGCCCCCCGCCCTCCGCGCCGAACCGGTCAGCGAAGTCGGGATCGAGCGCAAGCGGATCGTCGATATCAGTCATGCCGTTCCCCTAGCGGCGAACGGTGTGGCAGCAAAGCCCGTGCTCAGGCCACCGACCCTGCATGAATCTCATCAATCGCCCGGCCGAGCGATCCGTTAAACTCTGCATCGTCCATCTGGTGACGCAGATCCTCGAGAAGCGCGCGGCTGAAACTCGCAATAATGCCGCGATTCTTTGCCAGTTCAGCACAGGCTTCCGGACGGTTGAACCCACCGGAAAGGGCGACCACGCGCAGCACCTTGGGGTGGTCAACCAGACTGTCGAAGGTGCCCGGCACGACCGGCAGGCTCAGCTTCAGCATAACCTGCTGCCCCTCCGGCAGCAGGTCGAGATGCTTCAGTATTTCACCCAGCATCAGCGTGTCACACTCGGCGCGCGTCTCGCTCTTAATGTTCACCTCCGGCTCGATGATCGGCATCATGCCATGGCCGATAACCTGCGCGGCGACCGCGAACTGTTGCGCAACGACAGCCGTGATGCCGGCAGCGTTGGCGCTATTGATGACGGAGCGCTCCTTGGTGCCAAACACGCCCAGCGCCTTTGACTTAGTCAACAACACATCGAGATCGGGCATTGGCTTCATCAGCTGAACACCGTTAACTTCGTCTTCCAACCCCTTGTCGATCTTAATAAAAGGGACGATCCCGCGTTCACGCAGCGCCTCGGGTGTCGGTTTGCCGTCAACTTTCCCGTCCATAGTGCGCTCGAACAGGATCGCGCCGATCACCTTTTCCCCGGTAAAGCAGGGGGCGGTGATGATGCGCGAGCGCATGGCATGGATCAGCGCAAACATCTCCTCGTCATTTGCGAATGCATCCGCCTCTATGCCATAGCCCTTGAGCGCTTTGGGCGTGGAACCGCCAGACTGGTCCAGGGCGGCAATGAAGCCCTGTCCTGCTGCAATTTTGGCGTGCATTTCTGCAAACGAGGAAAGCGCGGTCATTGGTCCCTCCAAATAGCGATGCATATGTATGCGGGCGCCGTTAGCCGCGCCTAGCGTTGCGGGCAACGTCTGTTTGGCAATTTCAACGACGCAGATCGCTGAGGAGGCGCCCGACCATGGGCCAGTCGCGGATGCCACGAAAGCGGGCAACTGTTGCATCGAACGCGGTAACAGCGAAGGCGGCCAGCACATTGGCCATTGTCGGACGAAGCAACAAAAGATCGACGCAGGGCACGCCGCCGGTCGCAAACACTGCCTTGTGCTGGCCGTCCCCTTCGGTGAAATCGAGCCTGTCAAATCGACCTTCCTGCATCAGCATTTCCAGTGCGGAAAGCTGCAGGACACTACCCGGCGATAGCGACGCGAATTCAGGATCATAGCCAAGGTAGGCATAGATCAGCACCCTCCTCTGGGCCGGCAGATAAAGGTAAGCCGCTGGAACCCCTTCACGGAACAGGATGAAGGCGCGGACGGCATCTTCTGCGGCCAAAGCGCGCATCCGTGCCAAGTCATCAGACAGGCCCGCACCAAGCAGCCGCTCCTGATAAGTGCGCTGAGCGAGCGGGCGAGCCAACCGCTCGAACTCATCCATATCACCGACAGTGCGATACAGGCGGACGTCAGGTGCTCCATCCGCAAAACGACGATGCTTACGCAGCAATGTCGAACGGGTCTTGGAAGAAAAGCGGTCAAGATAGGCCGCATAACCGGCCGTAAGGTCGGCATAGCGCCGCGTGTAGCGCTGTCGCTCTACGTAACGCAGGCCGGAATGACGAAGTGATCCCGCCAGATGTTCAGGCAGCGATGTAACGAGATAGCCATCAGCGTCCTTGGGGAGCGCGGGCAGATTAGGCGACACATCATTCAGAACATCATCGAGCGTCAGCCCAACCTTCACCAGAAAGCGCGGAATGCGAAATATGGTTCGCGCCCCGATGCTTCCCTTGAGGTTTATACGGACAGGGCTTGTCACAGTGCTTGGATGCCCACGGCCACCCCCGCGGCTGCGGCCGCAGCGGCAAGCGGGCCCCGCCGCGATTCGATCATTTCATTGATCCACAATTGCTCGCCCTGTCGGCGCAGCCAGCGACGATTGCGATAGCCAAGGGGCTGATCGTGACGCTCAAGCGGGATCGCGTTCAATCCTCCGGAATCGATAGTCGGCATCGCTTCAGAATGTGCAGCGAGATAAGCGCATAACCATTCAAAGCGCCTTACATGGCCGCTGTTCCGCCTTAATCCCGATCGTGTTGCCAGTTCGAAACTGTGGCTAACGATCGTCACCAGCGCATGCTCATTTTCGACGGCATGATCGAGCGCGGCGCGCATTTCCTCTGTCGAGAGTGCGCAGATCTGAAGTGTCCGCGCCCGGCCACCCCGATCTTCAACAAAGCCGACCGGAAACTCATTGAGCCCAGCATGGCGCAGCGGAGCGAGAGTGCGCGGCGGCAAGTCGATGCGGCTGACTGCTGGCCAGGCCGCGTTGAAACTGCTGTCATAAAGTATCCCTAGGCTCGCAAGTGCGTCGAGGCTGTCGTCATTGGCGGCGTAGCTACCGGCCCGGAAAGCACGGGGTGCAGGTGCGCCCGCCGCCATCAGATCCGCCCGCGCACGCGCAAGAAGGCTCCGCTGTTGGTCCGCGCTGTAATCAATCAGATCCTTGGGCGCCGATGCTTCACGATTGCTTGCGCTGGCACCATACCAGCCCGGGTGGAAATGCAGTTGCACGTCCTGGCCGGCTGCGGTGATCGTGCCCACGATCCGCTCTATGATGCCTATCCCGTAAACATGGGCAGGAGCCGGATCCACAAAGAAACAGGCCTTGAGGCCATGCTCTTTGAGGGTCGCAAGCTGCCAACTGAGCCCGACCCCCGCAGGCTCAATCGAGCGGCGGTAAACCTCCTCTATTGGCAAGCCACAGGCGTGGTGACGCCATGCCAATTCAGTATCGACAGTGAGGAAGACCCGGGTCACCATGCCCTGCACCTAGCGCAGAGCCGTGAAAAACCCGTTAGCGCATCAGCGCAGCAACTCCAGGGAGCTCGCGACCTTCCATCCATTCCAGGAACGCGCCGCCAGCCGTTGAAACGAAAGTGAAATCACCTGCCGCTCCCGCTTGGTTGAGAGCGGCAACCGTATCCCCGCCACCAGCGACCGAAACCAGACTGCCTTCGCGGGTGAGAGCCGCTGCCGTGCGCGCCAGCGCCACCGTCGCGGTGTCGAATGGAGGTGTTTCGAACGCACCGAGAGGGCCATTCCATACCAAGGTCCGGCAGTTTTTAAGAACGTCCGACAACGCTTCGACAGCAGCCGGGCCGACATCGAGGATCATTTCATCCGCTGCGACTTCATGGACATTGACCGTGCGAACCGGCGGGTTTGCCCGAAATTCCTTAGCCACGACAACATCATAGGGCAGATGGATAGTGCACCCAGCCTTGTCCGCCGCATCAAAGATGGCGTTGGCGGTTTCAAGCAGATCATGTTCGCACAGCGATTTGCCGACATCGATCCCGCGCGCAGCCAAGAACGTGTTGGCCATGCCGCCGCCGATCACAAGATGATCGACCTGCCCGACGAGATGGCGCAGCACATCAATCTTGCTTGAAACCTTAGCGCCACCAACAATCGCAGCGACAGGGCGCGTAGGATTACCAAGCGCGGCATCAAGCGCCTTCAATTCGGCTTCCATTGCCCGGCCAGCAAAGGCAGGCAACACATGCGCCAGCCCTTCGGTCGAGGCGTGGGCACGATGCGCGGCGGAAAAGGCATCGTTGACGTAAACATCGCCAAGCTCAGCCATCGCCGCAACGAGCGCGGGATCATTCTTTTCTTCGCCAGCGTGAAAACGGGTGTTTTCGAGCACGGCAACATCGCCCGGCGCCAGAACAGTGAGACCTGCCCTCGCACCTTCGCCCGCACAATCCGATACAAACATGACCGAACGGCCAAGCACATCCGCCACCGCATCGATGACGAGACTGAGCGACTGCGACGGATTTTTCGCCCCCTTGGGCCGCCCGAAATGCGACAACAGTAGGACGATGGCACCCTTGTCAGCCAGTTCACTAACCGTCGGGACCATCGCCTGAAGCCGGGTCGTATCGCTGACCGACCCGTCCTGCATAGGCACGTTGAGATCGACACGAACAAGGACGCGCTTACCCCGCACATCGCCGATATCGTCAAGGGTCTTGAACGCAGCCATGTAGGTTTCTCGCTCCAGTTCCGATTGCCGCGAACGGATCTCGATCAGATCAGTTTTGCCATGACACCCGCTGTGTCCACCATGCGGTTCGAGAAGCCCCATTCATTGTCATACCAGGAAACGACCCGCACCAGCTTGCCTTCGAGAACAGCGGTTTCGAGGCTGTCGACTGTCGAACTTGCCGGGCAATGGTTATAGTCAATCGAGACCAGCGGCTCATCCGAAAAGGCGAGTACGCCCTTGAGCGGACCTTCCGCGGCGGCCTTAAGCGCTGCGTTGACCTCCTCCACCGTGGTGTCCCGCTTGGGCGTGAAGGTAAGGTCAACGAGGCTAACGTTCGGGGTTGGAACCCGGATCGCTGAACCGTCGAGCTTACCCTTCAGTTCGGGCAGCACCTCACCTAC
>CANHQT010000030.1 GCA_947463325.1 Sphingomonadaceae bacterium
CAGTGCGTCGGCGCTGTCCGCTGACAGGGCATGCATACCTGCTGCGATCAGCGCACTGCGCAAATCGCCGTGGTGATAGGCATCACGGCCAAGCGCTGGCGCTATGTTGACACTGTTATCACCCCCTGTCATGTTGATGCTGTTAACATCATTTACGCGAGTCGCAAGCGGGGAGAGAGCCGCCATGGCCAGCAAGGTCGAAACCACCATCCGCTCCGTCGTCGGCACCGGCCTTACCGCCATCGCCGGATTCAACCGCAAGCGGCTGAAGGTGCCCGCGGGCGGCCATCCCTATCTGACAGGCGTCCACCGGCCGATGACCGAGGAAGTGACGCTGGAGGATTTGGCGGTTACCGGCACCATTCCGGCGGAACTCAACGGCCGGTATTTGCGCAATGGCCCCAACCCCGCGTTGCAGCCTGATTCCGCAAGTTACCACTGGTTCACCGGCGCCGGCATGGTCCATGGCATCGCCATTTCAGGTGGCAAGGCCCAATGGTACCGGAACCGTTGGGTGCGCGGTGCGGAAGCCTGCGCGGCGCTGGGAGAGGAATTGCCCCCGGGCGACAGGCGCGAGGACGGGTTTGATGCGCCGAACACCAATGTCATCGGCATCGCCGGACGCACTTGGGCGATTGTCGAGGCAGGCGGCCATCCGGTTGAGATGAGCCGCACGCTGGAGACCATCGCCCACAACAAGTTCGATGGCACGTTGAAGAACAGCTACACCGCGCATCCGCATGAGTGCCCGGTGACCGGCGAACGCCACGCCATCTGTTACCGTGGTGATGTGATGGACAAGGTCTGGCACACGGTGCTCGACCGCGAGGGCCATGTGATCCGCGAGGAAGCGATTGCCGTGCAGCACGGGCCGAGCATCCATGACTGCGCGATCACCGCCGAGCATGTGCTGGTGTTCGACCTGCCCGTCACCTTTTCCATGGGCAAGCTGATCGCCGGCTACCGCTTCCCCTACCAGTGGAACCCGGAGCATCGTGCGCGGGTGGGCGTGCTCGGCCGCAACGCGCCGGCGGACAGCATCATCTGGTGCGATGTCGACCCCTGCTATGTGTTCCACCCCGCCAACGCCTTTGTCGATGCAGACGGGCGGATCATCGTCGATGTCGTGACCCACGACCGGATGTTCGCGCGGAGCAATTACGGCCCGGACAGCGAGGCGAGCCAGTTCGAACGCTGGACCATCGACACTGCGGCCAAGGCCGTGACGCGCAAGGTGATCGATATCCGCCCACAGGAATTCCCGCGCTATGACGAGCGGCTGACCGGCCAGCCCTATCGCTATGCGCTGACAATGGCGCTGCCCGAGCGCGACACGACCGAGATGACCATCGCCGACACGCGCCTTTACCGCCACGACATGGTAGGGGGCGTGACAGAAGTGCATGATTTCGGCGCGGGGCATTTCCCTGGCGAATTCGTTTTCGTACCGCGTGCGGAGCAGGGCAGCGAGACCGACGGCTGGTACATGGGCCTGGTCGTCAACGCCGCCGAGGAGACGACCGACCTCGTCCTCCTCGACGCCGCAGACTTCACCGCAGCGCCCGTCGCCACCATCCACCTGCCCCACCGCATCCCGCCGGGTTTCCACGGCAATTGGGTGGCGGACTGAGGCGCCAGGCCGGCGTCACGCCGGCTTGCTGCGTTCGTCCTCGATCATGTCAGGGGCGAGTTCGAGACCGGCCTTGCCGCCGGCCACCGTGTGTGCGGGGGCGTGGCGCAGGTCCATTTCCGCCGGTTCGATCACCTCCAGCATGCCTTCCCACTTGGTGATGACCGAGGTGGCGACCGCATTGCCGACGACATTGGTCGCGGTGCGGCCCATGTCGAGGAACTGGTCGATGGCGAGGAGCAGCGCGACGCCTTCCACCGGCAGGCCGAACATGCCGAGCGTGCCGGTGATGACCACCAGCGACGCACGCGGCACCGCGGCGACGCCCTTGGAACTGATCATCAGCGTCAGCAGGATCGCGATCTGCGTACCGATGGACAAATCCATACCATAGGCCTGCGCGATGAAGATCGTCGCGAAGCTCATGTACATCATCGAGCCATCGAGATTGAAGCTGTAGCCCATCGGCAGCATGAAGCCGGAAATGCGGCGCGGCACGCCGAACCGATCAAGCTGTTCGAGAAGCTTGGGCAGGGCGGCCTCCGACGATGCCGTTGAAAAGGCGATCATCATCGGTTCACGGATATAGCGGATCAGCGTGAAGATGCGGCCTTGCAGGAACAGCGCACCGACGCCCAACAGGATCGCCCAAAGGACCGCAAGCGACAGGTAGAATTCGGTCACCAGCTCGACATAGGTGACGAGAATCCCCAACCCGCTCGCTGCGACCACCTTGGCCAGAGCACCGAACACCGCAAATGGTGCAAAGCGCATCACATAGCCGGTGATCTGCAGCATCATTTCAGCGAGCGCATCGGCACCGCGCACCAGTGGCGCACCCTTTTCTCCGATCGCGGACAGCGCCACCCCGGCAAACAGCGAGAAGACGAGGATCTGGAGGACATTGTTTGTCGCCATCGCCTCGAATGCATTCTTGGGGAAGATATGCAGGATGAACTGGAAGAAGTTGAGTTCAGCAACGTCTCCCACCGCTTCTGCCGTCGCGCTGCTGGTATCGACACCGACGCCCGGCTCGAAGAAATTGACCATCAGCAAGCCCAGGCTGATCGAGATCAGGCTGGCGATGACGAACCAGGCGATGGCCCGGAAGCCTATGCGCCCTAGAGCTGCGCTGTCGCCCATATGCGCGATGCCGACGACAATGGTCGACAGGATGAGTGGCGCGACCAGCAGTTTGATGAGGTTCAGGAATATCCCGGAGAGCAGGCCGAAGCTGTCGAGATAAATCTGTTTCAGGTCACCGGTGGTGCCGAGCGGCCATATGCCGGTCTCCCCCGCGGGGACGAAAGTGTACACCAGCCAGCCGGCGACGACGCCCAGCGCCATGCCGAGCAGAATATAATATGTAAGCTTACGGTCCACGCTATCCCCACCCGTTTGTTTAATTGGCAACCACTTAGCCGCATTGGGCGCGGTGAAGCAATTTCTGGTCGGCGAGCACCAACGCCATCATCGCTTCCACAACCGGAGTGCCGCGGATTCCGACGCACGGGTCGTGGCGACCCTTGGTGCGAATGTCGGTCGCATTCCCGTCCCGGTCGATGGTCTGAACAGCGGTAAGGATGCTGCTGGTCGGTTTGAAAGCGACACGCACGCGCAACGGCTGGCCGGTCGAAATGCCGCCGGCGATGCCGCCCGCATGGTTGGCGAGGAATTCGGGCGTGCCGTCCGCGCCGGGGCGCATGGCATCGGCATTGCCTTCCCCGCTCGACATCGCTGCAGCGAATCCGTCCCCGATCTCGACGCCTTTGACCGCATTGATGCCCATCATCGCATGGGCGAGTTCGGCATCGAGCTTGGCATAGAGCGGCGCACCCCAGCCGGCAGGAACGCCGGACGCCTGGCAGGCAACAACCGCGCCGAGCGAGGAACCGGCCTTTCGCGCCTCATCGACCAGCGTTTCCCAGCGTGCGGCGGCCTCGGCATCAGGGCAAAAGAAAGGGTTGTTGCCAATCTCTGCGGCATCGAAGCGCGCGTAATCGATGCTGTCCCCGCCAATCTGTTCGACCCATGCGAGAATGCGCACTTCGGGGATGACAAGGCGGGCGACGGCACCAGCCGCGACGCGGCTCGCGGTTTCGCGCGCGCTCGAACGGCCGCCGCCGCGATAGTCCCGGAAACCATATTTGGCATCATAGGCATAGTCGGCATGGCCGGGGCGATAGGCCGAAGCGACTTCCGAATAATCCTTTGAGCGCTGATCAACATTGTCGATCATCAGCGAGATGGGTGTGCCTGTCGTGCGCCCTTCAAAAACGCCCGAGAGGATACGCACCTGATCGGGTTCTTGGCGCTGCGTGGTGAATTTCGACTGGCCGGGGCGGCGTTTGTCCAGCCACGGCTGAATGTCCGCTTCGCTGAGCGCAAGACCCGGCGGACAGCCATCGACCACCGCGCCGATCGCTGGCCCGTGGCTTTCCCCCCAGGTGGTGAAACGCAATGCGTGGCCGAAGCTGTTGACGCTCATAGGATAGCGATGGCGGCAATGGCGCGCGAACGCAAGTCAGACGCCGCTGACGCGTCAGACGGTCGAGATGTCCGGCGCGTCGACCTGTTTCATGCCGACCGTATGGTAGCCGGCATCGACATGGTGCACCTCACCCGTCACGCCTGCCGAGAGGTCGGACAGCATATAGAGCGCGGCGCCACCAACATCGTCGATCGTCACATTGCGGCGGAGCGGGCTGTTATGCTCGTTCCACTTCAGGATGTAGCGGAAATCGCCGATACCCGATGCCGCGAGCGTCTTGATCGGACCGGCCGAGATGGCGTTCACGCGCACGCCCTGCGGCCCGAAATCATTGGCGAGATACTGGACGCTCGTCTCGAGAGCGGCCTTGGCGACGCCCATCACATTGTAGTGCGGCATGACCCGTTCAGCGCCATAGTAAGACAGGGTGAGCAGCGATCCGCCGCCCTGCCCGGTTTCAGGATCGCGCGGCGGCATCATCGCCACGGCGCGCTTGGCGACGGCGGTAAAGCTGTAGACGCTGATGTTCATGGTCATCAGGAAGTCATCGAGCGTCACATCCGCATAATGGCCGCGCAATGCATCCTTGTTGGTATAGCCGATGGCGTGGACGACGAAATCGATGGTCGGCCAGCGCGCGGCGAGCGACGCGAAGGCGGCGTCGAGATTGTCCATCGAGGATACGTCGCAATCAATCAAAAGATCGCAGCCCAGGCTCTCGGCGAGCGGACGCACGCGCTTTTCCATCACCTCGCCCTGATAGCTGAAGGCGAGTTCCGCGCCATGCGCATGCAGAGCCTTGGCAATGCCCCATGCCAGTGATTTGTCATTGGCGAGGCCCATGATCAGGCCGCGCTTGCCCGCCATCAATCCGTTCATATGCGCCATTCCCCTCTCAGTTTCGCGCCTGCGCCGAACGGGTAGGGTTGTCGGTTTGACCCACCCGGCTGGCTGCCTCCTCCGGCGTTTCGGCAAGCGCGGCATTCAATTCCGCCCCGATAACGACGCCGAGACCGATAAGGTAGAAGAAAAACAGCGCCACCATCACGCCCGCTAGGCTGCCGTAGGTTGCATCATAGGCAAAGATGCCCGCGAGCAGCGGCGGCAGCGCCAGCGTAACCCCGATCCACCATAGACTTGTCGCCAGCGCGCCCGGCCATTTGGGATAGGCCCGCCCCTTGTAGGCATGGGGAGTGAGCGAGAGAAACAGCAGGAACAGAGAGAGGAAAAGGCCGCCCGCCGAAATCAGACGCGGAATAGCCGCGGACCAGTAGGCAGCAATCTCCACCGGCAACAGACGCGCCGCAAACTGATCGATCGCGACAGTGACAATCTGCAGGCTGAAGGACAGCAGCAACAACAAGACCGCGCCGATGATGAGGAGGATCGAATGGAGGCGATAGGCCCAGAAGCTGCGCCGGGCCTGCGTCCCATAGGCGCGACGCAGGATATCCCGGATGGTTTCGATCAGGCTGCCGACAGTCCAGAGGCCGACCAACGCCCCAAGCCAGAGGAACAGACCGCTGCGCGCCGACAGCACTTCGCGGATCGGCCCATCAAGCGCCGCCGCAACCGCAGGGGGCATTGTTGCCAGCACAACCGAAAGAGCATGCAGCCCATCGTCAGTGCGGCCGAACGCGCTCATCACAGCGGTCGCGGTGATGAAAAATGGAAAAAGCGCAATCAGAGACAGGTAGGCAAGGTTCCCCGCGTGGATGAAACCGTCAAAATAGGCACCGACCACCACCCGGCGAACGATATGGTAGGTGCGGGTGCCGGGGCCGAGCCGTTCGCGCGCACGCAGCACGGCACCCCTCGCTTGTGCCAGCTTTTGCAGGCGTTTGGCCCGTTCCCGTCGGGCCTCCGGCGAATGCGGCGAGGCACCGACGGTCGTGAATTCACCGGCCACTGCCGCGGTCGTTTCAGCCTCTTCCTGATCAGGACCGCGCTGCCGGTCAGTAGGGGCGGCTGGGTCAGTCATCCCGCCTAAACGCCGAGCGCCGCCCGGACATTGCGCGTATCGGCCCAGCCCGAAACGAATTCCGAAAGCGCCGCATCGGCGGGAGGCAGATCAATCTGCAAAGAGACCAGCAGGTCACCGCGCGTCCCATCCTTGCGGGAGAAGCCGCGTTCCTTGAGGCGCAGGATCCGGCCCGAGCTGGAGCCAGAGGGGACCGACATCATCACCGGACCATCGGGCGTAGGCACCTTTACCTTTGCGCCGGAGACAGCCTCCGTCAGCGTGACCGGCAAATCGATCCGGATGTCGCTGCCATCGCGGCGAAAGAAGGCATGCGGCTTGATCTCTATGGTGACTGTCGCGTCGCCATTGCCGCCGGGGCCAGGCTCACCCTTGCCGGGAAGACGCATCTGTGTGCCGGTGTCGACGCCGGCCGGCAGTTTGAGATCGATGGTCTTGCCATCAGCCAGCGTGATACGCTGGGGCGCACGGGTGGCGGCATCAACGAAGCCGACCGCCAGCCGATAATTGACGTTCGCACCCTTGGGCGGCGCGGTTCGCCGCGAACGACCGCCGAACAAATCATCGAAAATATTGCCGAAATCGCCGATATCCTCAGCAAAGGCACCGCCGGCGCTCTGCTGGCCGAATGGGCCGCCCGCACGCCGGCGCGGATCGCCGCGCCCGCCAAAACCGCCCGCAAAGGGGTTAGCCGGATTGCCATCGGCATCAATCTCTCCGCGGTCGAAGCGGGCGCGCTTGTCCTTGTCTGACAGCAGGTCATAGGCTGAGGTGACGGCAGAAAATCGTTCCGCTGCCTTGGGATTATCCGTGTTGCGATCGGGGTGCAGTTCCTTCGCAAGCTTGCGATAGGCCTTTTTAATCTCGTCCTCGCTCGCGCTGCGCGAAACGCCGAGTAAGCTGTAGGGGTCTGCTGCCATGCGGCATAGCTAGGCAATACAGTGCCTCGCGGCAAGCTGTGGCAATGGATTGCTGGGTCAAAGGTGGCTACAGGGCACGCATGACGCATGATCCCATCGACATTTTCACCCAATGGCTGGCCGAGGCAGTCAAGACCGAGCCCAATGATCCCAACGCGATGGCGCTGGCGACGGTCGATGCCGATGGCATGCCATCGGTCCGTATGGTGCTGCTGAAGGACCATGGGGCGGACGGGTTCGTGTTTTACACCAACCTGGAAAGCCGCAAGGGCGAAGCATTGGCTGCCAACCCGCGCGCCGCCCTGCTCTTTCACTGGAAAAGCCTGCAGCGGCAGGTCCGCGTCGAGGGCGTGGTCACGTCAGTAAGCGAGGAAGAAGCCGACGCCTATTACGCCAGCCGCGCACGGGACAGCCGCATTGGCGCCTGGGCATCGGATCAGTCACGGCCGCTGTCGGGCCGGGCGGAGTTGCTCGCCCGCGTTGCCGAATTTGGTGCACGCCATGCAGTCGGCGAGATCCCCCGCCCGCCGCACTGGTCGGGATTTCGCGTTGCGCCCGAGCGGATCGAACTGTGGCAGGACAAGCCATTTCGCCTCCACGAACGTCGCTTGTTCATTGCCGACGGCGCGGGCGGGTGGAAAGAGAGCATGCTCTATCCCTAACCTCCGCCATGCAGGCGCATTATTCTGCCATGCGCGACGCGCCGGGCGATCTGCCGCCCGACGGACCGGAGCACCGGCCCGAGGGTTGATCCGGGTTAGAGCGCGGCCATCAATTCGCGCAAAGCCTCCCGCACATTGGGGATCTGGTCTGCATCGCGGGATATGCCGAGACGGACCACCGTCAGCCGCTGCGACGGCGAGACGATGATGAACTGCCCCTGGTGGCCGAGGCAGGCGAAGATGTCCCTTGGCCCCCGGCCCGGCCACAGCGCATCACCGACACCAGCCGGGCGCGGCCGGTTGAGCCATATGTGTCCGCCATAGCCGCCATCGGCGGGTGAAGGCGTCAGCATGAAATCCACCCAGCTTTCGGGAATAAGCCGCGTACCGTCCGCGGTCTGGCCCCGGCGGCGCAGGAATTCCCCGAACTTGGCATAGTCTCGCGCAGTCGCGTGCATGATCGAGCCGCCGACCATTGTCCCTGCCGCATCGAACTCCGGGGTCAGACTGGTCATGCCGAGCGGGCTGGCAAGACGGCCGAGCAGCAGGTTGCGCACCGCATCGCGGCGAACCGCCGGAATCTCGCTGTCAGTCAGCGAGCGCGCAACAATGTCCGACAGGATGACACTGGTCGCGCTTGAATAATTGTAGACCTCATTGGGCTGTGCTGCCGCAGGCTTGGCTTCCGCCATGCCCGCCATATCGGCCGACCCTTCGCCAAACAGCATCTCGACCGTGTCCGCTTCCCACGCCGGATCCCCGGTTTCGAGATGCTCAAGGCCCGAGGACATGTGAAGCAGATGGCGCAGCGTGATACTGCCGCGCGGATCGCCGGGCCGCTGCCAGGCGGGGACGGGCGCAGGCTCATCGAGCGCGAGCCTGCCGTCAGACACCAAGAAGCCGACCAGCACCGACGTTATGCTCTTGGCCATCGACCAGCTGATCAGCTTCGATTGCGGGCCATAGCCGGGGCCATAGGCTTCGTAGACAACCTCCCCGTCCTTGAGCACGAGGAGCGCGCGCGTTTCGCCCATTGCTTCGCTGTCAGCGAACAGCCGTTCGATTGCATCGGCAGCGGTGCCGCCAAGCGCCTCTCCCGCAAGAACGCGCGGCGCGCCCTCAGGCGGAGCAGCGTTGGAACAACCGCCGAGCGTCATGGCCGCAGCAGCAGCAATCAGGATGGGGGCGCTTGCCTTGCGCAGTCTTTTCCGGTTCATGGCGCGCATGACTAGCCCAGCGCCGCCCGCATACTCAACCGCCGACACGCGCAGCGGCGTTTCGCGCGCAAAGTTTATCGCCATCATCCTAGGCATCGCCTTGATCGGTTATGCCGCTTGGCAGTTTCCCACGTGGCTCCGCATGGCCGAAGTCGGCAGCGCTTATGGCGCGCGGATGGGTTGTTCATGCCGCTATGTTCAGGGCCGCGATATCGCCAGCTGCGCGACCGACGCTGAACCGGGCATGGAAATCGTCTCTCTCACCGATCTGCCGGATGAAAAGGCCGTGCGCGCCAGCGTTCCCCTGCTCGCCAGCCGCGAGGCGCGGTACGAGGGCACGACGGGCTGTGTGTTGATCCCCGAAGACTAAGCCGCTTCGGCGAGCGCGCTTTCGGTTTCCGCGATCCAGCCGCCGCCGATCACCCTGTCGCCGGCATAGAAGACAGCCGCCTGACCGGGGCTGACACCATATTCGGGCGCAGCGAACACCAGCCGGTCGCCGTCCATATGCGCTGGGACGGGCTTTGCCATCGATCGCACCTTGGCGAGGAGGGGCACGCCGACGCTGTGCGGGTCCGCCAGCCAATTGCATTCTTCAAGCCGCGCGGCAGACACGGCGAGCGCGGCGCGCGGGCCGACAATTACCTGGCCCCGTGCAGCATCAATGCGCACCACATACAGCGGTTCGGCCATCCCGCCGATCTCCAGGCCACGACGCTGGCCGACCGTGTAATGGATGATGCCCTTGTGCCGGCCGAGCTCACGCCCCGCGAGGTCGACAATGGCACCGCCCATTTCCGCTTCCGGGCGTACGCGCTTGACGATTTTTGCGTAATCGCCGTCGGGCACGAAGCAGATGTCCTGACTGTCCGGCTTGGCTGCGACGCCGAGACCGAGTTCTCCGGCAATCCGTCGCACCTCCGCCTTTGGAAGGCCGCCCAAGGGAAAGCGAAGATAATCGAGCTGATCGCGGGTGGTAGCGAACAGGAAATAGCTCTGGTCACGTGCAGGATCGACAGCGCGGTGGAGCTCGGCGCCGTCCGGGCCTTGCACCCGCTGCACATAATGGCCGGTCGCGAGACAATCGGCACCGAGATCGCGGGCAATCGCAAACAAATCGGTGAACTTGGGCCCCATGTTGCAGCGCACGCAGGGAATCGGTGTCCGGCCAGCGAGATATTCGTCCGCAAATTGTTCGACCACGCTGCTGCGGAACGCGCTTTCATGATCGATGACATGGTGCGCAAAGCCAAGCCGATCGGCGACGGCGGCCGCATCCCTGATGTCTTGCCCTGCACAACAGGCCCCCGCACGGCGCGGCGCAGCGGCGCTGTCATAGAGGCGCAGGGTAACACCAATGGTTTCCGCGCCACTGGCATGGGCTAGCGCCGCAACCACGCTCGAATCGACACCGCCCGACATCGCCACGACGATGCGGCGGCCGGAAAGTGGCGGAGCAAGCTGGAAATCGGCAGTCATCACGCAGGCGCACTTAATCGCGCAGGCGCTGCAAATCCAGCTTCGCTCCGAAACGGCACAACAGCCTAACGATCCATGAAGCGGAACTTTACCGATGCTTAGGCTAGCACGAGCTAGGGCGGCGATATGGAATTCGTCACGATCAAGACTGACAGCCGGCACTCAGGGGCTCTGGGCCAACCCGGATTCGATATCCTGCGCGCGGTTATCGGCGCCCGCCAGGCCGCATTGCCGACCGTGGTCGCCATTGCTTCTCCCGCCAGAACCAGCCCATGCGACCGCTTGCAAAAGCGGACCATGAGCCTTGCCCTGCTCGCGGGCCACGGGGTTGGCACTGCCGGAATGGGCGGCCGATTCTCAGATCGTTACGTTGCCGTTGGGGCGTGCAGCATTCAAGGCGAAGCCGATGCGTAACTTTCCCATTAACCAACGGATTTTAGTGAATATTGAGTGGCCTGCCCTAAAGGTCGGTCCATCGCCTAGCACATTCTCCAAAGCGCGCCGGGCTGTCTGAGGGTTAGCATGAAAGAGAACCAGTCTATCCGCCCCGACCGCGTCATCGGCCCGCTTGGCGAGCCGCTGACCCTCGAGTCGCTGCCTCCGCCGGAGACAACCCGCTGGGTTGTGCGCCGCAAGGCAGAGGTTGTCGCCGCCGTATCCGGCGGACTGCTGACCGTCGATGAAGCCTGTCAGCGCTATTCGCTGACGCTTGAAGAATTTGCCGGATGGCAGCGGGCAATCGACCGGGCAGGCATGCCGGGGCTGCGCGTGACCCGTATTCGCCAGTATCGCGACCTTTACGAGCGCCAGCAGCGCTTCTGAGCGCGACCAGAGGAACTATTTCGGCGCCAACCTGTTGAGCGATTATCGTCCGCATCGGAGCGGAAATACAACGCGAGGCAGGTTATCATGGGCTTCATTCTCTGGATCGTTGTCGGCGGCGTCATCGGCTGGCTTGCAAGCATCCTCATGCGCACCGATGCCCAGCAAGGCATCTTCCTGAACATCATTGTTGGAATCGTCGGCGCCTTTATCGGCGGCCTGATCCTCAGTGGCGGGTCAATCAATACCAATCCGCTGAACCTCACCAGCTTTCTGGTTTCATTGCTGGGCGCGGTGATCCTGCTGGCGATCGTGAATGTCATCCGCCGCGGCCGAGCACGCTGACCGTCCGGACCATTACTGTCACGGGCTTCGCCCGGACCCTAGGGGCCGCACGATGAGAATCGGTGCGGCCCTGTCCTTAAGTCCGGATTTACTTGGCTTTCAGCTTCGTCGATGGCATAGGCAGCGACCCGAGCGATGTCAGCTTTTCCTGACTTGCGCCGGGTGACATATTGAGATAATACAGTTGCGCTCTCCCCGGGCATCGATGGCGATGCTCCGCAGCTGACAGGACCGTTGCCGCCATGAATTTCGAAACGCGCTCTTTCCCCGTGGAAACGGCTGACGCGGGCGAGCCTCGCTGGGCGGATGAAGCCCAGGCTTCGGAAACGCGCCGCCGCTGGATCGCGCTGGTCGCGGTCATTGGGCTGATCATCGCAGGATATTTTGCCTGGTCGGCATTCAGCGGCAGCGATGGCGATACCAAGGCCGCGACAGCTGGCGAAGCGGGTAAGGCCAATGCGGCAGCCAAGGGCAGTGCGCCCACCGTCACGGTCATTTCGCCCGGCCGCAGCACCGTAGAACGCGTCATTTCCGCCACCGGCACACTGGCCGCACGCCGCGAAATGCCGATCGGCGTTGCGGGTGAAGGCGGTCAGGTCGTGCGCGTACTGGTAGAACCGGGCCAATGGGTTCGCGCCGGACAGATATTGGCGACAGTCGATCGTCAGGTGCAGTCGCAGCAGATCGAACAGCTCGCAGCGCAAGTGCGTGTTGCCGAGGCTGACGCGCGCCTGACCCAGTCTGAACTTGATCGTGCGCAGGCGCTGGTTGAGCGCGGCTTTATCTCTCGCGCGGATATCGAACGCCGCACCGCCCAGCGCGATGCGGCTGCGGCTCGGGTTCGTGTTGCACAAGCGAGCCTTGCCGAAGCGCGCGCCCGCACCGGCCGCCTCGACATCCGCTCTCCAGCCGCAGGCCTAGTCCTTACCCGTGCGGTCGAACCTGGGCAGGTGATCAGCGCAGGCAGTGGCGTATTGTTCCGCGTCGCCAGCGGCGGCGAATTGGAGCTGCGCGCCGAGGTCAGCGAAACCGATCTGATTGCATTGCCGGTAGGTTCGCGCGCAAGCGTGACGCCCGTCGGCAGCGACCGCAGCTTTGCTGGCCAAGTGTGGCAAACATCCCCGACCATTGACCCGCAATCGCGGCAAGGTGTTGCGCGTATCTCGCTTGCCTATGACCGTGCGCTTCGCCCGGGCGGTTTTGCCGAGGCGCGGATCACGGCCGGTTCGACACAGGCTCCGGTGCTTCCCCAGTCTGCGGTGCTGAGCGACGACAATGGCAGTTTCGTGTTCATCGTCGATGCCGAAGATAAGGTTGTGCGCCGTCCGATCACCATCGGCACAGTCTCCGACACCGGCATTTCGATCGCATCGGGCCTCACTGGCAATGAGCGGGTGGTGCAGTCGGCGGGCGCATTCCTTTCGGAAGGGCAGACTGTGCGCCCGGTCCGCCCGGCGCGCAACTGACCGGATAACCCAGCGGAGCATCTCCCCCCATGAACTTCCGCAACATTTCCGCCTGGTCGATCCGCAATCCGGTTCCACCCATCGTTCTGTTCGTCGCGCTGACGATTGCCGGCCTAGTCGCGTTCAGCCGGATGGACGTGCAAAATGAACCCGACATCGATTTTCCGGTAGCGATCATCAGCATTGCACAGCCCGGCGCTGCACCGGCCGAACTGGAAAACCAGGTCACGCGGCGCGTGGAATCGGCGGTGCGCAGCATCGAAGGCGTCGATGAAATCAATTCATCGGTGACTGAGGGGCAGTCAAACACCTGGGTACAGCTCGACATCGGCACGCCGATCGACCGCACGGTCAACGACATCCGGGACGCGGTCACCCAGATCCGCGGCGACCTGCCCGACGGCATATTGGAACCCCAGATCGGCCGGGTGAACACCAGCGGCGAAGATCTGGCGAGCTATTCGGTCGTTTCGACCGCGATGACGCTCGAAGAAATGAGCTGGTTCATCGACAATACGGTCAGCCGCGAACTTCTGGCCGTGCCCGGCATGGCGGCGGTGGAGCGCAGTGGCGGCGTCAATCGCGAGATCCGCGTCGATCTTGATCCGGTCAAGATGCAGAGCCTCGGCATCACTGCCGCACAGGTCAACGCTCAACTGCGTCAGCAGAATTTGAATGCGGCCGGTGGTCGCGCCGAAATTTCCGACAGCGAACAATCGGTCCGCGTGCTCGGCAATGCGCGCAGCGCCTTCCAGCTTGGCGAAACCCAGATTTCGATTGGCGGCGGCCGTACCGTGCGCCTGTCGGACATTGCCCGAGTGACCGACGCCTATGGCGAACAGCGCAACTATTCGACGCGTGATGGCACGCAGGTGCTGTCCTTCAGTTTCCAGCGCGCCAAGGGCGAAAGCGATGTCACCGTGTTCGACGCGGCGATGGAAGCGATGGAGCGGCTGGAGGAGCGTTATCCCGAAATCCAGTTCGTCGAGCTGTCGAACAACGTCAAATACACCAAGGAGCAGTATGACTCTTCGATGATCATGCTGATCGAGGGCGCCATCCTCGCGGTGCTGGTCGTGTTCCTGTTCCTGCGCGACTGGCGTGCGACCGTGATCGCGTCGCTTGCCATCCCGCTTTCCGCCATTCCCGCCTTCTGGTTCATGGGCATGATGGGCTTCACGCTCAACAGCCTGACCCTGCTGGCACTGGCGCTGGTTTCCGGCGTGCTGGTCGACGATGCGATCGTGGAGATCGAGAATATCGTCCGGCACATGCGCATGGGGAAATCCGCCTATCAGGCATCGATCGATGCTGCGGACGAGATCGGCCTAGCGGTTCTCGCGACGACGATGGTGATTGTCGCGGTGTTCCTGCCGGTCGGCCTGATGCCTGGCATTTCGGGCGAGTTTTTCAAGAATTTCGGGCTGACTGTCGTGGTCGCGGTGCTGATGAGCCTTGCCGTCGCGCGCATGATCACGCCGATGATGGCGGCCTATTTCCTGAAGGCGAAAGGCGAAGCCAGCCATGGCGAAGGCTGGTTGATGGACCGCTACATGGAAATTCTGGAATGGAGCCTCGACCGGTCGGGCGCGATCAAGCGTCGCGCTGCCTTCACCAAGGTGCAGAGTGCGCGCCAGTATTTCTGGTTCCCGATGCTGGTCATGGTGCTGGCCGGCGCAGGCGCGGTCTTCGCGCTCAAGGCTTCACTGTGGCTGATCCTCGCCATGCCGGTCGCCATGGCCGTCGGTTTTGTCATCGGCCTCCTCCTCCAGCTGATTGTCGGGCTTCTGATCGGTTTGGTGCGCGGGTTCGAAGCATCGCACTTCCTTGAATGGTCGCGCTATCTCGGCCGGCGCATCTGGGCGCGCATGTTTGACCATCGCACCTGGGTCATGTTCGGTGCAGTCGGCGCGCTTGCGCTGACTGTGTTGACCTTTGCCGTTCTGCCGCAGACGTTCCAGCCGCCGTTCGATCAGGACCAGAGCAACATCACGGTGGAAATGGCGCCGGGCACCACGCTGGAACAGGCGGGCGACGCCGCACGCCGTGTCGAGGCGATGGTGCGCGAAGAACCGGGAGTCGCCTCCGTCTTCAGCCGCGTGCGCGTTGGCGGGGCCAACGTCACTGTCATCTATGCGCCCAAGGACGAACGCACCCGCACATCGATCGAGTTCGAGCGCGAGGTTGGACCCAAGCTCCAGTCGATCGCCGATGCGCGCGTGTCCTTCCGTTCCCAGTTTGGCGGCTTCACAGGCCGCGAGCTTAACCTGACGCTCGGCGGGGATGACCCCGAAGAGCTCAACCGCGTCGCCAACCAGATCGTCGAAGAGATGAAGACGCTGCCCGAACTGCGCGCCCCGCGCCTGTCGGGCGATCTGCGCCGTCCGGAAATCATCCTCACGCCGCGGCTCGACCTTGCCGCCGATCTTGGCGTCACCACAGCCGCGCTCAGCCAGGCAATCCGCATCGCGACACTGGGCGACATCGACCAGAACAGTGCGCGCTTCTCCCTCTCCGACCGGCAGATCCCGATCCGGGTGAAAATGGAAGAAGATGCGCGCGCCAAGCTGGCGAACATCGAGAATTTGCAGGTGCCGACCGCGACAGGCGGATCGGTCCCTCTCAAGCTGGTTGCCGACATCAGCTACGGTTCCGGCCCGACCCGCATCGAGCGCACCAACCTGACCCGCCGCGTCACCATCGGCGCCGATCTTGCCCCCGGCATCGTCAGCGGACAGGCATGGGAGAAGATCAACGCATTGCCGACCATGCGCAACCTGCCCGACGGTATCGACCGCGTCGAACTGGGCATGGAAAAGTGGCAGGGCGAGCTGATCATGAACTTCATCATCGCCGTGCTGTCGGGTATCGCGATGGTGTTTGGTGTGCTGGTGCTGCTTTATCGCCGCATCATGCCGCCACTCGTCAATATGAGCTCGCTGCTGCTGGCCCCGCTTGGCGGCACATTGGCGCTGATGCTGTTCGGCATGCCGATTTCCATGCCAGTCTATATCGGCCTGCTCATGCTGCTCGGCATTGTCGGCAAGAATTCGATCCTGCTGGTCGATTTCGCGCTGGAGGAAATGGACAAGGGCGTGGACCGCTTTGCCGCAATCCTGGATGCCGGTCACAAGCGTATGCAGCCGATCGTGATGACCACCGTTGCCATGACCGCAGGCATGGTGCCCACCGCGCTCGCCCTCTCGGGCGACGGGGCATGGCGCCAGCCGATGGGCATCGTCGTGATCGGCGGCCTGATCGTCTCTACGCTGCTGACCCTGGTGATCGTGCCCGCGCTGTTCAGCCTGGCGGTCGGTGCCGAGGTGCGGATGGGCCCGTGGCTGCGGCGCAAGCTGCTCACGTTCAAGCCCGGCGATGATCATGGCGACCGCGAAGCGAACGCGATACCGCAGCCCGCCGAGTGACCGCGGGTTGCAACGCGCGGCCTGCGAGCCGATCTAGACAGGCGTGACCAAAGGCCCCGCCCCTATCAGGATTGACCGCGGCGGCGTCGCCATGGCCAACGCCGGACATGACATCCGGCTGATCGCCACCGGCATGCTGGTCGCGATGGCAGTGCTGTTTCTCTCAACGCATTTTGCCGCCGCACGCTGGCCTGACCAGGCGATCTGGCTCGGCTATGTCCGGGCCTTTGCCGAAGCAGCCATGGTCGGCGGCCTTGCTGACTGGTTCGCGGTCACCGCTCTGTTCCGCCACCCGATGGGCCTTCCCATCCCGCACACCGCCATCGTACCGCGCAACAAGGACCGGATTGGCGATACGCTCGCCGCCTTCATCCGGGACAATTTCCTCATTCCCCGCCTGATTGCGCTTCGCCTCAGGCGCATCGATGTAGCGGGCGCAGTCGGACGGTTCCTGTCGGAGCCGTCAGTCTCGCAAGGCAGGCTCAAAGTCGGAGGCTCGCGCCTCATCGCGGACATGCTCTCCAGCCTCGACGAGGATCGGCTCGGGGGGATGGTCAAGGGCGCGATCGCCGACCAGATCCGGAAACTCGATATCGCGCCCCTGCTTGGACAAGCGCTGACCGCCGCGATGGCCGACGGGCGGCACCAGCCTTTGCTCGACGGTTTTGTCGCCTGGGCGAGCCGGACGCTGGACGAGAATGACCATCTCGTCCGCCAGATGGTGCATGACCGCGCCAACGCCATCCTGCGCTTCACGGGGCTCGACGAGACGCTGGCGAACTCAATCATCAACGGACTGCACAAATTGCTCTCCGAAATGGCCGGTGATCCGGATCATCCGATGCGCATCCGTGTCGAAGAAGGGCTCGAACGGCTCGCCCATGACCTCCAGACCAGCGAGGTGATGCGCCAGCGCGTCGCCAATGTGCGGGACGAACTGCTGGAGAATGTCGCGGTCAAACGCTGGCTGGACGGACTTTGGGAACAGGGACGCGGCGCTCTGCTCCGCGCGGCGCGCGATCCCGATTCGGCGCTCGCAGGACGGCTCGGGGAGGCGCTACGCCAGCTCGGCACAAGCCTTGCCGAGGACGAGAAGCTGAAGCGCACCATCAACCGCTTCGCGCGACGCGCGGCGGTCGGCGCGGTCGATAGCTATGGCGATGCCGCCGTGCGCCTGGTGTCGGACACCGTGCGCGGCTGGGACGTGGCGACGGTGACTGAAAGGCTCGAAAATGCGGTCGGCCGTGACCTTCAATATATCCGCATCAACGGGACGCTGGTTGGCGGGCTCGTCGGCATGTGTATCCACGCGGTCGAAGCCGCCCTCTAGTCAACGACAGGCGGCGAGCCCCTCCCGCCAGGTGGGATAGCGCGGCTGCCAGCCGAGCAAGCGCTTTGCCCGACCGTTCGCGACGCGCCGGTTTTCAGCATAAAATGCGCGCGCCATTGGCCCCAGCTGAGGGTCATCGGGGGCGATCAGCGGCGGGGCTGGGATGCCGAGCATCGCGGCGGCCCCCTCCACAACCTCATTCTGGCTGCACGGCATGTCATCCCCGATGTTGAAGGCGCCGGTCGCATCGCTGGCGAAGGAGGCGATGATCGCGCCTGCGATGTCATCGACATGGATACGGCTGAATATCTGTCCGGGCAGGTCGACTCGGTGCGCTTTGCCCTCTCGCAGCCGATCAAGCGCACTGCGACCGGGCCCGTAGATTCCGGGCAGGCGGAAGACGCGCACGTCTCCGCGCAGCGCGCCCCAGGCAAGGTCTGCCGCATTGCGAAGCGGCCTGCGCCCGGCGACTGGAGCCGATTCATCGACCCATGCGCCCCCAGCATCGCCATAGACGCCGGTCGAAGAGAGATAGCCGATCCAACGCGCAGGTGCGCAGGCCACCGCCTCCCCATAGTGCATCAGCACCGGATCGCCGGCATCATCAGGCGGAACGCTGGAGAGGATGTGGGTCGCTCCGGCAATGGCAGCGGTCACGCTGGCGCGATCATCGAAGCGGATCGTGCCTCCACGCCCGTCGCGGGTGGTCGCTGAAACTTCCCACCCGCGCGCTTCCAAACGGCGCGCCAGATGCGATGCCGTGTAACCTAGACCGAAGATGAGCATGTGAGACATAGCCGTTGCCATAGCCGCACAGCATGAAAGGCGAAACCGGCAACGCCGGATTGCACCGCGTGGCGCCAGCGCCTACCTCGCATCACATGATCGACGCGCCTGCCCCCATCGCCATCCAGACCATCCACCGCGGCGACTATCGCCCGCCCGACTGGCGCGTGGAGACGGTGAAGCTTCATTTCGACCTCGGGGTCAACGAAACGCGCGTCACCGCCGAGCTCGCCGTGCGCCGCAATGGCATGCATGGCCGCCCGCTCCGGCTCGATGAAGATGGCGTGCTGCCGGAGGAGTTGACGGTCGATGGAATTGGCACGGCTTGGACGCATGAGGGCGCACAGATCGTCGTGCCGATCGCTGGAGAGAGCGCCAAGGTCAGTTTCGTTACGCGACTTGACCCGTCGGCCAACACCCAGCTGATGGGCCTTTACGCCTCCAACGGGATGCTTTGCACCCAGTGCGAGGCCGAAGGGTTCCGCCGCATCATCCCCTTCGTCGACCGGCCCGACAATATGAGCGTCTATACGGTGCGGCTGGAGGGCGATGCCGAAGCCTTCCCCGTGCTGCTGGCCAATGGCGAGAAGGTGAACGAAGGCAGCGTGGGCGGCGGTCGTCATTTCACCGAATGGCATGACCCCTGGCCCAAGCCGGCCTATCTGTTCGCCATCGTCGCTGGCCAGCTGGTTGCCAATCGCGACAGCTTCACCACCATGTCAGGCAAGACTGTCGATCTCGCCATCTGGGTGCGCGAGGGCGATGTGGAACGCACCGGCCATGCGATGCAAGCGCTGAAGAACAGCATGGCTTGGGACGAGCGCGTCTATGGACGCGAATATGACCTTTCCGTCTTCAACATCGTTGCCGTCGCCGATTTCAACATGGGCGCGATGGAGAACAAGGGTCTCAACATCTTCAACACCCGATACATATTGGCGGACACGGAAACAGCGACCGACCTCGACTTTGACGGGGTGGAGGGCGTGGTGGCCCACGAATATTTCCACAATTGGTCGGGCAACCGCGTCACCTGTCGCGACTGGTTCCAGTTGAGCCTCAAGGAAGGCTTCACTGTCTATCGCGACCAGTGTTTCAGCGCCGACATGGGTAGCCCCGCAGTCAAGCGCATCGAAGATGTGCGCATGTTGCGCGCCGCGCAGTTCCCGGAGGATGCAGGGCCCCTCGCACACCCAATCCGGCCCGACAGCTATCAGGAAATCTCGAACTTCTACACCGCGACCGTCTACAACAAGGGCGCGGAAATCATCCGCATGATGGCAACGATGGCCGGCCCCGAACGTTTCCGCGCCGGCACGGACCTCTATTTCGACCGGCATGACGGGGAGGCTGCGACCTGCGAGGATTTCGTCCGCGCGATCGAGGAAGGCGCGGCGATTGACCTTTCCAGTTTTCGCCTTTGGTACAGTCAAGCCGGCACCCCGCGGGTCGATGCACATGTGGAGCATGATGCCGTGAGCGGGGAAGCCGTGTTGCACCTCGCGCAGAGCGTACCCGCGACGCCCGGCCAGCCGGTCAAGCAGCCGATGGTTCTGCCGCTGCGCATCGCAGCGCATGATGCAGACGCCAATGCGCCGGGCACCGAGCAGCTTATGCTGTTCGCCGAGAACAGGGCGAGCATCTCGCTCGGCCGCTTTGGCCGCGCGCCGATGCTGAGCTTCAACCGCGGCTTTTCCGCACCGATCATCGCCGATGTGCAGCGCGCACCCGGCGAACTGGCCTGGCTTGCCGCGCATGATGACGATCCCTTTGCCCGCTACGAGGCAATGCAGGCGTTGATGCTCGAGACGCTGGTCGCGCGCACGTCCGGTCAAACCGTCCCACACGAGGATGTGGTGAATGCGGTCGGCAAAATGCTCGCGCGGTGGGAGGAGGACCCTGCCTTCATCGCCGAAGCATCGATGCTGCCGACCGAAAGCTTCGTCGGCGACCAGATGCTGCTGGTCGATCCCGATGCCATCCGCCGCGAACGCCGCGCGCTTCAGGCGTCGCTAGGATCGGCGCACGAAAGCTTGTGGCGCGCAATCCATGCTGCAACCCGCACCGATGCGACCGACCTGTCCCCCGCCGCAAAGGGCAAGCGCAAGCTGCGGGGCCTCGCGCTGATGATGCTGTGGACGGGCGGCGTGCCCGATGCCGCCAGCATCGCGCTCGACCAGTATCGCAGCGCCGGTGGCATGACCGACCGGCAGGCCGCGCTCGGCGTGCTTGCGCATATGGACGCGCCGGAGCGGGACGAGGCCCTTGCTGAATTCCATGCGCGGTTCTGCGACAATCCGCTGGTGCTCGACAAATGGTTCTCGACCCAGGCTTTCTCGCTGCGCGCGGATACCGTTGATGTCGTCGCGGCGCTGGCCAAGCACCCGGACTTCACCCTCTCCAACCCCAATCGCGTGCGGGCGCTCTATGGCGCCTTTGCTGCCAATCAGGGCGGGTTCCATGCCGCAGACGGGCGCGGCTATGCGCTGCTCGCCGATCTCATCATCGCGCTCGACTCACGCAATGCCCAGACGGCTGCGCGCATGGTGCCGCCACTCGGGCGGTGGAAGCGGTTTGACGAAGGACGTGCGAAGCTGATGCGCGAGGCGCTGGAACGCATATTGGAAACGTCGAACCTGTCACGCGACGTGACCGAGCAGGCATCGAAGAGTTTGGCTGGCTGAGGCGTTAGCCCTTATCCAACGCAGGCGGCTCCGACGCCACCCAAGGCGGCGAACCTGCGAAGCGGATCGCCGGCGCAACATGGTGCGCGCCGCCGCCCTCGACGATCAACCCACGCTCTTTGGCATGCGGCGCATCCAGCGCCTCACGGAAATCGAGCACCGGGGCAAAAGCAACGTCGAGATCAGCGAACCAATCGACCCATTCATCGCGGCTGCGTGATGCAAAAGTGGCGCGCAGGAAGGTAATCAGTTCCCCCTGCTCCCCCGCCGGACGTTCTGCATGCGCAATGAGGTCAGGGCGGCCCAATGCCGTCAGCAGATTGACAGCGAACTTCATCTCTCTGCCGCCCAAGACGACATGGCGCCCGTCGGACGTGACATAGACCTGATAAAAGGCAGCGCCGCCAAGCGAGCGCTGGGTTGCAGAGACTGGCGAAGGGCCGCCAGCTATCGCGCTGCCCGCCGTATGGACGCACCAGGGCAGGAGGCTGTCCAGCATCGCGATATCGACATAGTCGCCCTCACCCGTGCGTTCGCGCGCGACGAGCGCCATCAACACAGCGGAAAGCGCGGTGAGGCCGGCCGCCATATCCGATGCGGCGACGCCGGGCACGACAGGCGTGCCATCCACCGCGTCATTGACTGACAGGAAACCAGACATGGCCTGTACCGCCATGTCATGGGCGGGGTGGTGCGAAAGCGCGCCATGCTGACCGAAGGCGGTAATCGAGCAATAGATGATGCGCGGGTTGATGGCTCTGACCGCAGCATGGTCGAAACCAAGGCGCGCCATCACGCCAGGCCGGAAACCTTCGACAAACACGTCCGCATCGGCAAGCAATTCGCGCAGCTTTGCCTTACCCGCATCCTGCTTGAGATCGAGCACAATGCTCCGCTTGCCCCGGTTGAGATTGCGGAACCAGACCGAGTGACCCGCTTCGAACGGCCCCTGTTCACGTGCCGGATCGCCAGCCGGAGGTTCGACCTTGAGCACATCTGCGCCCTGATCAGCCATCATCACGGTCATCATCGGACCCGGCAGAAATTGGGTGAGATCGATGACGCGAACGCCTGAAAGTTTTCCTGACCCTGTCATCCTGTTCCGCCGCCTGCCTTCTACCTTGCCGGCCGGATTGCGTCGGCATGGCGCCAAACACAATGACTAACTGATGCCGGGCAGCAAACAGCAAGCGTGGGAAGCAGTGAGGGTGGTGTGCCCGAGAGGATTCGAACCTCCGGCCCCCGGATTAGGAATCCGATGCTCTATCCTGCTGAGCTACGGGCACGTCGCGGCGGTCTTAGCGACGGGCGGGCAAGGGCGTCAATTGCGCGCCTCGGGCGGGACGACCGGAACCAGCAACGGCAGCACCGGCAGGCCTTCCTCCACCAGCGCTTCCGCCTCCTCTGGCGTGGTTTGACCATGGATCAGTTCATCGCCCTTACCCTCGGCATGAAGCGCGCGGGCTTCCTCAGCAAAGCGATCCCCCACCCAACGCGAGCGCGGCAGAGCCTCTGCCTGCGCGGCAGCGACTGCCATCATCATGGCCCGCACTGGCGCAGGAATCTCCGGGGCGGCTGCCATGACGGGTGCGGCGGGCGAAACCGGCGGGGTAGCCGCGGGAACCGGCAAGGGCGCGGTTGATTTGCGATTGCCCTTGACCGCCACATTGGGCGCCATGACGGCCTTTGAGACGTGCTGATCTCCACAGGTCGGGCAGGCGATCAGCGACCGGGCACGCTGATCCTCATAATCGGCGCTACTGCGGAACCAGACTTCAAACACATGGCCGCCCGAGCAGCCCAGGTCGAACGAGATCATGCGGCCAACAGCGGATCAAGATTGCCCGCGCTGTCGAGCGCGTGGAGATCGTCACATCCGCCGATATGGTGTCCGTTGATAAATATCTGCGGCACCGTCGTGCGTCCACCGGCACGGTCGATCATCTCTTCGCGGCGCGGGCCGCCAAGGCTGATGTCAATCTCTTCGAACGACGCCCCCTTACGATCGAGCAAAGCCTTTGCGCGATGGCAATAGGGGCAGAACGCCTTGGTGTAGATTTCGATATTCGCCATGTCGCCTCAGATATCGGAAGCGGTCATGAAACTGTCAACATCGGTCGTCTCAAGCCCGTCCACCACACGAGCAAAAGCGACGACTTCCACCCGATCCGCGCCGGCGCGCAACAGGGCCTTTGCGCAAGCACGGGCGGTAGCGCCGGTCGTGAACACATCATCCACCAGAAAGATGGTGCGGCCGGCAACCAGGGCACGCGCGCCATCCGGCACTGCAAAAGCGCCGCGCACTTCCTTTGCCCGTGCCATCCGGCCGAGCCCACGCAGCAACCGTGTCCGCCGCGCCCGGACCAGCATGTCCACAGCGAGCGGCCAGCCAGTCTGGTGCGACAGGTGCCGCGCGATTTCCACCGACTGGTTGAAGCCGCGCTGCCAGATGCGCCAGCGATGGAGCGGCACAGGAACAAACAGCGGTTCGACATCTTGCGGGGCGGCATCGATTAACACCGGGGCGATCATTGTGGCGATCTGGCGGGCAAGGCGGATCCGCCGCCCGTATTTCAGGCGCATTACGAGGGCGCGGGGTCCCGGACCGTAAGCGAGCGGCACCCGAACACGGGCGTAAGGCGGCGGATCAGCAATGCATCCACCACACAATGCCCCCTCACCTGCGACCTGCGGCAGTGGCACATCGCAGCGCGCGCAAGCAGGACCGGCAAGAAAATGGAGTTTTCTCCAGCAGTCAGGGCAAAAGCCGGGGGCTGCGACGATTGCGGTGCATTGCGCACAGCGATGCGGGAGGACGGCATCGATGATGCCACGAGCCAGCCAGGACATGCCGCCCGCTAGCCGTTCGCGCAGCTCGGCAGTGCGGGTCGGAGCGGCAAAGGCACCGATATCAGCCATGGCCCTCTTGTGAACCCGATACATGGTAGGCACAAGCCGCGCGATGAGCGACAGCCCGCCCCGCGACCTTTTTGACCGCCGCCGCCGCGCCTTGCGCCGGCTGCGGGAAACGGGCGGTGAAGCCGACTTTATCGGAACCGAAATCGCCAGCCAGATTGCCGAGCGGCTGGCAGATGTGAAACGCGAGTTCCGCAACGTGGCAGTGATCGGAGCGCGCACCCCCCAACTGGTGGATGCACTGCGCTCGGGCGGCGCAGAGGTGACGGTGATCGAGCAAAGCGGCGTCCTGGCGGCAGCCAATGGGGCGCTGGCTGGCGAGGAGGACCGACTGCCCGTTGAACCCGAAAGCTTCGACCTCATTATCTGGCCGGGCGGGCTGGAGAGCGTGAATGATGTGCCCGGCGCGTTGCTACGTTGCCGCTTGGCCCTGAAACCAGACGGCCTGATGCTCGGCGCCTGTTTAGCAGAAGGGAGCTTACCGGCCTTGCGCGCAGCGCTGCGCAGGGCTGAGGCCGAACGCCCGGCCGCGCGCCTACATCCGCAACTTGCCTTGCAGGCTATGGGCGATTTGCTGGGCAAGATCGGCTTTGCTTTGCCGGTGGTGGATGTCGAGCGCATGACCCTGCGCTACCGCACACTGGCTTCACTGGTGCGGGACCTGCGCGCCCATGCGGCGACAGCTGTTCTGGCAGGACCAGTTCCGCCGCTCGCCCGTCGCATTTGGCAAGCGGTCGAGGACAGCTTCGTGGCCGAGGGTGGCGAGGAAATTCTGGTGATTCTTCACTGGAGTGGCTGGGCACCCGATCCGAGCCAGCCACAACCGGCCCGGCGTGGAAGTGCAACCGCCTCACTTGCAGCAGCGCTGGAGCGTCGCGAACCGGACGGACAGAACTGAAAACGCCTCACCCCCCCGCGCGGCGGGCAAGTTCGCGCGCAAGCGGGATATCAGCCGGCGGCATCGGGAGCTCAAGCAGATCGGCGGGCTTGCACCAGCGCAGTTGCTTCGCATCAAGCGCACGCGCCTCACCCTGCCAGCTGCTGCAAACATAGAGCAGAAGCAGCAATTCGCCCGAGCCAATGGGTTCCGTAGCAAAGGTGAGGGGATGGAGCGCATCATGGGCGACGACGATGCCGAGTTCTTCTGACAGTTCGCGCACCAGCGCGCCGGCAAGTGATTCCCCTGCCTCCCATTTTCCGCCGGGGAATTCCCAGAGTCCGCCATGAGGTCCGCGATCGTGTCGCTGCTGTACCAATATGGAGCCATCGGCGCGGATGAGGGCTGCCGCCACAACAATCATGAAATCTTCTCGGCTTCTGGTGCCACGCATAAGGAAATCATTAACCCCGATAGTCCAAACCTCCACCCTCAGGAACATCCACCTTCGACCGGGGTGACAGGACCATGAAAGAGTTTTTGCTGCGCATGCGGGCAGATTGCTGCGGCGCAACGGCCATTGAATATGCCATGATCGTTGCATTGATCGCTGTTGCGGCCAGCGGCGCCATTACGCTGTTCGCCGATTCAGCGATCGATATGTGGAATTTCGTCAGGGATCAGACGCTGGGCAGTCTTTAAGCCGCGTCAGGCAAAAATTGAAGGAGGGGCGGTCACCGGCGGGTGTGCCGCCCCTTCTGCATTTGCACCGTCCGGCGTTCGCGGACCAATCCCGAAACGGGACTGTAGCCGGTCTGCAAAGCAATCATTCCAATCGCGATTAAGATTTTGCCAACCTTTGGCGCTTAGCAAGGAGCCTGTCGGAACGGTTCACACCGGTTCGACCGGGTAAATGTGTGAGCTGAACCAGGAGTAGAATCATGACCATGCTGAAGAAGCTGATCCGCAATTCCAAGGGCGCGACCGCCATCGAATATGGCCTGATCGCGGCTCTCATCGCCGTTGCCGGCATCGCAGCCTTCCAGGCTGTCGGCGGAGGCGTGCAGGGCACGTTCAACAACGCTTCGGCCAAGCTCTAAGCTTCGCTGAAAGGCAGCGCCGCTCCTGCGGCGCGCCACGAGAGACGGGCGGCCAACCTTCGGGTTGGCCGCCCTTTTCATTTTTCGGATCAGTTCGCGCCGTAGACGACCAGCTTCACCCGCTGACCCGGCGTGAGCACAGCATTGGGCTGAAGAGCATTGAGCACCAAGAAGCGATCAAGCTGATGATCGCGGAAGGCCATGCGCTGGGCAAGACCGGCAGGCATATCACCGCGTCGGACCGTCACCACGTCAATGCGCCGCGGGCGGATAGCCGCCGCATCATTAGCGGTCAGACGACGCACGCTGCCGAACATCGGATCAAAGGCGGCAACCCGGCCGGCCGGTGCCAAGGCGGCGAAATGATAGGCCCGGTCGCGCGCGAATTCATAAGCGAAGACAACAACATCCACTTCACCCTGCTGCGTGCGGGCGCGGGCCGAGGCATAGGCGGCAGGAATACCATTCACCGTCGTGCGCTGAACCCTGCCCGCTGTCAGTGCATTCTGGTTGTTGCCGCCGAGCTGGCGGAACACCTGATCGACATAGGCTTCGAGATTGCCGCCATAGGCGCCGGGCAACATAGTGAATTGCGCTTGGCCCGCCGCGCTGCTGATGGTGACGGCGGTCGTGCCGTTCATCATTCCGAAGCCCTGCGGCACAGTGAAGGCAAGGCGCAGGTCGGGATGGAGGAAATCGCGCCCTTCGACCACGCCCTGCCTCGGATCATCTGCATAAAGAACATTGTCGAGCGAGTTGAGGAAAGGATCACGGTTGGTGTTACCCCCCGTAACGCCGATCCGTGAGGCCGCGGCCTGCGCACGCCGCACGCGCGAGGCAGGGTCAGGATGGGTGCTAGCCCATTCCGGAATGGACCGCGCATCCTGGCCAGTCACTCGGACGTCCAAGCTGTTCTGCGCGGCAAGGCTGGCGAGCATGGTGGAAAGCGCCATCGGATCATAACCTGCACCCTGCAGGTAGCGCAGGCCGAGATCGTCTGCCTCCAATTCCTGGGAACGCGAAAACCCGAGAGTCGCAAGCTGGGCAGCGCGCATCGCATTGTCCTGCAACAGGCCGCCGAGCGAGCCGAGCAGACCGCCATTGTCGCCGATTGCCCCGCCGAGCACCGTACCGAGAATGCCAAGGATCGAGTTGCGGGTTGCCGCGCGCTGGCGCTGGCGGGCGTGGCGGGCGGCGGTGTGGCCAACCTCATGCCCGAGCACTCCGGCCAATTCCGCCTCATTGTTCATCAGCGCCATCAGCTGGCGCGTGACGTAAACATAGCCACCAGGCAGTGCGAAGGCGTTGTTCACCGGTGAGTTGAGCAGCGTGACAGTGAAATCGGTACGGGCGGTGGACAGGCCCGACTGGACGGCGATGTTCTGGCCCACATTGCGGACATAGGCCGCCTGCGGCCCGGGATACTCCCCGCCAAACTCCTGAAGGATCTGCGCATGCGCTTGTGCGCCCTGATTGCGTTCAGCCTCACTGAAGGGCTGAATGGTCCCGCCACGTCGCGATTGTGCCTCCGCCGGGGAGCCAGCCATGCTGCTGGCCATGCAGGCGGACGACAAAAGCGCCACCATCATGATTGCTGATTTGCGCGCCATAGCGACCCTCCAGTGCAGGATTTCCGCCATTCTTGCCGATCCTAATGCTGTTGCCAACCGATAGGATAAAAGGCGCGATGGGAGGGCCGGTTCCATGAACCGGTGGGTTCAATGGCAGGTCGAACTAAAGCCTTCCGATAGCGAGGAATTTTTCCTCTCGTGCCGCGCGCAAAGCATCGCCGCGCTTATCGCCAATATCGTCAAGAGCAGTGCGGATAGCTGCCCCCAATGAGGCGATCGCCGCTGCAGGGTCGCGATGCGCACCCCCCAATGGTTCAGGAACAATCGAATCGATGACCCGAAGCGCCTTTAGATCCTGCGCGGTCACCTTCATTGCTGCAGCAGCATCCGCCGCCTTGTCAGCGGTGCGCCACAGAATTGACGCGCAGCCTTCGGGTGAGATCACCGAATAGACAGCATGTTCAAACATCAGCACGCGGTCGGCGGCGGCGAGGGCGATGGCGCCGCCTGAGCCGCCCTCACCCACCACGGCCGCAACGATCGGCACGCCGAGCGCAAGGCATTGCTCGGTGGAACGGGCAATCGCCTCCGCCTGTCCGCGTTCCTCGGCCTCGATCCCCGGAAATGCACCCGATGTATCGACCAGCGTAACAACCGGCAGACCGAAGCGCTCGGCGAGCTGCATCAAACGGATGGCTTTTCGATAGCCCTCCGGTTTGCCCATGCCGAAATTGTGGCGCAGCCGGCTCGCGGTATCATTGCCTTTCTCGTGGCCGATGACGACCAACCGCCGATCCCCCAGCCGAGCGAGACCGCCCAATATTGCCTGATCGTCCGCAAAGGCACGATCGCCGGCGAGCGGCAGGAAATCGTCAAACAGATCGGCGACAATGGTGTTGAAATGCGGCCGGTCCGGATGGCGGGCGATCTGTGTTTTCTGCCAGGGCGTCAGTTTGGCATACAGATCGCGCAATTGCTGGACGGCCTTGCCTTCCAGCCGCTCGATCTCTGCGGCGACATCCAGCCCCTGTTCGTCAGCGGCGCGGCGCAGATCGTCAATTTGATCCTGCAGCGCGGCCAGCGGCTTTTCGAAATCGAGATACGTAATCATCGTGCGCGCGGGGTTAGGCGCGCATCCCCCAGCCGTCAATCGCGGGGCTTGCGACGGGCCGCGCCGGCAAGCGGATGACGGGCGTTGACCAGCTCAACCAACCGC
>CANHQT010000031.1 GCA_947463325.1 Sphingomonadaceae bacterium
ATACCCCCGGCCAGCACCATGGCTAGCACGCTGGTTTGGCTGAAATTGTCCGGTCCGACTGCGGCCACGATCAGCGCAATGACGGTCCCGACCAGCGCCGCTGTCCCCGCCGCCACCGTAATCGGCACCATGAATCGGCGCCAGTGCAACCAGATTGCGCCAGCAGTCGCCAAAGCAATCCCGCCGATCAACACGGCGCCAATCCGATCATCGGGATTGCTGCCGAACCAGCTTTCGCCATGCGCGACAAGCAGTCCGATCAAGGTTGCCGAAACGCCGCCGGCAAAGGCGAGCAGCAGCAGGATAGAAGGCAGCGCCATTCTGCGCTGGCGGGTAAAGAACTCAGCCAAGCCCCATGCGGCAGCCGCCACAAAAAGGCCGGCCAAGGCTTCATGCATCGCCTGCCCGATCCAGCCAACCGCGACCAGCAGGATAACCGCGGCAATTGACACGAAGATATCGTTGAACCCGGTGATGAGGCGGAAATGCTCTTCGTCCGCAGCCGGAGCCGCACGCGCAGCGGCAGCATGATCGCGCAGCGCCTGCGCGGCCTCTGCACTGATCGCGCCTGCCGCAACGGCGGCCGTTAGATCGGATTCGCTGTACATCCCTCGTCCCTTTTCATCCGGGCGGCCCCTCGACCGCTGGAGAAAATGGCACAAGTGTGTTGGAGGCGCAATACGCCAAGACACATCGCGCCGGTCGGCCCGGCGCGATGTGCTGCGCGTGCTCAGCTGTTGAGCACCGTCATGATGTTCATCGACTGCTCCGATCCGCTCTGCGGAACGCTTTCGCCGGCGCGATCGGTTATCTGGCCGATGTGGGCGGCAACGCCTTCCGGATTGCGCTTATCCTCACCCAGCTTGATGCCGCGCGTCATGGTGACGTTGGCTGCGTGAACCGCGCCTGCGCCTGCGCCCAGGATCGTGCTGCTCGGCGCTTCCTCGGAAACCAGATACAGCGATGCCGGAGCAACCAGTTCGGGTGCGAACATGGCCATTGCGGCTTCGGGGAAGATATCTTCGGTCATGCGGGTTGCGGCGACCGGAGAGATCGAATTGACCTTGATGTTGTTCTTCGCGCCCTCGATCGCCAGCGTCTTCATCAGGCCGACGAGGCCGAGCTTGGCCGCGCCATAATTGGCCTGGCCGAAATTGCCGTAGAGGCCGGTTGAGCTCGATGTCATCAGGATGCGGCCGTAATTCTGCTCGCGCATCGTGTCCCACACCGCCTTGGTGGCAAAGGCGGACCCGATCAGGTGGACTTTGACCACCAGTTCGAAGTCGGCCGGATCCATCTTGGTGAAGCTCTTGTCGCGCAGAATGCCAGCGTTGTTGATCAGGATGTCGACCCGGCCCCACTTGGCCTTCGCTTCCTCGACCATCGCCTGCATCTGCTCATACTCGGTGACGCTGCCGCCGTTGGACATGGCTTCGCCGCCGGCTGCGCGGATCTCCTCGACCACCTTCAGCGCCATGTCCGAATGGCCGGTACCGTCACGGGCCCCGCCCAGATCGTTGACCACGACCTTTGCACCGCGCTTGGCGAGCTCCAATGCATAGCAACGGCCGATCCCGCCGCCGGCACCGGTCACAATGGCGACGCGTCCTTCAAAGGAAATGGACATGAATGACTCTCCTGAATGCTGTAATGCTGCGCACGGCAGCCTTCTCGAGTCCCCTTAGGGCGGCGAAAGTCTCTGGCAAGCCCTTGTGAGAATGCGGCCGGGCCTGCCGCTACGGCAAGCGTTGATGAAACAAAATTGACATCTTTGTGTCTCCAAACGGTCATGTAACAGTCATAGTCGCGCCTCTCCCGGAGCGGATCGGTTTTTCAAGGAAGATATGGTGAGACAGTTTCTGACCGGTGCGGCCACCGTTGCGTTGATGGCCATCCCTGCTCCGGCGCTTGCGCAGGCCATGAGCGCCGACGAGGCTGCGGCGCTGCGTGCCGAGCTGGCCGCCTTGCGCGCCCAGGTGGACGCTCTGGAAGCCCGCCTCGGGACGGTCACGGCCCCTGCGCCGGCGCCAGCACCTGCGCCGGCAGTGACGCCCGCGCCAGCCCCTGCTCCCGCACCGTCTACGGAAACCGCATGGCGCGGTGCGCCGCAGTTTCGTCAGGGGGACTGGAGCTTCAAGCCGCGCGGGCGCATCCATTTCGATGCTGGCCATGTCTCGATTCCCGGCGATCTTGCGACCACGCGCAACCTCGGCACCAACGTCCGGTTCCGCCGTGTACGCCTTGGCGCTGAAGGCACTATGCCGGGCGGTTTTGGATACAAGCTGGAAGCCGATTTTGCGGGCGGCAACGTCACTCTCGCCGATGCCTTCTTGAGCTATGATGTCTCGGACAGCATCGAGCTGCGTCTCGGCAACTTCGAAACGCTCAACGGGATGGAACAGATTTCCAGTTCCAACAACATCAGCTTTATCGAGCGGGCGGCGTTCAACGATGCCTTCCTCAACAGCCGGCGTTTCGGAGCGGCAGCCGCCTGGCAGACGGAAAGCTTGCGTGCCGAGGCAGGCCTGTTTGCTGCGCACCAGCTTGACAGCAGTTTCGACAACAATGGTTATATCGCGGCAGTGCGCCTCGCTTACACGCCTGCGAATGGCGATGGCGGGCGGCTCCATCTCGCGGTCAATGCGCAGTGGCGCGAATTTGCATCAAACACTGGCGGAACGCCGACGGGGGGGAACAATACGCCCTCACAAGCGCAGCTGGCGCGCTATCGCGCTCGCCCCGGCACACAGCTGACCGATGTGCGTTTCGTCGATACCGGCAGCTTTGCAGCGCGGCGGGACCGGATCGTCGGGCTTGAGGGCGCAGCTATTCTTCCCGGCTTCTATGCCGCGGCGGAAGCACAATGGCTTCGCGCGTCTTCGTACCGCCCGGGCAGCATCGCCACTGGCCTGAACGCCTTTCCGGGTGCCAACACCGCTGTTGTGACCACGAACAACCCGGAATTCTTTGGCGTTTACGGGGAAATCGGCTGGTACATCACGGGTGAAACGCGCGGCTATCGTGACGGGACATGGGCTCGTACCCGCGTGCTGCGACCGGTGGACCGCGGCGGCCCCGGCGCATGGATGCTGTCTGCCCGCGTCGATCATCTTGACCTCAATGATGCGGCTTTGGTTGCAGGAGCGACCAATGACTTCGCCACCGGCGGAACCAGCCTCGCGTCGATCACGACCCGGCTTGGTCGCGGGGGAACCCAGACCGGCTATCTGCTGGCGCTGAACTGGACACCGATCGATTATATCCGGCTGATGCTGAACTACGGCCGGGTCGACGTCGAAGGCGGGCCGCTGGCCGGGCTGGTCCGCCCGCTGTCTACCGCGCCTGTCAACGAGCGCAGCTATTCGGTCGATTTGCTGGCAGCAAGGATGCAGCTCGAATTCTGAGCTGCGGCGGGCAGGGCCTCAGGCCTTACCATCCTTGTCGAGGGCATAGCCGGCGGAGCGCACCGTGCGGATGATGTCCGGAGCGCCGCCTTCGTTGATCGCCTTTCGCAGGCGGCGGATGTGGACATCCACGGTGCGCAGCTCAATGTCGCTATCCTGCCCCCACACGCTGTCGAGCAGCCTTTCGCGGGAAAAGACCCAGCCGGGATGCTCCAGAAAGTGGCGCAACAGCCGGAATTCCGTCGGGCCCAGCGCGATCGTTCGGCCGCCGCGCTTCACCTTGTGGCCGACAGTGTCCATCTCGATGTCCGCATAAATCAACGCCTCGCCCGCCAAAGCGGGACGGACGCGGCGCAGCACAGCGGTTACCCGGGCCACCAGTTCGCGCGGTGAAAAGGGCTTGGTCACATAATCGTCGGCACCAGTTTCGAGCCCGCGCACCCGATCCTCTTCCTCGCCGCGTGCGGTGAGCATGATCATCGGCACATTTGCGGTTTCGGAATTGCGGCGCAGCTGGCGGCACAGCTCGATCCCGGACAGCCCCTCGACCATCCAGTCGAGCAGCACGATGTCAGGCAGCTTCTCCTGCACCCACAACAGCGCCTCTTCGCCATTGGGGGTGTGGCGCACGACGAAGCCTTCGCGGCTGAAATGCCAGATCACCAGCTCCGCCAGCGCCGCATCATCTTCGACCAGCAGCATGTCGGGCTGGGCCATGGTGGTTACTCCTGCGACCCCGAGGCGACGACGATGTCTTCGCCCTTCTCGCGCTCGCGCATGTGGTGGCCGGTGGCCGCAAAATAGACCATCTCGGCGACATTGGTCGCATGGTCACCGGCCCGTTCAAGATTCTTGGCGATGAACAGCAGGTGGGCGCATTCGCTGATGCTGCGCTGGTTTTCCATCATGTAGGTGATGAGCGCGCGAAAGATGGAATTGTAGAATTCGTCGACATTCTTGTCGCGGCTGCACACATCCTCTGCCTGATCGGCGTTGCGCGCTGCATAGGCGGCGAGGACGTCGCGCAGCATTTCGCAGACAAGATCAGACATCGATTTGAGTAGCGGCACCGCATCGATAGCGCGGTTGGCGCTGAGCAGAGGCACGCGCTTGGCAATGCTCTTGCCATAGTCACCGACGCGTTCGAGCACGGCTGCGATCTTGAGCGCGGCAATCATCGTGCGCAGGTCGTCTGCCATTGGCGCGCGCAGGGCGATGGTCTGCACGACCAGCCGCTCGATCTCGGCTTCCAGCTCGTCGATCTTGCTATCTTCCGCAACGATGCGGTTGGCGGCCTCGACATCGCGTGCGTCAAGCGCAGCGACCGCGTCTTCGACGGCAACAACGGCGCGGCTGCCCATTTCGGAGACCAGCCCACGTAGCCGGTTGAGATCGTCGTCGAAGGCCTTGACGGTATGTTCGTTCATGATCGTCGCTTTCGCCTGGAGCAGGATCAGCCGTAACGGCCTGTGATATAGTCCTTTGTGCGCTCTTCGCGCGGATTGGTGAAGATGTCAGTGGTCGCGCCATATTCCACGATCTTGCCGAGGTGGAAAAATGCGGTGCGCTGGGAAACGCGTGCGGCCTGCTGCATATTGTGCGTGACGATAACGATGGCGTAGCGGCCACGAAGCTCGTGGATCAGCTCCTCGATCTTGGCCGTCGCGATCGGATCAAGCGCAGAACAGGGTTCGTCCATCAGCACCGTTTCGGGGTCAACGGCGATGGCGCGCGCAATGCACAGGCGCTGCTGCTGCCCACCCGACAGGGCGGTGCCGCTGTCCTGCAGACGATCCTTCACCTCACCCCATAGGCCCGCACGGGTCAGTGCGCTTTCAACAATGCCTTCGAGTTCGCTCTTGCTCGTCGCAAGGCCATGGATCTTCGGGCCATAGGCGACATTGTCGAAAATCGACTTGGGGAAGGGGTTGGGCTTCTGGAACACCATGCCGACGCGGGCGCGCAGCTGCACCACATCCATTTCCGGCGCGTAGATGTCCTCGCCGTCAAGGCGGATGTCGCCTGTCACGCGGGCACCGGCCACCGTATCGTTCATGCGGTTGAGCGTGCGCAGAAAGGTTGATTTGCCGCAGCCTGACGGACCGATGAAAGCGGTCACATGATCGCGATAGACGTCGATCGACACATCATCGATCGCCTGCTTGTCGCCATAGAAGACGTTGACGCCGCGTGCGGTCATCTTCGGGGCGGTGTTGGGTTCGGTGGTCATGGTCACCAGCGCTTTTCGAAACGGTTGCGGAGAATGATGGCAGCGGCGTTCATCGACAGAAGGACGATGAGCAGCACGATGATCGCGGTCGAGGTGTTTTCAACGAAGCCACGGTCGACTTCGTCGGACCACAGGAAGATCTGCATCGGCAGCACGGTCGCGCTTGAGCAGAGGCCGTCGGGCGTGCCGCCGACAAAGGCGCGCATGCCGACGAGAAGCAGCGGTGCGGTTTCACCCAGTGCGCGCGCCATGCCGATGATGGTTCCGGTGAGGATGCCGGGCAGGGCCAGCGGAAGAACGTGGTGGAACACCACCTGCACGCGGCTCGCGCCCACACCGAGCGCAGCGTCGCGGATCGACGGCGGCACCGCCTTGATCGCGTTGCGCCCGGCGATGACGATGACCGGCATGGTCATCAGCGCGAGGGTCAGACCGCCGACCAGAGGACTGCCCTGACACAGCCCAAAGGCGTTGATGAAGAGAGCGAGAGCAAGCAGGCCGAAGATGATCGAGGGCACGGCTGCAAGATTGTTGATCGACACTTCGATAATGTCGGTCAGCCGGTTCTTGGGTGCATATTCCTCGAGATAGACGGCCGCGAGCACGCCGACCGGGAATGCCAGTGCGAGCGTCACCAGCATGGTGAGGAGGCTGCCCTTTAGCGCGCCCCAGATGCCGGCGACAGTCGGGTCGGTCGCATCGGCGCTCGACAGGAAGGTCGTGTCGAGCCCGCTCGAAAGTTTGCCCGCTGCCTCAAGTCGCGCGACAGCGGCTTCGGATGCGGCATCGCCTTCACCCTTGGCGGCGACGTCGATGGGCGATGTTGCGGGCAGCGCCAACTCCACCTGGCGTTGCAGCATCGACGGATCGTCATAGATCGCGGCAGCTGCGCTTTCCTTGGCGGCGGTACCGAAATAGCTTTCGCCTTGCGCACCATAAGCAGAGGTTGCGGATAACTGGAGGAGATCGCCCAGACCCTGCTGGTTGAGCGCGGCCATTGCCTCCGCCTTGGTCATTGAGCTGGCGTCGATCGAAAGGCCGGAGCCGCGGAAATCGACTGGCAGGGCTACACGCGTCTGGCTGAATCCCGACAGGCCCGACCAAGCCATGGTCCCCAGCAAAAAGGCAAGGAAGCCAACCGACATCAGCACGGCGATCAGGCCAACAGCCTTGAAGCGCCGCTCGGCACCATAGCGGCGGCGGATGCGCGCACGCATTTCCGGCGAAGCCCAGCGGCTTTCCACAGATGCGGCAGCGCCGACGGGTGGGGAGGCGGGCGCGTTATTCATAGCTTTCCCGGAAGCGCTTCACGATGCGCAGAGCGACAATGTTGAGCATCAGCGTGACAATGAACAGCACCAGACCAAGGGCGAAGGCGGCCAATGTCTTGGCGCTTTCAAATTCCTGATCGCCGGTCATCAGCTTGACGATTTGCACGGTAACCGTGGTAACGCTGGAAAAGGGATTGCCGGTGAGGTTGGCGGACTGGCCAGCGGCCATCACCACGATCATCGTTTCACCCACGGCGCGGCTGACCGCGAGCAGTACGCCGCCCATCACGCCAGGGAGCGCGGCAGGGATCAGCACTTTGCGGATCGTTTCCGAAGGCGTGGCGCCGAGCGCAAGGCTGCCATCGCGCATCGCGCTCGGCACGGCAGCAATGCTGTCATCGGCCATGGACGATACCAGCGGAATGATCATGATGCCCATGACGAGACCGGCCGCGAGTGCCGAGTCTGAACTTGCACCGGCAATGCCCAGCGCATCGGCAAGGCTGCGCAGCGCCGGACCTACGGTCAGTGCGGCGAAAAAGCCGTAAACCACTGTTGGCACGCCGGCGAGCACCTCGATCGTGGGCTTGAGCCAGCTGCGCACTCGCGCGGGCGCATATTGGGTGAGGTAGATGGCGGTCATCAGGCCCAGAGGGATCGCCACGATCATGGCGATCACCGCACCGATCAGGATGGTGCCCCAGAACAGGGGAATTGCACCAAACAGATCCGGGTCCTCATTGCCCGAAACGGGCGACCAGTGGGTGCCGAACAAAAAGTCCGTCACTGGAACCCTGTCGAAGAACCGGATCGATTCGAACAGCAGGCTGAAGACGATGCCGAAGGTCGTCAGGATTGCGACCAGTGAGGCAGCGAGCAGCAGCAGCATAACCACCCGCTCGACGCGGGTGCGCGCGCGGAAATCCCGCTTGAGCCGCGTAAAGCTCCAGGCCGCCCCGGCAAAAGCGAGGATAAGCGCGATAACTACGCCAATCGTCGAATAGCGGGAAATGGCAGTCCGGAACGGCTCAACGAGGGCGGCAGATTGCGGGTTAAAGCCTTGTGCGATTTGCCCGGTGGCAAGCTGGCGCGCCTCACCGATGATCGCCGAACGGACGAACTCATTGTCGGGCAGGCTGGCGGCAGCAGGGTCGGCCAGCACGGCCTGAACGGCAAGGCCCGGGGACAGCGCGCTCCATACCGATAGAAAGGCAAGCGCCGGCAGGATCGTCCACAGGGCGACATACCAGCCATGATATTGTGGGCGGGAATGCGGGCGAACAGCAGCGGCAGGCGTTACGCGCTCAAGCTGCGCAGCGCGAGCGCGACCGCTCAGCCAAGCAATCAGCCCGAGGCCGAACAACATAAGGACAATGGCAAGGCCAGACATGGGCGTTTCGCGCTGATCCGTGAAAAAGGGCCGGGCCGGAGCTTTCGCTCCGGCCCTATGGGCTTAGTTCAGCTGGTCTGCGGTCAGCAGCGGCAGATCCTGCACAGTCCGTTGTGCAACGGCGTACAGATCTGCGCTCAGCGGGATCAGGCCGCGCTCCGCCAGTGCACCGCCGGGGCCGGCAGCAGCAACGAAGGCCTGGAGATATTCCTGAAGGCCCGGGATCACCCCGATGTGCGCCTTCTTGACGTACAGATAAAGCGGACGCGAGCCGGGGTAAGTGCCATCGGCGACCGATGCTGTGGTCGCTTCGACGCCGTTGATCGGCACGTCGCGGATCTGGCTGCGGTTCGCATCAAGGTAAGAGAAGCCGAAGATGCCCAGGCTATTCGGATTGCGCACCAGCTTCTGGATGATGAGATTGTCGTTCTCACCCTGCTCCACATAATAGGGAGCACCGCGAAGCGTGTGGCAGATTTCCTCGAACCGGTCCTTGTCGCTGTCCTTCAATGCGCGCATTTCCGGATTGGCTTCACAACCCTTGCCGAGGATGAGTTCCTTGAACGCGTCAAAGGTGCCGGAGGTCGACGGCGGGCCGTAGACCGAAATGGCGACATCGGGCAGCGCTGGATTAACATCGCGCCAGGTCTGGGCGGTGTTGGGCTGGCCGTAAGGGGTGGCGGCCAGAGCGCGATAAATGTCTTCCTGCGTCAGCGCGATGCGCGGACCGTTGACCGATTCACCCAATGCCAGGCCGTCGATACCGATCTGGATTTCGATGATCTCCGTCACGCCATTGGCGCTGCAGCTTTCGAACTCGCTCACCTTCATGCGGCGCGAAGCGTTGACGATGTCTGGCGTGCCAGCACCAATCCCCGAGCAAAAGCGTTCGATGCCACCGCCGGTGCCGGTCGATTCGACCTTGGGCGTTTCCATGCCAGCATTGGCTGCGGCGAACTGTTCCGCGGCGATGTTGGCGAAGGGATAAACGGTCGACGAACCGACGGCCGAGACGAAATCGCGCGAGGCGGAGGCCGAACCGGGCTGGTTGCCGCAACCTGCGAGCGCGAGAGCCGGGACGATCGCCAGAGCGAGCGTCTTCAGCGGGATCTGATTGAACATGGACTGCAATCCTTGGTCACGAATAGGCGCCACGCGGCGCAAACGGACCGAGTGTCGTCATGGACGATTCGGTCTTAGGCGCAATCTTACAGTGCGGTGACATTTTCGTGACAATGGCACCCGGCGGCAGAGGAAATGTTACATTGCCGGAGCGGCGAGTGGCAGGAGCACTCGGACGGTTGTTCCCTGTCCCTCGACGCTGTCGATATCCAGCCGCCCGCGGTGCCGTTCGACCACATGTTTGACGATAGCAAGGCCGAGACCGGTGCCGCCAAGCGTTCGGCTGCGCGCACTGTCGACCCGGAAAAAGCGTTCGGTGAGGCGGGGCAGTGCTTCGGCCGGAATACCGTCTCCGCGATCGGCAACCGACAGTTCCACCATCTGCGGACCCGATGGCATGATGCGCACAGTGACCGGTGTTCCCGGATGGCCGTATTTCATCGCGTTGCCGACAATGTTGTGAACCAACTGGGACATTTGGGCCGGGTCAGCACGCACCTGCAAGCCTTCGCTGGTTTCCCCGCCTTCCACAGCGATATCGTGCGCCCGCGCATTGCCGCCGGCGGCGATTTCCGCCACCGCATCGCGCACCAGCCGGCCCAGGTCATGGGTCTCCGTCGGCAATTCGGCCTTGCGCGCTTCGATACGCGAAATCGAAAGCAGATCTTCCACCAGCCGAAGCATCCGCCGGGCTTCCTTGTCGATGACTGACAAGAATCGCTCCCGCAGCGCCGGATCATTGCCGGCATCAGGATCGGAGAGTGTCTCAACGAAACCTAGGATCGCAGCGAGCGGTGTGCGCAGTTCATGGCTGGCATTCGCGACGAAATCGGAGCGCATCTTCTCTACCGCATCGCGTGCAGTCTGATCGGTGAGCATGACAAGCCGACTGCCGTCCTCGAGCGCACGGGTGCGCATTTCCCATCGCTGGCCGGGCCGACCGATGCCGACCAGATCGATCGTACCCCCGCTGCTGCCCGCACGCGGATTGGCCAGCCTGTCCGCCGCTGCGGGGTGGCGGATTGCGGTGCGCACATCGGCGCCGACAATGAAGCTGCCGAGCAGCTCGCGGGCTGAGCGGTTGGCCGCTCGCACCCGGCCTTGGCCGACCAGCAAAAGGGGCAGCCGCATTGCATCGAACAGACCGGCAAATTCCGGATGCTCGTGAATCGGCTGGTGATCCGGCAATGCTGCGGGCGGCTCGGGAGGCGGAGCCACGGGTTCGCGGGCGATGAACACGGCCGCAAAAGCGCAGGCAAGCCCTGCCGCCGCCATGACGAACAGTGGCCCCGGCTTCGTGCCCAGATTGTAGGCAACGAGCGATGCGGTGCCGAGCATGCCGATGGACAGCAGCATCGTGGTGCGGATAGCGTTCACAAAGACCGTCCATTGAAGCGCGCGGCGCGCCTGTCAATTGTTGCCGCTGCGGCTGTGCTGGCAGGCAGTCGTTAACGGCTCTTGTCATAACGGTACAAGCATAGGGATACGGCTTTTTGCGCTGGCCCAGCGCTGTAGTAGGTGAGGCAGGATGACTGAACAGCATAATCAGGACGCTGAAGGCGGCACACAGCAGGCTGGGGTCGCCGCGCCGACCCGCCGCGCCGCCTTGATGCTGGGTGCGGCTGGCGTCACTGCCGTGCTGACGGTGCGACCGGCGCTGGCGCAGACGGCGGCTTCGGCCTTCAATTGTCAGATCCCGGTGCCGGATCCGGCGCGCGGTGGCCAGCATATCGCGCTGAACGGAGCTTTGGTGCCGCCCGGCACGCAGGGTGCTTTTCCGCCTGCTGCCCGGCCCTTCACCGGAGAAGAGGTTCGCCGGGCATTGAGCGGCGGCACGCTGCCCGGCACCAGCTATGAGCAGAGCTCGGCTTATATGAGCTACATCCGCCGCCTGCAGGTGGGGCAGAGCGGCTTTACCTGCTTCGCATCGATCCAGATGCCGCGCTGAGCGCAATTCTTCCGTGCACCCGATATGGCACGGGGGTAATCAATCATCATGACGGACGCTGCATTGCCTCAGCTATGGCACGGCCCGCTGCCCGGCAGACTGCGTCTTGAACCGGTCGATCCGCTTGTTGCTGTCTATGACCGCGCTTCTGGCCAGACGCATGTGTTGCTCGCGCCAATGCCTCAAATCTTGGCTGTCCTTGAAGCAGGCCCGGCAGATATCGCGGCAATAGAGGCGCAGCTTGAACGGGAGCACGGACTTGCTCCGGATCCGGGTAACCGCGCATTGCTGGCGGAGCGGCTAGAGGAGCTTAAGGCCCTCGGTCTGGTGGAACGCGGATGAGCCACAACCACGCCCTTCGGATCGGCCCGGTGTCCTTCCGCATACGCTCCGATTGGGCGGCGCCGATCGATACTCTGCGGCGTCTATATGCTGGCTATCCCAGACCCGCCGGCGCCTTTGCCGATGCGACGGTGCGCCTCGAGGCCAACAGATTCTGGCGGCGCTTTATCCGGCCGTCAGTGCATATCGGTGGAGACTGGACCATCCCCGATGCGCTGCCGCTGCCATTGGCACAGGGGCTGCTCGCGGCGGAAATGGGCATGAACTTGCAGGTCGCGCTCGGCTGGCGACGGCATCTTCTGATCCATGCCAGCGCGGTCGAACGCGACGGGCGGGCGGTGATGATGATCGGCGCCTCGGGCTCGGGTAAGTCGACGCTGGCTGCGCTGTTGGGTGAGGGCGACTGGCGGCTGCTGGGCGATGAGTTCGCGCTGCTCGGGCTGGATGATGGCATGCTCGCGCCCTTCCCGCGGCTCGTCAGTCTTAAGAATGCGGCCATTGCCGAAGTCGAACGGCGGGTGCCTGCCGATAGGATGGGCCCACTGCTCAAAGGCACGCCGAAGGGCGATATCCGCCATCTCGTGCCGCGTGCCGACGCGGTTGCGCGGATGGAGGAGGGGGCGCGGCCCGCGCTAATGCTGTTCCCTGAGTTCGGGGCGACCGCAGGCGTGCGCGGCGTGGGGGCGGCGGAGGCCTTCGTTCGCCTGACCGAAAGCTCGACAAATTATGTGGCCCTTGGAGAGCCCGGCTTCGCCGCGATGATGAATCTGGTGCGCAGTGTGCCCGCTGTGGCCATCGGCTATGGGTCGAGCGAGGAAGGCATGGCTGCGGTCGAGGCGCTGTGGGCGGAGCTTGCGCCGTGAGTGCAATGCGCACTCTGGTGGCTGCGCTGCGCGATCCGGCGAGTGTTGCTACGCTCGATAGGGATGCCTGGACCGCGCTCGTCTCGGTTGCGCGGGCTGAGGCCTTGCTGGCGACACTCGCACACCGGGTGGAGGGCCAGCCTGTGCCACCCGAGGTGGAACCCACGCTTGCTGCCGCCCGGCGCGATGCCGCACAGGCGCAGGTTGCAGCGCTGTGGGAAGCGGAAATGGCGCGCCGCGCGCTGGCACCCCTTGGTATCGAACCAATCCTCCTCAAAGGCACCGCCTATGCCGCCGCCGGTCTTCCCAATGCGGCCGGTCGGCAGATCGGTGATCTCGACATCCTCGTGCCACGCGACCGGCTGGATAGTGTCGAGGCGGCGCTGTTCGAAGCCGGCTGGGAATGGGTCAAGGATGACCCCTATGACCAGAGCTATTACCGCCGCTGGATGCACGAGCTGCCGCCGCTGATCCACAAGACCCGCGACCGGATGATCGATGTCCACCACACCATCCTGCCGCTGACCGCGCGGGTCAGGCCGGATGCAGCGGCGATGATCAACGATGCGCACGCGCTTCCGCTGCCGCAATCATTCGTGAATCTCTACGAGCCTGAGGATTACCCGGAGGTGCCTGCCGATCCCTCGGTCGTCCCGCCGGTGGCCGGATGCCGGGTGCTCGGGCGCTTCGATATCGTTCACCATTGCGTCGCGCACCTGATGGCAGACGGCGAGCTCGACGGCGGCCTTCGCAACCTCTGGGATTTCCACTGCCTGGTTCGCGAGATGGAGCGGCGCACCAACGGCAAATATGTGAAGGACCTGCTCGGGGACACGGGCAGGCACGGACTCCACCAGCCTTTCGCCCGGACGGCACGGCTGGCGCACCATCTGTTCGGCCCGCTCATGTATGTGCGTGAGCCGCTGACGCTGGCTGATCGCCTGTTCCTCCGCCGACTGCTGGCGCGCGACGACTGGGGAAAGCCGACGCGGCCGCTGACCCGCCTCGCTTTCACCATCCGTGGTCACTGGATGCGCATGCCGCCACTGATGCTTGCGCGGCACTTGTGGACCAAGTGGCGCAAGCGTTGACAGTTTTTATGCAGGCTATTTCCGCGATCCGGACGGCAACAAGCTTAATGCCTTCATCATGACGATGTAGCGCAGGCCGCGCTTTTTTGGCAGAGAGCGGGCATGACCAATCCCGTCCTCAAGCGCCCTCTCGCGGCTATCATCCTCGCCGCCGGTTCGGGCACGCGCATGAAATCCGCTACGCACAAGGTGTTACACCCCATCGCGGGTAAGCCCATGCTGCATCATCTGCTCGATGCGGTGGCTGGCCTTGGTGCAGAGCGCACCGTGGTGGTGGTTGGTGCTGCGGGCGACCAGGTGGAGGCCTCGGTCGCAGGGCGGGAGGTTTCCATCGCCTGGCAGCATGAACAGCTCGGCACCGGCCATGCAGTCGCCCAGGCCAAAGATGCGCTGGCTGGTTTCGCGGGTGATGTTCTTATCCTTTACGGGGATGTTCCGCTGGTCAGCGCAGCGACGATGAGCCGCATGATCGACCGGCTCAATTTCGGAATTGAGCCACGCGCGGTCGTGCTTGGCTTCCGCCCTACCGATGCTGGTGCCTATGGCCGCATCATCGCCGGCGCCGACGGCACCATCTCCAAGATGGTGGAGTATAAGGACGCCAGCGCCGAGGAGCGGGCTGTCGACCTTTGCAATTCGGGCCTGATGGCGGTTCGGTCGACCGACCTGTTCGTGCTGCTGGACAGCATCGGCAACGACAATGCAGCGGGCGAATATTATCTGCCTGACATCGTCATGCTGCCCGGACAGGCAAGCGCGGTGATCGAGGTGGAGGACGCCGCCGAAGTGACCGGCGTCAACAGCCGTGGGGAACTCGCGGCGCTCGAACGCGTGTGGCAGGATCGCCGCCGCGCTGCCGCGATGGCCGACGGCGTCAGCCTCATCGCGCCAGAGACTGTCTTTTTCAGTCATGACACGGCGCTCGCCCGCGACGTGCTGGTCGAACCCAATGTCGTGTTTGGCCCGGGCGTGCGCGTGGCCGAAGGCGCGCGCATCCGCGCCTTCTCCCACCTCGAAGGGGCCGATGTCGGGCCGGGCTGCGAGGTCGGACCCTATGCACGGCTGCGCCCCGGCGCGGTGCTGGAAGCGAAGGCCAAGATCGGCAATTTCGTCGAGGTGAAGAAGGCCCGCCTCGGTGAAGGCGCCAAGGCCAACCACCTTGCCTATATCGGTGATGCTGACATCGGTGCGAAGGCAAACATCGGCGCGGGCACTATCACCTGCAATTATGACGGCTATTTCAAATACCGCACCGTGATCGGCGAAGGTGCCTTCATCGGATCGAACAGCGCGCTGGTCGCGCCGGTCACCATCGGCGCCAATGCCATCGTCGGCGCAGGCGCCACGCTGACCAAGGATGTCGGCGAAGGTGATCTCGCCATCGTCCGCCCAGCGCAGGAAACCAAGCCCGGCTGGGCGACGCGATTCCACGCGACGATGAAGGCGAAGAAGAGCGGAAGCTGATGGACAAGGTCTGCCAGGGCTTGCTATGATATCATGATATGATATCAGGCTATCATCATGGCGCGAATCCTCACCGACATTCCTGACGAAGACATTGAGCGGCTCGATGCGCTCGCCAAGCGCGCAGGCAAGTCGCGCGCCGCTGAGATTCGCGAGGCGATCAAGCTGTATCTGGCGCAGAACGACAATGGCAATGACTGGATCGCGAGAGGTGCGGGTTATTGGAAGCACCGCACCGACATCGGGGACGCAGTCGAATATCAGCGTGCGATGCGTGAAGACCGCAGGCCGTACGAAGACATCTGATACGTGGCCGATCCCTTTTTCGACACCAATATCCTGATCGACTGGCTGAACGATGTTCCCGCAGCCAGTGCTGAACTGGCGCGTTACCGCCGCAGCCGGATCAGCCGCGTCGTGTGGACGGAAATTCTCGCCGGGGAATCGCTCGAGACGCGCGATGTCGTGCGCGAGCTCATTGCCCCGCTCGAAGTGGTGGAGATCGATGCCAGGATCGCGCTTGCCGCAGCCGACATCCGGCACCGCACCAAAATGAAACTGATGGACGCCTATATCCTCGCTACAGCGCAGGTGAACGGGGCGATTCTCATAACCCGCAACATCAAGGATTTTCCGGCAGAGCTGCCGGGTATCCGTGTCCCTTACACCCTCTAAGAAGAAAGCAGCCCCTTCATGTGCGGAATCATCGGCATTGTCGGTAATCAACCGGTCGCGGACCGTCTGGTCGATGGCCTCAAACGGATGGAATATCGCGGCTATGATTCGGCCGGTGTCTGCACGGTCGATGGCGGCCAGCTGATCCGCCGCCGCGCCGAGGGCAAGCTCGCCAATCTGGTCAAGGAACTGGCGGGCAATCCTGCCCCCGGCACCATCGGCATCGCCCATACCCGCTGGGCAACGCATGGCGCGCCGACCACCAACAATGCGCACCCGCACGCGACCGGTGAGGTCGCGCTGGTCCACAACGGTATCATCGAGAATTTCAAGCCGCTGCGCGAGGAGCTGATGGCCCGCGGGCGCAGCTTCGAGAGCGAAACCGATACCGAAGTGGTCGCGCATCTCGTCTCGGAAGGCGTGGAAAGCGGGCTCGATCCGGTCGAGGCGGTAAAGGCGGTGCTGCCCCGTCTGCGCGGTGCTTTCGCGCTCGCCATCGCCTTCAAGGGGCGCGAGGATATGTTGATCGGCGCGCGGCTCGGATCGCCGCTGGTTGTCGGCTATGGCGAAGGTGAAACGTATCTGGGCTCGGACGCGCTGGCGCTCGCCCCGCTCACCCAGCGCATCGCCTATCTGGAGGAAGGCGACTGGGTGATCGTCACCCGCGATGGCGCGCAGATATTCGATACCGACAACAATCCCGTGACGCGTGAAGAGACTGTTTCCGGCGTCACTGCCGCTGCAGTCGAGAAGGGGCCGTACCGCCACTTCATGCAGAAGGAGATTTTCGAACAGCCGACCGTCGTCGCGCAGACGCTGCAAAGCTACATCCGGCCCGTCGAACAGCAGGTCGCGCTGCCGCAGATGGACATCGACCTCTCCGCCATCGAACGCATCACCATCGTCGCCTGCGGGACCAGCTTCTATGCCGGCATGGTCGCCAAATATTGGTTCGAGCAGTTCGCCCGCGTGCCGGTCGACATCGATGTCGCGTCGGAATTTCGCTATCGCGATCCGGTGCTGCAACCGGGTGGGCTGGCGCTGTTCATCAGCCAGTCGGGCGAGACGGCGGATACACTCGCCGCGCTCAGACACTGCAAGGCAGCGGGGCAGACCATCGCGGTCGTGGTCAATGTGCCGACCAGCAGCATGGCGCGTGAGGCGGATCTCCTTCTCCCCACCCATGCCGGGCCGGAAATCGGCGTCGCTTCGACCAAGGCCTTCACCTGCCAGCTCGCTGTGCTTGCCGCCTTTGCCGCGCACCTTGCGGTGAAGAAGGGCAAGATGAGCCGCGTCGAGGAACAGGAGGTGGTGCGCCACCTCATCGAGGCGCCGGCCGCGCTCAACGCCGCGCTCGCGCATGATGATGACATTGCGGCGATGGCCCCGCTGATCGCGCCGGCGCGTGACGTGCTCTATCTGGGGCGCGGGCCGGACTATCCGTTGGCGCTCGAAGGGGCGCTCAAGCTCAAGGAAATCAGCTACATTCACGCCGAGGGCTATGCGAGCGGCGAGATGAAGCATGGCCCCATCGCCCTCATTGACGAAGCGGTGCCGGTGATCGTGCTCGCGCCGTCAGGCCCGCTGTTCGAAAAGACCGTGTCCAACATGCAAGAAGTGCGCGCGCGTGGCGGCAAGATCGTGCTCGTGTCCGATGCCGAGGGAATCGCGGAGGCCGGCGAAGGTTGCCTTGCGACGATAGAGATGCCGCGGGTCCACCCGCTGATCGCGCCCCTCGTCTATGCCGTGCCGGTCCAGCTCATCGCCTATCATGTCGCGGTGGCCAAGGGCACCGATGTCGACCAGCCGAGGAACCTCGCCAAGAGCGTGACGGTGGAGTGAGGGTGTCCCGGCCTGCGCCGGGATCCCATTTCCTCAGGCCCAAGGGCCGGTGATCGCCAATGTCCGTGTCGGGCTGTAGAGATTGACGAACATCGTCCGCCCGTCGGGCGAGAAGCACACGCCGGCGGGTTCGGTGGAGAGGCGGATGCGGGCGAAGGGATAGACATCCCCCGCTGGCGTCACCCCGCGCAGATGGTTGACTGCGCCGACTTCATACTGGTCCTCGCACAGCATCAGATGGCCGTTCGGCATCACCGTCAGATTGTCGGCGTAGCTCAGCGTGTCGCGGCCCGGCGATTCGAGGAACAGCTTGAGCCGGCCCGGAGCGTCGCGCTCCCCCGCCTGACCCTCGGCGCGCGAGGGGATGTAACGGAACACTTGCGATTCCTTCACCCGGCCGCCGCTGGTGGCGGTGAAGTAAAGCTCGCCATTGCCCCACCAGATGCCCTCACCGCGCGCGAACAGCGCTGCCCCGGCGGCATGACCACGATCGCGCAGGTCGTCGTCGGGTGCTTCGACGCCGTTGAGGTCGATCCAGCGCACCCCGACTTCTTCGCCCGGCGCCATGTCTGCGCCGTTCCAGTTGCGGGTGTCGATGCGGCCAGTGTCGATAAAGGCGAGCGCCTGCAACCGGCCTCCGGCGGATAGACGGCCCGGCGCTTCGGGCAGGAAGCGGTAGAACAGGCTGTCGTTGCGGTCTTCGGTCAGATAGACGATGCCGGTACGGGGATCGACGCACGCAGCCTCGTGATTGCGGCGGCCCATGGCGGTGAGCGGCACGGGATCGACCAGACGCCCGGCCGCGGCGGGAACCTCGAACACCCAGCCATGATCGCGGGTGCCGGGCGCACGGCCAGCCCCGGCGCGGGTCACATCCTCTTCGCAAGTCAGCCAGCTACCCCAGGGGGTGATGCCGCCCGCGCAGTTGCGGATAGTGCCGACGAGGCTGAGATACTGGCTCTCCACGGCAAGGGTGCGCGCATCGAGGACGATGGTGGTGGTGCCGCCGGGCATCGGCTGGCCGCTCGCGCTGACGCGGTCGAAGCTGGCGAGGTTGCTTGCCGCCGAACCACCTGCAAATGGGCCGGTCGCGGCATGATGCGCGCCAAGCTCGTGATTGCGCACCAGTGCGATCCGGTTCGCATCGAGCCGGAAACAGCCCATGCCATCGGCGCGGTCAGGCACCTTGTTGCCATCGCTCATCGCGTCGCCGAGCGAGGAGATCACGCGATAGGAAAAGCCGCGCGGCAGATCGAGCAGGCCGCCGGGGTCCTCAACGAGCGGGCCATATCCGGCGGGTGCGCCATCAGCAGCGGTAGTGGCGAGGGGGCGGGCGCAGGACGCGGCGAGCCCGCCAAAGGCGAGCGCGGCAATCCCGCGGGCGAAAGAGCGGCGATCAGTCTGCATCATGAGACGCTATATCGCCATTGTTGCAGAAGTGCGAAAGGGGGTGGGGTGCTTGCAGGGCGGAACGTGGTGATTCCCTTCGGCGGCACCCGCAAGAACATGCACGGCGCCCGGCACAGTGCGCGATAAGTTCACAAAGTTATACCGGTAACCCGCCCCTTTCTGTAAACTTAGCCGGGCCTGCACCGCACCGCAGATGCCTCCGTGGTGCGACGCCGCGACTCATGACGCAATCGCCGCTGTGTAGGACAGCGGTTTCTTCCGCTGTTGGAGATGGGGGCGTGAGGGTGTGGCCTTGGAGCATTCATCAGCATCGTCATTGCTTCGCCTCGCGGCTCGCAATGATGAGGGTAGAGTTCCCGGGCGGGATCAGCCGTGCGCGCCGAAATGGTTGGCGATGGCGGTGCCGATGCGCAGGGTGAGGGCGTGGGCCCTTGCTATGGGCTCGATATAGTCGCGATGTATCGCGGCATAGGGCTGGGCCTCACTGTCGGGATAGTCGGTCGGCTCATTGACCGCGAAATCGGTGATGGCCGGGACTGCGACGGGAAAAGCACGGCGCAGCTGGGCGAGCGCGTCATCGATCCGCAGCGAAAAGACCATCGCCAGCACATCGTCCCGGCTGATGTCATTGGAGCGAGAAAAGGCAGGAATCTCGACCGCTTTCAGGAACATGTGCTGCATCAGCGCAAGGCGCAGGGCATGGAGTGCGCCGACCGAGCGGCGCCGTTCCTCTCGCAATGGATCGCCTGCATCGTCCGCAGCCATTCGCGCGAACAGGCGGTGGAGCTTCAGACCGTCAATGCGCAATCGGCTGGCGAGGCGGCGGAAGGCGCCGGTGCGGTCGTCCCCCACCAGCTGTTCGGCAAGCGCGAGGCAGGCATCCTCGATGGCGCTTTCATTGCCGCGATAGGGTCGGCTGGCCCAATAGGCGCTGTTGAACAGCTCGCCATAGGCGGCGACCGACTTGATGCTTCCCAGATTGTTGGCGGCGCGCACCATGCGCACCAGCTGGCGCGCGCGCGGCGATGCCGCGAACAATTCCGCCACGGCCTCCGGCTCATCGGAGCCTGCGCTGCCGAAGCCGCCGATGACATTCACCGGATAGCCGAGCTGTTGCAGGATGGCGTTGTGCGGGATCGCGCGGATCTGGCGCAGGCTCATATCGCGATCAGCGGCGAGATCCGACTGGCGGCGAGATTTCCGGCTACCGGTTTCGTTGAGGAGGCCGAGGCCGAAGGCGGTGATCGCGCGCGCATAGCTGCGTGATTCAAGGAATCCGCGCTGCATGCGCCGGATGCCGCGATAGAAATCGAGGCTGAGGTCGGTCTGGGCGTAAAAAGGGTCGGCGAGTGCCGCGGCATGATCAACAGACCCGCGCTCGACCTCCGCAATGCGGGTGAGCGTTGCCAGCGCGAGGCGCGGGGTGCGGAAGGCAAGGAATCCGTCCCCGCCTTGAAAGCTGACTTCGGGTTCGAGCGTGATGCCAGCTTTGGCAAAGCGGGCGCGTGCCCACCGGCTTAGCGGATAGGTAAGCCGGTCCTCCATGCCCGCCGGGTGCGCGCCGCGCCCCATGGATTCGCCATGGGTGTTGAAGATGAGCGCCGCGACATCGGTAAGGCTGTGCGCCGCCATCGCCTCGGCAAGGCGTCCCTGCAGCCGTTCGATGGCCAGCGCGGCGGGGATTTGCCCGACGAAGCGGCCGGCATCGGAAAAGCCGGTCTGGATCGCGAGCCGGCCGCGCTTGCGGACATAGTCCTGATAGGCAGGCTCACGCAGCAGCGCGTCGAGGAAACGGCCGCCATGTTCCATAGCGCTTTCGGTTTCGAACAGCGGTGAGACATCGACCCGGCCCTCGATGCCGAACGCCTTGGCGAAATAGAGAGCGGCGAGCACAGTCTGCGGTTCCTCGCACTCCGCGACGAGCATGCGGATCGGCGCATCGGCATCAATATGCTTGAGGATCTGCGCCATCGCCAGAAATTGGCGGACCGCCGTGGTGCTCTCGATGGCGAGCGCAGCGAAATTGCTGCGCATGGCACGCACATTGGCGAGCAGTTCCCGAAGGCGGATGAGCGCGGTGCCGCCGGCAAGGTCGAGCTTTCCTTCGGGGTCGATGCGGCGGCGGATAGCGTTGAGCAGCTGCGAGCTGTTCACACGGAAATGAATCCAACCCATGCCGAGCCCGTCAGCGCGCATCGCGCTGGCGAGGGTGAGGAGGGCGATGGCGTCACTCTCGTCTGCTGTCTCGGCGGCGCGCTCGATCTGCGCGATGACAGAGGCGAGCGAGACGAGTTTGTCCGGATGGTCGGCGCTGAGGCTGTTTGCCGCTGCGGCGAGGGCTGCGGGATCATCCAGCGACCCCTCAAACAGCGCGGCATGCGCGCGTGCGTAGCTGGCCGCGCGGGTCAGAATTTCCGCTTCATTTGCAGCGGCGGGAATGGCGGACGCAGCGGCGGTGTAACCATCGAGCCGGACGGCCTTCTCGATCAGGCGATGGCGGATGCTCGTCGCCCAGCCGATGTCGGTGCGGCCATCCATGTCATATCCGACCCAGGTGGCAAAACGGAACGGCATGGGCCGGAGCCTGCGCCATTCGGCGGGCCAGCGCTTTGCCGCGCTTTCCAGCAGAGTGCGCACCAGCATGTCGCGCGCCTCGCCCGCACGGGCCATGGCGCCCAATAGCTCGCCATGCTCCCCTGCCAGCGTCACGGCGGCGCGAGGCGTGTTGATCGGGCACATCGCCGGGCCGACCTCATCCGCCTCGGCCGCTCCTGCGACCGCATCGGCCTCGGTCGGCGTGAGCAGGAAGGTGGGGTGGCCAGTGAAGACGATATGCTGGACCGGCCGGCTCCATATGTCAGCGAAGCCTGCGAAATCACTCGGTCCACTTGCCGCGAGGTTCGCAAAGCGTTCGCGATTAGTGGCGGCGTCCATCGGCGCGACCAGCGCATTCAGTCTGCGCGCGCGCATCTGAAGGGCCTCGCAGCCCAGTTCCTCGACCAGCGTCTCGACTTGGTCGAGGCCAAGCTCCCCGCTCTCAATCTCGCGGCTGAGATCGAGCCCGAGCTGGAAGACAGGGTTGAACAGCGGCGTCGCGGCGGTCAGCCGGTGAAGGTCGTTCAACCGGTCACGCAGCCGCTCGGTCATTGGCCGAGCGCCGCGGCTTCGGCTGCCGCGCGTTCGATGGCGGCAAGGTTCGGAGTGCCCTTGGGGACGATCCAGCTGCCACCGACACACAGCACCGGATCGAGCGCGAGCCATTCGGACGCGCTGGCGAGGGTGATGCCGCCGGTCGGGCAGAACAGCAGCTGCCCGAATGGCCCTGCGAGCGCCTTCAATGCAGGGCGGCCGCCGCTGGTTTCCGCAGGGAAGAATTTGAAATGGGAGAGCCCGAGGTCGAGCCCGCGCATAATGTCTCCGGCATTGGCGACACCGGGGAGGAAGGGAATGGTGCTCGCGACCGCCGCTTCACCAAGCGACTGGGTGAGACCGGGCGAGACAATGAACTCCGCGCCGGCGTGGATCGAGGCGGCGAGGTCCTGTGCGTTGAGGACAGTTCCCGCGCCGACGATGGCGCCCGGTACGCGCTTCATCGCTGCGATGGCATCGAGCGCGGCCGGCGTGCGCAGCGTGACTTCGAGCACCTTTAGCCCGCCAGCGACGAGCGCGCGCGCGATTGGCTCTGCCTGCGCCGCATCCTCGATCACCAGCACCGGAATGACGGGGGAGGTGCGCATGATCTGGTCGATGGCGGTGCTCATTGGTCATGCTCCCGGGCAAAGGCGGCGGCCGCGCCGAACAGGCCCGGCTGCGGATGGGTGATAAGCTTGACGGGGATGGAGGCCATCAGCCCCTCGAACCGTCCCTTGGCGCGGAAACGCTCGGCAAAGCCGGAACGCACCAATATGTCTTTGATACGAAGCCCGAGGCCGCCAGCGATCACGACGCCGCTGCCGCCTTGCGCAAGGGCGATGTCGCCTGCGACCGTGCCGAGCGCCATGCAGAAACGCTCGACAGCGGCGACGGCGAGGCTGTCATGTCCATCCAGAGCGAGCGCCCAAAGGGCCCTGTCGTCCATGCCCAGAACAGGGCGGCCTTCAATGGCAGCGAGCGTCGCGTGAATGTCCGACAGTGCCGGGCCGGAAACGACGCGTTCGACAGAGACGCGGCGGTAGCGCTGGCGCAGCGCCTTCAAAATGGCATCGTCGATGGTGTCGACCGGCGCAAAGTCGATATGCCCGCCTTCGGTCGCTTGCACACGGTAGCTGCCGTCTCCGCGCCAGACATGCGCGACGCCGAGGCCGGTGCCGGGGCCGACGATGCTGATCGTGCCTTCCGCTGGCAGCGGCTCGTCCGGGCCAGTCAGGTGGATGAAATGCTCTTCGCTAGCCTGCGCGACGGCATGGCCGACCGCGCCGAAATCATTGACCAGCACATGCGCATCGACGCCGAGCTTTTCGGGGATGAGGGCGGGGCGGATGATCCACGGATTGTTGGTCAGCTTGATCACCTCGCCGCGGATTGGGCTGGCGATAGCGATAGCTGCGGCGCGGGGCAGAGGGCTGCCATGGTGACGCGCGAAATCCTCCCACGCAGTCTGGAGGCTGGCATGCTCGGCTGTCTTGAGCGTCACCGCCTCGCCGAGATGAGTGACCCGTCCACCCGCGACCTGCGCGATGGCGAAGCGGGCGTGGGTGCCGCCGATGTCGACGGCAACCAGCGGTGTCTCAGTCATGCCAGCTTACCCCGTCCCGTTCGGCCAGCGCGACAGCCGTCGATGGGCCCCAGCTGCCGGCAGTATAAGGCTTCGGGGCGAGGCCGCTTTGCGTCCACCCTGCACGGATCGCGTCAATCCAGCGCCATTGCGCCTCCACCTCGTCGCGGCGGACGAACAGCGTTTGGTCGCCCTCGATCAGATCAAGCAGCAGCCGTTCATAGGCAATGCGGCGCTTCGGCCCGGCAAAAGCATCAGGCAGCGAGATATCGAGCGGCACTTCACGCAAGCGCAAGCCGCCACGGTCGAGGCCCGGAACCTTAGCCATCACCGTGAAGCGGATATTCTCGCGCGGCTGGATGCCGATGATGAGGCGGTTGGGCTGCGCCGATGCGCCCGATGCGGCGAAGATCGAATGCGGTACGGGGCGCATCTGGATGACGATTTCGGTCTTGCGTTCGGGCAGGCGCTTTCCGGTGCGCAGGAAAAAAGGCACGCCCTTCCAGCGCCAGTTGTCGATGTGCGCCTTGATCGCGACGAAGGTTTCGGTGTCGCTGGCCTTGCCCAGTTCCTCGTCATAGCCGGGCACAGCCTGTCCGCCGATCGCGCCCGCGCCATATTGGCCGGTGACACTGTCCCCCGCCGCGACAGGGCGGAGGTTGCGCAGCACTTTCACCTTTTCATCGCGCACTGCGGTCGCGTCGAAATTGGCGGGCGGTTCCATGGCGACCAGTGCGAGCAGCTGGAGCATGTGGTTCTGCACCATGTCACGCAGTGCGCCCGCGCCATCGTAGAAGCCGACGCGCCCTTCGAGGCCGACGGTTTCGGAGACGGTGATCTGCACATGTTCGATATGCTGCGCATTCCACAGCGGTTCGAACAATATGTTGGCAAAGCGCAGTGCGAGGAGATTCTGCACCGTTTCCTTGCCGAGATAATGGTCGATGCGGAAAATACGGTTTTCGGGGAAAACGGCGGCGACCGCATCATTGATCTGGCAACTGGTCGCGAGATCGGTGCCGAGCGGCTTTTCAAGGCCGATGCGTACCCGGTCCCCGGCAAGGCCAGCGGCGGCGAGGCCGGCGATGGTCGGTTCGAACAGCGATGGCGCGGTGGAGAGGAAGATGGAGAGCCCGTCATTCACCGGCCCGACCTTGTCGGCCAGCGCGGCAAAGCCGGCGGGGTCCGACGCGTCGAGCTGCTGGTAAGTCAGCCGATCGAGGAAGCTTGCGATATCGGCATCGGCGAGCTGGCCAGCGGGCAGGAACTCCGCCAGCGCTTCAGCGGCAAAGGCGCGGAAGCTCTGATCGTCATGCGCAGAACGTGCGGTGCCGACGATCCGCAGATCATCCGCCACCAGCCGGTCGGCATGCAACGCGGCGAGGCTGGGCAGCAGCATCCGGCGCGAAAGATCGCCCGTCGCGCCGAACAGGATCAGCCGGTCAGAAACAAAAGCCATGCGTCCACCCCAAGAAATGCGGGGGGACTGTTAGCAACTTGGCCACACAGGGCAACAAAGTGTCGCTACGGCAGCCATTATTTTTCGTGTGCGCGGGCACGCTCGCCCAAGCCTATTTCAAGGCATAGGTCGCGCGCGCCATCCCATGACCCCGGCCCTCACGGTACCAGCAGGGTGGATCCGGTGGTGGCGCGGGCTTCGAGGTCGGTGTGGGCGCGGGCGGCTTCGAGGAGCGGATAGCGTTGGCCGATGGTGACAGTGATCTTGCCATCGGTGATCATCGCCCACAGCCGTTCGGCCCC
>CANHQT010000032.1 GCA_947463325.1 Sphingomonadaceae bacterium
ATTCGCCTTTCGCGCGGCGGTTCTAAGAAGCGCCCCTATTACAAGATCGTCGTCGCTGACTCGCGCAGCCCGCGCGATGGCCGCTTCATCGAGCGTATCGGCAGCTACAACCCGCTGCTCCCCAAGGACCATGCCGACCGCATCAAGCTCGACCTTGATCGCGCCAAGCATTGGGTGAGCGTCGGCGCGCAGCCGACCGATCGCGTCGCCCGTTTCCTCGATGCCGCCGGCATCAAGGAGCGTGCCGCTCGCAACAACCCGAACAAGGCTGTTCCGGGTGCCAAGGCAAAGGACCGCGCCGAAGAGCGTGCCGCCAAGGCCGTTGAAGCCGCCGAAGCAGCAGCCGCTGCCGCCGCTGCGCCGGTCGAGGAAGCGCCGGTTGTGGAGGAAGTCGCTGCCGTCGAGGAAGCCGCTCCTGTCGCTGAAGAAGCAGCACCCGCAGAAGAAGCAGCACCCGCCGAGGAAGCTGCACCTGCCGCTGAAGAAGCCGCTCCGGCCGAAGAAGCTGCGCCTGCCGAAGAAGCTGCCGGCGAAGAAAAGGCACAGGGCTGAGCCCGGCCATGCGCAACCCCGACCGCCCGGTCGTGCTCGCGGTGATTACCGGCGCGCACGGGCTGGGCGGCGAGGTGCGCCTGAAGCTGTTCGGCGAGGGTCCCGATGCGCTGAAGCGCTACAAGGGCTTCAATGGCGGCGCGCTTACGCTCAAGGGCATCAAGCCGGTCAAGGGTGGCGCCATCGCGCGCTTTGCCGAAATTGCCGACCGCACGGCCGCCGAACGCGCGCGGGGGACGGACATCACCGTCCCCCGCAGCGCGCTGCCGCCGCTGGGCGAGGGTGAATATTATCATCATGATCTGATCGGCCTTCCCGTTGTCTCGACCAGTGGCGAGGCGCTCGGCACGGTCGTGCTGGTCGAGAATTTCGGCGCGGGCGACATCCTCGAAATCGAGCGCCCCTCTGTCGACGGCAAGCCGGGCAAACGATTCATGGTGCCGATGAACGCGCAGGCAGTGCCGGAGTGGGGCGACGCGGGCGTCCGCATTGACCCGGCCTGGGCGTCATGACCTTTTCCGCCCACATCCTCACCCTTTACCCGGACATGTTCCCCGGGCCGCTGGGGCACAGCCTGGCCGGGCGGGCGCTGGAGGAGGGGCTGTGGTCCTGCTCCGCGACCAACATCCGCGATTTCGCCAGCGACAAGCATCGCACCGTCGATGACACGCCTGCCGGTGGCGGGGCCGGGATGGTGCTGCGCGCGGATGTGGTCGCGCGGGCGCTGGATGCCGTTGCCGCAGGCGATGCTGCGCTCCCCATTCTTGCTATGACGCCGCGGGGTAAGCCGATCACGCAGGGGCGCGTGCGCCAACTTGCCGCAGGGCCAGGCGCGATCATCCTGTGCGGGCGGTTCGAGGGGTTTGACGAGCGCTTGTTCGAGGCGCGACCCGCCATCGAGCAGGTCAACATGGGGGACATCATCCTCTCCGGCGGGGAGATGGGCGCGCTCATGCTGCTCGATGCTTGCATTCGCCTGATTCCCGGCGTAATGGGCGCGACCTTAAGCGGGGATGAGGAGTCGTTTGAAAACGGCCTTCTCGAATATCCCCACTATACCCGACCTTATGAATGGGAAGGGCGCACGATCCCTGAAGTGCTGCGATCGGGGGATCATGCGAAGATTGCCGCTTGGCGGAAACGCCAGTCGGAAATCGACACACGGTTACGCAGACCGGACCTTTGGGAGCGCCATATCGGCGCTCGGGCCCAGTCTGCCTCTGGCGCGCGGCATGGACAAGAGGACGAGGTATGAACCTCCTGCAGACGATTGAGGCCGAAGAAGTTGCCAAGGCTCTGGCAACCCGTGCCATTCCCGATTTCCGTCCGGGCGACACGCTGCGCGTCGGCGTGAAGGTGGTCGAAGGCGAGCGCACCCGCGTTCAGGCCTATGAAGGCGTGTGCATCGCACGCTCGAACAAGGGCATCGGCTCCAACTTCACCGTGCGCAAGATTTCGTTCGGCGAAGGCGTCGAGCGCGTCTTCCCGCTGTACAGCCCGAACATCGACAGCATCACCGTCGTCCGCAAGGGCGCCGTGCGTCGTGCCAAGCTCTATTATCTGCGCGGCCGCCGCGGCAAGTCGGCGCGTATCGCCGAGCGTCGCGACAACCGGAACGACGGCGAATAATCCTCGCCATCCATATCTGGGTTCATGGGAAGGGCTGGCTGAAAAGCCGGCCCTTCGCTTTTGGAGCCAAGCGGGCTAGAACGCAGTTGTAATGACTGCCCAGCAACACCGCCAACTTCCGCCCGCCCGCCCAGCCCTCAGCGCCTTACAGGCCCGCGAACTGCAGGCGGCGACAGCGTTGCTGCGTTCGGGCAATGCAAAAGGGGCGGTCGGGCGCATCCGTCCCCTGCTGGTCAATGGCCTTATCCATGCCGACGCCTATGCCCTGCTCGCAAATGCGCTGAGGTCATCCGGCCAGTTGGCCGAGGCCCGCACCGCCCTTGGTTCAGCGATCAACCTTGATCCGGCCAATGCTGCATTCTGGGCGAACATGGGCGAACTGCTCGAGGAAGCGGGCGATCTCGACGCAGCGTTGGTCGCAAGACAACGCCTGCTCGACATCGCGCCCCGGGATATCCGCGCTCTGACAGCGATGGGTGAGCTGTTGCTGCGCATCGGCGATGCCGATGCCGCCATCGCGCCATTGGAGGCTGCTTTTGCTGAAGACAAGGGATCGGTGCGCGCCGCCCACGCTCTCGCACTTGCGCTGCGAATGACTGATCAGCCGGCACTGGCAGCTAATCTGTTGGCACCTTTTGCGACTGATCCGAGCGCGCCGGCGCAGACACAGGCTTTGTTCGGCCATCTTCTCGGTGATTGCGGGCAATTGGAACAGGCGGCGAAAACCTACCGCTCTTTGCTCGCCAAACATCCCGCGCATATCGATACGCTGGAAACCCTTGCCCGTCTGCTGCCGCAGATTGGCGATGGTAAAAGTGCTTGCGACGCTTACCGTGCTGCCCTGACCGCGAGCCCCGACCATGCACCATTGTGGGCTAGCGCTCTTGGCACGGCGCGCAGTCTCAAGCGCATTGCTGAGCTGGCTGAGTGGAGCGAGCAGGCGGCGCGACGTTTCGGGCATGTGCCCGAATTCAAAATTGCCCGTGCCGACGCGCTGGGGATGGGCGGTGATGCCGCGGCCGCACTAACCATGGTCGAGCCATTGGCGGACCGGCATGGTCTTGCCGCAGTCCAGGCGGCGCACTGGCAGTTGGTTTCCGGAAATGCGGATCAGGCGGCGCGCCATGCGCTGCGCGCGACGGAGCTCGCGCCCGAGCTCCAGACCGGCTGGGCCTATCTTGGCACCGCATGGCGGTTGACTGGGGACGCAAGGGTGGACTGGCTGAACGACTATGACCGGTTGACGACGCGGATCATTCCGGAGCCGCCTGCCGGTTACAGCGATTTGCCTGCTTTCCTCTCCGACGTGCGCGATGCGTTGCTGGCCGAACATTCGGCGTTGCATCACCCGGACGACCAGTCGGCGCGCCACGGAACACAGACGCGCGGCCACCTTTTCCTGCGCCGTGAACCTCGCATCACTGCTCTTTCCTTTGCGTTGCACACGTCCATCGAGCAATGGTTGGCGACATTGCCCGTCGACTCAACCCACCCTTTCTTGCGGCGCAATACCGGCCGCATCGGCTTCAAGCACAGCTGGTCGATTCGGCTTGCCGATCGCGGATTTCATATCAACCACATCCATCAGGATGGCTGGCTGAGCTCGGCTTTTTATGTCTCTCTCCCCGATGCGGTGGGCAAGGACGGGGCGGACGGTTTGCCGCAAGGCGCGCTGACGATGGGCGCGCCGGATGCCTCGCTTGGTCTCGATCTTGCGCCGGACAGGGTGTTTGTGCCGCGCGAGGGAGAGCTCATTCTTTTCCCTTCCTTTGTGTGGCACGGGACAGTCCCGTTCGAAAGTGACCAGCCGCGCATGACCGCGGCTTTTGACGCGCTGCCTGTCTGACCACTAGCGCTTTCATCCGTGCGGCTTTGCCTCTATGGCGCAGCGCAGCATTTTTCGGAGGTCGAGATGGGTTATCGGGTCGTTGTCGCGGGTGCGACGGGCAATGTCGGGCGCGAGATGGTCAACATCCTCGCCGACCGGCAATTCCCCTTTGACGAGATCGCGCTGCTCGCTTCTTCCCGCTCGGTGGGTGAGGAGATCGAACTCGGCGATTCCGGGCGCACGGCTAAGATTCAGAATATCGAGCATTTCGATCCGACCGGATGGGACATTGCGCTGTTCGCCATCGGCAGCGATGCGACCAAGGTCTATGCGCCAAAGTTCGCCGCAGCGGGCTGCGTGGTGATCGACAACAGCTCGCTCTACCGCATGGATCCGGACGTTCCGCTGATCGTGCCGGAAGTTAACCCCGATGCCATCGACGGCTATCGCGTCAAGAACATCATCGCCAACCCCAATTGTTCGACCGCGCAGCTCGTCGTGGCGCTGAAGCCGCTGCATGATGCCGCAACGATCACCCGCGTCGTTGTTGCGACCTACCAGTCGGTTTCCGGCGCCGGCAAGGCTGGTATGGACGAGCTGTTCAACCAGACGCGGCAGATTTTCGTCGGCGACCAGAAGGACATATCCAAGTTCACCAAGCAGATCGCCTTCAACCTCATCCCGCACATCGACAGCTTCCTCGACGACGGTTCGACCAAGGAAGAGTGGAAGATGATGGTCGAAACGAAGAAAATCCTCGACCCGAAGATCAAGCTCCATGCCACCTGCGTGCGCGTGCCGGTGTTCGTTGGCCATTCGGAAGCCGTGAATGTCGAGTTCGAACGCGAGCTGGGCGCGGAAGAGGCTCAAGCAATCCTGCGCGAGGCGCCCGGCGTCATGCTGGTCGATAAACGCGAGGATGGCGGATATGCGACCCCGATCGAGGCCGCGGGCGATGATGCCACTTTTGTGAGCCGCGTGCGTGACGACCCCACGGTTGAAAATGGCCTCGCCTTCTGGTGCGTGTCCGACAATCTGCGCAAGGGCGCGGCATTGAATGCCGTGCAGATCGCTGAATTGCTGGGCCGTCGTCACCTCAAGAAGGGCTGAGCGGACCAGTGAGCGGGTGGCTGGGGGGATGGCGAGCGATGCCCACCGCCCAGCGCAACGCGTTGTTGGCGCTGCTGCTGCTCGTCGGGCTGGTCAATGTTGATCAGCCTTTCCCGGAGGTTGCGCCGCTCCATCATATCCCGACGCTTGCGCTGGTGCTCGCCGCGCCCTGGTGGTTGCGGCGATGGCCGCTCTCGACCCCGGCGCTGGTCTGTCTCGTCGCCTTTTTCGCGCTGCACAGCTTTGGCGCGCGCTGGACCTATAGCAGCGTGCCCTATGACGATTGGCTCCGCTGGTTGAGCGGTACCGATACGCGCGCGGCGTTCGGCTGGACCCGCAACCATTATGACCGGTTTGTCCACATTGCCTTCGGGGCGCTGCTTATGCCTGCCACCTGCACCTGGCTATCCGGGTTTACAGTGCAGCGCGCGGTGCTGATCAGTGCAGCGGCCATCCTGCTGCTTGCGATCGGGGGCGCTTACGAAATCTTTGAATGGCTGCTGACGCTGGTCATGGATCCCGCCGTGGCCGAGTCTTACAATGGGCAACAGGGTGACATGTGGGATGCGCAGAAGGACATGGCGCTTGGCCTTGCCGGTTCGATTGCCGCCGGCCTGTGGCTGGCGCGGCGCGCGGGCTGGATAACGCGACCGTCAGTCGAGTGAGGGCGGCGGCGGGTTGCCGGGCGCGGGCTTTGGCTCACGCGCCAGCAGCACCAGCGGCACAAACAGGGCGGTCAGGATCGCGAGGATCCAGAAATCGTTGAGATAGGCGATCATTGCCGCCTGCCGGTTGATGGTGGCATCCAGCGCATAGAGCGCGCCTGCACCATATTCCCCCAGCCTTTCTGCTGCAGAGAGGTCAACCGCCGGGACGGTGGTGGCAGTGATATGGGCGCCAAGATCGGCATGGCTGGTCTGGATATTGCGGGCCAGCAGCGTCGTGAGCAGCGAGATACCGGCACTGGCACCGACCGAGCGGAACAGGTTGAGCAGGCCGGCACCGTCTGTCCGGTCACGCGGGCTGACAGTGGCAAAGGCAATCACGTTCAACGGCATGAAGCACAGCCCCATGCCCAGCCCCTGGGCAAAGCCGGTGATCGCCATTTCCTCCCAGCCCATTTCCAGCGACCAGGCGGTCATCCGCCACAGGGTCAGCGCGGTGATGGCAAAGCCGCTGGCGACGAGCAGGCGCGGCCCGGTGCGCGCGATTAGCCGGGAGGCAATATACATTGATACCAGCACGCCGACCCCGCGCGGTGCCATCAAAAGGCCGGTATCGAACACCGGATATCCGAACAGATTCTGCAGCATCGGCGGCAGCAGGGCCGCCAGTGCGATGAGCACGATCCCCATGAGCGCCATGAAGCACAGGGCGGTTATGAAGTTGCGGTTGCGGACGAGGGCGGGGGAAAAGAGCGGGTTGCGGGCGGTTGCGAGGTGGATGGCAAACATCCACAGCGCGCCGATGGCGATGAAGGCTTCGGCGATGATCTCGGGGCTGGAAAACCAGTCCTCGCTATGGCCGCGATCAAGCATCAGCTGAAGCGAGGCGAGGCCGAGCGCGAACAGGATATAGCCGGTGTAATCGAGCGGCCGACGGGTGACCGGCCGGCTCGGCAACAGCCACCACAGCACCGCCAGAGTCACGATGCCGATCGGCAGGTTGATGTAGAACACCCAGCGCCAGCTGTAATTCTCGGTCAGCCACCCGCCGATCATCGGCCCCGAGATCGGCGCGATCATCACCCCCATGCCCCAGATCGCCATCGCCCGCGCATGCTGGCTGGGCGGATTGATATCGAGCATGATGGCTTGCGACAGCGGCCCGATGAAGGCAGCGAATATCCCCTGAAGAATGCGGAAAGCGACCATTTCCGGCAGGTTGACCGCGATGCCGCACAGCATCGATGCAATGATGAAACCGCTGACGGCGATCAGGAACAGGTTTCGCGACCCGATACGATCGGCCAGCCAGCCGGTGATCGGCGTGGCGACGGCCGAGGCGATAATGAAACTGGTCAGCACCCAGGTGACGCTTTCCAGCGTTGCGCCCAGGCTGGTCTGCATATGCGGGATGGCGACATTGGCGATGGTCGAATCCAGAAACTGGATGATTGACGCACCCATCACCGCGACCATCAGCAACCCGCGATGGCGGACAGCGAGCGTCGGGGCGTCGGTCGTGCTCACCGCCGCTGCTGGTCGAAGTGGACGGTTACCTCCGCGCTCAGCCCGGCGATCAGTGGCCGGGTGGGCCGTGTGTCGATGGCGATGCGCACCGGCACCCGCTGTGTCACCTTCACCCAGTTGCCGGTGGCATTCTGCGCGGGCAGCACCGAAAATTCGCTGCCCGTCCCCGCGCCGATACTGGCGACATGGCCGGTGAGGTCCATGCCCGGATAGGCATCAAGCCGGATCGTTGCCCGCTGGCCGACCCGCATCCGATCAAGATCGGTTTCCTTGAAATTCGCCTCTATCCACCCGCCGTTTGCGGCAACGATGGTAAGGGCAGGGATGCCGGATACCATAGTCTGCCCGCGCTGCAGCCGCTCAGCCTGCGTCACGATCCCGCCGATGGGCGCGCGGACTTCCGTCCGGGAGAGATTGTAGAGCGCCTGTTCGCGCAGGGTGCGTGCGCTCAACAGGCCGGGGTTGATGCCGGGCGCAGTGCGACCAGTCGCAAGCTGGGCCCTTGCACGCAATGCGGCCGCGCGCGCCTCTGCCAGCCGCCCTTCGGCTTCGGACACGGCATTCTCAGCGACATCGAGACGGGCGCGGGTGTTGAATCCGCGATCCATCAGCGCCTGTTCCCGCTCCAGATTGGCCCGGGCAAAGGCGAGGGCGCGTTCGGCGGTCGCAATATCCGCCGCCATGCTGTCAGCGGTTGTTTCCAGCGTGGAGACGCGCGCCTCTGCTCCGGCGATTTCGGCGTCAGCCTCGGCAAGTGCGATGCGGAACGGTTCCTCGTCGATGCGGAACAGCAGCGCGCCCGCCTCCACCCGCTGATTTTCGGCGACGCCGACGAAGGTGATGCGCCCGCCAATTTCCGGCGAGATCGAAACCATGTCCTGCTTCACATAGGCATTATCGGTGCTGACCGATTGCCCGCTGGTCAGCCACAGCCAGATGCCGACCCCGGCGAGCAGCAGGGGAACGCTGAACATCAGGGCGAGGCGTGCCCAATGGCGCGGGGCGCGATCAGGGGCGGGTGTTTCACTCATCGGCCATGCTCTCGGTGCGGCGGGACAGGTTGGCGCGATAGCGCTCGACAAGCCGGGTCAATTGTTGGCGTTCTGCCACCGTGAACCCTTCCATGGCGTCTTGCGTCAGCGCCTCGGCCATTGCGCGCATCTGGTCCATCAATGGTTCGGCGGCGGCGGTCAGGAACAACGCCCATGCGCGACGGTCATTCGGATCGGCGCGGCGCTCGACCATCCCGGCATCGGTCAGCCGATCGACCATGCGGGAAAGGGTGATCGGTTCGACCTCCAGCATCTCGGCTGCCACCGACTGGCGGATGCCGGGATTGCGGCGGATGACAACCAGCACGCGCCATTGCTGACCAGTCAGGCCGAGTTCGCGGGCGCGGGCGTTGAATGCCTTGCGGAACAGGCGGGCAGCGTCGGCCATAAGGAAGGCAGGATTCTCTTCCATGGCAGTGCACAATATAGCAATGCTTACTAATTGGAAAGCATCGACATGGGTTGGCCCAAGGGGTAGCGCCTGGCGCATAAGCATTGGCAGAGGCGCGCATGACTGACTCCCCGGACATCCTCCTTTCGGACTTCTCCGCGCGGGATGGCACGCGCCTTGTGTGGCGGGAAATGGGAGCGGGCAGACCGGTCATATTGCTGCATGGGCTGTTTTCGAACGCGACGGTCAACTGGATCAAGTTCGGCCATGCGGCCGCCATTGCTGCACGCGGTTTTCGCGTAATCATGCCGGATCTGCGCGCTCATGGCGACAGTGCGGCACCGCATGATCCGGCGGCCTATCCTGACGATGTGCTCGCCAATGACTGCGCTGACCTGATCGCCCATTTGGGCCTCACCGATTTCGACCTCGGCGGATTTTCGCTCGGCTCCCGCACGTCGGTCCGCGCCGTCGCCGCCGGCATGAAGCCCGCCCGCCTCATCCTCGGCGGCATGGGGCTCGAAGGGCTGACCGGCGGTGCGCGACGGCGCGATTTCTTCCTCCGCGCGATTGCGGATTTCGATACGGCCAAGCGCGGTGATGACACATGGATGGCGATCCAGTTCATGAAGACGATGAAGGTCGATCGCACAGCCGCCGCGCTGCTGCTGCGTACCTTTGTGGATACCCCGCGCGAGATGCTGTCGGCGATCACCATGCCGACCCTCGTCGTGTGCGGAGAGGATGATGCCGATAACGGCTCTGCGCCTGCGCTTGCCGCTGAATTGGCCGATGCTCGCCTCGCCACCATTCCCGGCACCCATATGTCGAGCGTGACTGAAAAGGCGATGGGTGACGCTATGGCCGATTTTCTAGACCAATAACTGATAAAAATCGGCATATTTCGCAATTTTGATTATTAAAAAGATTGTCTCTTCTTCGAATTCGCGCATCCTCATTGATGTCGCGATTCGGAGAGAAAGTCATGGCGTATAAAAAGCCAATAAATTCAAAATTTTTTTGGGTTTTTAGCGCTCCGGTCGCGCTTCTGCTGGGTGCGGTTGCTGCGGGAGTGATCCCGTCTGCCGCTGCGGCACAGGCCGGCCCCGGGGCTGCGGTGGACCTTGCCGCCCGCTTTGGTGCGCTGGAGGCGTTGCAGGATGTGAGCCTGTCACCCGACGGTCAAAGCATTGCTTTCATCAGCCCAAGTGCCGGAGAGGGCAATGACCTGTTCGTTGTCGGAACGGCGGAGGGTGCGGAACCTCGCCGCATCCTGCGCGCCAGTGGAGCGCCGGAAACGCTGCGCTGGTGCAGATGGGCGAACAATGTCCGTATCGTTTGCAGCCTCGGCGGCCGGGAAGAAGTAAACGGCGAGATCTACGGATTTTCAACGGTGATCGCTGTCGATGCGGCTGGCGGGAATGTGAAGTCGCTGAGCACCCGTCGCGGCGCGGACGCCCTGTTTGCCGACTTTCGGGGCGGTACCGTGATCGACTGGCTGCGCGATGATGACGATGCCGTGTTGATGATGCGCAGCTATGTGCCGGAGGCGCGGATAGGATCGCTGGTTTCGCGCGACGAGGAGGGAATGGGAGTCGACGGGGTCGATATCCGGACGGCTGCCATCCGGCGCGTCGAAACGCCCAGGCGGGAAGCGGCGGCTTATCTGACCGACGGGCTGGGCAATGTCCGGATCATGGCGATCCAGCCTTTCGTCGGGCAGACTTTCCAGCTGAGCGAGACGGTCCGTTATTTCTACCGCCCGGCCGCCGGCGGGGATTGGCAGCCGCTGGCGACCTACAACATTCTTTCGCAGGATGGTTTTTCACCCTTGGCCGTGGACCCGGAGACGGATCGGGCCATCGGCTTTCAGCAGGTCGATGGACGGACCGCCGTTGTCGCCATGCCGCTGGACGGGTCCGGCATCACCAGCGTGCTCTTCTCGCACCCGGAGGTCGATATCGACGGGCTGCTCTTTGCGGGAAGCACGCGCCGTGTGGTGGGCGCGAGCTATGTCACGGACAAGCGCGAAGCCATCGTCACGGATGGGCCGCTGCGGCGGATGAGCAATGCACTGCAGCGGGCCCTGGCCGGCCGCGCGGTCCACATCGCCGATGAAAGCGATGACCGCAGCCAGTTCCTCGTCTGGGCGAGTTCCGACGTCGACCCGGGCCGTTACTATCTCTATGCGCCCGCCGCGCGGCAGTTGCGACCCTTGCTGGCAGACAGGCCGGCGCTCGATGGCATGACATTGTCGCCTGTCCAGCCGATCACCTATCCGGCGGCTGACGGGACAATGATCCCCGGTTATCTGACGCTGCCGCCCGGACGCACCGATGCCCGGGGCATACCAGCCATTGTCATGCCGCATGGCGGGCCATCGGCGCGCGACGAATGGGGTTTCGACTGGCTCGCGCAATATTTCGCTGCGCAGGGCTATGCCGTGCTCCAGCCGAATTTCCGCGGGTCATCCGGCTATGGCGAGGATTGGTACCGGAACAACGGTTTCCAGTCCTGGCGAATGGCCATCGGTGATGTGACGGACGGTGGCCGCTGGCTGCTTTCGGCGCACGGTGTCGATCCCGCCAAACTGTCGATCGTCGGTTGGTCCTATGGCGGTTATGCGGCTTTACAGTCAGCCGTGATCGCGCCGGACCTGTTCCGCTCGGTTGTCGCGATTGCCCCGGTTACCGATCTTCCCCAGCTGCGGCGCGAGGAAAGCCGCTTCATCACGGGGCGCATCCAGCGTGATTACATCGGTGAAGGACCTCACTTGCGGGAGGGAAGCCCTGCGCAAAACGCATCGGCCATCAATGTGCCGGTGCTGATGTTCCACGGCAGCCTCGATACCAATGTCGATATCGAACAGGCGCGCACGATGCGGCGCGCGCTCCAGAATGCGGGTCGCCCGGTTGAGCTCATCGAATATGAGGGGCTTGCGCACAACCTCGGCACGGCCGAGGCGCGCACCGATATGCTCCGGCGGATCTCGGCGTTCCTGCCCAGATAACCGCAGCAAAAGGAAAGGGCCCGGAACGCTGCTCGCGTCCGGGCCCCGTTCCCTCGAGATCGTGAAAGCGATCAGCGCGAATAGAATTCGACGACCAGATTCGGTTCCATCTTCACCGGATAGGGCACTTCATCCAGCGTCGGCACGCGGGTGAAGGTTGCCTTGGTGCCGTCAATCGCCAGATAGTCGGGCAGGTCGCGCTCTGGCAGGGCCTGAGCTTCGGCGACCAGCGCCATTTCCTGCGCCTTCTTGCCGAGCGTCACTTCATCGCCCGGACGCACCTGACGGCTGGCGATGTTGCAGCGCACGCCGTTCACATAGACGTGGCCATGGCTGACCAGCTGGCGTGCAGCGAAGATGGTCGGCGCAAACTTGGCGCGATAGACGATGGCGTCGAGGCGGCGCTCGAGCAGGCCGATGAGGTTCTGGCTGGTGTCGCCCTTCATGCGCGACGCTTCCTGATAGGCGCGCTTGAACTGCTTTTCCGTGACGTCGCCGTAATAGCCCTTGAGCTTCTGCTTGGCGCGCAGCTGGATACCGAAGTCGCTGGTCTTGCCCTTGCGGCGCTGACCGTGCTGGCCGGGGCCATATTCACGCTTGTTGACCGGGCTCTTCGGGCGGCCCCAGATATTTTCGCCGAGGCGGCGGTCGATCTTATACTTGGCGCTATGGCGCTTCGACATGTGTCACTCCATCGTGTGTCCGCACCGCGCACCATTGCGCGGGCGGCAAAGCCCGGAACCACCCGCCGGAGCAACTCTCCGGCGCGACCGCCGCTTCACCGGGGTGCGGGGTCCATGTGTGGAAGGTCGCGCGCCTAGCGAAGCGCGGGCCAAAGGTCAATGGCGGGTTTCGCTCTCGGGCAGCGTTTCCGCCTCGGCGGCGAGCCGCTTGCGCCGTTCGACGATCAGATGGCCGATGACCATGGAAAGGAGCGGAGCAAAAGCCAGGCCGAGCGCTATGCTATCCAAGATGACCAGACCGAGCGGGATGCTGAGCGGAAAGCCGTAGGCAATGCCCAGCAGCAGCGGGCTGGTCTCGCGATCATGCATCTCGCCTTCGGGGATTTCGCGCTGCTGCCAGCCGTTCCAGTTTGCCATGAAGGCTACATGGGGCCAACAGCGGCTATGGACAAGCGCTTGTGGCGACGGCAAGGCGCGCGCCATGACCGCGATCGTTCCCGACCCCGAAGCGTGCCAGACGATGGCAGAAGTGCGTGCCGGCGTTGATGCCGTTGATCTGGAACTGGTGCGATTGCTGGTGCGCCGCTTTGGCTACATGGATGCAGCCGCACGTATCAAGGCGGATCGCGGTGCTGTGCGGGATGAAGCCCGCAAGGCACAGGTGATAGCCAATGTCCGTGCCGCTGCCGCTGCGCATGGTCTGTCGGGCGATCGGCTCGCCGCCGTCTGGGACGTGCTCGTCGAACAGTCGATCGCGCATGAATTCGACCAGTGGGACGAGTTGCGCGCTTAAAGCGGATCAGTTGCCGCGCGGGCCTTTTTCGATGGCGCCTAAGATACCGCGCATCATCTGCACCTCGCGCGCGCTCCATGCGGGCTTGGTCAGGAGGGTCCGCAGTGATCGTTCGGTTGCTGTCCGCCGCTCCGGCGGGATGAAATAATCAACGCGTTCAAGCATCGTCACGGTGGATGTGATCAGCCCTTCGAGATCGGCTTGCGGGGCTGGCGGATCAAGTTCGTTGAGTGGCGGCTGCGCCAGCGCGACACCCTTTGACCACTCATAGGCGAGCAAGATGACCGCCTGGGCGAGATTGAGCGAACCGAATTCGGGATTGATCGGCACGGTCACGATGGTGCGCGCCAGCGCCACATCGTCGGTTTCAAGGCCGGACCGTTCGGGACCGAACACCAGCGCGGAACGGCCGGCCTCGGCATGGATGGTCCGCGCGGCTTCTTCCGGCGTCACCACTGGCTTTACCAGATCGCGACGGCGGACCGTTGTTGCGTAGACATGCCCACAGTCGGCCACGGCGTTGGCCAGTGTTTCGAAAACTTGCGCGTTGGCCAGCACGATGTCCGCACCCGATGCGGCCGGGCCGGCGTTAGGATTGGGCCACCCGTCCCGCGGGGCGACGAGACGCAGGTCTGTCAGCCCGAAATTGAGCATCGCCCGGGCAGCTTTGCCGATATTCTCGCCGAGCTGGGGCCGGACGAGAATGATGGCGGGTTGCAGAGCGTCTGCGCTGCTGATCATGCTGGTCGTATCGCTGGATTAGCGCGGGGCGCCGTTGCCGGCCCCGCTGGGCAGGTCGGCAATGCCTCCAGCCTCACTCTGCATGTCGCGTGCCTGATCCGATGCGGCTTCATCCGCATCACGTTGGACGTCGGCACGACGGCAAACGCGGCGCGCACCGAGCCGTGTTCCGGTCTGCTGGACCGTTCGGCACACCACGCGGGGCTGCGCAGCGGGAGCCGGGCTAGCAGTGGTGCCGCCCGTCGCAGGTGTTGCGGTCGTGCTGCTGAGCAGGGTGGCGATAATGGTTGCGAACATGAAATGTCCCTAGATGGTCAAATGCCTCGGAGCCGAGCGCGCCTAGCACGGGCGATTGTTCCGGGCCAACCCCTAGTCTGCGCCGACTTCACGAATACTGGCGGCGAATTCCTCGAAATCGCGCGCTTCGGCGAAATCCTTGTAGACGCTGGCGAAGCGGATGTAGGCGACACTGTCGAGGCCCTTCAGGGCGGCCATGACGCGGGCACCAATCTCACCAGTGCGCACCTCAGCCTCCCCACCCGTTTCCAGATCGCGCTGAATGCCGCTGACCAACCGGTCAATTCGCGCCGGATCGATCGGGCGCTTGCGGCAGGCGATGGTGACGGAGCGGAGCAATTTGTCGCGCTCGAACGGCTCACGAAGGCCACCGGTTTTGACGACAGTCACTTCGCGCAGCTGGATACGTTCGAATGTTGTGAACCGTGCGCCGCATGCCTCACACTGGCGCCGACGGCGAATAGCCGCCCCATCTTCGGTAGGGCGGCTATCCTTAACCTGGCTGTCTTCATGTCCGCAGGCTGGGCACTTCATCCGCGTTTCTTGTCCTCGCGGTTGGCGACATAGCCTGCGCCGGCAATCGCCCCGATTATGGGGCCGACCACTGGCACGACAACCAACGCGACTGCGCCGATTGCGGCACCGGCCACAACCTTGTTGCGGTTCTCGGGTTCGAGCGCGGCCTTGCCGATGCGGGCTGTCTCATCGATCGCCCAGTCGGCGGTTTTGACCAGCTTGTCGATCATGCCCTTTGCGCCGTCAGTGTCTTCACGGCGGAATTCCGAGCCCTGATTGTGCGCCATTTCCTTGGTGTCCTTTACCATCTGCTGTGCTCCGAGCCCCTTGCCGTATTACTGATATAGGACAGTGGGCAGCCGAAAGCTAGCGGTAAATCGGGAAACGTTCGCACAGAGCGCGTACGCGCGCCCGGACATCGGCCTCGACAGCGGGGTCGCCATGCTCGCCCTTGGCAGAGAGAGCATCGAGCACATCGGCCACCATGTCGCCGATCATCTCGAATTCGGCCACGCCAAAGCCGCGCGTGGTGCCGGCCGGGCTGCCGACGCGGATGCCGCTGGTCTTCATCGGCGGCAGCGGGTCGAACGGGATGCCGTTCTTGTTGCAGGTGATACCTGCGCGCTCGAGTGCCTCGTCCGCATCGCGGCCGGTAACGCCGAGCGGCGTCAGGTCAATCAGCGCAAGGTGCGTGTCCGTGCCGCCAGAGACGATGGCCGATCCGCGGGCCTTCAGCCGCGCGGCCAGCGCCTGGGCGTTGGCGATCACGGCCTTTGAATAATCCTTGAATTCGGGCCGCAGCGCTTCCCCGAAGGCGACTGCCTTGGCGGCGATGACATGCATCAGCGGACCGCCCTGAAGCCCCGGGAACACCGCGGAATTGAGGCGCTTAGCCAGTGCCTCGTCATTGGTCAGGATCATGCCGCCACGCGGCCCACGCAGCGTCTTGTGTGTGGTTGTCGTTGCAATGTGCGCGTGGGGGAAGGGCGACGGGTGCACACCTGCCGCGACCAGCCCGGCGAAATGCGCCATATCGACCATGAACAGTGCGCCGACATCATCAGCGATGGCGCGGAAGCGCGCAAAATCGATGATGCGCGGATAGGCCGAACCGCCAGCGATGATCAGCTGCGGCTTATGTTCGCGGGCCAGCTGTTCGACTTCATCATAGTCGATCAAATGGGTGTCGCGGTTGACGCCATATTGGATGGCGTTGAACCATTTGCCCGACTGAGCAGCCTTTGCGCCGTGGGTGAGGTGCCCGCCAGCATCGAGGCTCATGCCAAGAATCGTCGCGCCGGGCTTCATCAGCGCCAGCATCACTGCACCATTGGCCTGTGCGCCCGAATGCGGCTGCACATTGGCAAAGCCGCAGTTGAACAGCGCCTTGGCCCGCTCGATGGCCAGCGTTTCGACCGCATCGGACGGGGCGCAGCCCTGATAATAGCGCTTGCCGGGGTAGCCTTCAGCATATTTGTTCGTGAAAACAGAGCCTTGGGCTTCCAGAACCGCCTTCGAAACGATGTTTTCCGAGGCGATCAGTTCGATCTGAAACTGCTCCCGGTCGAGTTCGCTGTCGATGGCATCGGCCACGGCGCTGTCCGTGCTGGCGAGGCTATCCGTAAAGAAACCGGCGGAGCGGATGGCGGGCTTGTCGAGCGTGGCAGTGGTCATGGCTGGGTGCTCCGCAGCGTGGGGGGAGAGGAAAGCTTGCCGACACGACGCTCATGGCGCCCGCCGGCAAAGGGGGTGGCAAGGAAGGCGGTGACGCAGGCCTTGGCCATGTCGATTCCAGTCAGGCGCGCGCCGATGGCGACGACATTGGCGTCATTATGCTCACGGGCGAGCGCTGCCGACAGCGGTTCGGAGACGAGTGCGCAGCGGCACGCCGGGTTGCGATTGACGGCAATGGAAATGCCGATGCCCGATCCGCACAGGGCGATGCCGCGCTCCGCCTCTCCGGACGCGATTGCATCCGCCAGCGCATAGCCGAAATCGGGATAATCAACGCTCGATTCGTCGTGGGGGCCGAGGTCGTTCACCGCATGACCTTCGCCGCGCAGCCATTCAGCCAGCGCGGATTTCAGCGCAATGGCGGCATGGTCGGATGCAATGGCGATACGCATGGTCGGAGCGGCAATCCTCGAAGACTGTCGATGCGCGCGGCTCTAAGCGAGGAGCGGGGCAAATGCGAGTCCCGCGACAAGCTTTTTACCGCCCGTTAACCCGTTGGGCGGGAAAGATAGGATCATGATCGCCACCTTGCGCCAGATTGCGGCGGCCGCCGTCCCCCTCGGCATCGCCATCACCACCGTCCTCGCGCGTTGACGGCGCGTTGGCGCGGCCGCTTTGCCGCGCTAAGGTCGGCGCATGGAAACCTTTGTCTCGATCCTGATGCTCGCCGGCATCGCGCTCATTGCCGGCGCCGTCGTGCTGTTCCGCAAGGGCCGCCGCCAGCATGCGCTGCTGATGGCCGCCGCCGGGCTTGTCATGTTCGCCAATGTCGCCATCTGGCTGATGCCGACTGATGACGGACGCAGCCTGGTCAATCCGCAGAGCTGACCGGAGGTGATCTTTCTGTATCGATCAGGCGGATGCCGATATGGTCGGTGCCGAGGCCGCGTTCCTGAAACTGGCGGGCAGCGGGGCGATAGCGGGCGCAATAGTTGGATGCGCACAGGAAGCTGCCGCCCTTGATGACATTGGCTTCCGCGTTGCGTGCGCTCCCTGTCCATTCCCAGACATTGCCGATCAGGTCATGGATGCCGTGACGGTCGGCGGGGAAGCATCCTGTCGGCGCGCGCCCGCGAAAGCCGTCTAGGGCAAGGTTTCGGGCGGGGAAGACGCCCTGCCAGTAATTGGCGGTTGGTTCTCCCTCCGCCGTTACCGGTTCACGCCGGTTGGCGCCGCCGGTTGCGGCCGCCAGTTCCCATTGTTCCTCGGTTGGCAGGGATTTGCCGGCCCAGCGGGCGTAGGCGAGGGCATCGTCATAAGCGATCTGCACCACCGGTTCGCGATCCCGCCCTTCGATATTGCTGCCCGGTCCCGAAGGATTGCGCCAGTTCGCGCCCGGCACCCAGCGCCACCAGCTGGGATTATTCGCGTCCGGCACGGTGAAGACCGCCGAACCCGGAAGGAGCATCTCCGGTGGCGCGCCTTCCAGTGCCGGCGGGTCGCGTTCTGCCAGCGTCCTGTATCCGGTTGCAGCGACAAAGGCGGCGAATTCGGCGTTGGTGACCTCGCGCGTCGCCATCCAGAAGCCGGCCAATTCAACCTCTCGCGGCGGCCCTTCCTCGGACAGGCGTGCATCCTCACCCATGGTAAACCGCCCGCCCGGCACCCAGGCCCAGGCTTGTGCTGGCGGGGGAGGGCAGGTGCGAGTGGTTGCCGCAGTCTCGCTGATTGCGTCATCCTCTCCGGCCGCACTGCATCCGGCCAGAAGTGTGGCCCCAAGGACAAGTAGCGCAGCGCGTATGGCCATCAGACAGCCATCGATGGCCGTTGGGCCATTTCAGCCCGCCAGCGGGCGATGTTGGCGTGGGTTTCAACCGGTTTGACGCGGATCACGCGCGCGAAATCGACGGCCACCACCGCCGTGATATCGGCAAGGCTGAAATGCTCGCCCGCGACATGACGGCTTTCGCCCAGCCGTGCGTCGAGCATATCGATAAAGGCAGCGAAGCGGGCACGCCCGCGCTCTGCCAGTTCGGGGATTTGTTCGTAATCGACCGGCCCGGTGAGCGCGCGGCCTTTCATCCCCGGCGCGCTGTTGCGCATGGCTTCGGCAATGGCGAGAAAGCCTTCGCCTTCGATACGGGCGTTCCAGCTGGCGATCATGGCCTTTTCAACCGGTGTTGAGCCCATCAGCGACGGATTTGGAAAAGCCGCTTCGGCCCAGGCGGCGATGCCGGCATTGTCAGTCAACATCGTGCCATCTTCGAGCGCGAGTACCGGCACCGTCTGGCGCGGATTGATAGCGGTAAAGGCGGGGCCGCGCTGCTCGCCGCTCGCCAGATCGACGATCACCACCTCGTGCGGGATGCCTTTTTCCGCGAGCAGAATGCGCGCGCGACGCGGGCTCGGCGCCATCGGGAAATCGTAGAAGATGATGGCCATTGCTTGTGCTCCTGTTTCCGGCTCAGGCCGGCAGATCTTTGGCGATCGCGCTGACCATCCGTTTCAGCACGTCAGCGGCCCGTTCGGGCGATAGCTGCTGGTCGTGGCGCAGCACGCGCCAGCTCTGGAAGGACAGGGCGACGCACAGCGCCGCCACGCCGGTACGGTCGGCGCGGACATGGTCGGGCAGAATCGCCATCACCAGCTGTGTCTCGAGCTGCGTCAGGCGGGCATAATCAGCCATCAGAAACGCCGACTGGTAGCGTTTGATGTTCGCGGACAGGCGGAACGGGAGGATCGTCTCAAACACCTGGATCCGGCGGGTGACCATGTCAGTGAGGTCGCTGCGCCAGTCGATGCCCGCAAAGGGGCGCGTGACAATCGGCATCACCTGCGCCTCGATCGTTTCGGACATTTCGCGGTAGAGCGAATCCATATCATCGAAGTGACGGAACACGGTGCGCAGGCCGACGCCAGCTTCGTCCGCAACGCGTGCGGCGCTCGGCGCCACATCCCCGCGCCGCACCAGATCGAGCATCGCCGATACGATCTTGGCCCGGCTCGAACGGCTGCGCTCGCGCCGACCGTCGGTCCGGCTGTCGATTTCCCCCTTGTCTGTCATGCCGGTTCTGCTGCCCCATGCCCACGGCCGGGTCAATGCGTGGCGCGCGTTTGACTCGTGCTATCGGCCACAATATGGCACTTGCTATGCCAATACAATCGGCGTGGGGAGAGAGTGGCATGACCGATCCGTGGATCATCTGGGCGGTGGCAGGCCTGCTCTACGCCTTATTCCATCTCTTCTATGTTGGTTTCCGCAAGCCGCTGACACAGGCGGAGATTGACCGTTTCTTCGTTGAAGTCGGCCCGCGCCTTGCCGAAACCGGGAATGACCCTGCCATCATGCGCGCCTTCCTCGAAGCCGATGACGGGGCCGAGTTTGTGATGTGCAATCTCGTCAAGGTGCGCGACGGGATGGTCACCGATCCGCACAGCGGCGAAGCGAGGAGCGGTGCCGAATGGCTGCGCGCCTATTCCGATCCGTTTGTGCGGGCGCTGCTGCGGCGGGGTGGTCATCCGCTCTATGTCGGGCGCAAGGTTGCGGGCTATATTGATGCCTGGAACAGCGCCCCCGATCCCGGTTGGACGCTGGTCGGCACCATGCGGTACCGTAGCCGCCGCGATTTGGTAGCGATGGTGCTCGATCCGGCGTTTCGCGCGTCCCACCCTGCAAAACTGCTCGGCGTCGATGCCACTTACTCTTTCCCGACCCAACGGATGGTGGCAGGCTATGCCAGTCCGCGCGTGTGGATGGCGCTGTTGATCGCGCTCGCCGCCGCGCTCGTCCATTTGGGGATAGGCTGACATGGCAATGGTGACGCGGTTGAGAGTCAAAAGGTCGGCGTTCGACCAGGCGGAGATCGCAGAGGCGCCATTGCCTCGACTGGAGGATGGGGAGGTGCTGGCGCGTATCGAGCGTTTCGCACTGACCGCCAACAACATCACCTATGCCGCCGCAGGTGACATGATCGGCTATTGGAAGTTTTTCCCAGATGAGGGCGAATGGGGGCAGGTGCCGGTCTGGGGCTTTGCCGTGATCGAGGACAGCCGCCATTCCGACGTACCGGTCGGGGCTCGCATCTATGGCTATTTCCCGATGGCTTCGCATGTGGTGCTGCGACCCGGTCGGGCCTCCGACCGTGGCTTTACCGATGCGAGTCCGCATCGTGCCGATCTGCCGCTGGTCTATAACCAGTATCAGCGCACGGAGGGTGATCCGCCCGCGCTTGCCGCGGTGCCGGACCTGCGCTGTCTGCTGTTTCCGTTGCTGTTCACCGGCTATCTGATTGGTGATTATCTGGAAGATAATGCCGCCTTTGGCGCGGACCAACTGCTGATCGGGAGCGCCAGTTCCAAAACCGGAATTGCCGCCGCCCATCATGCCAAATCGCTCGCCACGCGCCCGCTCGAAGTGGTTGGCCTGACCAGCGCACGCAACCGCGACTTTACCGTTGCGCTCGGCATCTATGACCGGGTGGTGACCTATGATGAGCTTGAAACGCTCGATGCCACCCGGCCGACCGCCTTTGTCGACATGTCAGGCGATGGCGGTTTCATCGCGCGCGTCCACCACCATTTCGCTGATGCGCTGAAAGCCAGCATCGGCGTCGGTCTGACCCATTGGGATAGCCCGCGCGCGGCAAAAGATCTGCCGGGCGCGACGCCGGAGTTCTTCTTCGCGCCGGCCCAGATCGCCAAGCGTCAGCAGCAATGGGGGCCGGGCGTGCTCGAAACGAAGATGGGGGAGGCGAACATGGCCTTCCTGCCCAGCCTTGCCAGCCATCTGAAGATTGAACGGCATGAAGGCGGGGATGCAGCCAAGGCTGCGTATGAATCGATGGTCAATGGCCGGACGCCACCCGATGCGGGGGTGATATTGGCGCTTTGAGGTCCTAGTTCCGGGCCATTGGGGAGTAGAGCGGAATGAAGAAGCGCTGGATTGCCGTGGGCCTGCTGGTCGCGCTTGTCGCGGCCGGTGCTGTCATGCGCATATTCTTCCCGGGGCAGCTTGTCGCCTGGGCCGCAAAACAGGGTATTCCTGGCACGCTTTCGGAATGGCGCGACCCCATCCAGCCCAACCGGCCGATTGCCTGGGGACAGGGGCCTGCCAATGCGCCCGAGGGTGAACGGCCGCCGAACATCATCCTGATTGTCGTCGATGATCTTGGCGTCAACGATCTTACCTTGAACGGCGGCGGGCTTGCCGGCGGTCAGGTGCCGACGCCGAACATCGATGCGCTTGCACGTGAAGGCGTGAATTTCACGTCCGGCTATGCTGGTAACGCGACCTGTTCACCCAGCCGCGCGGCGATGATGACGGGACGCTACCCGACCCGCTTTGGCTTTGAATTCACCGGCATACCGCCAGCCTTTGCGGCCACGGTGGGCCATGCCGATGCCAACGGCCCACACCCCGTCATCTTCCGCGATGATCTCAACGTCGATGTCATCCCCAGCCAGCGCATGGGCGTCCCGGCGAGTGAAATCACCATCGCCGAGGCGCTTCAGGCGCGCGGCTATCGCACGCTCCATCTCGGCAAATGGCATCTGGGCGAAGCGGATGATCTGGCGCCGACCGCGCAGGGGTTTGATGAATCGCTGGGCATGCGCGCCGGTGGCGGCATGTTCCTGCCAGAGGATCATCCGGACACGGTCAACGCCAAGCTGCCGTTCGACCCGATCGACAATTTCCTGTGGCCGAACCTTCCCTACGCCGTGCAGTACAATAACGAGCAGCGCATGGAGCCGGTTGGCCATGTCACCGATTATCTGACGGACAATGCGATCGCCGCGATCAGCGCCAACAAGAACCGGCCCTTCTTCCTCTATCTGGCTTATAACGCCCCGCACACGCCGCTGCAGGCGACGCGGGAGGATTATGAGGCCCTCTCCGGCATCTCCGACCACACCACCCGCGTTTATGCGGCGATGGTCCGCCAGCTCGACCGGCGCATCGGTGATCTGATGGCGCATTTGAAGCGCGAGGGTCTGGATGAGAATACGCTGGTTGTCTTCACCAGCGACAATGGCGGCGCATGGTACACCGGTATCGAAAGCCACAATGCCCCTTACCGCGGCTGGAAAGCGACCTTCTTTGAAGGCGGTATTCGCGTGCCCTTGTTCATGCGCTGGCCGGGCGGGATCGCTCCCGGAACCATCGGGCAGGCACCGGGTAGCCACCTCGACATGTTCGCGACCTTCGCTGCTGTTGCCGGCGCTGCCATCCCGTCTGACCGGGCGATGGATTCGATCAACCTGCTCGGTGGGATTGTGCCCGGCATGGCAGCGCAGCCACGCCCGGCGCCGCTCTTCTGGCGCTCAGGCGATTATCGCGCGGTGAGGGCAGGGGATTGGAAACTCTCCATCGGTCGGGGTTCGCAGACGGCGTGGCTGTTCAACCTCGCCGAGGATCCGACCGAACAGCGTAACCTTGCCAGCGCACAGCCGGAGCGTGTGGCCCAGCTGCGCGCGCTCATCGAAGCGCAGAATCGTGACCTGCCGCCGCCGATGTGGCCTGGTCTGGTCGAGGCGCCGGTGCGGATTGATGTCCCGCTCAACGCGCCATGGCAGGACGGGCAGGACTGGATCTACTGGACCAACTGATCGGGACGCTTAGCTGCGTAGCGCAGCATCCACGGCCCACAGCCGGTCCTGACCCCAGACGGCGGTATCGCCGACCCGGAAACTCGGCACGCCCCAATGGCCGAGCGAAAGCAGTTCCTGGCGGTTGGCCTCCGCCTCGGCGCGCCAGCCGTCATTGCCGATCAGCCGGCGGGCGTCCGACCAGTCGAGGCCCGCCTGCTCGACAATGCGCTGGAGGCCGGCATCGCTGCCCGCATCAATGCCCTCGCTCCAGACATTGCGCAGGAAACTCTCGACATAGGCAAAGCCCCGCCCTTGCTCGCGCGCCCAGGGCAGCAGCGAATAGCTACGCTCCACCGGTTCACCGACAGGATCACAGATTTTGCCGAAGGGAATGCCGAACCGTCGTGCTTCACGTGCCGCATCGCGCGTGATGTAGCGCCGTTTGACGGGCGGGACCGGCAGGCTGCGCATCACCATCGGCAATACGAAGCGCAGTTTGAGCTCCGCGCCATGGGCGTCGGCGATGGCCTTCACCCGGTTTGTGGCGAGCCATGTGTAGGGGCTACGGAAGCTGAGATACCAATGGAGTTCCCCGCCACGCGGACGGGATACCGGCCCAGCCATGTCAGGCGGCGGCGGGTACAGAGGCGCATCTTTCCCGTCGCGGCTCAGCCCGAGTTCCTTCAGCCGTGCCTCAAGGAAATGCAGCCGGTCGACACCCCAATAGCTTTCCCCGCCATAGGCCAGCACCGACCCCAGATAATGGCCGGCTTCAGCCCGCCGTGCATTGCCTTGCGCGATAGCAGCGGCAACATCGCCATGCAGGGCCGGGGGCAGCGAAGCGCCGGTCCATAATGCCATCATGACGTCAGTGCAGGCTTGTAATGCCCCATCCTGCCCGATTGCGGCCGCGATGATTGCCCGCGTCTGGGCAATTCGGTCTGCGGCAGGCAGGGCAGCAACCGGTGGGGCAATGCCCATGCGGGCGGCAAGCATGGCACAATCGCGCATCGACCAACCGGCCAATCGTTCACGATCGGGCGCCACGGCGTCTTCCGGGTCACCCACTAGCCAGGGCTGTACATGGACCTCGTAGCGGGCGGCAAAGGCTGGCATCAATTCCAGCAGCAGATAGCCGTACGGATCGGCCGGATCGATAAACAGGTCGATCATATGTGCTTGCCTTTTCCGCTGCCGCCGCCGTTCCGCTGTCGCGCGATTGCGGACCAGCAGCCACTCGCTCGTGTAAAGTGCCGCCAGGCGCGATGCCACAATTGCCTTGATGCTCATCC
>CANHQT010000033.1 GCA_947463325.1 Sphingomonadaceae bacterium
ATCGCATATTCGACAATCGCACCCGGGATCATCATCGGGTTGATGGTGCCATTGACCGGGTCCGAAATCACCGTCGATGTCTTGTCGACCAGCAGCACAGCGATCGCGCGGCGGGTGTTGGTGATGACGCAGGTGATGACGTCCCCGACCTGCGGGGTGATGCCACCGCCCACCGTAGTCGGAAGAGTCGTTGTCGATCCCGTGAAGCCGTTAGTGCAGGCCATCGTTGCCGTATAATTGCCGAGGTTGCCCGTGCCGGCGGCGATCTCGTCGAGCGTATAGGCCGTGCCGCTGACCAGCTGGATCAGGCCGGTGTTGCCACCGGTGACCGTCGTCGTGGTGCCGCTGGTGGTGGCAGAGGCAAGGACTGTAGAGCCGTTCCTGATGCGAACGGTAAACTGATCCCCTTCAAAGCGCCGCCCGCCGGTGCCCAGCGCTTTCGATAACTGAACCCGCGGATGGGCGCCGTTGCGGAATGTGCAGACCAGCGAATCCCCGAATGCCAGAGAGCCGAGATTGAAGCTGGTCGTCACCGCATTGTTGGGCAGCGGGGTCGATGTCGCGCCGCTTGAATTGATGCAGGTCAGCGTGGATCGATACTGGGCCAATGTGCTGACACTGCCGGCCGCCATTGTCTCGCTGAGAGTCAGCGGGATACCGGAAGCAAGGCTAAGTGCGGCTGCGGCAAAGGGGCCATTGCCGGTGCCGCTGGTCGTACCGCTGGCGAGCACCGCGCCCGTATTGGTCGCTGTGATGCGGAACTGGAACTGGTCGGCGGGATTAATGCGCGGACCGATGATTTCCTTATTCAGGCGGATCGAGGCGAAGCGCACCGCGAACATCATCCCCTGAAGGCCTGAGCCGGTCATCTGCGCGGTGACGGTCGTAGGGCTGGAAGTGCCGACGATGTATCCGCCCGTCGGGCTAGGCAGCCCGCCGCCAGTGGTATCAAAAACCGATGTGCCGATGCCCGCCCGGGTCGGCATGTTGGAGCCGCTGATCGGATTGACCTCGTCAAGCAACTGCCAGCCGCCCCCGTTGGTCGTGAAGCGGATCGTTTCGGCACCGTCCGTCGATTCCGCGTCGGCCGCGACAAAGGCATAAGCGGTAACCGCAGGTGCGCCTGGCGGCGGTGTGATAAGGATGTTGGTTATGGTGAAGGTAACGGTCGAGCCGCCGTTCGCCATGTAAAGGATCGGCCGGCCCGGAATGCCGAGGAAGGCCGAATTGCCGACCGCAGCACCACCCCAGGATGGTGCCGCAAGCGCTGCTGCGGCGGTCGGCGCAGTGCTCGTTGCCCTCAGGTTGAAGGAGAGGACCGATCCATCGCTGAGTGTGAAAAGGAAATTCTGCCCGCCTGCCGATCGGGCAGTGGCATCATTATAGGCCGAAAAGTCCAGCCAGCAGTAGGTCTGCCAACCGGGGGGAGCAGTGCCCTGACTGGTCGCAGGGGCACATGACTGCGCCTGTGCTGGCGCGCTCCAGCCAGAGGCGAGCACGACAAAAAAGGCCCACAGCAAGCAGGCGAAAAGACGGCTGGTCCTTACCATCGACCCGGACCTTAGCCCGGATAAGGTAAACGGCGCGTTTCAGGGGAACGGCCAACAACGCCTGAGTTAACCTGCCATTATCCGAAATCTGTTAGCCGGACGGAATGGCGGGACCAGCCAAGCAGAACAGCCCAAGGCAATTGTGGCGCCGCGCGATAAACGCGCTGGCGGCCGTGGTCGGCTGCGCCACCGTGGCGACGCCCGCAGCGGCACAGACCGCGAGCAACACGACGACCGGGGCGATCAACGGCACCACCACCTGCGCCGCGCCGTTGGTCCGCAACTTCACCGTGTCGACCAGCTTCACCGTGAGCGATGTCGATCTGGGCGTTCTGGCGACGCACACATGGCGCGGCGACATACAGATCACACTGCAATCGCCCGCCGGAACCCGCGTCCAGCTGGTCAACGGCGATCCCAACGCGATCGACGGTGACAATTTCAACGTCCGGCTTAATGACGCGGCTGCCACGCTGGTCAACACGGATGGCAACAGCGTCAGTTACACGACCACTGCCCCGCCCTACCAGAACCAGTTCCGCCCGAACGCACTGCTCTCTGCATTTAATGGGCAGAATAGCGCCGGCACCTGGCGGCTGGAAATCTGTGACCTTTTTTCGGGCTCCGACGATGGCACATTCCAGCGCGCCGACCTTTTTCTCACCGCGGTTCCCGCCGCCTATGCGGATTTGTCGCTGACCAGCAGCGTCAGCAATACGAACCCCGCCAATGGCGCGACGATCAGCTACACATTCACCGTCAGCAATGCCGGGGCGCCCTCCCTCAGTGCATCGGGCATTACGGTAGGCAATATGCTGCCGCTCGGCACGACCTTCGTTTCCGCAAGCGGATCGGGCAGTTTCAACAGCGGTACAGGCATTTGGACAGTCCCGACGCTGGCGCCCGGCGCATCAGCGACGATCACCATAAACGCGACAGTGACAGCAACGTCCGGTGCGACCATCACCAGCTTTGCCGAAATCCAGTCGAGTTCCCTCATCGACATTGATTCGACGCCCAACAACGGGTCGGTCATGGAAGATGACGATGCGCAGGCCACCTTTACCGTGGCCGGCACGCGCATTGCAGGAATACCGCCGACGCTTACCTGCCCGCTGACCGCGCTGTTTGACTGGGACGCCATCACCTGGGCGGCGGGTTCGACAACGAACAGCTATGCCATCGCCAATATCGGCACGGTTGGCTGGACCATCACCAATCCCGGCACATGGCTCAACAACGCCACCTATGGCGGGCTGAGCCCCGCCGAGCAAAGCGTGGTCAACGGCGGCAATACCGGTGCGGGCCAATCACTATTCCAGCTGACGGATATGGCCAACCAGTCGCAGGCGGCCGTAACAACAATCACTCTGCCCACGGCCGTGCCGGGTCTGCAATTCACCATCTTTGATATCGATTTCGCGAGCGGCCAATTCGCCGACCGCGTAACCGTGACTGGCACGTTCAATGGCGCCAATGTGACGCCGGTGCTGACCAATGGCGTTGCCAATTATGTCATTGGCAACAGCGCCTTTGGCGATGCCACATCAACCGACACCAGCGGCAATGGCAATGTCGTCGTCACCTTTACCTCACCGGTCGACACCATCACGATCAGTTACGGCAACCACAGCCTGGCGCCAGCCAATCCCGGCCAGCAGGCAATTTCGATCCACGACATCACCTTTTGCCGCCCGCAAGCGACTCTGTTGTTGGACAAGACCAGCATTGTCATCAGCGATCCGGTAAACGGGACGACGAACCCGAAGTATATTCCGGGGGCCACCGCGCGCTACTGTATCCTCGTCACCAACGCCGGGTCAGCGACGACAACAACGGTGGCGCTGACAGACAGTCTGCCTGCCGATACGACGCTGATCACCAGCAGCCTGCGCACGGGGACGAGCTGTGCCGGGGCAGCGGCAGTCGAGGATGTCGATGCCGTTGGCGCCGATGAAAGCGACCCATTCGGCATGGCGCTATCCGGCACCACAATCACCGGAATTGCCGCAAGCATGGGCCCGGCATCGACGGTCGCCTTTGTCTTTGATATGACAGTGAACTGACAGCGCCCCTTTCGCTACTGTCCCAGCGCGGCTAATGGCGGCGCATGAGCACGCGTCAGGTTTCAGATCGCAACGATCCCCCGATCGAGAGCAAGGCCGATCTGATCGCGCCGATGCAGGCCGGCGAAAAGCCGCGGACCCGCTGGCGCATCGGCACCGAACATGAGAAATTCGTCTATCGCCTGTCCGATCATGGCGCGCCTTCCTATGAGGAGCCGGGCGGCATTTATGACCTGTTGATGGCGCTCACCCGCTATGGCTGGGAACCTGTTATCGAAGGCGGCAAGGTCATTGCGCTTTCGGGTGAGGATGGGACTGTCAGCCTGGAGCCGGCCGGACAGCTCGAACTCTCCGGCGCACCGCTGGTCAACCTCCACCAGACTTGCGCCGAAACCGGCCGCCATCTGAAGCAGGTGAAGGAAGTCGGTGCCGAACTCGGCCTTGGCTTCCTCGGCCTCGGCATGTGGCCGGATAAGACCCGCGAAGACCTGCCGATCATGCCCAAGGGCCGCTATGCGATCATGCTGCGGCACATGCCGCGCGTGGGCACCATGGGCCTCGACATGATGCTGCGCACCTGCACCATCCAGACCAACCTCGACTATTCGAGCGAGGCGGACATGGTGCAGAAATTCCGGACGTCGCTCGCGCTGCAACCGCTGGCCACCGCGCTGTTCGCCAATTCGCCCTTCACCGAAGGCAAGCCCAACGGCTATCTTTCCTACCGCAGCCACATCTGGACCGATACCGATCCGGCGCGGACAGGCATGTTGCCTTTCGTGTTTGAAGAGGGTTTCGGCTACGAACGCTATGTCGACTATATGCTCGACGTGCCGATGTATTTCGTGTTCCGCGAAGGTCGCTACATCGACGCGGCCGGCCTTTCCTTCCGCGATTTCATGAACGGCGAGCTATCCGTCCTGCCCGGCGAAAAGCCGACCCGCAGTGACTGGATCGATCATCTCTCCACCGCTTTCCCCGAAGTGCGGCTGAAAAGCTTTCTCGAAATGCGGGGGGCCGATGGTGGGCCGTGGAACCGAATCTGCGCGCTACCGGCTTTGTGGGTCGGCCTGCTCTACGACCAATCCGCGCTCGATGCTGCCTGGGATCTGGTCAAGGGCTGGAGCATTGAAGGCCAGCAGCTGCTGCGTGACGAGGTGCCGCGCCTCGGCCTGAAGGCGACCGCGCCGGACGGCCGACCGCTGCTCGACGTCGCGCGCGAGGTGCTGGAGATCGCTAGCGCGGGCCTCGCCGCCCGTGACGAGGTCAATTCCATGGGCGACAGCGAAGTCGGTTTCTTGCGCCCGCTCCATGACATCATCGCCGAGGGCAAGACACCGGCCGACCTGCTGCTCGAGAGCTGGCACGGTGAGTGGGCCGGCGATCTCAACCGCGTCTACGAAGAAAAGAGCTTCTGAGGCGGGGGCAACGCCCCATCCTTGCAATTCGCGAAAGGGCCGCTTCACCAAAGAGGTGGGGCGGCCCTTCGCTTTTGCGGGCAGTCGCACGCCAAGTGCCGCTCGTCGCAAGCCAAGCAAATCTATCCGGCAGCGGGATTGTCAATCACTCCAGTTGACAATAGCCTTCTCCATGCAAGTGCGAGGAGAGCGATATGCCTGACAAAGAGCGCACACGCGAAGAGGCGAAGGCACAAGCGCTGGCGCTTGTCTCCGACGCACTCGAAAAAATGCAGTTCGGTGCCATCAACCTGACCGTTCACAACGGCAGGCTGGTCCAGATTGACGTGACCCAACGGCAGCGGTTCGAACCGCGCTGAAATGTTTTGTTGGACGCAAACAGGCGTCCACACCCCGTGCCGACCGGACCACCGGATGCATGGCCGATGCTTGATGCCGTCGGCCATTTTCTCCGGAGGCCCCATGACCCGATACTTGTTCGCCGCCCCTCTGGTCGCAATCATCGCGACCCTGCCTGCCATTGCCGCTGCGCAAGAGGATCAGCCCGCTGCGGCACCTGACGCGAGCGTGGCAGAGCCCGACAGCAGCGGCGATCTCGTTGTTACCGCGCGCCGCCGCACCGAAGGATTGCAGGACGTGCCGATCGCGGTGACGGTGGTCGGGGGCGAACAACTCGACAATACGGGGAGCTTCAACGTCGGGCGGCTCCAGCAACTCACGCCCACGCTGCAATTCTATTCCTCCAATCCGCGCAATACCGCAGTCAACGTCCGCGGCCTCGGCTCACCCTTCGGCCTTACCAATGACGGGATCGAGCAGGGCGTCGGCATCTATGTCGATGATGTCTATTATTCACGCGTCGCTTCCGCGACGTTCGATTTCCTGGACGTCGCGCAGATCGAAACGCTGCGCGGGCCGCAAGGTACGCTCTACGGCAAAAACACCACGGCGGGTGCGATCAACATCACCACCCGCCAACCGACGTTCGATTTCGAGGCACGTGGCGAGCTCAGCGTCGGCAACCTCGAATTCGTTCAAGCCAAGGCCGCCGTCTCCGGCCCCCTCTCGGAGACGGTGGCCGCCAGGCTCGCTATGTCAGCGACCAGCCGCCGCGGCACCATCTTCAACGTGACATCGGACCGATACATCAACGAACAGGACAATCTCGGCGCGCGGCTGCAGATCCTTTTCCGCCCGACAGACACGCTCGACATCACGCTAGCTGGCGATTTCAACCGGCAGCGCCCCGAATGCTGCGCCCAGATTTTCGTGCGCACAGGCGCAACGCAGCGCCCGCTCAACCGGCAATATGCGGCGCTGGCGGCCGCGCAGAATTACGCCGTCGCCAGCACCAATGCCTTCGACCGTGTGACCGATGTGGACGCCAGCCTGAACGCCGGGAACGAGATCGGCGGCATTGCACTGCGCGCGACATGGGATGTGGGGCCAGGCACGCTGACCAGCGTAACCGCCTGGCGTTACTGGGACTGGTTGCCGGAAAATGACCGCGACTTCACCGGCCTGCCCATCACCACCGAATCGAACAACCCCAGCCAGCAGAACCAATATACGCAGGAACTGCGCTACTCAGCTGACGGCGACCGGTTCGACTATGTGATTGGCGCCTTTGCCTATCACCAGACGATCCGTACTCAGGGCCTGCAGGTGCAAGGACCGGCAGCGAGCCGCTGGCTGCTCAACCCCACCAGTGCGCTAGCCAATGACCCCTCGGTGCTCGATGGTCTCACCGCCAACAACGACATCCGGCTGGACAACAGCAGCATTGCGCTGTTCGGCCAGCTGACCTGGAACATCACCGATGCCTTCAGCATCCAGCCCGGCATCCGCATCAATTATGACAGCAAGGATGGTCTCTTCGATTCCGTTGTTACCAACGGCGCAGGCCAGCTGGTCACATTTGCCAGCACCGATCCGCGTATCGTCGCTCAGCGCGGCGTGCTGGCCCCGCAGCGGATCGAGCCGAGCTTTTCGGATTGGAATGTCTCTTATGATCTGACCGCAACGTGGGAAATGTCGGCCGATGTTCTCGGCTACGCCACCTATGCGCGCAGCTTCAAATCTGGCGGCATCAACCTCAACGGCGTGCCGGCCAATGCCGCCGGTGTGCCGATCGCCGCCGCCGCGACCGTACGTCCTGAAACGGTCGACCATTTCGAAGTGGGCCTCAAAACCCAGTTCGCTGACCGGCGCGTCACGCTGAACCTCACCGGCTTCTGGACGGATGTGTCCGACTATCAGGCGGTCGTCACCAACGGCCAGCTCGGGGTCCTGCGCGGCTATCTCGCCAATGCTGAAAAGGTCCGTGTGCGCGGCATCGAACTTGATTCAAGCTGGCAGGTCAGTCCCCATCTGCGGCTCTATGCCAACGCCGCCTATACCGATGCCGAATATAGTCGCTTCATCGATGCACCCTGCCCGCCCGAGCTTTCGGGTGGCACCGTGGCAGGCACTGGCCAGGCCCCTGGCGCACCGGGAGTCCCCGGCGCGCTCAGCCCCGCAAATTGTGACATTTCTGGTCAGGGCCTGCCCGGTGTCTCGTCATGGTCAGCGAGTTGGGGCGCGGAATACCGCCACCCGGCCCGCTTCCTTAGCAGCGATGGCGAATGGTTCGCGGGCTATGACGGCAGCGGGCGCAACGGATTTTCATCCAACCCCACCCCGTCGATCTACACCCGCGTCAACGGCTATACATTGCACAATGTCCGGCTTGGCTTCGAAAGCGATAGCGGTTGGAGCCTATTCGGCTGGGTGCGCAACGCGTTCGACCGCAAATATTTCGAGCAGCTGGCTGTCCCGTCCGGGAACACCGGGCTGATCGTCGGCCAGCCCGGTGATCCAAGGACATTCGGTGCGACGCTGACGTTCCAGCTGTAAGTGCGGACTTACTGCCCCTGGCCCATCGAATAGCCGGGTTCGCCGTCGAACAGATAGAGCTGCTCTGTCTTGATCCAGTCGATGCCTGCCATGTTGAGCCGTCCGAGCAGGTCGAGCTGCATCGCCTTGTTGAACTGCTTTCCGGGCTTCGGCTGGAAACGGCAGCGCCAGTGATCGGTGCAGAATGTTTCCGGCATACCCTGCGGCCAAACCTTCACGCCGCGGTTGGTGATCATTGCGAGTTCGACAAGGCCGTTGGTGGCGGTCAGCAGCCGCTGCGCCAGCTCGTCAGGCGACAGCATCGACTGGACGAAGATGTCGACACCAACCAGCCGCTTTTCTGCGGGCTCCGCGCGTTGCGGACGAACCAGCGCGATCGGGCGCGCGGCCTTCAAATCGGCGGCGGGCAGGTGCTGCGGCTTTTCCCCAAGGCGGGCGATGACCGCATCGGCGAAGGCGCGCGTTCCCACCTTCTCGCGCGACAGGCCGGGGCGGAAGATATCTGCAGTGTGGATGCCCGCCTCGATAGTTGCGGCCCAGCCATTGTGGATGCGTTCCGCCACATCGCCCTGCCCCAGATGCACCAGCATCTGCACGCCAGCGAGGAGGAGGCCGGAGGGGTTGGCCACATCCTGCCCGGCAAGATCAGGCGCAGAGCCGTGGATCGCTTCGAACATCGCGCCATATTCGCCGATGTTGGCCGAAGCACCGAGCCCGACCGATCCGGTGATCTGCGCGGCAATATCCGACAGGATATCACCGTAGAGATTGGGCATGACGATGACGTCAAACCGCTCCGGGCTGTCCGCCAGCCGCGCCGCGCCGATATCGACGATCATATTTTCCTGCTCGATGTCAGGATATTCGGCGCCGATTTCATCGAACACCCGACGGAACAGCCCGTCGGTCAGCTTCATGATGTTATCCTTGGTGAAGCAGCTCACCTTCTTCCGGCCATTTGCGCGCGCATAGTCAAAGGCATAGCGCACGATGCGCTCGCATCCCGGGCGGGAAATGATCTTGAGGCACTGATAGACCTCGTCAGTTTGGCGGTGCTCGATCCCGGCGTAGAGATCCTCCTCATTCTCGCGCACGATGACGACATCCATGCCCGGATGGCGCGTCGCGATAGCCGGCGCATAGGCGGCGCAAGGGCGAACATTGGCGAACAGGCCCAACGTCTTGCGGATGGTGACGTTGAGGCTCTTTACCCCGCCACCCTGCGGCGTGGTGATCGGCCCCTTGAAGAAGGTGCGTGTGCGGCGGAGGCTATCCCATGCCTCGGGCGGAATGCCTGCCGAATGGCCTTCGCGGTAGAGCGCCTCGCCGAGCCGCACCTCTTCAATCGCCAGCCGGGCGCCCGCCGCCATCATGATGCGCAGGGACGCGGCCATGATCTCCGGCCCGATACCGTCACCATAGGCGACAGTGACCGGCGCCGCACCGGCAGCAACAGGCGTATCCGTGGCAGGGATTGTGGCGGAAGCGGCGGCAAGATCGAGCATGGCGGGGTCTTTCCTATGGGGAGCACTCCCCCGCCCTTGCGCTCTGGCAATCCATCTGGGAAATTGATAGTTACAAGATACATCATTGAGGTTTGCAATGAATAGTCCAGCGACAGTCGATCCTGACCTGCTTCGCGCCTTTGTGACCGTCGTTGATTGCGGCGGCTTCAGCGCGGCAGCGCGGCGGTTGTTGCGTGGGCAATCCGCGGTCTCGCTGCAGATCAAGCGGCTGGAGACACAGCTCGGCGTGCGCCTGCTCGAACGCGATACCCGGCGCGTCCAGCCGACGGCGCACGGCGAAGCAATCCTCGATACCGCGCGGCGCATTATCGCCATGCATGAGGCATTGGTCGCCCGCGCGCGGGAACCGGAATTGTCAGGGAGCGTGCGGATCGGCGCGCCGGAGGATTTCGCCACCAGTCGCTTGCCGCGCATCCTTTCCGCCTTCGTGCGAAGCCACCCGCGCGTCGCGCTCGAAGTCACCTGCGAACTGACGCTGGAACTCGAGGCGCGCTATGATGCCGGCGGGCTCGACATCGTGCTGCTAAAACGCGACCCCGCTCTCCATACGCAAGGACAGCGGGTGTGGCGCGAGCCTCTGGTGTGGGTTGCGGGCACACGCCAAATCCTTCCCGATCCGGACGAGCCCTTGCCGCTGGTTTGCTCCCCTATCCCGTGCGTCTATCGCGGTCGCGCGACGGCGGCGCTCGACAAGGCGGGGAGGCCCTGGCGCGTTGCTTACAGTTGCGGCTCACTCGCCGGGGCGCATGCCGCAGTGCGTGCCGGCCTTGGCATCAGTGTGCTGCCGAAAGACATGGTGCCAGCCGATCTTTTCGTGCTGGAAGAAGGCGTCCACGCCCTGCCCGAACTCCCCGATACCGAGATAGCGCTGGTGACACGGCCTGACCTGTCACCACCCGCGCAGCGGCTGGCAGACCACATCGTGCAGGAGCTGGAGCGGAGGTCGGACGGGCTCTAGGCGACCGGCCCGACCTTCGGGTCCGGCTCCAGAACAATTGCCGGTCTGACAAGGCCGGTAAGGCGCTGCATCAGGCGGGGGATGAAGGCATTCTCCTGCGCCCATTCCCAATATTCGCGATAGGCCGGGTCGGCGAGGAGATGCTGTTCCTCGGTCTTGGCGCGCCAGTAGTAGATGCCGCTCACCACCGCGAGGAGCATGGTGTTTCTGAGCGCGCTCATCAGGCTGCCGTCCCACGGCAGGATGACTAGGCCGGAGAGCCACCAAAAGGCGTTCTTTGCGACATAGGCCGGGTGACGCGTGAAGCGGTATGGCCCATGGGTGATGATGCCGCGATGGGTGAGATTGGAGAAACGTAGGCCGAAGGCGACTGTTGCCCAGGCGTAGATCGCATTGAGGGCGATCAGCAGCGCGCCCCAGACCCACAGCAACGGCACGCTGCCTGCCATCCACTGGTGCCATTCGGCAGCGCCACCGCCATAATAGAGCGGGCCGCCTGGGTTCATCAGCACGAACGGCGGATAGCAGGCCAGCGCCGCCACCCAGGCCATGCCATAGGGGTTGGCAGTGCGGATATGCGCATCGAGCGGACGCATGGTCATGATGTAGCCGACGGTCGCGAAATGCACGTCGATCAGATACATGAGCGCGATGCCGAACAGCGCGAAGGCAACCGGATCAGCGAGGATTTCTCCCCAGGGGCGCAGGATCAGGGGAATGAAATTGCCCGGCACGATCGAGACCATGAAGGCGAGGAAAAACCCCTTCACCACCCATGCGCGCCAATGCTTCCACACCTCGGCAATCTCTGCATCCTCTCCGCCGAGCAGCCATTGGCCGAAGTGCCACGCGCCATCCTGGGGCTTTACCAGCCGCCGATCGAGCCACAGCACATAGGGTAGGGAAAACAGCAGCATCGGGACCGCGGCGATACCGAGCCATTTCATTGCGAAGAGATAGGGACCATCCCAATAATAATGGAGCGTCGCATAGGCCCCGGCGATGATCGCCCAGGTCGTCCACAGCCCGACAAGCTTGATCCGCGCGGTGACGAGCGCTTCTCCCCAACTGCGTGGTTGCCCATCCCAGTCGATCCCGGTTGAAGGGTTGCGGTGCACCTTGTCCACGAACAGCGACCACAGCACCATGGCGAGGCCGCAGAAAAAGACGCTGGCAAGCGCGCTATGCTCCCCATTCATGCCGTAATGGCGGGCGACGACGAACCAGCCGATCAGCCCGGCAAGGCCGGCAATGCCGACGCCGGTGCTCACGGCGGAACGTGGTGCCGGCTTGGTGGCGGCACGCGCGGGTGAGGGATCGAGAGCCATATCAGTCATGCGGGCAGCATAGCGGCCAATCGTCAAAGCAGGGTGAATGCCGGAATGCGCGCCACAACCCCCGATTCGCGCGGAAAATGCGCCGCAAAGCGCGGCAGCAATACGCATTTTTGCGGGTCCGAATGCGTCTCGTCGCACGACTCCACCGACTCGTCACGAGTCTGCCCAGGCAGATTCGGCATCGGTGGTGCCAACTGATAGTGGCCCGGCCAATCGGAATCGGGAATCGCAGAATAGTGACAATGACATCCGGCTGGAGGTCACTTCCGGCCAAGTGGGACAATTTGTTCCGCGATCACGAAATTTATGTCCGGACAGGGGGCGAAGTCCGCTTCCTGCGCATCGGCGCGTCCATTCAACGGCGCGTTGCGACCCTAGTGCTGGCTATTGTCGCGGCCTGGCTCGCCGTCACACTCGGCCTCTTGGGCTGGCAGGCCTACACCGCCTGGCACAATCGCGATGTCGCCGAGCGCGCCATTGCAGTCGAAGCTGCCGAGGCCCGTGTCGCCGCCGAAAGCGAGAAGATCGAGGATATCGCCGCTCGGCTCGATCAGCGTCAGCGCTACTTCCAAGCGGTGTTCGACGGCTATTTCGGCGATGATCCTGCCGCGGCTGCAGCGGCTGCCGCCGCAAACGAAACCAGCCAGAGCAATGAAGCCCCTGTCACGTCCCCGGCACCGGCTGCGGCCGAAGGTGACCGCATCAGCCAGTTACGCGCGATCGAGGCACGGCAGAACCAGCTCGCCATGGCGCTGACAGAGGCCGTCGCGGCCCGCTCGGCGCGGGCCGAACAGGCACTATCGACGCTCGGCATTCGTCCACGCTCGGGCGAGGCACAGGGCGGCCCCTTCATTCCGGCCGAGCGCCTGCCTGTTCCCACCCCGCGTGATCCGGCTTTCCTGCGCCTGTCCGCCGCGCTGGAACGGATGGAGAGTTTGGAGCAGTTACTGGTCGCCGTGCCCTCCACCTTGCCGGCGTCCGGCATGGAGCTTTCCAGCGGCTTCGGTTTCCGCCGCGACCCGTTCACCGGTGCCGGCGCAATGCATGCCGGGCTCGATTTCAAGGGTCCGCACGGCAGCCCGATCCGCGCCGCCGCGGCAGGCCGCGTTAGTTTTGCAGGCGTCAAGGCCGGCTACGGCTATGTGATCGAGATCGACCACGGCCACGGCATTATGACCCGCTACGCCCACCTCTCCGGCTTTACTACTCGCGTTGGCGAGAGCGTAACGCCGGGCGAGCAAATCGGCCGGATGGGATCGACCGGCCGTTCAACCGGGACCCATTTGCATTTTGAAGTCCGCGTTGGCGGCACAGCCGTCAACCCACGCCGTTTTCTGGAGGCGAACCCTCATGTTCTCGAAATCAAAGCCGACGCTCGCGAACGAGTCGGCGCACGCGGGCCCCGCGCATAGAATGACATCCTCTGCTCGCACCACCTTCTCCGTTTTCGGCCCGGACGTGGTCGTTACCGGCAATGTCTCCGCCAGTGTCGACATTCATGTCGAAGGACGGATCGAAGGCGACATCACCTGCGCCAATCTGGTGCAGGGCAGCGAAAGCCTGATCAAGGGCGCCATCGTCGCCGAAAGCGCGCGCCTCTCAGGGACAGTCGAAGGCTCTATCATCGCGCGCGACCTGACGATCCTCGCGACCGCACGTATCACGGGCGATGTGACCTATGACAGCCTGACTATCGAACAGGGCAGCCAGGTCGACGGCCGCTTTACCCATCGCCGGGCTGGCAGCGCCGGCGCGCAGCGCAGCATCGCCAACGCGATACCCGCGCAGGTAGAGGTCATTCCCGCGACCTAGGCGATGGATCACTTGCGATTTTGAGAAAACGCATTGGCAAGACGAACCGCCTTGCCTAGCCTTCCCCCTCTATCCACTGGAGGGGGAAAGAAGGATGCAGACCATGCGCATGAAGGCGCTCACTCTGGTCAGTCTGGCCGGTCTGGCGCTTGCCGGTTGCAATGCGGGCAGCGGGACAGCGGCCGACGGAAGCAGCGCCTCCGAAGCGGCTTCCTCAGATAGCAGCGACGCGACCGCCACTCTCGATCCGCTGCTTGCGTCACCGCAGGTCGGCGACATCTGGGCGGGCGAGCTTTCTGCCTTTTCGAGCTATGATTTCACAAGCGGGGCCGATGAGAGCAAGCGCAGCGGCAAAGCCTATGGCCTGATGCGCGTGGTCGAGGTGAGCGACGATCGCGTGACGATCATCACAGAAACCGGCGCCTGGCCGGAAGTGCGCGGTGCGGTTGGCGAACTGCGCGGTGACATGGCCGGCATCACCTGGGACGAGAATGAGCGCATTCCCGTCAACCGCAGCGATTTCGCCCAACTGGTCGAAGAGGGCAAGATCGCCGAAACCCGCCGGATAGGCGGCGAGTAAGCAGGCAATCCGCATTGCGCGCCCTAGCCGGAGTGCGCAGCTGTTCAAGTCAACGGCGGCTGCCGCTGATTATTCTGCATCTCCGCAACGGATATGCGGCCTGCCCCTTGGCGACACCACCACCACCGAAGAGCCGATGCCAAGAGTCGGTCGCGCACAAACAGGACATCGATCAACCGGTCGCCGGCGACTGCACCCATTTCGCGCTTATACCCTGTATCGCCGACGCCCATGTTCAGTGAGGAAAAGCCGCGCGCAATAGTGTCTTCCAGTTTGCGGTAGTTGACCAGCTTGCCAACATTGCAGGTCCGAAATGCACGGTTGTAGCTGCCAGCGATGCCATGGCGCGTCGCGCCATCGTCAAGGTCGAAGGTGAATCCGACGGCGTGACCATCGATACGCAGGATCGTCGCACTGAGCGCTGCTGCCAGAACAGGATCGGTCAGCACCTCACGCCACAGCGCGCGCTGCGCAGGCTTCAGGAATTTGGCGCCATTGCCGTCGGTGCGGCTCGGGATCCAGCTCTCGCTCTCTACCCCGCCCAGCTCCTCCAGCACCGAATCGTTCCAGCTTTCGCCGCTCACCTCTTCCCAGCTGATCGCGCCATGCTGTTTCAGCCGGTTTGCATAACTTGCCAGCCGCTTTGCCGTGGAGGCGCGCGGCCAGCCTTGCGCTCTCAAAGCATCGACATCGATGCACCAGTTCTGCCCGGCCGGGCGAGAGAGGATATGCCAGCCCGCCCGCTCTGCGGCTAGCGCGACCAGCCGGAACGACGGGTCCTCCTCCGGCACCGGGCCCAGCCGCCACAACCGGCCCAGTGCATCAGCAGCAGAACTGGCGAACAGGTGTTCCATCTCGGCAAGCCGGGCATCATGCGCGACCAGAATGTTGCGGAGCGGCCAATAACTCCCCGGCACCATCCGCACGCTGGGGACATGGGGCCATGGCGCGGCGGTCACGATGGCCGCGACGGGCGAGCCGTCCGTCCGCGTCGCAACCAATGTGGCACCCCGCCCAATGGCGGCGGCGCGAAACCATGCTGTGCGCAAAAAGCTTTGGCGCGACAGGCTGGTGGCTGCCAGCATGTCTAGCGTCTCGGGAAAGCCATCCACCACGGTGATGTGCACCGCCTGTCACCCCATGCGGAACACCCTCCAAGGCCGTGAAATGATATACTCTAATGTCCATGACAAGAGGGAAATCTTGGCATTGGCCGCTACGGAAAGCTGACATAACCGAAGCGGCATTCGATCACCGGCACGGGCTACCGCCATCTCGAGACCGAAGTCCTAAGTAGATCAATTCACTGGTGCCCGCCGACGATAGCTGAGCGCTTCGGCGATATGGATGCGGCCCACCGTTTCACTGCCCGCAAGGTCAGCGATGGTGCGCGCAACCCGCAGCACGCGGGTATAGCCGCGTGCGCTGAGGCGCATCGCCGCTGCGGCTTGGGCAAGCAAGGCCTTGCCCGGCTCATCCGGCGTGGCGTGCGCATCCAGTTCCTCGCCGTCGGCCTCGGCATTGGTGCGCGCCTTGCCCCCGGCGTAGCGCGTTGTCTGCAGCGCACGCGCGGCGGCAACCCGCGCCGCCACAGCCTCGCTCGATTCCGAAGGAGCGGCATTGACGAGATCGGCCGCGCTCACCGCTTCGACTTCGACGCTCAGGTCTATGCGGTCGAGCAGCGGGCCGGAGACGCGCGCCTGATAGTCGGCGGCACAGCGCGGCGCGCGGGAACAGGCGAGCGCGGCATCGCCCAAATGGCCGCAACGACACGGGTTCATGGCCGCCACGAGCTGCACCCGCGCCGGGAAGGTGACATGAGCATTGGCGCGAGCCACGCTAACCACCCCGGCCTCCAGCGGCTGGCGTAATGAATCAAGCACCGCACGCTGGAATTCGGGCAGCTCGTCAAGAAACAGGACGCCAAGGTGCGCCAGGCTGACCTCCCCCGGCCGCACACGCAGCCCCCCGCCGACCAGCGCGGGCATAGAGGCGCTGTGGTGCGGGCTGCGGAATGGGCGCGAGCGCATCAGCTTCCCCCCTTCGAGCGCACCGGCGACCGATGCGACCATTGAAACCTCCAGCGCTTCTGCCGGTGTCAGGTCGGGAAGGATGCCCGGCAAGCAGGCTGCGAGCAGCGATTTGCCCGCGCCCGGTGGCCCGACCATGAGCAGATTGTGCCCGCCCGCTGCTGCAATTTCGAGCGCGCGGCGCGCGACCTCCTGCCCCTTTACCTGCGCCATGTCCGCCATCCGGCGCAGCGGCTCGGCCTCCGCCGGTTGCGGCGGGGCAATATGGCCGGTTCGGTTGAGATGGTTGAGCAGATTGACGAGGTCGGGTGCGGCAATCACCTCCACATCCCCCGCCCAGGCCGCTTCCGGTCCCTGCGAAGCGGGACAGATGAGGCCCATGCTGCGCTCTGCAGCATGCAAGGCGGCGAGCAGCACGCCGGGTGACCCGGCGATCCGCCCATCGAGCCCCAATTCACCGACGATGACATAACTCGCCAGCGTCTCACCATCGATCACCCCCATCGCTCCCAAAAGGGCAAGCGCGATCGGGAGATCGTAATGCGATCCTTCCTTGGGCAGATCAGCGGGAGAGAGGTTTACGGTAATCCGCTTGGGCGGCAGCGCGAGGCCGATGGCGGAGAGGGCCGCGCGCACCCGCTCGCGACTTTCGCCCACCGCCTTGTCGGGCAGGCCGACGACAACGAAGGCGGGCATCCCGGGCGCGATCTGGCACTGGACATCGACCGCCACGGCATCAAGGCCGATATAGGCGACCGTCGCGGCAATCGCGACCATGCGGGGCAGCTCCTCTCCATCGAGCCATGGCCGCCCCGAGACTGCCGCGCATGACGGACAAGGGTGTGGCACGGCAGCAGGGGCGACGTCGAGAGGGAAAAAGTCTTTCGCCTTGCCGAGACCGCGATTAGCAAAGGTGGCAGAGAAGAACCGGGGAGCAAGCATGACTGTAGATCCGCGAACGCCCGTGCTGGTCGGTGTTGGCCAGACCGTATCGCACTGGCGAGCCGGCGATGCGGGCGATGCCCCTTCGCCGCAGAGCCTGAGGCAGGGCGCGACCAGCGCTGCACTGGCGGATAGCGGGGTGGCAGAATCGCTTGCGGCAACCATTGACCGGGTGGTGGTCGTGCGCACCATGCTCGACAGCGTACCGGGCGCGCCGCAGCCATTCGGCCGCTGTGCCAACCCGCCGGCCACGCTCGCCGCCGATTGCGGTCTCAGCCCGCGCGATACGATCTATTCCGTGGTTGGCGGGGATCAGCCGCAGACGCTGGTCAACGCGGCCGCAGCCGCGATCTATGCTGGCGATTGCCGCGCCATCCTGCTTTCCGGCGCAGAAGCCACCGCCGCAATGAAGGCTGCATTGAAAGCCGGCATAACGCTCGATTGGTCAACCAGTGCCGAAGGCGAGTGCGACGATCGCGGCCTTGGGCCAATGCTGCTTTCTGCCCACGAAATCGCCAACGGCCTTGGCGCGCCGACACAGACCTATCCGGCGTTCGAACATGCGCTCGCCGCCCGGCTGGGCCATGACCGGGCCGCGCACCGGGCGCTGATGTCGAAACTGTGGGCGGGCTTTTCCCGTGTCGCGGCGCGCAACCCGTTCGCCCAATTCCCGGTCGCGCGTGACGAGGCCTTTCTGTCTGCACCGTCGGCGGAGAATTATCCGCTCGCCGATCCCTATCTCAAATGGGACGTCGCGCAGGATGCGGTTAATCAGGGCGCGGCCCTGATCCTCACCAGCGCGGGCGAGGCCGACCGGCTGGGTATCGCTGAAACCAAGCGGGTCTATCTGCACGGCCATGCCAGCGCCAAGGACCGTACCCCCAGCGAGCGGCCGGACCTGTCGCGCAGCCTCGCTACGGACCTCGTCCTCCGGCAGACGCTGGAAGGAAGCGGCTGCACCGTCGCGGATATCGCGCATATCGATCTCTACAGCTGCTTCCCCGTGGCGGTGCTCCTCGCTGCCGAAACGCTGGGGCTGGACCCCGTTGCCAATCCCGAGGGGCTGACGCTGACTGGCGGGCTGCCTTTCTTCGGGGGGGCGGGCAACAATTACTCCATGCACGCCATTGCCGAAGCCGTGGCGCGATGCCGCACAAATCCTGGTAGCCGCGCACTGGTGCTCGCCAACGGCGGCTTCCTCAGCAAGGAAGCAGCCGGCGTCTATTCGACGGCTCCGCTGCCCGGATGGCAGCCGCAATCAAGCGCCGCGATCCAGGCCGAGTGTGACGCGCAGGCACACCCGCCGCTCCTCTCCAAAGATGCCGAAGGCACGCTCGAAACCTTCACCGTGACATACGCCAAGGGCGAGGCGCAGCGCGGCTATGCTTTTCTGCGGACTGATGATGATGCGCGCATCCTCGCCCGCACAGCGAAGGGTGAGGCCGCGCTGCTTGCCGCCGCCACGCGCAAGGGCGTCGCGGGGCAACGCTTCCGTGTCAGGCATAGCGATGGTGTTAACACGTTGGCTTTTGATGGAGATGCCCAATGATCGAAGGCGGAGACGGAAAATCAATGCTGAGCGGGGTCAAGGTCGTCGACCTTACCTCTGTGGTGTTCGGCCCCTATGCCTCGCAGATCCTTGCCGACCTCGGCGCCGAGGTGATCAAGGTCGAGCCGCCGCATGGCGACCATTTCCGCCCCGGCACCCGGCCTGCGAAAACGCCGGGCATGGGATCCGGCTGGATGGCCGTGAACCGCGGCAAGAAATCGATCGCGCTCGACCTCAAGAATGCGGAAGATGCGACCGTCATGCGCGCCCTGCTTGCTGAGGCCGATATCTTCATCACCAATGTCCGGGGACAAGCCATGGATCGGCTTGGCCTCTCCTGGGATGCTGTTTCAGCCCTCAACCCTGCCATCGTTTACGCCCATTGCGTCGGCTTCGGAGAGGATGGCCCCAACGCCGGGCTTCAGGCCTATGACGATGTGATCCAGGCAGCGACCGGCACGACGACATTGTTGCCGCGGGTCGATGGCAATCCGCGTCCGCGCTATTTCCCCTCACTGATCGCGGACAAGGTCGCCGGACTGCATGCCGCCTATGCGATCCAGGCCGCCCTTATCCACCGGATGCGCACCGGGCGCGGCCAGCGTGTCGAAATCCCAATGTTTGAGGCGTTCGCCAGCTTCATCCTGCTCGAACATTTGGGCGACAGGAGTTTCATTCCCGCGATCGGACAGGCCGGCTATCCGCGCCAACTCGATCCCGAACGGCAACCCTTTCCCTGCTCGGATGGGTGGCTGTCGATCGTCGCCTACACCGATGGCGCATGGGGAACGCTGTTCGAATTGCTCGGTGATCCCGGCTTCCTCGACGATGAGCGGTTCCAGACACCCAAGGATCGGTTCTTCAACAGTGCCGTGCTTTACCGCCGCATGGCCGAGCTAACCGAAAACTTCACTGTCGCCGATCTCCTCGCAAAGCTGCGGGCCGCCCAGATCCCGGCGATGCCGGTGCGCGACCTGGATGACATGCTCGATGACGAGCATTTCGCAGCGACCGGGTTCTTCCGCCGCCGGGTCCATCCGAGCGAAGGCGACTATATCGACATGGCACCGCCGGTCCGCTTCGGGGATGCGCCCATGCCACCCGCCAGCCCGCCTCCCAATCTTGATGAGCATGGAGAGAGCATTCGTGCCATTGTGCGCAAAGGCGCAGGCGGTACGGCCAAATAGCCCCTTGGCGATTGCGCCAAGGCAAGGCATGATCTTGAACAGAAAGATGAACGGGAGACAACGTTCACGCTCAGTCGGGGTTCAGCCGCGCCCAACCATTGGTGACGCGTCGAAACAGACCAACAGGGGACTACAGATATGAAGAAGCTTGCAATTGCCGCCGCAGCCGTGATCGCGGTCGCTGGACCCGTCGCCGCACAAAATACAACGCTGCGTGCCAATTATGGCGAAATCAGCCTGTCCGCCGGCTTCACTCCTGACCCCTATGCCGTCAACGTCCAAGCTGGCGGGAGCATCAATGCGCCTTCGGGCTGTTCGGGCAGCATCAGCGAAGCGCCCGATTTCGAGGTGACCTACACCGCAGGGTCGCTGCCACTGATTTTCCGCACCCAGTCCAACAGCGACACCACCCTGATCATCAATGGCCCTGACGGCCGCTGGTATTGCGATGACGACGGCGGCGATAACCTCAACGCCTATATCCGCTTCGATAAGCCGAGCAGCGGCACCTATGACATCTGGGTCGGCACCTATGGCGGCGGCATCACCCCTGCCACGCTCTACATCTCCGAACTCAACTGAGGCCTGATCAGGCCTTGGGCGACATGCCCCCCGGCCCGCGCGGCGAATGGCGCGCTGGCTGGGGGGTTGTTGCGTCTTGTGCTGCCGCGCTGGGTACCGGCGCGGTTCTCTACCAATATGTCGTCAGCCTGTTCATCACCTCGATAGAGGCGGAACTGGGTTGGTCGCGCGGGGACATCGCTCTCATCGGCGCGACTCCACTGCTCGGGGCGTTGAGCGCGCCCCTGATCGGGCGGGTGGCGGACCGCTTTGGCGTCCGCCCCGTTGCCATCATTTCCACCCTGATCGTCGCCATCGCCTTTTTCGGCCTGTCCCAGCAAGGCGGCAGCATCGCCGAGGCTATGGCCTGGATGCTGTTGCTGGGCGCGGCGGTGCCGGGCACCACTGGCCTGGTCTATTCACGCGCGGTGACCGGCTGGTTCAGCGCATCACGCGGGCTCGCGCTCGGCGTCATGACGTCCGGCATATCGGTGTCCGCCCTCATCGCCTCCCCCCTGATCGGGCAGGTGGTGGAGGCAGAAGGTTTCCGTGCAGGCTATCTGGTGCTCGGCTTGCTTGCCCTCGGCATCGCTCTCCCCGCCATCCTTATCGGGGTGCGCGAACGACCCGTCCCGCTGGCAGAGGAAGGCTTGGCGCATGCCGGCGAACCACCGGCGAAGGGCGAATGGCGCCAGCAGGTGAAGCTCGGGCGCTTCTGGCTGCTCGCGGCGGTCATGCTGCTCATGAACATCCCTTCCGCGGGTGTGTTGACCCAGCTCGCGCCGCTGCTCGGCGGCAAGGGGTTCAGCGTCAGCGAGGCGGCATGGATGATGTCCGCTTATGCCCTCTCCGTGCTGGTCGGGCGGATCGGCGTCGGTTGGCTGTTCGATCGCTATCCCGCCACGCGCGTCGCCGCAGGCGTCACCTTCCTCGCAGCGATGGGCTGCATCGCCTTTCACGGCGCGACCCCGCAGGCTTTCGTCTATTTCGGCATATTGACGGTCGGCCTTATGCAGGGGGCGGAAAGCGATGTGCTCGCCTATTTCGTGGCGCGCATGTTCCCGCACCGCGATTTCGCGACCGTCTATGGCCTGCAGATGACCGCCGGCCTCCTGGGCACGGCAATCGGCGTAATCGCCTTTGGTCGCCTCTATGATGCCACGCAAAGTTACGATCTGGCGCTGATGATCGCCGCCGTGATGCTGATGGTCGTGGTTGGTCTATATCTGACGCTTGCCGGGCCAATGCGCCGACCGCTGGAAGCATCGCACTGATCGAACGGCCATTGGCGCAGCCCGCCGAATGTGCTTGGTGGCGCCCATGAACAGACCCCGCGTATCTTCCGGCTCCCCCTATGAGGCGAGCATCGGTTTCTGCCGCGCCCTGCGCAGTGGCAACCGCATCATCGTATCCGGCACCGCACCGGTGGAACCCGATGGTTCCAGCACGCCCGGCGATGCCGAGGCGCAGGCGGAACGCTGTCTCGCGATCATCGTTGCCGCCATCGAGGCATTGGGCGGAAGCGCCGAGGATGTTGTGCGAACGCGCATGTTCCTGACTGACCCCGCCGATGCCGACAAGGTCGGCCGCGCGCATGGCCGCTGGTTCGGCGATGTCCGCCCGGCATCGACCATGATTGCGGGCGCGGTATTGCTGCGCCCCGAATGGCGCGTGGAAATAGAGGCGGAGGCGGAAATCCCCGCCGCAGGAGAGACAGCATGACCAGCATCGCCTTCATCGGCCTTGGCAACATGGGCGGCGGCATGGCCGCCAACCTCGCAAAGGCCGGGCATGACGTGCGCGCCTTTGATCTGTCGGCCGAAGCGCTGGAGCGCGCTGCGGAGGCCGGCTGTCTCGCCGCAACCAGCGCCGCAGAGGCCGTCACCGGTGCAGAGGTTGTCGTCACCATGCTCCCCGCCGGTCGCCACGTCACAGCGGTTTACGAAGGCGATGTCTTTAGTTCCGCTGCACCAGCCACCTTGCTGATCGACTGTTCGACCATCGATGTCGCCACTGCCCGCGCCAATGCCGGTGCGGCATCGGCCAAGGGGCTGGTCGCGGTCGATGCGCCCGTCTCCGGCGGGATCGCCGCGGCCAACGCCGGCACCCTCACCTTCATGGTTGGCGGCAGCGCGGACGCCTTTGCCCGCGCCGAACCGATCCTCGCGGCAATGGGCAAGGCGGTGATCCATGCCGGCGGTGCAGGCGCAGGCCAGGCCGCAAAAATCTGCAACAACATGCTGCTTGGCGCATCGATGGTCGCGACGTGCGAGACATTCGCCATGGCGCAGAAACTCGGTCTCGACCCGCAGACCTTCTTCGACATTGCGTCCAAGGCATCGGGCCAGTGCTGGTCGATGACCAGTTACTGCCCGGTGCCCGGAGTCGGCCCCGAAACCCCCGCAGATCGCGACTATCAGGGCGGCTTTGCGACGGCCCTGATGCTCAAGGATTTGCGCCTCGCGATGGAGGCAGCCCGCAGCGTCGATGCCGACGTGCCAATGGGCGAGCGTGCGACCGAACTCTACGAAGCCTTCGCCGCCGCCGGCAACGATGGCCTCGACTTCTCGGCGATCATCCGATCGCTCGATTGAGGCAGAGAAGATGTCGCAAAAGCAAGCGCGTTGCACGCGCGATGGAGACTGACCGATGAAAGCGACCGAGGCCTTCTTCTCACGCACCGGCGGCCCCGAGGTGATCGAGTGGCGCGAGGTGGAGCTTCCCGCGCCCGGCCCAGGCGAGGTCACCGTCGTCCACAGCGCGGTCGGCCTCAACTATATCGACACCTACCACCGCCGCGGCATCTATCCCCTCGCGCTGCCGAGCGGACTCGGACTCGAGGCAGCGGGCACGGTCGCGGCGGTCGGCGAAGGCGTTTCCACCCTCCGGGAAGGCGACCGCGTCGCCACCTTCGGCCCGGCGATGGGCGCCTATGCGACCGCGCGCAATGTCCCGGCTGCGAGCCTGTTCGTCCTGCCTGGCGCGATCTCCGACGATGTCGCCGCCGCCGTTATGCTCAAGGGCTGCACTGCCGAATTCCTTGCCGAACGCTGCGCACGCATCGCGCCGGGCGATGCGGTGCTGGTCCATGCCGCTGCTGGCGGGGTCGGCCTCATCCTCGTCCAGTGGCTGAAAGCGATGGGCACGACCGTGATCGGCACGGTGAGCAGCGCCGCCAAGGTCGACGCCGCCCGCGCCGCTGGTGCCGACCACATCATCCGCTACGATTCCGAGCCCGTCGCCGCGCGCGTGCGCGAACTGACCGGCGGCGCGGGTGTGCGCGTCACCTACGACGGGGTGGGCATGGACACCTGGGAAGCCAGCCTCGATGCCACGGGCCGGCGCGGCCTCATTGTCAGCTATGGCAATGCCAGCGCGCCGGTCACCGGTATCAACCTCGGCGTGCTCGCGCAGAAAGGTTCGCTCTACAGCACCCGCCCGACACTGTTCGACTATTACGCCGACCCCGCCGAACGCGCGGCAGGGGCCGAAC
>CANHQT010000034.1 GCA_947463325.1 Sphingomonadaceae bacterium
AACTTCGCGTTGCAGGCGATTGACCACATTATCAATTCCGCGGCCAAGACCAATTATATGTCCGGCGGGCAAATGCGTTGTCCGATCGTGTTCCGTGGGCCGAATGGCGCGGCCAGCCGGGTCGCCGCACAGCATAGTCAGAATTTCGCGCCCTGGTATGCCAATGTGCCCGGCCTGATCGTGATCGCCCCTTATGATGCGGCCGATGCGAAGGGACTATTGAAGGCAGCGATCCGCACCGAGGATCCGGTCGTCTTCCTTGAGAATGAGCTGGTTTATGGCCGCAGCTTCGATGTGCCGGCGGTGGACGATTATGTCCTGCCGATCGGCAAGGCGCGAGTGTGCCGCCAAGGTGCGGATATCACCATTGTCAGCTATTCGATCGGTGTCGGTGTCGCGCTGGAAGCGGCAGAGACGCTGGCGGGTGAGGGCATTGATGCCGAGGTGGTCGATTTGAGGACCCTGCGCCCGCTTGATAAAGCGACGGTGCTGGAAAGCCTCAAGAAAACCAACCGGTTGATGGTTGTCGAAGAAGGCTGGCCGGCATGTTCGATCGCGTCCGAAATCGCGGCGATCGCGATGGAGGACGGGTTCGATGACCTTGATGCCCCGGTGCTGCGCGTCACCAATGAGGATGTCCCGCTCCCCTATGCGGCCAACCTTGAGAAGGCGGCGCTGATCGATGCGGACAAGGTGTGCCGGACGGCGCGATTGCTCTGTAACCGCTAAGGCTTACGGATTTCCGCCGCCGCCAGGGTTGCTCGGGTCGTTCCCGCCGGGGTTATTGCCATGGCCATTATTGCCGTCATCTGGCGGCGGTGGCGGCGGCGCGCCGCCGCAGCCATTGACCGCGGCTGCTGGTGCGGGATTGAAGATGCCGGACGTGTCACGCGGATCGCGCACGGTGAAGGCCGCCTCGTAATCGATGCGTTTTTTGCCGATCCAGCTATCGAACATGAACGGTTGATATTCGTAGAAAACTTCGACGAACATCACCGGGCTACCCATGGCAGAACGGACTTCGCGGCCCGCCGGACCCATGCCCGGAAAGGCTGTTCCTGTCGCCCCTACGCCCTGCACGCCGTAGCGCGATCCCCATTGTTTTGCGCCGAAACAGCGCTGCCAGCCAATCCGCTGTCCGCCGACCGAATTGGTTTCAAGGCTGCTCAGCACGATGCGACCATTGGCTTGCAAGTTGAGGCTGCCGCTCTGGAGCTGCGCGCCGGTGAACACGTCATTGACGTCCACTTCGCGCACCTGCGGCAGGGCGAGGTTGCTGCCGGATGCGATACGTGAGGAATTGTCGGCCACCGAAAGCGCGATACCCGACACACGAGTATGTGTGATCATCAGGTTGGCGACTTCAAGGCCAGCGAGACCTGCAAAGATCAGTGTCGGCATAGTGATTGCCGTTTCGATCATCGCCACGCCGCTGTTGTTGTGGCGAAGGCGGCGCAATCGCGCGAACAGGGTTTGGCGGTTCAAAGCTTTCGTCATGAGCAGCGCACCGTCGAGTTGTTGGACTGGGCGGTATAGGGCTGGTTGCGCAGCACGGTGGCGATCGTGATCGTCTCGCTCTGCGGTTCACCCAGCATCTTCCATAATGGGAACAGGCGGTTGTAGGTCAGGTTGGCGCGATAGAGCACGACGTCACTGGCGCCGCCCTGACCGGTTCCACCTTGGTCCGCATCCCAAGTGTTGTTGTTGTTCATGTCCGTATAGCATTCGCCAGCATTGCGGATGCCGTTGCCGTTGCTGTCCGTGAACGGTTCCCGTCGACCGACCCCAGAGAAGTCGCGGTAATTCTGGCGTGAGAAGGTAAGGGTGCCATATCTGGCCACCCTCCCAACCTGATCACGCACCGTCTGATCAATGACGCTGGCCTTGTTGGCGTTGGTTTCCAGCGTGTTGAGGCGCGCGGCCTGCTCCACAGCGCCAGACAGCACCGATTTCGCATACATTTGCATGCCGATATCGAAAATGCCCATCACCAGCATGAGGAATGCGGGCATGATCAGCGCGAATTCGATCATGTAGGCGCCATTTTCGTCCCGCTTTAGCAGGCGGATACGGCGCAATGGTCCGGTCATGAGGGTCATGCGCTTCACTCCGAGAGCCTCAGGCGCGTGATTTGCTGCGCGATGGACTGGAACTGCTGACGCAGCTGGGCGGAATTGTTGGCCTGATAGGCATTGTCGCCGCTGGCACAGGTGCGCAGCTGGGTGGTCAAGGCGGTACCAAAGCTCACCACCCACACGGTGACGTTGCGCGATTTTGCTGCCGCGCACACTTCCAGAAAGCGCCGGTTGTGCCGCGCCTCCAGCTCGTCGGCATCATTTGATCCCACACGGTTCATGAGAAACTCCTGGCCCTGGAACCCGTAAATGCCAGGGTTCGGCGCCATTTCACCGTCGGTCATGAAGATGATGTGGCGATTAATTGGAGTGCCATTGGGGGCCAAGTTGTTTTCGCTGGCGAACAGGCCTGTGGGTGAGATGAGGCGTGCACCCCAAGTCATGCCTACGTCATGGTATGTACCACCCACCGGCTGCAACGAATTGACATAGGTCTGGAACGTGCCCCTGCTGGCGGCGGTCATCGGCGTTAGCTTCATCGCAGCCGCAGGGCACGCCGCCCAGCCGCCCGAGATGTTGGTGCTGCTATTGTAAGCACCAATGTCGGTGGTCGTGGTCATCGTCGTCGGGCTCGGCGACTGGCTGCCGGTCGGAGTCGCGCTCCGGGGGAAGGTGAATGCCGGGATATGTGTTTCCCAGCGCGTTGCCTCATTGGTCGGGACCAGATCGATGTCGATATCGAATGCCCCGCCAGGAATGCTGGCAACGGCATCGTCGAACGCAACAGTGTCACGTTCAATGATGCACCCGTTCCAGCCAGTCGAAACGCTGGCACCCAGTGATCCCAGCGGATCGGAAATGGTGCCGCCGGTCTTGAGCGCCGCGACATTGAAGGACCGCGCACTGTGATAATAGTGGTAGGTTTCGGTGATCGAGCTGGTCGTGGTGGACCGGCGTACACCTGGTGCGCTTTGCAAACGACACGCGCTGCTGACCCATGCATGCCGGAAGCGCAGCGCATTGAAGTTTGTCACCGTGGTGGTGGTGGTGGTGCGCGGGTTAGTACCGCTGACGCTGTTGGTCGTGGTCGGCCCGGAAACCGTTGTGCTGGTCGTATACTCAGGCGACGGGATCGCGGAGGCGCAGTTTGTGCTGGTTCGACCGCCCAAGATTGTGCCGGTATTCGTCCATGTGGTGAAGCCCGAGGCGTTGCTCCACGCCGTCGATGGTGCAGTGGAACCGGTCTGCACCCACGCCCCCGTGCGCGAAGGCACAGTCGTAGTGTTGGAAACCCAAGTCGGATTTGCGGCCGTCAGGATCGCGCCGACATTGACGTTCGAGGAATAGGGCACGACCCCGATACGGATTTGCGCATCACCAACTTCGGCAGCCATGATGGTGTCGAAGAAGGCCATCGTCTCCGTGCGCAATGCAGTGATGCGGTTGACGGAATCGCCCGAGTTGGTCGACGCCATCGAGCCTGTGACGTCGAGCACGAACATGATGTCGGTGTTCGAAATCTCCAGCTTTGCCGTACAATTGACCGCTAACGGGAAATTCTCTTTCCCGAACATGTCCATGATGATGGTGTTGACCTGCGCAGATGCAGTGCCGGTAACTTCGGTCGAGCCACGCTGTGCCGGCGTGAAGCTGACATTGGTCGAATCGTAGATGCCTGCTGGGTAATTGAAGTTGAACATGTTGTTGGCGGCAGTCCGCGCTTGGGTATCGAAGGTGCCTTCCGCCATTGCCCTGCGACCTGCCAGCACGCCGGCATCACATGCCTGTTGCAGGCGCGACTTGGCCATATAGGCCTGCCCGAGGTCGACCCCCGCGCCTATCGTCGCAATGATCGGAATGAGCAGTCCCGCCGTGATGTACATCACATTGCCGCTCTCGCTGCGGCGAAGCCGCTGCAGGAAATTACCCGTTCGAGCCATGACGCCCCACTTGTCCAAGGTTGCGGCGAATGGAGTTCACCGCCAATTTGGAGCATCGGATAAGCCGGAATGGTTGGCGCAATGTGTGAGGTCGTGGTTACGCAGCAGTTAAGCATGATTTGACCGATTGACGTCACCGCCATCTGTAGCGAACGCGGGAATAATGCTGCGAATTGATCACCCCCTCATTCTGCCACTGGTACCGCAGTCAGTGCGGGACCCAATTCTCCTGCTGTGGCGGCTTGATGCCCGGCTGGCCGAACTGGCCCATGCAGGACGCGAACCTGCACTGCGCCTTATACGCCTGCGCTGGTGGGCCGACCGGCTTGGTGCGCTGGCTGATGGCCCGCCGGCCGAGCCTTTGCTTCAGGAGGCACATGAGCAACTGCTCGGCAGGATGGCCCCGGCCGATCTCGCCGGGCTGGCGGAGGCTTGGTTTGATTATGCTGAAAGCGAAGGCAGCAATGATGCGCCGGGGAAGAGCCTGTTCTCGCTGACTTCAAGACTGCTTCTGCCTACCGAGCCGACAGGATCGCCGGATGCCGCTGCCCTATGGTTTCATGTCTCAGGCTTGCTGGGGCAGCCTGACGGTGCCGACTGGGCTGGAGCGGCAAGGCGGGCATTGCAGGTTAAGGTCGCCGGCTGGCCGCGCCCGCTCGCAGCGCTGGCGGGCCTCGCGCGCGCGATAGCCTTACGGCATGGGGTACGTTCACCTGGGCGCGAACAATTGCTGCTGTTGCGCGTTGGCCTCATTGGGCGCTAACCATGACGTCAGCTGGCTCGGGAAATGGCGATCCATGAAGTGGAGGGCGCGGGCAGATGGCTATTCCAAAGATTTTGATCGGCGGCGCGGCGGCCCTGTTTATGGCAACCGGTGGATTTTTTCTTTGGCAGGGGCTTAGCGAAACACCTGACCCTGCTCTGGAAGCACTGCCTCCTCCGGAATCATTGCCGGTTGCTGATGCATCGCTCGTTGGCGCGCCCCCGCCCGAGCCACCGGAGGCGCGTGCCGCGACGCGCGAAGAACGCCGTTTTCAGCGCCATGACCGCAATCGTGATGGGATCATCACCCGTGTGGAAATGATGTCCAGCCGGACTGCTGCATTCCGTCGCCTAGATACCGATGGCAATAATCTGCTGTCTTTTGAGGAATGGGCTGTGGCGACCGGAAACCGTTTCGCGCAAGCCGACAAGGATCGGTCCGGCACACTCACGCCACCTGAGTTTGCGACGACTGCGCCCCCGCGGCGTCCGCGAAACGAGTGCCGCTGCTAAGCCTCGATTTCCGCTGCATGTCGAACGGCTCCCAGCCCGGCATCTTGCATCCAGACTGACAGTGCTTGCCCGGCTCGGGCGGTCATCGCCAGCTTTCGGTCGGCCTTGCGAACGCTGTCTGCCATCGGCGGGAACAGGCCGAAATTGACGTTCATCGGTTGAAAGCTCTCTGCGTCAGCTCCACCAGTTATATGGCCGAGCAGGGCGCCAAGCGCCGTTTCCTGCGGCGGCAGGGGCAATTGCCTGCCGCCCAGCTCAGCACTAGCGAAGAGCGCGGCGATGAGGCCGATAGCCGCACTTTCGACATAGCCTTCGCACCCTGTGATCTGGCCGGCAAAGCGCACATGGGGCATGGCTTTCAACCGCAGTTGGTTGTCGAGCAATTCGGGCGAACGGATGAAGCTGTTGCGGTGGAGCCCGCCAAGCCTGGCGAACTCCGCATTCTCGAGCCCGGGGATGGTACGGAACAACCGAACCTGTTCGGCATATTTGAGCTTGGTCTGAAACCCGACCATGTTCCAGAGCGTGCCAAGCGCATTATCCTGCCGCAGCTGTACCACAGCATATGGCCAGCGCCCGGTACGCGGATCATCCAGGCCAACGCCCTTCATCGGTCCAAACCGCAGCGTTTCAATGCCGCGTTCGGCCATGACCTCAATCGGCATGCACCCTTCGAAATAGGGCGTATCCTTTTCCCATTCGCGGAACTCGGTTTTCTCGCCGGCGATCAGCCCTTCGACAAAGGCGTAATATTGCTCCTTCGTCATCGGGCAGTTGATATAATCCTTGCCGTCGCCGATCGGGCCGACCTTGTCCCAACGGCTTGCCATCCAGGCGACGGACATATCGATGCTGTCGCGGTGAATGATCGGTGCAATGGCGTCAAAGAAGGCGAGGGCATCTTTGCCAGTAACGCTGGCGATGCTTGTCGCGAGGGCCGATCCAGTCAGTGGTCCGGTAGCGACGATCGTCATGCCGGCTTGCGACAGTGCGTCCACCCGTTCGCGGACAACGGTAACATTGGGGTGGCTGGCCAGCGCCCGCGTCACTCCATCAGAAAACAAATCGCGGTCAACGGCGAGCGCAGAGCCTGCGGGCAGTTTCGTCTTATCCGCTTCGCGCATGATCAGCGAACCGAGGCTACGCATCTCGCGATGAAGCAGGCCGACGGCATTGCGGTCGCCATCGTCGGAACGAAAGCTGTTGGAACAGACCATTTCGGCGAGGCCATCAGTCTGGTGGGCTGGCGTCATGTCTCCGCCGCCACGCATCTCGGAAAGGCGTACGCGCCAGCCGGCCTCGGCCAGCTGCCAGGCTGCTTCTGATCCGGCGAGACCGCCGCCGATGATTTGGATGTCGAATTCGCTGCTCACATCCCGCTCTTGGCGGCACGCGCGCTTTGGGGCAAGTCTCCAACCTAGGATGGAAGGGGAGCAGGCAGATGGCAAGACTGATCTGGTGGGCGGCTTTGGTTGCCGGTGCAACCTACATGATCCCGGTGCTCGCCGGTTGGTCTGGACCGGAAATCATTGTCTGGAAAGGCGCTGGCGTAACCTTGCTGGCCCTCTGGGCGGCGCTCCATGCCCGTGATCGCTTTGGCTGGATGATCGTGCTGGTCTTGGCATTCGGCGCGGCGGGCGATGTCTTGCTGGATGCCGCGGGTTTGACGGTTGGCGCAGTCGCCTTCGCCATCGGGCACCTGATCGCCGTTGGTCTTTATCGCCAGAATGCCCGCTCTGATGTCAGCGGATCGCAGCGCGCCTTGGCCATTCTTGCCCCGCCGCTGGCGCTGGTTGCAACATGGTTCATGCTCGAAGGTGAGGCGCTGCGGATAGTCGCCATGATTTACACGGCTTTGGTCGCAGTGATGGCCTCTGCGGCATGGCTCAGTCGCTTTCCCCGTTATCGCACTGGCATTGGTGCGATGCTCTTTCTTCTCAGCGACCTGCTCATTTTCGCCCGGGAGAGCGGGCAAATTGCGCCAGAGCTTGGCGCGGCGCTCATTTGGCCGCTGTACTTCGGCGGTCAGGCTCTGATCGCCTGGGGTGTGGTCACCACCCTGAAGACGGAGGAAGCACGCGCCTGAGCGCGCGACCAGCCGCGGCGCCTTTATCGGGCTGGGCGGTGGCCGATCACCGCCTCAAGAGTAAGCTCACCATAGAGGTGAGGGAACAGCTCCTGCCCGCGGGACACCTCCCACCGCACGGCATCGCCGAAGCGGGTAAGGTCAATCTCGGCGATCACGAGATCCCGCTGTCCAGCAAAATGCTTGTCTAGCGTGCCTTCCAGCTGGGAGGCGGTCGACAGGTGAATATAGCCGTCCGCCAGATCGATAGGCGCGCCTCCAAACCGCCCGTCCCGGGCGAAAGCCTCCCATTGATCGGCGGTCAGGATCTTGAACGCGCTTGCCGTGTGCAGTGGCATCATGCCGCCGGTTCTGGCGATGCACCATCATCTGCATCGCCATCTTCGCCGCTTTCGTCACCACTTTCCTCGCTGATCTTGGCTGCGCTGACGATATGCTCGTTATCGGCCACGTCGAAAAGCCGAACGCCAGCGCTGCCCCGACCGATCACGCGAAGCGAATCGAGGCCGATGCGGATCAGTTTGGCCTGATCTGTCACCAGCATCAGCTGGTCGCCCTGTACGGCAGGGAAACTGGCTACAACCGGCCCATTGCGGCCGATGTTGTCGATGTTGGTTATGCCCTGGCCACCGCGTCCAGTGCGGCGATACTCATAGGCTGAAGAGAGTTTACCATAGCCATTGGCGCAGACAGTCAGGATGAACTGTTCCTTCTCCGCTAGCTCCGCAAAACGATCCGCAGCGATCTGCGGTTCGCCTTCACGTTCTGCCTTCCATGGCGCAAAGCGAAGATATTCCTCACGTTCTTCCTGACTGGTGCCGACGCGACGAAGGATAGAAAGCGACATGACTTCGTCATCGCCCTTCAGCGTCATCGCGCGGACACCGGTCGAGGTGCGGCTCTGGAACTCGCGCACATCGTCTGCGGCGAAGCGGATAGCCTTGCCATTGCGGCTGGCGAGAAGAACATCGTCAGCCTCCGTGAGCAGTGCGACGCCAATCAGGCGATCGTCTGATCCTTCGTCAAAGCGCATCGCAAACTTTCCGTTGGAAGGGATATTTGCAAACGAACCCATGGAGTTGCGGCGGATATTGCCCTTCGCCGTGGCGAACACGACGTGCAGTGCATCCCATTCGCTCTCGTCTTCGGGCAGCGGCAGCACGGTCGAGATCGTCTCGCCTTCTGCCAGCGGCAGTAGGTTGACCATTGGCCGTCCGCGGGTGGTGGGTCCGCCTTCAGGCAGGCGCCAAACCTTGAGGCGGTAAACCTTGCCAAAGGTCGAGAAGAACAGGACGGGCGTGTGGGTGGAGGTCACGAACAGTTCGGTGACGACATCCTCATCCTTCGTCGCCATGCCTGCGCGACCCTTGCCGCCGCGGCGCTGCGCCCGGAATGTCGCGAGCGGTGTGCGCTTAATGTACCCATCGAGCGTGACGGTGACGACCATCTCCTCGCGCTCGATCAGATCCTCATCGTCGATGCCATCGGCAGCCGGCGCGATCTCACTGCGGCGCGGCGTCGGATAGGCCTCACGCACCGCCAGAAGCTCCTCGCGCATCACCTCATAGAGGCGAGCACGCGAACCCAGAATCGCGAGATATTCCTCGATCTTGATGGCCAGTGCTTTGAGTTCGTTGCCAATCTCGTCGCGGCCAAGCGCAGTCAGGCGGTGCAACCTCAGTTCAAGAATGGCACGCACCTGCGTGTCCGAGAGCCGATAGCTGTCGCCTTCAATCTCGCTTTCGATCGCTTCAACCAGCCGGATATAGGGTGCGATTTCCGCAACGGGCCATGCGCGGGCAAGCAATGCGGCGCGGGCTTCGGCCGGACTGGCGCTGCCACGGATGATCCGCACAACCTCGTCGAGATTGGTGACGGCAACGACCAGGCCGAGCAAGATGTGCGCACGGTCGCGTGCCTTAGCCAGTTCGAACTTCGTCCGCCGGGTAATGACCTGCTCGCGGAAGGTGATGAAGCTGGAGATGATGTCCTTGAGGCCAAGGATTTCCGGCCGCCCGCCGCGAATAGCCAGCATATTGGCAGGGAAACTCGACTGCGCAGGGGTATGCCGCCACAGTTGGTTGAGGACGACCTCTGCTGTCGCGTCACGCTTCAGATCAATGACAATGCGCACGCCCTGACGGTTGGATTCGTCACGGATGTCCGAAATGCCCTCGATACGCTTGTCGCGTGCGGCCTCCGCGATCTTTTCGACCAGCGCTGTTTTGCCGACCTGATAGGGTATCGCGGTCAGCACGATGGACTGCCGGTCTCCGCGGCCGCTTTCGATGACATGGCGGCTGCGCATCATGATCGATCCGCGCCCGGTGTGATAGGCTGCGCGCGCGCCGCCCTGGCCCAAAATCAGCGGGCCAGTGGGGAAATCGGGGGCAGGGACAATCTCAATAAGCTGGTCAGTGGTGATGGCCGGATTGTCTATGGTCGCGATGCAGGCATCCACCACTTCGGTCAAATTGTGGGGTGGGATGTTGGTCGCCATGCCGACAGCGATACCGCCAGCGCCATTGACCAGCAGATTCGGGAACCGGGCCGGCAATACCGTCGGCTCATCCTCTGACCCATCATAGTTGGGCTGAAAATCAACCGTATCTTTATCAATGTCTTCGAGAAGAAAGTTCGCAACTTTCGCTAGCCGCGCCTCGGTGTAGCGCATCGCCGCCGGTGCGTCCGGATCCATGGATCCGAAATTGCCCTGACCGTCGATCAGCGGAACGCTCATCGACCAGTCCTGGGTCATGCGCGCCAGGGCGTCATAGATCGAGCTGTCGCCGTGCGGGTGATATTTACCCATGACGTCGCCGACCAGGCGGGCCGACTTGCGATAGGGTTTGCCTGCGACATAGCCGCCTTCCTGGGCGGCGTAGAGAATGCGGCGGTGAACCGGTTTCAAGCCGTCCCGCACGTCGGGCAACGCGCGGCTGACGATGACCGACATGGCATAGTCGAGATAGCTTGAGCGCATTTCATCGACGATGTTGACGCCGGAAATGTCGGATGGGGCGGCAGGCGGCGTTTCGTTTTCGGTGGTCAAAGCAGGGCTTTCATTGCGGCAATCATTTCAGGGCTACCACCCTAGCCGCCAGTAGCCACTATTGCCAGCGTTTGCGCCCGATTCAGGGCAATATTTCAGAGCCCTTCCAGTCGAATATCATGCCGCTTTGTGAAGGCCCCAAAGCCTCCAGCACCGCGAGCAATGCCTCGGCCGACTGGTTTGGCGTCAACAGGTCCCCATTTGCGCGTCGTCCTGTGAAGGGGGCGCTCAGCGCGGTTGCCACAGTGCCGGGGTGGAGCGCGGCCAGCACGCCCTTCGGGTGGGTCCGCCCCCATTCGATTGCCGCTGTCCGGACAAGTTGATGCAGAGCGGCTTTGCTCGCCCGATACCCATACCAACCTCCCAGCCGGTTATCGGAAATCGAGCCCACGCGCGCACCCAACACCCCCACCTGCACAGGCCGATCGCGGGGCAGGTTCGGGAGCAGGGCAGCCAAAACCATTGCAGGGCCAATTGCGTTGACCGCGAATTGCCGGGCAAGCCAGTCGGCATCGAGATCACGCAAGGCCTTTTCGGGGCCGCGCGCGTCATCGTGAAGCATTCCGCTGGCGATCAGCACGAGAGAAACTGGGGTTCCATCCAGCGCCTGATCAATTGCGGGTGCAATTGTTTCCGGTTTCTCGAAATCGCAGGCGATGGGCTGATTGCGTCCGATGTGCCGGACTTGCCATCCAGTGCGTGCGGCAATGGCATCTGACAAGGCCCTGCCGATGCCGCCACCCGCACCGATAACAATCGCCGAACTTACATTATCTGATGATGTCATTGCGCTTGAATCGCCCGAATCCGGTAACGATCGCAATGCCGCTATAGGTCGGGGGTTCGCACCTTGCGTCTGCTCGTGCTAGCGCTGACGTCATGACGCTGGTGGTGCTCGCTTCGGCCCAGATTCTTGCTGATGATGTCGATGCCTGGGGTATGCCCCGGCTGCGCGCGTTGCTCCCGGTTGCGGGCATGACCGTGATCGAACAGCAGGCAGAACGCGCCCGCGCCAATGGCGCCACGCGGATGGTCCTGCTGGTGGATGGGGTGCCGCCGGCGTTAGCAGAAGCCTGTGACCGAATCCGCAGCCGAGGTCTTGCCGTGGAATTGGTGCGGGATGGCCCAGGCACAGCGCGGGCAACCGGCCCTGATGCGTCGCTGTTGCTGGTGGCCGATGGTTTGGTTGCGGGCGATCAGGCTTGGCGCGTGGCCGCTGGGGCACGCGCGCCGGCGGTGCTGGTCACCGAAGATGCCATTGTGACGCAGGACCTGGAACGAATTGATCCTGCAACCCGCTGGGCCGGACTTGCGCTGATCGGCCCGGAGGATGTGGCTGCCCTTGCCGAGGCACCTGACGGCTGGGATGCGCAATTGATGGCGCTGCGGCAGGCGGTTCAAGCGGATGCTCAGCGTATCGCTTGGGACAAGGCGCTGTTTGTCAGTGGCGATATGGCCCTTGCCACCGCCACCCCGTCTGCACGTGATGCAGAACAGCGCCTTCTGGCCGGTACTGAACGCGACGGGTTCGGGTTCGGCCAGCGATGGCTGGTTGATCCACTTGCCCGCCTGGCTTCTGCATCATTGCTGTCGCGTCACAGGAGTGGACGCGCCGCACAAATCCTGTCCCTGCTATCCGCGCTCGGCGCGGGGGGTGCCATGCTGGCAGGTTGGCCGCTCCCGGCCATCGCCCTTGGCCTCGTCTCTGCCTTTGCGTCAGGAATCGCGAGCTTCGTTGGCCGTTTCCGACCCGACGGTCGCGTTGAAGCCGCCCTGGGGGGCATATCGATGATCCTCCAGGTGATCGCGCTCTTAATCATTGAGCGGGGAGCAGAGTGGATTGGTAACCCTGCCGGATCCGGTGGGGCAGGGCTGGCGGCCGTCGCGTTGCTGCTGTTTGCACTGTCACGCAAACTGCCCGGCAGTCGCCTGCCAGATACTGTGCTTTTGTGGGCAATGTTGCTCGCCACTGCTCCGTTTCTGGGGGTCGCAAATGCGGCTGCACTTGTGGCGTTACTGCTTGCCGGGTTCACCGCCTTGCTTCTGTTGCGGGGCAGCCGCCGATAATCATTTCGGTAATTTTGCGGTTTAGGCAGCATTAACGCTGGTGCGATATTAGCCGCGAATGAATGAACGCGTCCGCGCCTTGCCACTATGCGACCGGCCCTTGTCGTCGCCCTCCTATGCGGGGAGCGGCGCGATGATTGATGCTGTTCATGCTCGCGTTTCCAGTGACGGCAGGTTGCTGTCGGCTGATGCCCCTTTCCTTAAGCTTCAGGAAGCTGGTGGCGGCGCATTGGGCGAACAACTCATTCTTCCTGCGCCTGCCCGGCTCGCCCGACTCGCGCATCGTCTGCGCACTGTGATTGAACGTTCGGTCGTGATGGCGGATGACCATAATGAGATCCGCGCCCATGCCCGCTTCCTTCCCGAAGGGGATCATGTCCGTATCGAAATGGTCGATTGGGAAGCTACGGCGGCACCCGCAGTGGATGCCTCGGCCCCGCTTCAGCCGCTGCCCCGTCGCATTGTCCCTCCTGGTGTGATTCGCTGGGCGAGTGATGTCCGGTTGCGCCTGGTCATGGTGGACGCTGATCCTGCCTGGGGGCTGGCCGATCGAGACTGGCTGGGACAGCCGCTGTCCAGCCTGTTCCACCTGATGCATGATGATGCAGGTGGGTTTCCCATTCTTTCTGCCCTTGCCGACCAGAGTGGCTTTGCTAGGCAGTCCGCGCGGACCGCAACCGGGCCAGCCGCCGGGACGATCCTGCACATTGTCGCAAAGCCACTTTCGGACGGAACGGCCTTTCACGGTTTCGTCGGCACGGCGGAACCTGTTGGATTCGGCCAACTGCCGGCCGAGGTTGCGGCTCCGGACAGTTCGGCAGAGACAAGCGCATCCAATCTGCTCGGAACACTGGATAGCCGCAGCTTTGCGTTGCGTATCGATGGCTCAATGCGGCGTCCGCTGGGCCGCATCATTGCCAATGCCGAGACCATAGCCGGGCAGCTTCAGGGCCCGATCAGAGCGGATTATGCCCGCTATGCATCGGACATCGCGCTTGCCGGGCGGCATCTCCTCGATCTGGTAGACGATCTTGCCGACCTCCAGGCGGTCGATCGCGACAACTTCACCATCGCCCAGGAACGGGTTGATCTCGCCGATGTTGCTCGTCGCGCCGCGGGCCTGCTCGCTATGAAGGCAGGCGAGCGGCAGATGCGTATCGATCCGCCCCGTGATGACGAACATGCCGTGGCCACGGGTGAGTTTCGCCGCGTGCTGCAGATCATGCTTAACCTGATCGGCAATGCGATCCGTTACGGGCCCGATGGGGGAATGATCTGGGTTCGTGCTGATAATGACGGCAAAACGGTGAGCGTAACAGTGGCGGATCAAGGCCCCGGCATTGCGGCCGAGGATCAGGCCCGGCTGTTTGCCAAGTTCGAACGGCTCGGCAGGACGGATGCAGGTGGCAGCGGCCTCGGCCTGTACATCTCCCGCCGCCTTGCTCAGGCGATGGGCGGAGACATCACGCTCGACAGCGCGCCAGGGCAGGGCGCTCGCTTTACGCTCAGCCTACCGGCGAGGCCCGACGAAGGGCCCGACGCCTAACGCCTTACCGTTGATTTAGCGGCACATAGTCCCGCTGCGTCGGCCCGGTGTAGAGCTGACGCGGGCGTCCGATCTTCTGTGCAGGATCGGAGATCATTTCATTCCATTGTGCGACCCAGCCGACAGTCCGGGCCAGAGCAAACAGCACAGTGAACATCTCAGTCGGGAACCCGACCGCAGAGAGGATCACACCCGAATAGAAATCGACATTCGGGAAGAGCTTCTTTTCAATGAAATACGGATCATTCAGCGCCATTTCTTCGAGCTGGAGGGCCACCTCGAACACCGGATCATTGATCTTGAGCGCTTCGAAAACCTCGCGCAGTGTCTGCTGCATCACAGTCGCGCGCGGGTCGTAATTCTTGTAGACGCGGTGGCCGAAGCCCATCAGGCGGAACGGGTCATTCTTGTCCTTCGCGCGGGCAAGATATTCCGGAATCCGTTCGGGTCGGCCGATTTCGCGCAGCATATTGAGCGCAGCTTCATTGGCACCACCGTGCGCTGGCCCCCACAAGCAGGCGATGCCGGCGGCGATACAGGCAAAGGGGTTGGCTCCCGAAGAGCCGGCGAGGCGGACAGTTGACGTCGACGCATTCTGTTCATGGTCGGCGTGGAGAATGAAGATGCGGTCCATCGCCCGTTCGATCGCGGGATTGACCTCATATTCCTCGGCAGGGACGCCAAAGGTCATTTTCAGGAAATTGCCCGAGTAAGACAGGCGATTGTCCGGATAGATGAACGGCTGACCAACCGAATATTTGTACGCCATCGCGGCGATGGTCGGCATTTTGGCGATCAGGCGATGGCTCGCAATGCGGCGCTGCTCAGGATCGGCGATGTCGGTGGAATCGTGGTAGAAAGCAGAGAGCGCGCCGACCACACCGCACATGACCGCCATCGGGTGCGCATCGCGACGAAAACCGCGGTAGAACGTCGACAGCTGTTCATGCACCATCGTGTGGCGGGTGATGGTGCGAGTGAAATTGGCATATTCGTCCTGCCTCGGCAGGTCGCCGTTGAGCAGGAGGTAGCAGACTTCCAGGAAGCTGCTTTGTTCCGCGAGCTGGCCGATGGGATAGCCGCGATGGAGCAGCACACCTTCATCGCCATCAATATAGGTGATCGATGATTCGCAGCTTGCCGTCGACATGAAGCCGGGGTCGAAGGTGAATGCACCGGTCTGGGCATAGAGCTTTCGGATATCGACCACGTCCGGCCCGATGCTACCCGACAGGACAGGCATCTCGACATTCGTTCCGCCAATGGAGAGGGTGGCGTTGCTCATCATAATTCCCCTGTTCGTACCTGCTCTGCGGTGCTTCGGCCCGAGGCTTTTTTTATGCCGTTAGCGTGGAACGCAGACGTTGCAACGACTCTTCCCGCCCCAAAAGAAATAGCACATCGAATATGCCGGGTGAAACCGCCCGTCCGGTAAGGGCGGCACGCAGTGGCTGGGCGACTTTGCCGAGCCCTAGTTCCCGGTTTTCAGCAGCGGACCGAAGGTGCGATTCCAGCGATTCCATTGTCCATTCAGGCAGCAGGGCCAGTGATTCAGTCATTTCAAGGAGCAACCCCTCCGGAGCTCCATCGATCAGTTCGCGCGCCTTGCTATCCATCTGTTCGGGCATGGCAAACAGGAACAGCGCCCCGTCTGCAATTTCCAGCATCGTGCGCGCCCGCACCTTGAGCGAAGGCATTGCAGCGACCAGTTGCGCCTGATCGGCAGTGTTGAGCGCGCGATCAAGAAGTGACGATACCCGCGGCGTTGCGAGCTCCGCCAGGCGGGCGTCATCGGCTTCGCGAAGGTAATGGGCGTTGAGATTTTCGAGCTTCTTGATGTCGAAGCGCGCCGGGCTGCGGCCGACCGCATCAATGTCAAACCACTCGATCGCCTGTTCGCGGCTTATGATTTCTGCATCCCCATGCCCCCAGCCGAGCCGGAGCAGATAATTGTTCACCGCCTCCGGCAGCATGCCCAGTTCGTCGCGATAGGCATCGACACCCAGCGCGCCGTGACGCTTTGAGAGCTTGGCGCCATCCGAGCCGTGGATCAGCGGAACATGGGCATAAACTGGCTCGCGCCAACCATCTTCAATGGCCTGCATCGCCCAGATAATGCCGAGCTGACGGAAGGCGTTGTTGAGATGATCGTCCCCACGGATCACATGGGTTACGCCCATATCCTGATCATCGACCACGACAGAGAGCATATAGGTTGGCGTCCCGTCTGATCGCAGCAGAACAAAATCGTCAATTTCTTCTGCAGAAACGGTGACTTCACCCTGAACCCTATCAAGAATTGTAATCTTGCCGTCGCGCGGGGCCTTGAGCCGCACTACGGCTGGCATGTCTTTCGGGTGGGCGGGGGTGTCAGCATCGCGCCACGGGCTGATGATCCGAAAAGGGCGCTTTTCGGCTTGGGCCGTTGCGCGCATTTCCGCCAGTTCGTCCTGCGTGAGGAAGCAGCGATAGGCGTGGCCGGCAGCGAGCAGCTGGCCTGCGACCTCGGCGTGTCGCGCTGCGCGTGCGAACTGGTAGACTTCCTCGTCATCCCAATCGAGGCCGAGCCAGCGCATTCCATCAAGGATTGCTTCGATTGCAGCATCTGTTGACCGTGCCCGGTCTGTATCCTCGATCCTCAGGAGGAACTTGCCGCCATGATGGCGCGCAAACAGCCAGTTGAACAACGCGGTACGAGCCCCGCCAATGTGCAGGAAGCCGGTAGGCGAGGGCGCAAAGCGGGTAACAATTCCGCCGGGTGCCGCATTCAATTCGCTCTGTGTTGCGCTCACGCGCCGACTCTCCCAATATGGCTGCCTGGATCTCGGGGGCATTCCGGCAGCCGTTCGCCGGACACTGCGGCGGCAGGCGTGCCCAGCCGCACGACGGGGGTCCGCCTAGCATGGCAATCGCGGTGCTTCAAACCAGCTTTTTGCAGGACCTTATCCGGTGGCCGGCCGAGCTCGCCGATCGGCTGGAGAGAGGCCTTCTCGCTGAGCGCGACGCGCTGTTCCATTGGCTCCCCATCTTGCTGGGCGCAGGTGTGGCAGCCTGGTTCCTGCTATCGGACCGGGCTTGGACGGGCGTGGCATTCGTCGCCTTGGCGCTGGCTATGGCTAGCATCGTTATGGAAGCTCGCCCCGTCTTGCGCCGGGCCGTCCTCGTCGGGGCGCTCGCGTTTCTGCTCGGGCTAGGGGCTGCAGCAACACGCAATGCCATTGTTGCGGCGCCGGTGCTCGAACGACCGGTTGTCACTGTATTCACAGCAGTGGTCGAGGCGAGGGAGGATCGGCCCGCGCGGGGGCAGGTGCGGCTTTTGCTCGCTCCCGATGCAGGCGCGGCGCTGCCACCCCGTGTCCGGATCACCATTGGTGCAAAGGATGATGTCGCGGCGTCGCTGATTGTGGGGGATAGGGTGCGGTTGCGTGCGCGGCTTGTTCCACCACCGGTCGCGGCATTGCCCGGCGGCTATGATTTTGCCCGCCGAGCGTGGTTCAGCGGTATCGGAGCCGTCGGGAGCGCCATAGGACCGGTTGAAGCGCTCGCCGCCCAGGCTCGTGGTGATGGTTTCCGCCAGCGGCTCTCCGCCCATATCCAGAGCCGGGTCGAGGGGCCGGCGGGCGGGATTGCCGCAGCGCTCGCGACGGGTGATCGCGGTGCCATTCCGGAAGCGGAGGAAGAGGCAATGCGCCGCTCTGGCCTGGCGCACCTTCTGTCTATCAGCGGCCTTCACATCACAGCGGCGGTCGGAGGCGTGATGTGGCTGGCGTTGCGCCTGCTCGCCTTGTCGCCAACGCTGGCGCTGCGCTGGCCCTTGCCGCTGGTCGCTGCAGGGATCGGGGCGCTGGCGGGATTGGGATACACATTGCTTACTGGCAGCGAAGTACCAACCGTTCGATCGCTTTTGGCGGCGCTCCTGATTTTGGCAGCGCTCGCACTCGGCCGCGAAGCGATTACGTTGCGATTGGTCGCTGCGGGCGCTTGCATCATCCTGTTGGTGCGTCCGGAGGCCTTGATTGGTCCAAGCTTTCAGCTGAGCTTTGCCGCGATCACCGCCATTGTCGCTTTGCACGGGCATCCGCGCGTTTCGGCATTGCTGGCGCGGCGAGAGGAGGGCGCAGCCATGCGTTGGTTCCGCGCGTTTCTGGGCCTGTTGTTGACCGGCTTGGCCGTTGAACTGGCACTGATGCCCATTGCTCTGCTCCATTTCCACAAGGCCGGGCTCTATGGTTCGTTGGCCAATTTGATTGCTATCCCCCTGACGACCCTCGTTGTGATGCCGGCCGAGGCGCTGGCCTTGGTGCTGGATAGCGTGGGATTGGGCGCGCCGGCATGGTGGGTGGTTCAGGTTTCGCTCGATGCAATGCTGGCAATGGCCCATTGGGTGGCGAACGCGCCCGGATCGGTTGCTACACTTCCGGCGATGCCCAATGCTGCCTTTGCGCTTTCGCTTGCGGGAGGCCTCTGGCTTTGCCTGTGGCAGCGGGCGCATCGCTGGTTCGGCGCTGGGCCGCTGCTGGTGGGGCTGGTCTGGGCATGGAATGTGCAGTCCCCTGACCTGCTCGTCACCGGTGATGGTCGTCATGTTGCCGTGCGGCTGGAGGACGGCAGTTACGCTCTGCTGCGCGACAGGGCCGGGGATTTCATTCGGGATCAGCTGGCCGAGGCTGCCGGGATAGATGGCGGCATGACGTCATTGTCCGCACGCGGAGACGCACGTTGTTCGCCCGATTTCTGCGTGTGGACAATGCAGCGGGAGCAACGGATTTGGACCATCATGGCCACCCGCAGCAGTGTCCGGACCGACTGGGAACCGCTGGTAGAGGCTTGTGCGCGGGTTGATATCGTCATCGCCGACCGCTGGCTGCCAAGAGGATGCAACCCCCGATGGCTAAAGGCTGACCGCAAGCTGCTGGCGCAAACGGGAGGCCTCGCCATTCGGCTCGACTCTCCACCCGCCATTGATGCCGCCATGGCCTCAGATGCTGGCAAGCCCTGGCGGAGCCCGCCGACAGTTATGCCTCAGCCCCCGCTGAACTTAAACGAAACCCGAGGGCCGAGGCGAACCTTCAGTGATAACGGCGAAGTAGCCCGGCGAGCCGCCCCTGCACCATGACGCGGTGCGCTTCATAGATTTGCGGTTCATAGGCGCCGTTAGCCGGATCGAGCCGTACGTTGCGTCCATCGCGCCGGAAATATTTGAGCGTTGCGTCCTGCCCGTCGACCAGCGCGACAACAATCTCTCCGTCACGTGCGGTTTCGGCACGCTGCACGAGGGCATAATCGCCGTCGAGAATCCCGGCCTCGATCATCGAGTCGCCGGAGACTTCCAGCGCATAATGGTCCCCCTGGCCGAGCAGCGCGGCTGGCACAGCGAGCTGAGCTGAATCCTCAAAGGCTTCAATCGGTACGCCAGCGGCGATACGGCCGTGCAGCGGCAGCTCAATGATGTCATTGGCAACGAAGGCCGGGCGTGGCGCGGCCCGCGGCGGGAATGCCACGACATTGTCCTGCGCCGTCTTTGCTCCACGCTCGGGGTTGCGGACGACTTCGAGTGCGCGCGCACGGTTGGGCAAACGCCTAAGAAAGCCGCGTTCCTCGAGCGCGCTGATCAGGCGGTGCACCCCTGACTTGGACTTGAGGCCAAGCGCTTCCTTCATCTCTTCAAAGGACGGAGAAATGCCGGTTTCAGCCAGCCTGTCTTCAATAAAGCAAATGAGTTCGTGCTGTTTGCGCGTAAGCATCATGCGTTCTCCTGTCACGGAACGTTCTTGGAACGTCTAGGCAACATCGATGAGAACGTCAAGCGTTTCGGTGGCTGTGTCAGCCGTCAATCAGCGCCTTGGTTGCCGCTTGGATGTCACTTGCACGCATCAGGCTTTCGCCGACCAGAAAGCTGCGCACGCCGGCGCGCGCCATCCGCAGGCAATCTGCATGGGTGGCGATGCCACTTTCGCACACCAGCAGAACGTCTGCCGGTACCATCGGAGCAAGTTGCTCCGTTGTTCCAAGATCAACATCGAAGGTCTTGAGATTGCGGTTATTGACGCCGATTAACCGGGATTGAAGCAGGGTCAGCGCTCGCTCCATTTCACGGGCGTCATGCACCTCAACCAAGACATCGAGACCTTGTTCGAAAGCGGCCGTCTCGATTTCGGCCATCACCGCATCCTCGAGTGCCGCAACGATGATCAGGATGGCGTCAGCGCCCATGCTGCGCGCTTCGATGCACTGCCAAGGATCAACCATGAAGTCCTTGCGGATGACGGGGAGGGCGCACGCAGCCCGGGCCGCCACCAGATAATCCTCATGGCCTTGGAAATAGGGGGAGTCGGTCAGCACCGAGAGGCAAGCGGCGCCGCCGGCCTCATAATCGCGAGCATGGGCTGCGGGATCAAAATCTTCCCTGATTAGGCCCTTGGACGGGCTCGCCTTCTTGATCTCGGCGATCAGCGCAAATCCCGCAGCGGCCCTTGCACGCAGCGCCGCTTCGAACCCGCGCACGGGCGTTGGCTCTGGCCAGTGCGACAGTCCCTCACGCTTGCGCTGGGCGACCTCGACACGCTTTGTGGCGCAGATTTCGGCGAGTTTGTCTGTCATTCCCATGCGATCCAGCAGTCGAGCAGGGCCTTGGCTAGTCCCTTGTCGATC
>CANHQT010000035.1 GCA_947463325.1 Sphingomonadaceae bacterium
CGGCGTGTTTGCCCTAGCGATGAAATGGGACCGCAGCGACCGTGAACGCCAGACACGGCGTAGCGACGTCGCGTTCTGGCTGCACCTGCTTGCAGCACCAATGATCGCACACCCGCTGTTCAGCCTGCTCGGCGTGACCGACGGTGACGTGATCGGCATCGGTGCGGCGGTGGGGGTGATCGCGCTCTATCTGGCCTTTGGCATCGTCGCGCTGGCGATTGACCGACGCGCGCTGCTGGTTTCGGCACTCTTCTATGTGTTGTTTGCGATGACCCAGCTGTTCCGTGAATTCGGAGCGGTGGAACTCAACGTCGCGCTGACCGCGCTCGTGATCGGTTCCGCACTGCTCATGCTCTCCGCTTTCTGGCAGAATGCACGGAGCATCATTGTTGGCATGTTGCCCGACAATGCGCGGGCGATGGTCCCGGCCACCGCCGCCTGACCCTAGGCTGACCCCCCGTTTCCACAAGAGGGACGGGGGCAGGCCCTAAGGTTCGACGAGTTTCATCAGGCGCCGCTCAATCGGTGCCAGCACGGCCGAGAGATCGTGCCCGCGCTTCAGCGTCGCGCCATTTTCTCCAGCCAGACGCCACAGGCCCTGCCGGTTTCTGAGTGCCGGGCATTTCTCTATCCGCACCTCCGGCCGTTCGGCGGTGCGGCGGAATGCCGAGAAGATCGCCATGTCGCGCCCGAAATCTATGGCATAGTCGCGCCAGTGGCCTGCCGCGACCATCCGTCCATAGAGGTCAAGAATGCGCATCAGTTCAGCGCGTTCGAACCCGATTTGCTTAGTGGCGGTGCCAACCGGAAACGGAGTGACGATTCCCATCAAAGCCGAAACGTCCTCAGCCCGCTGACGGTCCGGAGCCCTGACGCCGCGCCGCGCGGCGGCGTGGCGGGGCGGAAGCAGCAACCGGTGCCTGCCCCTTTCCGGCGGCATCGCGCTCAGCGACCAGTTCGGCAATCCGCTTTTGCAGGTCAGCGAGCTGGCACTGCAGCAGTTCAAGCTTTTGCGTTTGCGGATCGAACAGATCGCTGCATGGCGTGCCATAGGGAACAAACTCCCGCGCGTAATCGCGAGCATCGACCAATGTGGGACGTGCGGGAATTCCGACCATCACAGCCCCGGGCACCACATCGCGCGTTACAACGGCATTGGCGCCGATGCGCGCGCGTTCACCAACCGTGATCGGCCCCAATATCTGAGCGCCCGAGCCAACGATGACGCCATCCGCCAGCGTCGGATGGCGCTTGCCGGGCATACCATTGGCCGGATCGGTACCGCCCAGGGTGACGCACTGGTAAATGGTCACGCCGTCGCCGATCTCCGCCGTTTCACCGATCACTGTGAAGCCGTGATCGATGAACAAATGGCGCCCGATGCGCGCACCGGGGTGGATATCGATGCCGGTGAAAAAGCGCGACAGATGGTTGATGAACCGCGCGAGGAAAAACAGGTCGGCTTCATACAGCCAATGCGCAACGCGGTGCATGCCGACCGCCCACAGGCCCGGATAGAGCAGAATTTCCGCACGTGAACGTGGCGCGGGATCCCGCGCCTTTATCGAGTCCAGATAGGCAATCAGGCTTGCGAACATATGATCTTGCGTTCCCTCTCACCCCGCAGATTGGCAGTCAGGCTGGCATAAGCAAGGCAGATTTGATAGACAATTTCGATGAAACGCCGGCCAATTGATTGAGGGAGCGAGGCAAATGCAAACCTATCTCCCCACGCTCAAGCAGCTGCAATATCTGGCTGCGCTGCACGAACATGGCCATTTCGGACGTGCGGCCGACGCCTGTTTCGTGACCCAGTCGACCCTGTCCGCGGGCATTCGCGAACTGGAATCCCTGCTCGGCGTCATGCTGGTCGAGCGGACTCGCCGTGTGGTGCGCTTTACGCCGCTGGGCGAGCGCATTGTCGAGCGTGCCCATCGCGTGCTGCGTGAGGCCGAAGAGCTGGCCGAACTGGTGGCGGCATCCGGCAAGCCGCTCGCCGGCGAGCTTCGGATGAGCGTCATTCCGACGATCGCGCCGTTCCTGCTGCCGGCCCTGCTGCCGCGGCTGCGCGCCGAACGGCCCGAACTGAAACTCTATCTGCGCGAGGAACCGAGCCAGGCAGCCTGTGAAAGCCTGCATCACGGCCATGTCGATTGCGTGCTGATGGCTCTGCCCTTCGCGTGCGGCGACGTCGATCACCAGCTGTTGTTCGACGACCGGCTGCTGCTGGCAGTGCCCGCCAGCATGGCCGAGGGATTGCCGGACCGGGTGCTGCCATCGAGCATTGATCCCGCGCAACTGCTGCTGCTCGAGGATGGGCATTGCCTCAAGGATCATGCACTCGCCGCGTGTAACCGGCCGGAGTTGCGCCAGGGTGCGCGGATGATGGGCACATCGCTTCACACCATGGTGCAGATGGTCGACAATGGTCTGGGCGTTACCATGCTGCCCGAATTGGCCGTGACATCCGGCCTTATCACCAACACCGGGATCGTCACCCGGCCGCTCGCTTCGGAGCATGACCAACGGTCGATTGCGCTGGTCTGGCGCCGCAACAGTCCGCGCGAGCGCGAGTTCAGGATGTTGGCAGATCTGCTCATCGGGATCAGACAGCCGGCCAGCGGTGCCTGACGCCGAGGGCGGTGTTCAATCCATGTGCTTGAGGCCGACGCGCAGATAATCCCATCCGGTTACGACCGTCAGCGCCGCTGCTGCCCACAGGCTGGCGAGGCCGACCTGTTTCACGAACAGATAGGCCGGCATGCCGATCCCGACATCGAGGCTGTGCGGAACGCCGCCGGCGAGGATCAGGGCGCCGAGCGCGACCATCTGAAATGTCGTCTTCCATTTAGCGAGACGGCTGACCGGGACAGATACGCTGAGGCCGGCCAGAAACTCCCGCAGTCCTGACACGGCAATTTCGCGGAGCAGAATGATCAGCGCGGGGATCAAATGGATGCCCTGGATGGCAGCAGGATCATGCCGCGTCCCGACCAGCAGCAAGATAACAGCGGCGACGAGGATCTTGTCCGCGATCGGATCAAGGAAGATGCCAAGTTTGGATACCGTTCCTTGCGCACGGGCAAGATAGCCGTCGAAATAGTCGGTGATGCCAATGACGCAGTAGAGGGCGAATGCGATCAGCCAGCCGGTTTCCCAATCGCGGGACCAGAGCAAGCCCACGAGCAAAGGCACCGCGAAAATGCGGGACAGTGTCAGAATGTTAGGCAGGTTAAGCACCGGCGATTGACCCATAGCGGCGCACGCAGCCGCAAACCCTTCCTAGCGAAAAGACAGGCGGCAGGAAAAGCATTTTGACCGTAACCGCCTGAAGGCATATGGCAACGTATGGGTGCACCCTGCCCTTGCGACGACGGATACTGCCACAACCATGCAATCCGCCATGCGACTGTTGACGAAGCGCCGTTTTCTGCCGCTGTTCGTCACCCAATTCCTCAACGCCTTCAATGACAATTTCTTCAAGATGGCGATGGTCGTCCTGGCCACGTACACCATCCTGCAGGGCGGCGAGCAGGAAGAGGCCTACTATAACGCGCTGGCCGGTGCGATTTTCATCCTGCCTTTCTTCATTCTGTCCGCAGTCTCTGGTCAGATCGCGGATTCGATGGACAAGACGCGCATCATCCGTTGGGTGAAGAGTGCGGAGATTGCGATCATGCTGGTCGGCGCGGCCGGCATCTTGATCCATTCCATCCCGCTGATGTTTGTCGCCCTGTTCGCAATGGGTGTCCATTCGACCTTTTTCGGCCCGATCAAGTACGGGATCCTGCCGCAGCATCTGAGGCAAGACGAGGTCCTCGGCGGCACAGGCTTTGTTGAAGCCGGTACCTATATCGCGATCCTGACCGGCACCATCGTTGGCGGCATCCTTCCAGCCGAATGGGCGGCAGCCGGCGTCGTGATGGTAGCTATCGCAGGACGGATTACCGCCCAGTTCGTTCCGCCCGCCCCGCCTGAGCCCGATGCGCCGCCACTCAATGTCGACTGGAACATCTTCCGGTCCAGCTGGCGACTGGTGAACAGCACGATGCATGTGCCGCGCCTGTTCCTGGCGATCATCGCGATCAGTTTCTTTTGGGCTATCGGCGCCGTGCTCGCCGCGCAATTCCCGCCGATGGTCAAGAATGCCCTGAGTGGCGACCGCACTGTCGCCACGCTGTTCACAGCGATCTTCTCGGTTGGCGTGGCGATCGGATCGATCATCATCAATCGTATCCTGAAGGGCACCGTATCCGCCAAGTATGCGCCGGGATCCGTTCTAGCGATGGGCGTATTTGTCCTGATCCTGTGGTGGGTCGTGAAGGGATGGGTTCCGGTACCGGATACGCCAACCGATGCCGACCAGCTGCTCGACTGGTGGGAGTTTTTGATGGTTCGGCAGGGCGATTATATCCTCGCGGCGCTGCTGGGCATCTCCGTCACCGGGGGCATGTTCGTCGTCCCCCTTTATGCCTTCCTGACCACGACAGTCGGCAAGTCGGAAACCGCACGCACGATTGCGGCCAACAATATCGTCAATTCGGGCGCGATGGTTGCAGGAGCGCTGCTTTACGCCGGGCTCGCGGCCATGGGTGTCAGCATTGCGGACACGCTGTTCCTGATCGCGGCAGCATGCCTTGTTTCGGCATGGATATCCTGGAAGCTCCACCTCGCCTGCGACTGAGGCGGGACAAGGCAATCAGAACAGGAAAACCATCGCGCCGGTAAAGGCGAGCGCGAACGTCATCGCGCCGTCGATCAATTCCCGTTCGGTCAATAAGGGCCGCGCCGGCGCCATCCGAACACCGAGGCGGTGCGCCACGGAGCGATCAAGGATCGCCGGATTGATTGGCTGCGGCGGTTCTGCTGCCGCCATTGTGACGGGGCGAACACCACGGCCACGTTGGATCAGGGATGCGAGTCGATCTGCCATTGGGGGAAGTTAAGAAATTCTTAACCGCCCCGACAAGGCGCAAAGGGAGTTAACGCAGGCCCGTGCCAATGGGGGACAGGTTCAAGAAAACTGCCCTGCTCATGAAAGGGCACCGCCCGAACGCACCCCCATGGGATCGTCACTGCGAGACGTGGTCCAAGCCGATATCTGCAGCGGGAGCGCTTTGTGTCAGGCGTCCGACGGAGATGTAGGTGACACCCGTTTCGGCAATGGCACGGATCGTATCCAGCCGGACGCCGCCCGAAGCCTCCGTCGGCACGCGCCCCCCGACCAGCGTCACGGCATCCCGCAGCGTCGCTACATCCATGTTATCGAGAAGGAGGTGGGTCGCGCCAGCCTCTAGCCCCGGTTCGATTTGCGACAGCGCGTCGACTTCAAGGATGATGCGGCTGATGCCCGCCTGTGCTGCGCGGCGCACGGCCTCAGCAACACCGCCGGCGACCGCGACATGATTGTCCTTGATCATCGCCGCATCATCCAGCCGCATGCGGTGGTTGGTCGCCCCGCCCATACGCGTCGCATATTTCTCAAGCAGCCGCAGACCCGGGATCGTCTTGCGCGTATCGAGCAAGGTCGCCCCTGTTCCGGCAATCGCATCAACATCAAGACGCGTCATGGTGGCAATGCCGGAAAGATGCTGGACGGTATTGAGCGCCGAACGTTCCGCCGAAAGCATGGCGCGGGCATTACCGGACAAACGCATGAGATCCGTGCCAGCCGGGACGCTGGCACCTTCAGCCACCAATAGTTCGATCTCCACAGCAGGATCGAGCGCGCGGAAGAAATCGGCTGCAAGCGGCAGTCCGGCGACGGTGATGGCATCCCGGCTGTCCATCACGCTGGTGAAGCGCGCGTCCGCGGGAATGACGGCCGCAGAGGTAATGTCCCCGCCCTCGCCGAGATCCTCCGCCAATGTCGCCGCAACGAACGCAGCCGTGTCGAACCCGGGCAATGTGAATGTCATGATCCTGCGCTATCGCGCCAATGGCGCATTGCCAACCCACCGGGCAGCGATAGATTATAGGGCACGGCAGGCCTAGTCGGGACCATATGATGGACAGCGCGGACAGCAGCACGATCGATTTCGGAACGCCGACGCTGGAGGATTTCCAGCATTGGACACAGACCATCGGCCGCGCACAGCAGCTACTGATGGAATATGCCTTTTCGCCTGAAGGCGGCGCACAGGCACAAGCCATGCTCGCACGGCTGGCCGATCCTGCGGCATGGGGCATGGCCGCGGCTGGTTCAGCCCCGCCTGCACCACCGCCGCTCGCGGCTCCCGCCATGGCGGCCATGACTGGTTTTTGGCAGGACAGCCTCAGCATGTGGCAGGCAATATTGTCCGGCCAACCGATGCCCGATGCACCAAAAGACCGCCGCTTTTCTGCTGAAGAATGGAACAGCCATCCGCTGTTTGCCTTTATCCGGCAGAGCTATTCGCTGATCGCCGACCGCATGCTCGCCGCGAGCGACGCGGTCGATGGCATCGATCCCAAGGCGAAGTTGCAGTTGCGCTTTGCCACACAGAATCTGATCGATGCGATGGCGCCGACCAATTTTGCGCTGACCAATCCTGCCGTCCTCAGAAAGACGATGGAGACGCGCGGCGAAAATCTGGTGAAGGGCCTCGAGCATATGCTCGCCGATCTCAGAAAGGGTCAGCTCACCCACGTCGATTCATCGCGTTTCGAACTGGGTGTGAACATCGCCATCACACCCGGCAAGGTCGTGCACGAGACGCCGCTTTACCAACTGATCCAATATGCCCCGACCACCAAGGAGGTGCTGGAAACCCCGCTGATCATCTTTCCGCCGTGGATCAACCGCTTCTACATCCTCGATCTCAACCCCGAGAAAAGCTTCATCCGCTGGGCGGTCGAACAGGGGCTGACGGTGTTTATCGTATCCTGGAAATCAGCGGACGCGTCGATCAAGGATGTCGTCTGGGACGACTATATTGCCGCTCAGATCGACGCCATCGCGACGGTGCGCGATGGCCTCGGCGTCAAGGCGGTCCATACCATTGGCTATTGCGTGGCGGGGACAACGCTCGCCGCGACACTGGCGCTCCTCGAAGCCCGCGACGCCGACAAGGCAGTCGCCAGCGCGACATATTTTACAGCCCAGGTCGATTTTGCCGAGGCTGGCGACCTCGCGCTGATGGTCGATGAGGCCCAGCTGAAGCTGATCGAACAGCTGTCAGCCGACGGCTATCTCGACGGGCGCTATATGGCGGCGACGTTCAATGCGCTGCGCGGGCGCGACCTCATCTGGAACTATGTGGTCAACAACTATCTGCTGGGGGAGGATTATCCTCCCTTCGACCTGCTCTACTGGAACGGGGATACGACCAACCTGCCGGCAAAATGGCATCAGGCCTATCTGACCGACCTGTATCGCGACAACCGGCTGGTGGTGCCCGGATCAATAGTCGTGGACGGCACGCCGATCGATCTGCGGCTGATCACCACACCCACCTATATCCAGGCAGGCCGAGAGGATCATATCGCGCCGGCGCCCAGTGTCTGGAAACTGATGCACCATCTGTCTGGCCCCAAGCGGTTCGTGCTGGCTGGGTCCGGCCACATCGCCGGCGTGGTCAACCCGCCATCGGCGAACAAATATCAGCACTGGATCAACGACGCGCCGGTCGGGACGCTGGACGAGTTCATCGCCGGAGCGCGCGAGATCAAAGGCAGTTGGTGGCCCGACTGGCTGGCATGGCTGCGTGACATCGGCAAAGCGACTGTGCCCGCAAAGGGGGCCCGCATTCCGGGCAAGGGCAAACTGAAAGCCATCGAGGATGCGCCGGGCCGCTATGTGAAAGCGCGGTAACCCCCGTTCGGGACCCCGCGCGAGCGGCTTTGTTGCGCTGCACAAAATTTGCTTGCAATTCGCCTCGCCGATCCTTATTGTGCACTGCAACAAGAACGGCGCATGGTGCGCCGGGACCAGTTGGAGTGAGCCATGGCCACCCGTAACGAAGACGCCTCGGCCGAACAGGCCTATGCCGCTGCCAGCGCCGCCGTGCAGGCCGCGCCCAAGGCTGTTGCACCCAAGGCAAAGCCCGCAAAGAAGACGGCAGCCAAGACTGTGGCTGCCCCGGCGAAAGCATCACCTGCCAAGCCCGCTGTTGCCAAGAGCAAGACCAAGACCAAGCCGGTGGCCAAGAAGGCCAAGCCGGTTGCCACCCGCACTCCCCGCAAGGCTGTGGCCGCTCCGGCTGCCGGCCTTCTTCAGAAGGGTCAGACAATGATCACCGAAGCCACCACCAAGATGACCGAAGAAGCGACCAAGGTCGCCACCGAAGCCAAGGCCCGCACCGAAGCCCTGGTCGCTGACATGCAGACCCGCGCCAAGCAGGCTGCCGACAAGGGCCAGGAATTCGCCCGCGAAGCAGTCGATTTCTCGAAGGGCAATGTCGAAGCGCTGGTTGAATCGGCCAAGATTGCCGCCAAGGGCACCGAAGAGCTGGTCCAGGAAATGGTTTCCTTTGCCAAGCATTCGCTGACCGAGACCACCGAAGCCGCGAAGCGCTATGCCGCCGTCAAGTCGCCGGCCGAATTCTTCCAGCTCCAGCAGGAACTGTCGAAGACCGCGCTCGACACCTTCGTCAAGCAGGGTGCCAAGACCACCGAGCTATCGGTGAAGCTGGCCAACGACGCGTTCCAGCCGATCTCCAACCGCATCGCGGTTGCGGTGTCGAAGCTCAAGAACGCCGCCTGATCTTCCCGCCTCGGCGGAACCAGGAGATTGCAGCCCGGGGTGCGGACCGCACTCCGGGCTGCTTGCGTTGACGAAGATAGGCGGGGATGAGCAGGCGCGGGCGAGCAGGAAGACGGCTAAGCCTTGCAAGGTCCCTGTCCCTGCCACTATCTTGGGAAAGATGATGAAGGCTGATCCTCTCCCCACCATCGCACGCGTACGCGCTGCGGGTCCGAGCGATTCGGGCAATGGCGCCGATAGTGACATCGGCGTCGTCACCAAAACCCGTGCCGCAACCAAGAAGCCGTCACTTTACAAGGTGTTGATGTTAAACGATGACTACACTCCGATGGAGTTCGTGGTCATGGTACTCCAGCGGTTTTTCCGGATGGACATCGAGGAAGCGACGCGCGTCATGCTCCATGTCCATCAGCGTGGGGTGGGGGTATGCGGCATATTCAGCCTCGAGGTCGCCGAAACCAAGGTGCAGCAGGTGATGGACTGCGCACGGGCGCACCAGCACCCTCTCCAATGCGCGTTGGAGAAGGCGTGACTCCCGAGCAGGGGCATCTGGTCGAGAAGCTGACTGCGCGCGAAATCGTGACGCTGCGGCACGTGCTCGATCATCGGACCGCGAAGGAAATCGCGCGGATCGAGGGTGTCAGCGAGGATGCCATCGTCAACCGCATCAACCGCGCGCGTGCCAAGCTAGGCGGCGTTTCCCGCATCGAGGCGGCGCGCATTGTCGGGGCGAGCATCGGCAATCCCGCCGCGCCGGAACAGGCCCCGGGGACATCCCATCAAATGGTATCCCATCCGACGGGAGTGGCATCGGCTGCGATTGCGCCGCAAACAAGCCCCGCCGCTCCGGTTGGGGAGATGGTCGGGAAAGGCAGCAGCTTTCCCTGGCCCTTTCCGACAGCAGATCGGCCAAGAAACGATGACAGCCTGACCGCGCGGATAGCCTGGCCGATCATATTGGCCTTCCTTACGGTTCTGGCTCTAGTGATGCTCAACACGGTGCTGCAGAGCCTGAACAACGTTCGGCTCTGAAGCCGGACGAGCCCCCGGCAATGCGCGGGGGTGTTTAGGGACCTGAAGACCATGCTCCAGCAACGTCTTGCCGCTGCCCGGCGCATCTCGAACCACCTCCGCAACGCCGAAGAGGCGGTCGATGATGCCATCATCAACCTATCGACCCTGCTTGCTGCGCTCCCTGCCGAGCGGCGCGCCGTCAATCTTCCTCCCGTTCTCGGTCATGACGCTGTCGCCAAGGCGACACAGGCTCTGGCGCTGAGCGGCGAGTTGCGCAGCGCGCCCATCGAAGCGCACGAAGCCCTTCACAACGCCCAGCGCCAAGCCGGCCTTGCCGCCTTTGCCGTGGGCCCATCAACCGAGCCTCCCGAGCTGAAGACGGGACCCGAGACCCTGTCGGAAGCGGCGGAACGGGCTGCGTAGGAGAGGGGGACCAACTGGACATTCTCTCCTACGCGGCATGCCTCGGGCTGATCGTCCTGCTGGGCGGTCGGCCCGAACGCATAGGCGGCATCATCCTGATCATCGGATCGGTCGCGACATCCTTTGTCGCGGTCACCACGTGGGACCGGCTGGAAACCGGCGTCCTGCTGGTCGATCTTATCGTGCTTGCCGCGCTGTGGGGCATCGCCCTCACCAGCAACCGGTTCTGGCCCTATTGGGTCACCGCCTGGCAGCTGATCGCGGTGCTGGTGCATCTGCAGATGGTGATTTTCGCCAACATCCTCCCCGCGGCCTATGGCTATGTCACCATGTACCTCGCCTTCCCGATGGTGCTGTTGATGCTCGCCGCCTCCATCCGCCACAGGCTGAACCTCTGGGGTCGACGGACAAGTCCTACGTGAGACCTGGCAAGCGGTCCGGTGTATCCGGCGCGGTCGGGCGCGTTCCCTGTGCCCCACCAGGAGCGCGATCCATTGCATCTTTCCTTCGGTGGCACCCGCAAGACCATGCACTGCGCCCGACACAGGGCGATAAGTTTACTAAGGTATACCGATAACCCGCCCCTTTCTGTAAATTTAGCCGGACCCTGCACCGCACCGCAGATGCCTCCGTGGTGCGACGCGGCAGGTGTGATGCAAGGTGGGGGCTGTAGGACAGCGGTTTTGTGCGGTGTTGGAGATTGGGCGGTGGAGCTGTGGTTTTTGGGCACCCATCAGCGTCATTGCGAGCCCCGCAGGGGCGCGGCAATCCAGAGCGGGTGAGTGCCGACCCTAGATTGCTTCGCCTGCGGCTCGCAATGACGGTGTCGGGGGGCATGGAATGACATGAAAAAGCCCCGGCATTGCTGCCGGGGCTTTTTCATGTCGGTACTGGCGGCGCGCGTCAGAGCTTGCCGGTCAGTTCCGGGACCAGCGTGAAGAGATCGCCGACGAGGCCGATGTCCGCGACCTGGAAGATCGGGGCGTCCTCATCCTTGTTGATGGCGATGATCGTCTTGGAATCCTTCATGCCGGCGAGGTGCTGGATCGCACCCGAAATGCCAACAGCGAGATAGACTTCCGGCGCAACGATCTTGCCGGTCTGGCCGACCTGATAGTCGTTGGGGACATAGCCCGCATCGACCGCGGCACGGCTGGCGCCGACGCCAGCGCCGAGCTTGTCAGCGAGCGGGATGATCACTTCCTGGAACTTTTCCGCCGAGCCCAGCGCGCGGCCGCCCGAGACGATGATCTTGGCGCTGGTCAGTTCCGGCCGTTCCGACTTGGCGATTTCTTCGCCTACGAAGGAGGAGACACCGGCATCCGCCGCACCGCCGACTGCTTCGACAGTGCCGCTGCCGCCTTCGCGTGCTGCCTTGTCAAAGGCGGTACCGCGCACGGTGATGACGAGCTTTGCATCCGCGCTTTCGACCGTTGCGATGGCGTTGCCAGCATAGATCGGGCGAGTGAAGGTCTTCGGCCCTTCGACCGAGAGGATTTCACTGACCTGCATCACATCGAGCAGCGCGGCGACGCGCGGCGCGATATTCTTGCCCGTGGTGGTGGCGGGGGCGAGGAAAGCGTCATGATGGCCCATCAGCGAGGCCACCAGCGGCGCGACATTTTCAGCCAGACCGTTGGCGAGGCTCGCATCGTCAGCGACATGGACCTTGGACACGCCAGCGATCTTTGCCGCGGCATCCGCAACAGCGCCGACGCCCTGCCCTGCGACCAGAAGATGGACTTCACCGAGCTTTGCGGCGGCGGTGACGGTGGCGAGCGTCGCGTCCTTGACGGTGCTGCCATCATGTTCGACCCAGACAAGCGTTTTCATGTCAGGCGACTCCCATTGCCTTGAGCTTTTCAACCAGCTCGTCGACCGATCCGACCTTGATGCCCGCGGTGCGGCCAGCCGGTTCGGCAACCTTCAGCGTCTTGAGACGCGGCGCGATGTCCACGCCGTATTCGGACGGGCTCTTGGTCGCGAGCGGCTTTGACTTGGCCTTCATGATGTTCGGCAGCGAGGCGTAGCGCGGCTCGTTGAGGCGAAGATCGGTGGTGACGATCGCGGGCAGCTTGACCGTCACGGTCTGAAGACCGCCGTCGATCTCACGCTTCACAGTGGCGTTGCCATCACCCACTTCGACCGTGTTGGCGAAGGTGGCCTGGCCCCAGCCGGTCAGTGCACCGAGCATCTGGCCGGTCTGGTTCGAATCATCATCGATCGCCTGCTTGCCGAGGATGACGAGACCGGGTGCTTCCTCGTCGGCGATCGCCTTCAAGAGCTTGGCAACCGCGAGCGGCTCAACCTCTACCCCATCATCGACCTGCACGAGGATCGCGCGGTCGGCGCCCATGGCGAGCGCGGTGCGCAGCGTTTCCTGCGCCTTGGCCGGGCCGACGCTGACCGCGACGATTTCCGTCGCCTTACCCTTTTCCTTAAGGCGGATAGCCTCTTCGACGGCGATTTCGTCGAACGGGTTCATGCTCATCTTGACGTTGGCGAGATCAACGCCGGTGCCATCGGACTTGACCCGCGGCTTCACGTTATAATCGAGCACCCGCTTTACGGGGACGAGGATTTTCATCGGGTTTCTCCCTCAAATTCCGCTATGCGCCGTTAGTTGACGTTCACGTCAACGTCAAGCTGCTCACGCGACCTTGCGGACCTCCGCCACGATCTTTGCTGCCGCGTCGCCAAGATCATTGGCGGGGACGATGGCGAGACCGGAGTTGGCGAGGATCGCCTTGCCCTGTTCGACATTGGTGCCTTCGAGGCGGACGACGAGCGGCACGGAGAGGTTCACTTCCTTCGCCGCGGCGACGATGCCGTCGGCGATGATGTCACACTTCATAATCCCGCCGAAGATGTTGACGAGAATGCCCTTCACCGCCGGGTCCTTGAGGATGATCTTGAAGGCGGCAGTGACCTTTTCCTTGCTGGCGCCGCCGCCGACATCGAGGAAGTTGGCGGGGAATTCACCATTGAGCTTGATGATATCCATCGTCGCCATGGCGAGGCCGGCGCCGTTGACCATGCAGCCGATGTTACCATCGAGCTTGATGTAGGCGAGGTCATATTGCGATGCCTCGACTTCGGCGGGGTCTTCCTCCGTCTCGTCACGCAGGGCGGCGATATCGGGGTGGCGGAACAGGGCGTTGCCATCGAAGGCGACCTTGGCATCGAGCACGAGGATCTTGCCGTCCTTGGTCTGCACCAGCGGGTTGATCTCACACATTTCCATGTCGGTGGCGACGAAGGCTTCGTAGAGCTTCTTCACCGTATCCTCAGTCTGGGCGGCGAGATCACCGCTGAGCTGAAGCGCGGCCGAGGCCTTTTTCGCGTCAGCATCAGTGAGGCCCGTTGCCGGATCGATGGTGATGGTGGTGATTTTTTCCGGCGTGTCATGCGCGACGGTTTCGATATCCATGCCGCCTTCGGTCGAAACGATCATCGCGATGCGGCTCGATTTACGGTCGACCAGCAGCGACAGATAATATTCCTTATCAATGTCCGCGCCGTCAGTGATGTACAGGCGGTTGACCTGCTTGCCGGCCTCACCCGTCTGGATGGTGACCAGCGTGTTGCCGAGCATATCGCGGGCGTGGGATTCGACTTCATCAAGGCTGAAGGCGAGGCGGACGCCGCCCTTGGCATCGGCCGGCAGTTCCTTGAACTTGCCCTTGCCGCGACCGCCAGCGTGAATCTGCGACTTCACGACATAGAGCGGGCCGGGCAGCGTTTTGGCGGCAGCGACCGCTTCTTCAACGCTCATCGCGGCGTGGCCGGCGGGGATCGCCACGCCGAATTTCGCCAGCAGTTCCTTCGCCTGATATTCGTGAATGTTCATGCGCGTGCCGCCTTCATGATGTGGGTTCTCCGCACGGGAGAGTCGTCAGAGCGCGCCATAAGCACAAGCGGTGCCCGAAGCAAAGCGGGTCTCGCCCTTTTGATCGTGCAACAGGCGAGAAAGCTTTACCGGGTGCGAATGGCGCAGAGGCCGGCGCTGGTCGTCATCACCGCGAGGATTTCCGGATCGCCGAGCGCGCGGGCGCGATGAAGAAACTGGTCAACGCTGAGTTCGCGCATATTGGCTTCGCGCAAATCCCCGAGCCGGCCGATGCGGCGCAGCTGCAAAAGGCTGAGCCGTTCCACCATGCGTTCGGCCATGCAGGTCGCCATCGGGCGCGAGAGGCCGGCATCGATGAGGCCGCTGCGCACCCGCTGTTCGGGCGTCGCACAACCGGCGAGAAGACCCAGAGAGGCCAAGGCACCCAGATAAGCCGCCGAACGCAACGCAGTAATCACGCCAATCTCCCTGTCACGCCATCGCTCCATTTTGGAGCACTCGGAAAAATGTAAGTAACAATTCTCCATTTAAAACCGCGTCATAGCAAAACACGTCGCAGCTCTCGGACCAGCATTTACCCCATGAACATACCAGCTTCAATCCGCGCTACCGGCCCCGCCGATCGCCGGCTCACTATCGTAAACCGTGGCGCCATTTTGGCGCAAATGATCGAATCAGAATTGTTCGGTCGGGGCGTGTCCGGAACCGCGACGATCCCCATGGACACATGGGGGACCCGGCACAGGAGACGGATTTTCTGAACCCGTAGCTAGCCGTCAATCGGCACGTCTCCGACCGGAGCGTGCCGACCGGTCGAGCAGGAGCGTCGCCGTCCGATCAGTCTGGTTCCTTGTCGGACTGGCGGCGCTCCGTTGCCCTATCTCTTATACCGCTGTGTCAGGGGCAGCTGGTCGCCGAGCCAGCCACCAGATCGAGGCAGCGCCCATCAACCGGCGTATCGCCAGCGATCGGCAGCCCGATCAGCGCGGCCAGCGTCGGCATGATATCAACGACCATCACCGGATTGGGCTGTTCAAAGCCATTGAGGCCGCGTCGCCAGAACAGGATCGGCACGCGCCGGTCATAATCCCACACCGACCCGTGCGTCGCGATATAGCCGAGGCTGGTATCGGGAATGGGCGTCACGCGGGGTTTGAGCACGACAATGAAATCGCCCGATCGTTCCGGATCATAATTGGCGCGGATCCGTTCCTCCACCGTCCACAATTCCGGCGAGCGGCGCGGCATCGGCATGGCGGCGACATCACTGCCCCGATAGACACGTTCGACCTGGCGGTGCGATTCCATGATGCGCACAGCCGCATCAATGGCGCGGGCGCGATCAACCGCGCTGAGGCTGCGGTTGACATAGAAATCCCCCATCGGCGCGTCAGCGGCGAACAAATCGCCGGCAAGGCTGAGGCCAAGCTCTGCCTTCACCCGATCACCGATCGCCGAAGGGGCGAGCTCCATCGAGACGCGCTCGGCACTGGGCATGGCATTTTCGCGGTTACGCTCGGGCGTGTCATGGCCGCCATGATCAGCCGTCAGCACGACAGCATAGTCGATGCCGGTCGCGTCCATGCGCGTGAAAAAATCCCCCAGTTCGCGGTCGAGCCCGAGCATCTGCAGGCACATTTCCGCGCCTTCGGTGCCGAAACCGTGCCCGACATAGTCGGTCGCCGACAGGCCGAGGATAAGAAGATCTGTGCCCCCGTTCTGACCCAGCCGATATTCGGCGCGCATCGCCGCACCGGCCGCAAGCACTGCGCCGTCAGCCTCCGGCGAGGCAAGGAAGCGGCGGAAATTGCCGGCGGCACGATCCAAACGGCCGGTGCCAACCGTCAGCCCTTCGCCGAGAGCGACAGGATAGTCGCGCGACCCGCAGGCGGCCGGAAGATCGAGCGGCGGGCGTGCAGTGGCAATGGCACGACCGACAGCCGCAGAGATGCGTGCGACCGCAGGCGATGCTTCGGTGCCGCGGTAGCTGGCGAGACCCGTCGGGGCGAGCCACCATGTTTCATTGATGCCGCGCCCGCCCATCATGATCGCTGCGCGATCTTTTCCGGCGATGGAGACGACGCGGCTGCGCGGATCGGCAGCGCGCATCCGCTCACCCAGCGTCGGCACGCGCAAATAATAGGGTGATGGCGCGTAGCGGCCGGAGGAAGAGGAGGTGCCCTCAACCGTTGGATCTTCCGAGCAATAAACCCGCTTGTCATCGCGCGCGAGGCCGAGGTCGAACCAGTTGTTGGCGATGACGCCCGAGGTGGCGGGATGCGCGCCGGTCAGGATCGTCGAATGGCCCGGGCAGGTCTCTGTTGCGGCATGCGCCTGATAGCCCTGCGGAAAGACGACGCCTTGCGAGAGGCGGGCGAGACCACCGGTGAACAGCGGGCGATATTGGGTGAAGAGATCGGACGAAAATTGATCGACCGCGATGACGATCAGCAGCGATGGTGCGCCCTCAGGGGCCGGCACGGTGCTGTCCACCGGGGCAGGGGCCGGAGCGGTTTGCGCAAAGGCAGGCGCGCCAACGCACAGCGCGGTGGCAGCAAGCAGGCTTTTGATCATGGGCCGAATCATGGGAAAAACCTTTGGCAGGAAAGCGGGACGGACATTGGCGAACCTAATTGGCCTTGCCCCCGAACTTGATTTGGCAGGCACGACCGAACGCCCTATAGGCCAGCGCGGAAAAACAAACAGCGGGTTTGATGTGTTTCAGCAAGCGACACCGCAGCCGCGGGCCGGCCTGCTCCGAGCCGCAGCCAAGGCGATGGTCGCAGTCCTGATCGCGCTGTGGTTGGCGACTGTTTCAGGGCATCCTGTTCAGGCACAGGACAGGCCGGCAGGCAATGCCATTGCCATCGCAGTCGAGGCCGAACGGCCCACCCCCCGGCCTGGGACCACCAGCGATCTGGCGATCACCATGACGCCCAGCGCGGGCTGGCACGGTTATTGGCTGAACGGCGGCGACGCCGGTTTTGGCATGACCATCGACTGGCAGTTGCCCGAAGGCGTGACGATCGGGGCCATCCGCTATCCGGTGCCGGGCACGCTGATCATCTCCGGCCTGATGAACCATGTCTACAAAGCGCCTTATGCCCTGATCGTTCCGGTCACGCTGGATGATTCGATTGCCGCAGGAACGCCGATCCAGCTGCGTGGTGTGGCCAACTGGCTGGCCTGCACCGACGTGATTTGCGTACCCGAGCGCGGCGAAATCGCGATTAATCTGGTCGCCGGCGATGGACGCCCTGACGAAAGCACACGCGCCGATTTCGACCGCTGGCGGGCAGCGTTGCCGCAACCGCTCGATCGCGGTGCGCGGTTTGAGCGTGACGCGGAAACTCTGCGCATTGCAGTCCCTTTCCCGGCCGGTGCCAGCCTTGAAAGACCACATTTGTTCATTGCCCAGCCGCGAATGAACCGCCCGGCAGCAGAACAGCGTTTCACCCGTGTCGGCGACACGCTGATCATCGAAACACAAGCAGGCACCGATCTGGCGGGGGCAGAAAGTTTCGATGCGCTGCTGCGCACCGCGTCCGGCCGTGGCCTTTCCTTTGCGGTCACGCCGGGTGATGTGCCCGATGCGAGCGGCGAAGCCATTGTCTCGACGCCAGACGCGGGAGGCGATGCGGGAGGAGAAGGCGGGCTAAGCGGCAGTTTTGATGCCGGGCTGTTTCTGCTCTCTCTCGGCGGGGCGATATTGGGCGGGTTGCTGCTCAACATCATGCCCTGCATCTTTCCGATCCTGAG
>CANHQT010000036.1 GCA_947463325.1 Sphingomonadaceae bacterium
CGGCAGCGCATCTGGGTTGCGCGCCAGAGGATATATTCGTCTGTTCGACCGGCGTGATCGGTGTTCCCCTGCCGCAGGACAAGGCCCGCGAAGGGCTGAAAGCGGCCTTTGCCGCAGCGCCCTGTTCCTGGGAAGAAGCAGCGGCAACCATCTGTACCACAGACACTTTCCCCAAGGGCGCTCATGCCGCAGCGAACGTCGCGGGCACCCGTGTCGAAGTGGCAGGCATCGCCAAGGGATCGGGGATGATCGCGCCCGACATGGCGACCATGCTCGCCTATGTCTTCACCGATGCCGCCGTGGCCCCTGCCCTGCTGCAGCAGATGGTGAGCGCGGCCAATGCCGGCAGCTTCAACTGCATCACCGTGGATGGCGACACATCGACCAGCGATACGCTGCTCGTCTTCGCAACCGGAGCGGCTGGCACACCGATGCTGGAGACGATGGACGATCCCGGTGCCGACGCGCTTGCCGCGGCGATTGCGGATGTGTGCCGTGACCTTGCGCAACAGATTGTGCGCGATGGCGAGGGTGCACAGAAATTCATCACGATCCGCGTGACTGGTGCAGTCAGTGATGACAGCGCACGGGCCATCGGGCTCGCCATCGGCAATTCACCATTGGTGAAGACTGCCATCGCTGGCGAAGACGCCAATTGGGGCCGGGTGGTGATGGCAGTGGGCAAGGCCGGCGAACCTGCCGACCGCGACCGCCTGTCGATCAGTTTCGGCGATACGCTGGTTGCCGAAAATGGCCTGCCGGTCGATGGCTATGACGAAGCCCCGGTTGCCGCGCACCTCAAAGGGCGCGAGGTGCGCATCGCGGTCGACATCGGGCTGGGTGATGGTCAGGCGACAGTGTGGACCTGCGACCTGACCCACGGATATATCAGCATCAACGCGGACTATCGCAGCTGAAGCACGGCTGCCGACCGCATCAGCCGCTGCGGAAATCTCGCGTCAGAGCTCGCTTTCGATCCAGCCCTTGAGCGCACCCTTGGGGGCAGCGCCGACCTTTTCGGCGACCTTCTGGCCGCCCTTGAACAGCATCATGGTGGGGATGCCGCGCACGCCGAGCTTGCCGGCAACGCCGGGGTGGTCGTCGATATTGATCTTGGCAATCACCAGCTTGCCGGCGAGTTCATCGCTGATTTCCTCCAGCGCGGGGCCGATCATCTTGCACGGGCCGCACCATTCGGCCCAGAAATCGACGAGCACCGGCGTTTCGCTGTCGAGCACATCCGCCTGAAAGCTGGCGTCGCTGATGGCCTTGGTCGGCATGACTGATTCCTTTGAACATCTGTTGGTTGAACCGGACATAGGGTCACGTCCGCCATCGCTCAAGCGGATGTGGTGCGAGATTGGCTATGGGCCATCAAACCGCGGCTTGTTCGCTTCGAGCATCGCTGCGGGCAGATCGACCAGGCGCGGGCCGCTGGTGAAGAGGAGCGCGGCGGTGACTGCGCGGTCCGGAAAGATAACCGCCATCGCCGCAGCATAGGCCGCCATCTGCTTCACATAGCCTTCGGGCACGTCATCCGGCCCGGCGGGGACATGGCCACCGGTCTTGAAATCAAGAATGTCCACGGCGTCTTCGGTCACCAGCAATCTGTCCACGGTGCCGGCAATGACGCGCCGGTCCACCAGCGCCGAAAAAGGCACTTCGGCGAGGCTGCCTTCACCAAACAGATGCGCATGGGCCTGATCGTCAAGGATCGCGAGCACGGCATCGAGCATGGCCGCCTGCACCGCGCCATCAAAGGCGGTCGCATTGCGGGCCAGCCAACGGGCCCCGGCATCGCGCCTATCGGCCGGTGCAACGGGTGGAAGGCGCTCAAACAGCGCATGCATCAGCCGCCCCCGCTCAGCGGCAAGTGCAGCAGATGGCAGCGGCGGCGGCAGGGGCACGGAAAGCTCATCCCGCTCGCCCAGTTGCGATGGCGCCAGCGGTTTCAACGGGCGGGGCTCATCGGGCGCGGGTGTGCGTGCCCAGACGGGGATCTCCGCACGTGCGACGCCATCCCGCTCCTCGCGCTTTTCCGGTGACCCGCGACGGCGCCAGCCGAGTTCGCTGCCCCAACCGTCGACGGATTGTTCCACCGCGCCCATCCCCCGCAGCGCCGCTTCGATCCAGCGATGCCAGCTGTTCTTGGGCGGTTCCTTGGCGTTGCGCGAAAGCGAACCCGCGACGAACAGGTGCCGCTCCGCGCGGGTCATGGCGACATAGAGCAGCCGCCAATGTTCCTTGAGACCCTCTTCCTTCCGGCGGTCGAGCACGTGTGTGAGCACGGTCGGACGGATTTCGCCCCGCACATGGGGGAGGTGGATGTCGCCCGCATCCGTTGGAAAGGCGATCAGCCCGCGCGGGGTCTTGTCGGGATCGGCACAGGCATCAGCGAGGATGACGATGCGCGCCTGCAGCCCCTTGGAGCCATGCACGGTCATCACCCGCACCTCATCCCCCACATCGTCGCTTTCGCGCTTCACATCGACATCACCGAGATCGAACCACTGCAAAAAGCGCTGCAGCGACGCGCTTTCCTGGGTCTGGAAGGCGAGCGCTTGGTTGAGCAGTTCCTCGACCGGATCGATGGCGGCATTTCCGAGGCGGGCGGTGAGCTTTGCCCTGCCCTGCATCGGGCCGGACAGGATGGTTTCGAAGAAGATGTGCGGCGTGGTGAAGCCGCCGATGCGCAGCAGTTCCTCCAGCGGCGCGAGGCGAGCGGGATCGAGCAGGCCGTCGCTCACCCTTTGGCGCAGGTGCGGCCAGAGCCGGCCCGATCGGCCATTTTCATCAACGCGCCAGCCATGGTCGGCAAGCTCGGCATGGCTCCAGCCCATCAGCGGCGAGACGAGCAGCGACGCGAGGCTGAGATCATCGAGCGGCTGGAGTGCGAAGCGGGCGGCGGCAAGCAAATCCTGCACGGCGATTGGCGCATGCAGCCGCAGCCGGTCGATCCCCGCCACCGGCACGCCATGCGCCTGCATCCGCGTGACCAGCAGGGCCGCGAACTCCGCGCGCTTGCGCACCAGCACCATGACATCGCCGGGACGGACCGGCTCGCCATCCAGACCGTACTCGACCCACTGTTTCACCTGCCGCGCGATGCGGTTGGCAACGCGGCGCGAGGCGCTGTCGATCCAGCCTTCCTCTGCCGTGTCATCGCTCTCGTCCTCAGCATTATCGCTACCGCCAGCATCATCGGCACCTGGCTCCGGCGGCCACAGGACCACGCTGCCGCCGGCCTTGTCGGCAAAGGCGAGGTGGTGGACGGGCTGCGGCGCAAGGCCGAGTGCCTCGGGCCCCAGCGTTGCCACCACATTGTCGACCACTTCGAGAACAGGCGGGGAGGAGCGGAAGTTTTCCGTGATGTCGACGGGATCGACCGGCCTGCCCGCATCCTCGCCCAATGCGCGGAAATCCTCGAATGCGGCGTTGAAATTCTCGGGGCTGGTACCCTGAAAGCCGTAGATCGCCTGCTTATAGTCCCCCACCACGAACAGCGTCCGGCAGGTGTCTTCGCCCTTGACGCCTTCGCCTGCGAAAAACTCCTCCGTCAGGCTCCGGATGATCGACCATTGGGCCTGATTGGTATCCTGCGCCTCATCGACGAGGATATGGTCGATACGCTGGTCAAGCTTGAAGCGGATCCAGTCACCTAGACCGGACGCGGGATCGAGCAGGCGCGCGGCGAGACGGATGAGATCGTCGAAATCGACCAACCCCTCGCGCCGCTTGCGCAGCGCATAAGCGCGGGCGAAGTGTCGGCCCGCTTCGAGCGCATCGGCCAGCATGTCTGCTGTCGTGCATTCCAGAGGAAAGCGCACAATCGAAGGGACACGCTCGCCGATCAACTCGCAGGCCGCTCCACCTTCGCCATCCGCTTCGGCATGCTCCTTCTTGAGTTTGCCGTCCGTCTTGAGGAAAATCGCTACGAGACCGTCGATCGTTGCGACACGATGGGCGGCAGTCGAAGAGCACCATTCCCGGATGATCGCCGCATCGCGCCTTTTGGCGGGCGTTCCCTTGGCATCGAACAGATCGGCCATGGTGATCAGTGCACGGTCCAGTTGCGGGTCGAGTACATCTTCAAGTTGTTCGGCCGTACCGTCACTGTCTCGAGGCAGGGCAAACTGCGCTCTCAGCCAGGGCCGCACATCGCCGCGGATGGCATCCAGCGCGTCAGCGGCGTCGGCGCTTCTGTATAGGAATGACGTGACATCGCTTTCGCCCCATTCGAGCGAGGCAGCCTGAAGGCGCTCCACAAAGCGGGCATTGCCGGATTCGACGGCCTCGGCGATCTCCTGCGCGAGCACTTCGCGCTTCAAATGCGCGATCTGCCGGTCCTCCAGCGCACGGAACCCGGGGGCGAGCCCCGCCTCATCCGGGAATGCGGCGAGCAGCGACTGGCAGAAACTGTGGATGGTCTGAATCGCAAGGCCGCGACCGGGCGCGTCAATGACCGTCGCGAACAGGGTGCGCGCCTTGTGCAGCACTGCCGGGTCCGAATAGGACGGGTGACCGATCGCCTGCAGCTCGAGCCGGAGCATGCCATCATCAAGCTGCACCCATTTCGCGAGCTTCTCGCGGATCCGGCGTGCCATTTCCGAGGCGCCAGCCTTGGTAAAGGTGATAGCGAGAATGGCGCAGGGGGAGACGCCATCGAGCAACAGCCGCAGGATGCGCGAGGTCAGCACCTGCGTCTTGCCGGTGCCGGCGGAAGCGGACATCCACCGGTTCGCCTGCGGATCGGCACCCCGCTGCTGATCGGGCGAGAGCTTCGGCGGTGCTTTGCCGTTGGGTTCAGGCTTCGCGCTCATGCGGCCTCCCCCTCACCGGGCGCATCTTCGACCCCCAGCCACTCCTCCAGCCGCATCAGCTGGTGGTAATCCGAACCGCTCGCATATTCCGGAATCTTGCGGGCGATGAAGGGATCGCGGCCGATGAGATGCGCCTCTGCCGCCAATGCGGCCAGCGCCCAAGCCTGTTCGGCAAAGTGGGCGGGATCGGTAATGACGGCCTTGTCGGCCCGTCCTGAAAATGGATTGTCGACCCAGCCCAAGGTGCGACTTTTGTCCTGCCTGTTCGTCCGCCAATATTCGAAGGACACGGCATCGGCAGCCTCGTTGCCGAAAGCGCCCTTGCCCGCCATCGCGCCAAGCAAGCCGAGTTGGAGGGCATAGCCGGCCTTCACCTGCTTGGCCTTGGGGCTGCTTCCAGTCTTGTAGTCCACAATGGCATAATCGCCGGTGGCATACTGATCGATGCGATCGGGTTTGCCTGTAATGGTGATGCCGTCGACGAGTTCGGCCTCTCCCCGCTTTTCGGAGAATTCGACGAGGGGTGTGCGCCCCTCATCCCGCTCCCGCCGCGCAATCTCTGCTGCCGCCCAGCGCAGCGGCGCGACAAGGCGCGGCTGCCAAAGCGCGCGGAGCAGCGGACTGATCCCGGGTTCGGCAAGCAGAGCGCGCGCCATCGCCTCTATCGTTTCCACACTGCCGTCGCCCTGTTTGAGCCATTGGTCGAGCAGAGCGTGCACCCGGGTGCCGCGCCATGGCGGTGTGGGTTCAGCATCGAGCGGATCGAGCCGGTTGAGGCCAAGGCCAGCGCGGGCATAGAAGGAGAAGGGATCACTGCGCAGCGTATCCACTTCCGTCACGCTGATCTTGCGGGGGCGACGCGCAGGCGGCGGATCGAAGGCCGGGCGGGCAAGCGGGCGCGCCAGCCGTGTCTCATCCAGCGCGGCGGCGATGGCCGCATGATCCGTTCCCGCAGGTTTCAGTGCCGCCGGATCGCCCATCAGGCCGGCGATGCGCAGCAACAGCCGCGAAGCGACGGTCGGCGATCCGCCGTCACGCTGGGCACGCACCAATATGACCTCTGGTCCACCCAGCGCACTGGCGAAATCATGCGCGGCGAGGCCCGTGGCGCGGTCGAGGCCCGGCAGGCCGAGGCGGCGACGGATCGATGGTGCGAGCCAGGGGTCTGGCGTTGGCGCGACCGGCCATTGCCCTTCGTTCAGACCGGCAAGGATCATGCGGTCGGCACGTTGCAGCCGCGCTTCCAAAAGGCCCCAGATAAACAGGCGCGGATGGTCCCCGCCCGGCGCTCGCACGCTGACATCGCCCATCATGGTGCGCAGCATCGGCGCCAGATCGGTAGCACTGACGGGAGCGGCAAAGCACCCTGCGTGGGCCTGAAGATCGGCGATGAAATCCGCCAGCGCCCGTCCCGAAGCGCGGGTCCACAGCGATGGCCCGGCCAGTGCCTCCATCGCATCGCGCAACGCGGGAAGAACGGTCGCCAAGGTCGCCGACGCTCGCGGGTCCAACCGCTGTGCAAGCGGAGCGAGGCTGTCTCCGACAGAGCGCAACCAATCGCGCACAGCGTCACGCTGCTGCGGGCTGCCGTCTCGCGCGGCCGCGATATGCATATCGAGCGCGGCAAAGCCCGATGCTGGCCGCGGCCCGCGCAGCAGGCGGTCCAGTTCCCTCACCCGGTCGAGCCACAGGAGCCGCCCTTCACCCGCCATCACCAGCGGATGATTGAGCAGCGCGACCAGTTCCACGGGCGTAAACCCCGAAGCGGCGGCATCGCACAGAGCAAGCAACAGGTCCCCCGGCGGGGTCTGCGGCAGCGGCGTCCCGGCGCTATCGTCAGCGACAATACCCCAGCGGGCGAGATGACCTGCGACACGCGTCGCGATGTTCCGGTCCGGTGTCACCAGCGCGGCTGTGCGCTCCGGCGTTTCGAGCGTTTCCCGCATGGCAAGCGCGATGGTCAGCGCCTCATGCGCGCTGCTGGTGCACTGATAGGCCGTGACACCCGGCAGTTTCGGACGCAGTTTAGGATCAACCTGCCAGGCACCGGTGAAAGCGGCGGGCGCAAGCAGCAAGGAAGCAAAGCGTTCGCGGGACGGCGGGCCATCAAGCGGGGCTGTGTCCGGCCATGGCTCCACTTCCCCGCGCGCAAACCCCATACGGGACAGCAGCAGTTTGAGGTGGAACTGGGGATGGGTTTCCAGCCTGACCGATGGCTTGGCATCGTTGAGGCAAGGTTCGGCGTCACCCAGTGCTTCCCACTGCTCGTCCGCCATGGCGAGATCGACATGGGGCAGGATGACAGTGCCGCCGGGTGACCGCGCAATCACAGCCAACAGACGGGCAACAGCGGGCGCGGCAGTCGAAACACCGGCAGCAGTCAACCAGGGGACGGGAAGGCCCTGTTCCCGCCAGCGCCGGGCCGTGCGGTCGAGCATGATGTTGCGCTGTACGGCACGATCAACAAAGCCTTGCGCCTCACACTGCGCCTTCCAGCGCGGCAGAATGCTGCGCATAAGCGCGAAGGCATCATCCCAATGGATTGAAAGATCATCTTTTTTGACCGCCTCAAGGTCAGCCAATCCGCGTTGTTCAACTTCGAGCTGGTCGATCAGGAGAGCCAGACTGTCGGCAAGGCGGATCGCCTCAACCGGACTGGCGCCGGCCCGCTCCTCCGCGACCATTTGTGCAAGCAGCATCCGCCGTTCCATCGGCGAGACCACCGGCGGCAACGGTTCGCCATCGATCCGGTCAAGCGCGCCGCCGGCGCTTTCCTCCAGATCCTCCTCGCCCAGCGCGACCAGCCGGGGCAGCAGCGCTGCGCCGCCGGCAAGGCGGATGAAGGCATCGCGCATCGCCTGCACGGCGCGGCGGTTGGGCAGCAGCAGCATGCCCTGCGCCAGCGCCAGCGGAGCATCACCATGACTGCGGAGTATTCCTGCGGCGACGACATCGGCAAATGCGCGGTGCACGGGCACCGTAAACAGGGTTGGGCGTCGCGCGCCCTCAGCCATCAGCAAGTTCCGCTTCGACCCGCGCGATAGCCCCGGGCGTGCCGACATCGAACCACCGGCCATTGTGGGACAGGCCGAACAGGCGCCCGGCCGCTATTGCCTTGTCCCAAAGGATGTTGGTCGAAAAGGGGCCATCCGGTGCCCCTTCGAGCAGACGGCGCGACAAGAGCTGTACGCCGGTGAAGACAAAGGGTGCGATGCGCCCTGCCCTGCGCCGTTCAAGCCGACCGACCTTATCCATATGGAAATCGCCGCGTCCAGAATGACCGGTGGCGCGTGCCTGTGGGACGAGGAGCAGCAGGGCATCCATTGCGGCATCGTCCCAGCGTCTGCGCAGCATTTCAATGGCGTTAACCGGCCCATCGGTCCAGATATTGTCACTGTTGGCGCACAGGATCGGGTCACCACGCAGCAACGGTGCGGCCTTGACCAGGCCACCTCCGGTCTCAAGCAGCTGGGCACGTTCATCGGACACGCTGATCTCGAATTGACGGGCCTTCTCCGTACCGACGAGATGCGCTTCGAGAGCGTCAGCCAGGTAATGGACATTGACCACAACATGGCCGATTCCGGCTTCTTCGATGCGGTCGAAAGCGTGATCAATCAAAGGCTTACCGGCAACTCTGACGAGCGGCTTGGGGCGGGTTGCGGTGAGCGGTCGCATGCGCTTGCCAAGGCCGGCTGCCATCACCATCGCACTGTCGATCCGCGTCACGGCAGGCGATCCCAGATCGCGGCGCGATGGCTGGCCGGCACATGCGCGTCAAACCAGGCGCGCACCGGTTCCAGTCCCTCCTTCGCCAGATCGCGCTCGACCAAACCCCACATGCGCGGCTGAAAGGCCGTATAGTGGGGCTTTCCGTCGCGTTTCCATAGCCGGCAGAAGACACCGAGAATGCGTGTGTTACGTTGGGCGGCGAGCACCCAATAGGCCCGCTCGAACCGCCCGTCACTGCCGGTCGCGGCGACGTAGCGGTCGATCATCGCGCGCTCCACATCCGGCGATACGTCACGTCGCGCATCTTCGAGGATCGAGACAAGATCATAGGCAGGGTGACCCGCCAGAGCGTCCTGAAAATCGAGCAAGCCGAAGCGCGCATGGCCGGAAGCGCCATGCACAAGCATGACGTTTTCAGCATGATAATCGCGCAGGATGGTGACGAGAGGCAGGCCGTCGGCATCGACAGGCGCAAGCACCGCTTCCCATGCGGCACGAAAGGATTCCCGATCAAGGTCGAGGCCTACCGCCGGCCCATACCAATCGGTGAACAGCATCACCTCATCGAGCCAGACGGCGAGACCCTGCCGCGCAAGGCCGGGTGCAGGCGGATGGCGGTGGAGCTCGACCAGAACGTCGGTCACGCCGGCGTAAAGATCATGCTCCAGCGACGGATCAGCATCGACCGCTTCGCGCATCCGGTCCGATCCGAAATCCTCGATCAGCAGCAGACCTGCATCAAGATCCCGATGCAGGATGGCCGGTGCCGCAAGACCAAGGCCGCGCAGATGATCGGCGATGGCAATGAATGGCCGCGGGTCCTCATGTGGCGGCGGCGCATCCATCAGCACCGCGCTGCGCACGCCATCAACAACGCGGAAATAGCGGCGGAAGGATGCGTCACCGGCCAGCGGGCGCACTTCGGCCCCGGCCCAACCGGCAGCTTCGAGAAAGGCTGGCGTCCCCGAAGGGGGAGTCATTACGGGAATGGCCATCGCCCTTCCCAAGCGGGCGGCACCTGAGCTGTCAAGGTGCGCCGATCGCCTTCGCCCGTGATATGGAGGCGCAGCATGTCCGGCCAGACGGTGTGGCCCATATGCTCTGGCCATTCGATGAGCAGAGCATGGTCCTGGCGAGCCTCTCCGAGACCCAGCTCAACCAACTCCGCCGGATCATCGATGCGATAAAGATCAACATGCAGCAGCGGCAGCCGCACTTCGGGCGGGCCATAGGGCTGGACGATAGCAAAGCTCGGGCTCGGCGCTTCCCCGACAAGGCCCAGGGCAGCAAGGATGCCGCGCGCAAGCGTTGTCTTGCCGGCGCCAAGATCACCGGAAAGGCCGATTGCATCGCCCGGCATAAGGAGCGCGGCTATGCGCGCGCCGATAATGGCGGCTTCCGCTTCGGGATAAGAAACAGGCGCACTCATCGCGGCAAGACGATGGAGATAAGCGAGCCCTCACCCGCCCTCGATACAGTATCAAAGCGCCCATCATGCGCCGCGACAAGCTGCCGCGCGAGCGCGACTCCGACCGCGCGGGTGCCGACCGGCTCGGTGCCCGGGCCATTGTCGGAAATGATGATGCGCGCCATCGCCGCATCGCCATCACCATGGATGAGGATGCGCCGCCCACCCTCCGGCTGGAAGCGCGGATCGTCAAACGCCGCCAGCGCGGCGGCGAGCAGTTGGTCGAGTGCCTGACGCAAGCGGCCGGCATCACCCGAAATCTGGCCAAGGCCGATGCGCGAGTCGATTGCCAGCGCGATGCCGGCGGCCTCCGCCTCGGCCTTGATGGCAAAGACCGCATCACTCAACAAAGCACCCAGCGCGATCGGTCGCCGTTCCAGCGGGAGATTGTTGGCCTCGCTTTGGGCCAGATCGAGCACCGCGTCGATCTGTCGCCCGAGAGCTTCGGTCGAAGAAAGGATCGCCTTTACATAGTCCTGAGCAGTGTCCGGGAGCGCGCCCGCATACCCCGCCGCCAACATGTCCGCGAAACCGCTGATCGACGTCAGTGGCGTACGAAGTTCATAGGATACGCGCGAAAGGAAGTCGGTCTTGACCTTGTCGGCAGCTTCCAGGGCTTCGGCCCGTTCGCGCAGCGCGCGCTCGATGCGCCGGCTGTCAGTGACGTCCATCAGCGTGAAAAGCGCATTGCCATCCGGCAGGGGGATGGCCGAAAAATCGAAATGCTGGCCGCTTGCGAACTCGATGCGTCCGCTGCGTTGCTGTCGCTCAACTGTCGCGCCGGCCACCATCTGGTTGAGGACGCCCTGCTGGCGTGGATCCTTGAGCCGCGGCGCGACCTTTTCCAGCAAGGCATCGAGCCGCGGATGCCCGACAAGATACTCCTCGCTGACGTCCCACAGGCGGCGGAACCGCTGGTTCCACATATTGAGCCGACCGTCAGGCGAGAAAACCGCCACAGCCTCATAGAGATTATCGAACGTCGCCGCGCGCACCCGCAGCAGCGTATCGCGAGCGCTGGCGAGCTGGATCTGCTCGGTACGATCCTCGAAGACCAGCAGCAGGCCGCCATCAGGCGTCGGTTGCGCCACTGTGCGCAGATGCGTGCCATCACGCAGCATCCAGCTTTCCTCAATGACGTCAGCCGCAGCAAACCAACCGCGCCGTTCAGCCCGCCACCCCGGAAAATCACGGACTTCAGGCGTGCGACCCTGATCACGCAGCTGATCCAGCACGCGTTCAAACGGTGGAGCAGCCGCGGCCCATTCCTCATTGAGCATGAACAGGCGAAGGAAGGGGCGATTGACAAAGCGCAGGGACCGGTCAGGCCCAAATTCAGCGACCGCGGCCGACATCTGATCGAGCATCGCGCGGCGGGCGTCGGCAAAGCGACGGAAGGCGCCGCGCAGATCCTCAAGCTCTTGCCGGTCAATGGCATAGCCCGCGACACCGACATCAGCGATCGGCACATCGACCACCTGCATCATCCGCCGGGCGCCGGCGACCGTGACGGGGACCAGGCGCTGGATGGTCTGTGCGCCATCGCTGGCGTTGCGTGCTGCATCGCTCGCACTGACGCCGGCAACGGGCTCCACCATCTCGACCTGGCGTGCCACCACTTCCGCGGCATCGCCTGCCTCCACCGCATCCACATAGGCGCGGTTGACCAGCGCGAGGCGCAGATCAGCATCGCGGAACCACATCGGAAAGGGCGCTGCCTCAATCAGCGTCGAAATCGCCTCAAAGGCGGCGATGGCCTCCGCGCGCTGCTGGCGCAGCCGGTGGGCCAATGCCTCCTGCTCGCTCGCATCGACGATCCAGAGCAGCGCCGAACCCGCCGACCCAAGCTGGGGTGGTGCTGGCGAACCGCGCACAACCAGTGCCGTGCGCGCCTCAACCGAACGCAGAACCACCCGGAAAGTCTTGCCGGTGCGCTGCGCCGCTTTCGTTTCTTCAGCCAGCTTGGCCAGTTCGCTCGCCGGGATGGCCGTGCCGTCTTGCTGGGCAAGTTCATCGATTGTGGCTGGCAGGCGTTCGAGGCCGAACAGATCGGCGACGCTGCCGGGCCCCTCAATGCGGCCATCGGGCCGCACGATCACCGGAAGGGCCGGCGAACAATCAAGCAGAGCGGTCAGTTGGGCAGCGCGACGCTGGGAAAAACCTGCGCGCCGCTGCATCAGGACGCCGCGGATGGTCGCCCAGCCGGCCGCAAACAGCCAGGCGGCGACGACACCGCCGACAATCGCCAGAGTCACCGAATCAGGCATGGTCACTGCGGCAATTTCCGGTCGGTGCAAGGCGGAGTCAGCAAAGACATTGCCTATGCGCCTAGCCCAAAGCGAAGCGGCGGCAAAGCGCCGCCGCAAAGCCTTTTATCGTGAGGAGGGGGCCAGCCGTCTCCGGCCGGCCCTGAGCTCGCGATCAGTAGCGGTAATGGTCGGGCTTGAACGGCCCTTCGACCGGCACGCCGATATAGTCAGCCTGCTTCTGGTTGAGCTGGGTCAGCTTGACGCCCAGCTTTTCGAGGTGAAGCGCCGCGACCTTCTCGTCGAGATGCTTGGGCAGAACATAGACGTCATTGTTGTAACGATCGCCATGCTGCCACAGCTCGATCTGAGCGAGCGTCTGGTTGGTGAAACTTGCCGACATCACAAAGCTGGGGTGGCCGGTCGCATTGCCGAGGTTCACCAGACGACCCTTTGACAGGATGATGATCTGCTTGCCGTCGGGGAATTCGACCAGGTCAACCTGCGGCTTAACCTCGGTCCACTTATAGTTGGACAGGGCCGCGATCTGGATCTCGCTGTCGAAGTGGCCGATGTTGCAGACAATCGCCATATTCTTCATCGCGCGCATGTGATCGGCGGTGATGACGTCGGCATTGCCGGTGGCGGTCACGAAAATGTCGGAGCGTTCAACCGCTTCCTCCATCGTCACCACCTCATAGCCTTCCATTGCAGCCTGCAACGCGCAAATCGGGTCGATTTCGGTAACGAGGACGCGGGCACCGCCATTGCGCAGCGAAGCAGCCGAGCCCTTGCCGACATCGCCGAAACCGGCGACGGTGGCGACCTTGCCCGCCAGCATCACGTCCGTGCCGCGACGGATGGCGTCAACAAGGCTTTCCTTGCAGCCATAGAGGTTATCAAACTTCGACTTGGTGACGCTGTCGTTGACGTTGATCGCCGGGAAAGGAAGCTCGCCCTTCTTGGCGATGGCATAGAGGCGATGGACGCCGGTCGTGGTTTCTTCCGACACGCCCTTCAGATTTTCAACCGTGCGCGTGAGATAGCCGGGACGTTCGGCAACGAACGCCTTAAGCGCGCGCTGGAACTCCACTTCCTCTTCATTCTCGGGCTCAGGCAGGGTCGCGCCGGCTTCCAGCTTTGCGCCCCACAGCGCGAACATGGTGGCATCGCCGCCATCGTCGAGGATGAGGTTGGCAGTGGTGCCATCGCCATTCTTTTCCCAGTCGAAAATACGGCCGACATAGTCCCAGTAATCGGCAAGGCTCTCACCCTTAACCGCGAACACCGGAACGCCGCTGGCAGCGATAGCGGCAGCAGCATGATCCTGCGTCGAGAAGATGTTGCAGGTCGCCCAGCGCACTTCGGCGCCCAGCGCGGTCAGCGTTTCGATGAGCACTGCGGTCTGAATGGTCATGTGCAGCGAACCGGTGATGCGTGCGCCCTTGAGCGGCTGCGACGCCCCGAATTCGGAGCGCAGGGCCATCAGGCCGGGCATTTCGGTTTCAGCGATATTGATTTCCGCACGACCAAAATCGGCCTGGGAAAGATCGGCAACAACATAATCGGCAGCGGGGGCAAGCGTAGCCACACTCATTCTCCGGGAGAGGAAAGGATGAGCGACGCCATAGACGCTCAAGAGCCGACTGGCAAGGTGATATAAAGCGAAGTTTATATGACCTTATGTGTCAGGCCCTTCCCCCCTGCACCGCAATCCGCGCAGGATCGATCCCGTCGCGCGCCATGGTTGCGGCCCAACGGCTTTCGGGCGCGAGGTCAAACAGGATAGTGTCTTCGATATCCGTGACATGCCAGGCATCCGCGGCGAGCTCCGCTTCCAGTTGGCCTGCGCCCCAGCCGGCATAGCCCATCGCCAGCAGCCAGCGCGAAGGGCCACGCCCTTCGGCAATGGCCCGCAGCACATCGAGCGAGGCACTGACCGCGAACTTGCCGGCGACATCGATCGTATCCTGACCGCCCCAATCGCGGCTGTGGAGCACGAAACCGCGCTGTGGATCGACCGGGCCGCCGATCAGCACCCAAGGATCCGGTGATATCGCACCGGGCAGCTGCGCCTGATCCAGGATTTCAGAGACGGTAAAGTCGCCCGCCATGCCAATGGCGATTCCCATCGCGCCTTCATCATCGTGGCTGACCATGGCGATGATCGCATGATCGAACCGCGGATCGCCAATGGCAGGAAGCGCCAGCAGCAGCTTGCCAGTAAACCATGCGGACTCGGGAAAAGGTGTCATGAGAACAACACCTACCGCAGCCATTCATCCTGACCAAGGGCTGCGCTTTCCCAATCCGCACTTGCCGACTATAGGCTCGGCATCACAAGTGGCCGGGCCACGCGACAACGAACAGGAGACGACAATGACCATAGCAGTTGGTGACAAGGTTCCGGCAGCAACGCTCGTTAAGGTGACCGAAGGCGGTCCCGAGCAGGTTTCGACTGCCGACTATTTCGCCGGGCGTCGCGTCGCCATCTTCTCGGTTCCGGGCGCTTTTACGCCGACCTGCTCGGCGCGCCACCTGCCGAGCTTCATCGAAAAGCAGGGTGACCTCACCGCCAAGGGCATCGACGAGATCGCCGCGACCGCAGTCAACGACCCGTTCGTGATGGGTGCCTGGGCCAAGCATTCGGGCGCCGAAGGCATCACCATGCTGTCTGACGGCAATGCCGATTTTGTCTCAGCCCTGGGCCTCACCATGGACGGCAGCAAGTTCGGCATGGGTACGCGCGGTCAGCGTTTCTCGATGGTCGTCAATGATGGCGTGATCGAGCAGCTGAACGTCGAGGCACCCGGCGAATATAAGGTGAGCAGCGCCGAACATATGCTCGGCCAACTCTGAGCAACGGGCACGGATAAAGGTCATGCCGCAATCCACTGCCGCCGCCGTCGACGCCGCGCTCGACCAGATCAGCCGACGCTATGACGCGTCGGTGGCGCGGCTGCGCGAGGCGGTGGCGGAGTATGTGGCGAAGGGAAAGGTACCAGACCCTTCGCTGCGGCAGCGGCAGGCCTTTTCCTACCCGGAACTGCGAATCCGTTACAGCGGCGAAGAACGCGGAAGTGACAGGTCGATGGCCTTCGGGCGCCTCTCTGAAGCAGGCGCCTATGCCACGACCATTACCCGGCCTGACCTGTTCGAAACCTATCTGCGTGAACAGCTGACGCTGATCGCCGATCAGTATGACGTGACCTTCGAGGTTTCAGCGAGCACACAGGAAATACCCTTCCCCTATGTTCTGGACGGGATGACCGGCGGCGCGCTGGGCGGTGTTTCCCCCCAGGATCTGGCGAAATATTTCCCGGCAACAGAGCTCGCGCTGATCGGAGACGAGCTGGCCGACGGCCAGTTCCGCATCGAGGATGGCGAGCCGCGTCCGCTGGCGCTGTTTGACGCGCTGCGTACCGATTTCAGCCTGGCACGGCTGAAGCACTATACAGGCACGCCGCCGGAGCATTTCCAGAAGTTCATCCTGTTCACCAATTATCACCGCTATGTTGATGAATTTGTGAGCTGGGCTGCAGGGCAAGTCGGCAGCGGCCGATATAGCGCGCTGTCCGGCGCAGGCGGTCTCTACACCGAAGCCACGGGTGCCGACCCGACCCAGCTGGTCGCCGACAGTGCATGGCGGCGGCACCAGATGCCGGCCTATCATCTGATCGCGCCTGACGGGGCGGGTATCAGTCTGGTCAACATTGGCGTCGGCCCGTCCAACGCCAAGACGGTGACGGACCATCTGGCGGTGCTGCGCCCCGAAGCCTGGTTAATGATCGGCCATTGCGGCGGCCTACGCCCCACCCAGCGCATCGGCGATTATGTGCTGGCCCACGCTTATTTGCGCGACGACCATGTGCTGGACACCGTCCTGCCGCGCGAAATCCCCATCCCGGCCATTGCCGAAGTTCAGGTGAGCCTGGCCCACGCGGCCGAGCTGGTGTCGGGAGAAAGCGGAGCGGACCTCAAGCGCCGGATGCGTACCGGCACTGTTGTCACCACCGACGACCGCAATTGGGAGCTGCGCTATTCGGAGAGCGCACTGCGATTCTCCCAGTCGCGCGCCATCGGCATCGACATGGAATCGGCGACGATTGCTGCGCAGGGTTACCGTTTCAGAGTGCCCTATGGCACCTTGCTGTGCGTGTCCGACAAGCCGCTGCATGGCGAATTGAAACTGCCGGGTCAGGCCAACCGTTTCTATGAGGAAGCGATTGCCGCGCACCTCCAGATCGGGATCACCGCCTGTGATCTGCTCCGCGAGGAAGGCAGCAAGCTGCATTCACGCAAATTGCGCGCATTTAATGAGCCGCCATTCCGGTAAGATCCGCCTGCGGCTATGGAATGGGGCCAAGGGCGCAAAGCCAAATAGGGAGAGCCGCTGCCATGTCTTCATCTGAACACCCCAGCCGTCGCCAGTTGATCGGCGGCACCGCTGGCCTTGCTGCTGCGGCCATTGCAACTCCGGCGCTTGCGCAGGACGCTGCGACCGCAACCCGGCCCGACCTTACCGGCAAATCCATTCTCGTAACGGGCTCCTCAACCGGCTTCGGCCGGCTGACCGTTCTCCATGCCGCCCGCTGCGGTGCGCGCGTATTCGCGACGATGCGCAATATGGACGGCGGGCGCAGGCCCGAAGCGGCCGAACTTGCAAGCATCGCCCAGGCCGAGGGCCTGAAGATCGATCTGATCGAAATGGACGTGACTGATCCGGTGCAGGTTCCCGGTGCGGTCACTGTCGCACAGGATGCGATTGGCGGCGCGCTCGATTGCGTTGTCAACAATGCCGGCATCGGCCTGTCCGGTCCGGTCGAACTGACCGACGAACAGGGCCTTGAGGACATATTTGACGTCAATCTGTTCGGTTACATGCGCGTCGCCAGAGCCGCCCTCCCCGCGATGCGCGCGGCGCGCAAGGGCCTGATCATCAATGTTTCGTCGCAGCTCGGGCGGGTCGTCATCCCCGGTGTCGGCGCCTATTCGGGCACCAAGTTTGCGGTCGAAGCGATGTTCGAGGCGCTGGCCTATGAACTGGCGCCGTTCGGCGTCGAATGCTGCATCGTGCAACCCGGTGGATACCCCACCAATATCTGGCGTTCTGGCGAACGATATTCGGACGAAATGGTCGCGCGGGCTACGGACGAGCAGCGCGCGGCCTATGCCGAATTCCTCGCC
>CANHQT010000037.1 GCA_947463325.1 Sphingomonadaceae bacterium
AGGGTAATTCTCTATCACCACAGGCGCGTGGGGCAATGGATGATGCCTGAAGACTCTCTAGATCCCTTCATGGAACGCATTAGGCCTATGTTGCGAGGGGCACTGGAAAAGCTAGCGGAAACGGCGTTTCGCGCGGACCCGATCGGGGGGGCGAAGTATTCCAGAGCGACCAGCATTATAAGCTCGGCCTACAAGCGGCATGGTCAGATATTAGGCCGAGCAATGCTTGAGCGACTCAAGGACTGTAGCCGGTTCAACGTGTGGATCGAAGACGACTTCAAGCTGTCACCGGCGTCTAATGCCGAGCTTCAGCGGGGGCTTCCGCCAGTGAATTACAGGTCGATTGCACTCCCTTATGGTGAAGCGATCCAGTCGATACCAATTGATTTAATAGTTCATGATAAGCAGAATCGCACCTTGAGATCTTACAACGTGAAGCGCGGAAACGGCGCGTACGACGCTGGCAAGAGGAGAATTATTCAAGGGGAGCTGCTTCGCACGCAGATGCTATTGGAAGGATACGGCCAGTCTCTTGGAGTAGACGCCGATGAACACGAGGCATACATCATATTCTACTACGGACTTCGATCAATTCACGCGCCATATTCGTTAATTGATGAAGAACTCGATGAGCATTTTGATTTTCCAGTTCATGCCGCAATCGAGGCAATGAACCAAGAGTTCCGCCAAGAACTTTACGCCCTTATCGAAAATAGCCCGATTGAAGCTGGCAGTATCGGCTAGCTGTCACGGAACATATCAAGCATCGATGGGGCTTCACTCAGGCGCGCCCTTGGGGTCCCCCCCAAGGCCTCATAATCATCATCTCGCTCGAGTAATTTCCTACAAGGCGGTATCCAAACCAACCTTGTCTGATCGACAAGTGGCTTGCGCCATACGAACCAAGCATACCCTGTCGCAGTGGACGCTTTTTTATCGAGCCTGCCCTTGACCATCGGCACACGCTCGGAAAATTGCGCAACCACCGTGGGAGGGTATTGAGAGAATATACGTTCCAGACGGCCCTTGCCTTCCAGAAACACCGTGCGGACCAGCAGGGCAACGCCCTCACGCGCTATATCAAAACCCTTGTGAAAAAAATCCTCTGCAAGGCGAAAGGGGGGATTAGTGATCACCCAGTCAACTCCCTCAGGGTATGACGACGTCACAAAATCCCCAACCAAGCCATGCCCATATTCGGCGATATCGCTTGCTATGACCTTCGAAAAATAGGGCCCCAACGCCTGGCTCATGTAGCCTCGACCACAAGCGGGTTCGAGACATACGCGCCCAGCGGCCTCACTCCTGCCAATGACGTGTTCAATTAGCGCCCGCGATGCCCACGGTGGGGTGGGGAAGTCATCCAAGCTATCTGATGGCTCAAATCTTTGCGCCATCACAGCGTGCGACACATTTTGCCTGCCGGTCATGGCTCATTCCAATGTTTCAGTTCCGATGTCTTAACCATGGGGACGCCCGCCGTCGAGTTCCGCGACCGGCATTGATCACCAAGAGAGCTTTCAATTTCTCCTGAGCGGCACGCAGCCACTTGACGCACATACTTCTTCAAGCCCAGCATTTCAGAATGCCATATCAATTGCGAGATCGAACCGGTCATCTCATTCGAGCATTAATCGACATCGAGGATCGACATCTCATTCTTCACAGTCGGGGCGGTAGCACGGGAGGTAGGCCGGAACGGAACCCTGAGTACCGCTTGGCGTTTGATGCCATTTTCGATCGCTTGCACCCTCAGCGGAATTTCATCGAGCGTGTTATCCTAGATAGCCGTAAGGCTCGTCAGTCTGGTGGGGACACTGTCTTGGCGGAGGCTTCCGATTTCGCAAGATTTGAGCTTGACGACGTCAAGCGTCAGATTCGGAAGAAGGGTCGGGATTTCGGACGGTCGCCCAGCGCTGCTCCAAACCAAGGGAATTCCACCAAGCAGCTCCGTTTTGACGTGGTGCTGGATAAAGACGAGTTGATTCGTCAGCTCGATGCAGTGCTGGTCGATGCTCGGGGGATTGCAGGGGCCGAAGCAAGCGGTGACGCAGCTTACGATCCCGAAAACGGCGCGCACAATGAGCCTGTCGTTCCTCCAACTGAAGATGATAAATCTTGGGCCGAAGGCAGTCCCAAAAGAGCGGCGCACCTTCGCCGAGAACGTAAAGCAGGTTTGGCGAAGCTTAAAAAAGACGCGATGCTGGCTCGGCACGGCTACTTGTTTTGCGAGAGGTGCGGGATTGTGCCGATCCAGGAACTGGGCGTCCATGGCGATGCCGTGATCGAGGTGCACCACACGATACCTGTCGCGACGATGTCAGATGGCCACGAGACCAAGCTAGATGACCTCGAGTGCCTTTGTGCAAACTGTCATCGCATCAGACACCGAGAAATCGCCCAAGAATAAGGGACGCTGCTGGTTCGATAGGAGTAGATTTTTGTGTCTCCACCAGCGTCCAAAGGCGGAAATATTATCCAGAAAAATGCATGAAAAGCAGTCCTCTAAAGCTCTACACCAGAACCAGTGTGGTCGAGAGGTTTAGAGAATATGGGCCAAGAGAGAGCACATTACGGCCGGACACCGTCACAAGCGGTGGAGAGGCTGTTGCCTATAACCCTTGAAAGACACGGGATTTTTCGAGATTAACCCAAGGAATAGAACAATTCCAATGGGTTGAATGGCGGAGCGGGAGGGATTCGAACCCTCGATACGGTTTTGCCGTATACTCACTTTCCAGGCGAGCGCCTTCGACCACTCGGCCACCGCTCCGCATGCACTGGTGTGTCGCGCGGCCCTAGTGCGGGCGGCGCACGGAGGCAAGCGTCGGGTTGATCGGGTGCACGGGCGTGCCGCACCGATGGCCGGGGCTGGTCGGCGGCCCGCCTTGTCATGTTGGGAAATCTCTGATGTCATGCGCCCATGCCGCACGATCATCCCCGTGCCATTGCGGCGCTTTGGCCTCCCCCATCGTGGCGCGGCCAGGATCGGCTAAGTTTACAAAAGGGGGGTGGTTATCGGTATAGCTTTGTGAACTTATCGCGCCTTGTGCGCGGAACGGTGGCCGGTGTTTTCGGTCCCGGGGGGATAGGGTGCACCGGTGCACGGGCGCGGCAAAGGGGGATGGGCATGATTCGGACAGCTATGGTCGGGGCGTTGATGGTGGCGAGCGCCAGTGTGGCGAGCGCACAGGCGCCCGCGCCAACCCCGCCCCCGGCTCTCGCCCCGTCGGAGATTGTCGCCGCCGCGCCCGCGAAAGACTGGGTGGGTATCGCGCCCGAAGATCTGCTCGTCATGACCCTCGCGCCCGATCCGCGCGGAGGGGCAGGGCGGACGGGGGAACGGCGCGTCGTGATCCAGCTGATGCCCGCACCGTTCAGCCAGGGGTGGGTCGGCAATATCCGCACCCTCGCCCGCGCGCGCTGGTGGGACGGGCTGGCCATCGTGCGCGTGCAGGATAATTATGTCACCCAATGGGGCGATCCCGATGGCGAGGATGCGGCAAAGGCGCGCGCGCTGCCGCCGGGGCTCAGGGTGATGGGGGAGGCTGACTATGTCACCGGCGTCGTACAGCCCCGGATGTGTGGGAACGAAGCGGCGTTGGCGGTCTGCGAAGGCGGCGCCGGGGCCAACGCCGTTTCTGCCCGGTCTCTGACGCGGCCCAGCCATGATTTGCGGGATGCCCAGCCGGGTTCGCCTGCTTTTTACCGGGGCTTTCCGGTTAACGCAGACATGCGCATCCAGAGCATTCGCCCCGACGCCGAAGCGGCTGGCAGTACAGCCTGGCCCGTCCACTGCTACGGCATGGTCGGCGTCGGCCGGAATCTCTCGCCCGACACAGGGACAGGCGCGGAACTCTACACGGTGATCGGCCATGCGCCGCGCCATCTCGATCGCAATATCGCGCTGGTCGGCCGGGTGGTGGAGGGGATGGAGCATCTCTCCTCGCTGGCGCGCGGCACCGGCCCGCTCGGTTTCTATGAAACGCCGGAGGAACGCACGGGTATCACCTCGATCCGCCTCGCCAGTGATCTGCCTGCGGGCGAACAGCCGCGCTTTGAATATCTCTCGACCGAGAGCGATGCTTTCGTCCGCTATGCCGAGGCGCGGGCCAACCGGCGCGATCCATTCTTCAATGTGCCGGCGGGCGGTGCTGACATCTGCAACGTCCCCGTGCCGGTACGGCGGGTTCAGTCTCCGGGCTGATCGCCCACGGGCTTTTCGCCCGCCATCGCGCGCGCCTGTGCCTTTCGCTTGCGCAGGTTGGCGCGCAGCTGTTCGGCGAGCCGTTCGGCGCGGTCCGCTGCAGCGCGATCCTGATCAGTCTTGCTCATGGAAGGAGGGGATAGCGCGGGGCGGCCATGAGGTTCAAGCATCGCCTTGACAGGCAGGGGGCGGCCAGTCATAGGCCGCGCCTGCCCGCCGCCCTCAGGGTCGCCGCCGGCACCGGATGCTGCTGTAGCTCAGTGGTAGAGCACTCCCTTGGTAAGGGAGAGGCCGCGAGTTCAATCCTCGCCAGCAGCACCATTTCTTGTCATCGAAATCCGGTCACGCGCGCGCAAAGCGCTGCGCATCGCGCGCACGCTGCGGCTGACATATCGGCTGAAGGGGGAAAATGGTGGGCGTGGCAAGGATTGAACTTGCGACCCCTGCGATGTCAACACAGTGCTCTACCACTGAGCTACACGCCCACTCGAAGCGCGGCCTCTAGGGCCTCTCCCTGCGCTTGGCAAGGCGCTAAATACCGGCCCGCCTCAGCCGTTGCCCAGTCGGCTCGCCCCGCTGAACAGCGCGTCAACCTGACCGACCAGATCCTTGAGATGGAACGGCTTGGAAAGGACGCGCGCCTCGGGCATCGTGTCATTGGCTTGGAGCGCGACTGCGGCAAAGCCGGTGATGAACATCACCTTCGGGGCCGGATCCAGCGCCTGTGCTTTCTGCGCCAGCTCGATCCCGTCCATTTCAGGCATGACGATGTCGGTTAGCAGCAGGTCGAACGTGCCGGATTCGACCAGCGCGAGCGCTTCCAGCCCGGTGGCGGCTGTGCTGACGTCATAGCCGCTCCGCTCCAGCGCGCGCGCCAGATAGGTGCGCATCGCCTCGTCATCTTCGGCCAGCAACACGCGAACCATCGCCAAAGCACACTCCCCTGCGTCCTTCCGCCCGCCGATCGGGCAGGCGCCCGTACCGATAGCGGCTGGAGGCTTAACATATCGTCACGCGATTGCGCGAGAGTGGACCGATCATGTTTGCGGCGAATCGCCCTGCCGTGCTTAGTGCGATGATGGATGCACCGCTTCCCGTCCCCTATCGGCTGATCGGCGCCTCGCGTCCGACCGTTCCGGTGGTGATAACGGTGCCCCATGCCGGGCGCCATTATCCGCCCGAACTGGACAGGCTGGCGCGGGTGCCGCGTTCCGTGCTCGAACGGCTGGAGGATCGGTATGCCGACGCGCTTGCCAGCCTTGTGGCAGACCAGGGCTTCTCCGTGCTGGTTGCGACCATCGCCCGGGCCTTTATCGACCTCAACCGGTCGGAGGATGAATGGGATAGCCTGCTGATCGGGGATGACCGGCCAAGGATCCCGCCCGCGCACCGCGTCCGCGCCGGGCTTGGTCTGGTGCCACGCCGCCTGATGCCCGAAGGCGAGTTATGGCAGCGACCGCTGCGCCGGTTTGAGCTTGAACGGCGGCTCGATACTGTCCACCGCCCCTGGCATGGAGAGATAGAGCGTCTGCTCGGCCTCGCGAGCGCTGCCGGAGGCGGGCGGGCAGTGCTGATCGACTTGCATTCCATGCCCACCCAGCCGGACTCTGTGCCGCATTTTGTGGTCGGTGATCGCCATGGCCTGACCGCGTCCAGCGAACTGGTCGACCGCTTGCTGGCGGAAGGGGAGGGTGCGGGCCTCACCGTTGCGCGCAACGCGCCCTATGCCGGCGCATACACGATACAACGGCACGGGCGGCGCAGGGCGGGCGTGGAGGCCGTGCAGATTGAATTTGACCGCGCCCTCTATCTCGACTCGGCGGGGGAGCTTGATGCGGCGGCGGTGGCGCGCATGGGCGATCTCGTGGCCAGGCTAGCCCATGCTGCTGCCGACCATGTCGCGGGATGCTCCCGCTGGCCGCTGGCTGCCGAATAAAAAACCGCCCCGCGAAAAATCCGCGGGGCGGCCAGGGTCCAGGGAGGGACACCCCAAGGGGTGCCATCACCGCGCCGGAAAGGGGGGGAAGCCGGCAACGGGTGATGGATGAAAGATAAGATAAAGGCCGCCGCACTTCAAGGTGCAGCGGCCTTCAACTTGCCCGGTTTGGGGCGGCTATTCGGTCAGCTGGCGGTGGCAGGAACCTGCACTGCAATCTGGCCGGCGGCCATTTGCTCGGCGAAAATTTCGCGCATCAGTTGCAGGGAGAAGAGGTGTGCATAGAGCAGCGGAAGAATGCCGTTCTGGGCAATCTTGCGCAGCGTATCGCCGCGCAGTTCTTTCAGCTTTTCCTCGTCGATCATCTTGAAGCCACGATAGATGTAGGGCTGTTCGGCGCCGTCGGGCTGGATGGCGACTTCACCGTCAATCAGGATGTCGAGCTTCAGAACCTCGTCAACAAAGGCCTGCGTGCGCTGGCCAGCGGTTTCGAATTGCTCGCAGAAATTGAGGATTTCTTGGGTCGTCTGGCTGGGCTGGTCGCCGTCAAACAACGGCATGCCGTCCACATCCGCGCCGACGCCGGGTGCGCTCGGATCGAAACAGAGCGACATTTCCTCCGCGCCTTCGCGCAGGCGGGCGAGGAGGAAGGGATAGCGGCGGATATAAGCCGGAACATAGACCGGCTTTGAAAGCTTGCCTTCACCATCGACAAACACGTTCACGCCTTCATTGAGGCCCATCAGTGCCAGTGGCACTGGCGTCGCACCCGAAGAAAAGACGATCGGGAAAAAACGGCCGGCGAGAATGAACTCGTCGATCGTCACCGGAATGGCGTGTTGACCGATCAGGAACGGTGCCTTGTCCTGAGTTTGGAGCTTCCAATCCTTGTGAAGCGAAGTCGAGAGCGGGACGAGATCTTTGAAGAACATGGGAAGGGCGGGCGCGGTGGCCATGGGGATGCTACTCCGGGACATTGAACAGGTTTGTGCGGCGGCTCAGGGCCCTTCGCGCATGAATAAGCGCCTTTATTGCGCTCGTGGTGCTGTGGCAAGCGGGCTCGCGTCGGGCACCAGAACGCCGGGGTTGAGTAGCTTCGCAGGGTCCAGGGCAGCCTTGGTCGCGCGCAGGATCGCCAGCCGTGCGGGATCGCCGAGTTCGGCAAGCATGGATCGCTTCACCCGGCCGATGCCATGTTCCGCGCTGATCGATCCGCCCATAGCCACGGCCTCGGCATAGGCGATGCGGCTGGCCTGCTCACCATTCGCCGCAATCCAGGCTTCGGCATCGCTGCTTGAGGGTGGGCGGATGTGGAAATGGACATTGCCGTCCCCCAAATGCCCGAACGCAAGGCATGTGGCGCCGGGCAAGTCGACGGCGACCTTGTTCGGCACGGCGGTGATGTAATCGGGCATACGATCCACCGGCACACTAATGTCATGCTGTATAGCAGGGCCAATGGCGCGTTCGGCCTCGGAAATGGCATCGCGGATTCGCCAGAAAGCCTCTGCCTGCGCCTCACTTGCGGCGATAGTCGCGTCGCTCGCAATGCCCGTCTCGATCAGATCGGCAAGGGCTGTTTCCAGTCGGGGGGCGGGGTCATCCTCTCCGGCATGGGCGACGAGTTCCACCAGCACGTGCCAAGGGCCGGCCTTTTCCACCGGTGCGCGGGTGCCAGGGATGTGCTCCACAACATTGGTCAGCGCGACCTGGGGAACGATTTCGAAGCCCTCTAATGCGTCGCCTAATGGCCCCTCCATTCGACGCAGCGCCCGCAGGGCCATGTGCGGGCTTGCAACCGTGAACCAGCCGACCGCGCGTGCGGCCACCGCTGGCACCAGTTTGAGCGTGACGCCGGTGACAATGCCCAGCGTTCCTTCCGCACCGATGAATATCTGTTTCGGGTCGGGACCCTGATTGTCCTTGGCAAGCGGCGTCATCAGGTCGAGCAGGCTGCCATCAGGCAGCACCACCTCAAGCCCCGCAGTCAGGGCGCGCATGGTTCCATGGCGCAGCACCTGCGTGCCTCCGGCATTGGTCGAGACGAGGCCGCCCAGCGTGGCAGACCCTTTTCCGCCGAGCGTAAGTGGAAAGCGCAGGCCCACTTCCTCTGCTGCATCATGCGCGTGAACGAGGATAACGCCAGCATCCCCTTTGAGCAGGCGCGCAGAAGCATTGACCTCACGGATGCGGTTCATCCGCCGTAGCGAGAGGAGTAGCGCCTCGCCGCTCCCATCCGGTGTCGCGCCAGCGCATTGGCCGCTGTTGCCACCTTGCACCGTCAGCTGAACGCCCGCCTTTGCGCACAGCCGAACAATCTCCTGTACCTCGTTGGTCGATGCAGGGGACAGCATGGCCGCCGCGCGCCCATGCACCCGTCCGCGCCAGTCAGACAGCCAAGGCGCCATCATCTCGCCATCGTCGGTATAGCCCTTAGGGCCGAGGAGGTCGGCAAGGCGGGCGAGCAGGGCAGGGTCGGGTGCCGTCATCGCAACTGCTCTAACCCGTCTCGCTCGCAGGGGGAAGACGCCCCAATTTGCTTGACTTTCCGGCACATGCAGCTAGGCGCCGACCAGCAGTGCGGGCGCATCATGCAGATGCAGCCAAGCCACTTTGCCCCGGACAACAGCGCCACATGAAATTTGCCGACCTCGGCCTATCCGACGAATTGCTCCGCGCCGTGACAGAGGCGGGCTATACCGAGCCGACTCCGATCCAGGCAGCTGCCATCCCGCAAGTGCAAATGATGCGCGATCTTATCGCCATCGCGCAAACGGGTACTGGTAAAACAGCCAGCTTCGTGCTGCCGATGATCGACATCCTTGCCAACGGCCGTGCCCGGGCCCGGATGCCGCGCAGCCTGATCCTTGAACCGACGCGTGAGCTCGCTGCACAGGTCGCCGAGAATTTCGAGAAATACGGCAAATATCATAAGCTTTCGATGGCCCTGCTTATCGGCGGCGTGCAGATGGGCGATCAAGTTAAGGCGCTTGAAAAGGGTGTCGATGTGCTCATCGCCACGCCCGGGCGCCTGATGGATCTATTCCAGCGCGGTAAGATCCTGCTCACTGGCTGTGACCTCCTCGTCATCGACGAGGCGGACCGGATGCTCGACATGGGCTTCATCCCTGACATCGAGGAAATCTGCACCAAGCTCCCGAAGCAGCGCCAGACTTTGCTGTTCTCTGCGACCATGCCGCCGCCGATCAAAAAACTGGCGGACAAGTTCCTCGATAACCCGAAGTCGGTCGAGGTGGCGCGGCCTGCGAGCACCAACCTCGATATCACACAACGGCTTGTAAAGGTGGACGAACGCCGCAAGCGCGACGTTTTGAACCGCATCCTCGACAAGGATGAGGGGATGACCACCATCATTTTCTGTAATCGCAAGACGACCGTCCGTGATCTCGCCAAGTCATTGAAGCGCGATCGGTTCCGCGCCGGTGAAATTCATGGCGATATGGACCAGTCGAGCCGTATTGCCGAGCTTGAGCGGTTCAAGGCGGGGGAAATCAACATCCTCGTCGCCTCTGACGTCGCAGCGCGTGGCCTTGACGTGAAAGGCGTCAGCCATGTCATCAATTATGACACGCCCTGGCATCCGGACGATTATGTCCATCGCATCGGTCGGACCGGGCGCGCGGGCGCGAAGGGCGATGCCTATACCTTCGTCACCGATCGCGATGCCGAGGCGATAGATAATGTGCAGAAGCTGATCGGCGTAAAGATTGGCTGGGCTGACGATTTCAGCAGCAAGTCTGCCGCGGCTGAGGCTGAAGAGGCTGATGCCGAAAAGCCTAGGCCAGCCCGGAAAAAGGCGGCGCCGTCCGAGCGCGAGCGCAATGAAAAGTCAGCTCGCGAAACTAAGCCCAAGGTCGACTCCAAACCGACAAAGGCGAAAGCGCGCAAGGCCGATCCGGAACCTGAAAGCGACGCAGATGGCGAGCCCGGTTGGAACGGCCCAGTTCCCGGGTTCCTCGGCTTCGGTTTCGGAAGCTAAAGCTTCGACACGCCGTTTTGCGGGCTGGTGGACAAGGCTTCCAGCGCCCGCGCTTCCAGCCATGCCCGTGCCTCGCCATCAGCGAAGCTGTGCGATGTACTGTCTATGCTTAGCAGTCTGAAATTGTAGCGATCGGTATCGATCGTCGTCGTCCAGTGGGTCATGAAGGCCATGGCTGTAGCATCGCGTTCGGCGATCAGGATGGTCACTGGCGCGTCAATGCGGTCGATTGCCTGACGCACACGCTCAGCCAGGGGCGAGGGTGTGCGCGATGCGCTCGCGGCACGCACGCCGCGCCATAGCTTTCCCAGATCGACGCCGCCGCGCATTAAACGTAGCCACTCTCGCGGATCCCGCAGTTTTTTGGCGTAACGGGCGCGGATCGCTTCGGCAGAGGGCAGGGCAGGCGCATCTGACTCGCTCGCCTCGACGGCCATATCGATCGTCCAGGGGTTGGCGAGCAGTAGCGCGTCCGGTTTGCCCTTATGGTGGTGCAGGATAAGCGCTGTCGCTGCATCACAATTGCCGAAAGCGGTGATGTGAGTGAGTTGCGGACATTCGCGCCGAAACAGCTCGATCGCCGCGGCGATATCCTCAGCCGAATGTTCGAATCCCAGATTCTCGCCTTCGCTGTCGCCAACGCCGCGGCGATCGAACCGCAGCACGGGATGACCGGCTTCGGCTACCCGCGCCGCCAGCCGCGCCATGCCACGATGCGCGCCGCAGCGGATCTCGTTGCCGCCTGAAATGATAAGGAGACCATGGCTCCCCGCCGCCACGTCCAGGGTCGCCGCGCAGATGGCGCTATCGACGGAAAAGCTCAGCGTGCGGCGCATATCGCTGCCCATGAATGAATGTCCGCTGCCATTGCCTCCGCCATGGTGGCATCTTCGCTCGGTTCCGCGCGCAGCCACAGCGCGCTCCCGCCGACATCGCTCGGAGAGAGCTGCCGCAACGGCTCGACCAGCGACGGCGTTGCCGCGTCCAGCCCGTCAAGCATGGCGGCAGAAAGGAAGTTCCCTGCCAGTTCAACAGGCCCTTCCGCTGCACTGGCACGGATCGCCTCTGCGCCTGATTGCCGGCCGCTCTCTTTGTCGCACGCAATACGCGTGCGGATCATTGCCTTGACGATTGTCGCACCCGCGATCGGCGCCATTCGCCACCAGCCTAACGCATTGGAGACGGCATCATCAATCAAGGCTCCGCCTCGCCAACTGGCGACGAGAATGGGTCGATTTTCTTGGGCAGCGACGGCGGCAAGAGCGCAACGCCAATCGTTTAGTGACACCGCTTCGGTATCGACCAAGCTGTCATTCTGTCCCGGCAGGTCAGGTAAAAGGCTTGACGTCCCCAGTGCCGAGAGGGTTCGCATCATTAGTACCAACGTTCGCCGCATCCGGTTCGCCTCGTCGAACAGAGGCGGCACGATCAGCACGGCCGGTTGGTCGTTCGATCCGGGAAAGCGCAGGCAATGCTCTGCCATATGGCGCCCCCCGCTGGCCAATCAGTTAAGCGCCTTACCAACGGCGAAACGGACAAGGGCGCCGAATGTCTCGAACAGGTCCACATCGATCTCATCATCATCGATGGCGATGCCCAGCCGGTCTTCCAGTTCGGTCAACAAAGTCGCCACCGCCATCGAATCCAGCTCTGGCAGTGCACCGAACAGCGGTGTCGTCTCATCGAACGCAGCCGCACGCGATGCTGAAATTCCGAGGATATCCACGAGGGTCGCGCGCACTGTCGCTTCCACCATCGCTGCCCCGTCAGACATGTGAAATCCCCGTCTCCATGGCCACCGAAGGCCCATCGAACGCGCGCTAGCGTTCGATCAGCCGTGCGGCAAGCCGCTTGGCCTTTCGTTTGCCAAGAGTGGGCCATGCCGAGGGCTGGCGCGGATCCCAGGCTTCGACTGTATCCAGCGAAGCACTAGCCTCCATCCAGTCGCGTTTGTAGCCGTCATCACCGGTGCCGAAATCGATGCGCGCAACCTTGTCCTCGTCAAAGGCCATGCGGAACAGCGCATGCGTCAACAGCGTGCCCGGAGATAAACTCTCTGCCTCGCTAACATGCGCGAGCTTGTGGATATAGGCGATGCTACCATCGCTGCTCCAATACTGCGCCGCAACCGGTTTCCCGTCGATCCGTGCTATCCCAAGCCGCAGCGTGCCCTTGTCCGCTTCGGCTCTGGCGCGTGCGCGCAGGAAATGGGGCTGCCCTTCGGCTGGCTTCCAGCTTGCGCGATAGACCGCCTCATAATCGTCCCAAAGCGCATCGGAAAAGTCGCGGTGGATGGCGATAGCGACGGCCCCCTTCGCGCTCTTACGCTTCACAGTGGAGCGCAGCGCGCTAGGTCGTTCGGCCCACCAATCGTCAAAGCTGCGACCTTGCGTGTCGAGCCAATGATTGCGGCCGGTTTCGGTCCGTTCCGTATCCCAACCAGCGGTGCGCAGCGAGTCTTCCAGCAGCTTGGCATCCTCTGCGTCCGCAATCGGCGCAAGGGTCAGCATCGCGCCTTGGCTGCGCAGGTCGCGCGCAACCGCCAGCGCCAGCCGCCCCTTTTCTGCTGCGCTAGGGTTGCCAGCCCATTGAGGTCCCCAAAGGAAGCTGTACCAGTTGGCCATCGCGCTGATGTGCTGGCTATTCACTGCTAGCACTAAGCGCAGGGCGACATTCCCTTCACGGTATATCCCGATCAAGGGAGTTGCGCTCGCCATGCAGTCTCGGTGCAGAGCCTCAAACCAGTCGAGCCGGTCAAAGGGCGAGCGTAGGGCCGCCTCATCAAACAGCCCCTCGCCAGCGTCCCTCGCATCGGCAAAGTTAGAATGATATTCACCCAGTGCCATCATCTATTCGCTTCCCGCACCCTTCGCCCCGACGGATAATCGCCGACCTTTTATGTCCGATGCATTAAGCAACCCTATCTGGCCGATTGACCATCTCGCGCTCCGTGGTCGTGGTGATGCTCCGGCTTTTCTGATGAAAGACGGTGCGTTCGATTATCGGGAACTGGACCGTAGGGTCGGTGCGCTTGCCGCCTGGCTTGCGGCGTATGGCTTTGCCCGCGGTGATCGGGTGGCGACCTGGCTGGGCAAAACCTGGATTGCGGCTCTCATGCCGCTTGCGGCGGTGCGGACGGGGTTGGTGCATGTGCCGGTCAATCCGCTGCTCAAGCGCGCACAAGTGGCGCATATCCTATCCGACAGCGGCGCCCGGCTATTGCTGTGTAACGCCGCCCGCGCCGGGACGCTGGAGCACGGTGATATGCCGGCTGATTGCATCCTTGCCGATGATGGCGCTTGTGCCGATGCGGTGCTCTCGGCAACGGTGGTGCTTCCGCTTTCGTCCGGTGACCCGGCTGATCTTGCGGCTATCCTCTATACTTCGGGTTCCACCGGTCGGCCCAAGGGCGTGATGCTCTCCAGCGCCAATCTGTGGCTCGGTGCGGAGAGCGTTGCCACCTATCTCGGCCTCGGCAGCGCTGACCGACTGCTCGGCGTGCTGCCACTCAGTTTCGATTATGGTCAGAATCAGCTGCTTTCGGCCTGGTATGCGGGCGCCAGCGTGGCGCCGGTCGACTATCTGACTGCGCGGGAGGTGGTGCGAGCAGTAGAACGTTTCGGAGCGACGACGCTCGCAGGCGTTCCGCCGCTATGGGTCCAATTGCTCGAATGTGAATGGCCAGCGGATACAGCTGCACGCTTGCGCCGTCTCACCAACAGTGGTGGTGCGCTAACCCGACCGATGGTCGCGCGGCTGCGGGAGCTGTTTCCAGATGCCCGCATCTTCGCAATGTACGGTCTCACAGAGGCCTTCCGCTCGACCTATCTCGACCCCGCACTCATCGATACCCGCCCCGAATCGGTAGGCAAGGCGATACCCCATGCTGAAATCCTCATTGTCCGATCCGATGGCAGCCCGACTGGACCCGGCGAACCGGGCGAACTTGTCCATTGCGGCCCACTGGTCGCGCAGGGCTATTGGCAGGATGCCGATCGCACGGCGCATCGGTTCAAGCCTGCTCCAGCTCATTCCCGCTACGGTGGCATCGCTGTTTGGTCGGGGGACAAGGCAAAGGCGGATGCGGAGGGTTTCATCACATTCGTCGGACGCGATGACGAGATGATCAAGTCGAGCGGCAACCGCATCAGCCCGACGGAATTGGAGGAAGCCGTGGTCGCAACGGGTCTTGTCGCCGAAGCTGTGGCGCTGGGTGTGCCCGACCCGGCATTGGGTCAGGCGATCGCGATTGTGCTGCGTCCTTCCAGTACTGCCGATCCTGCTTCGATTGAGGATGATCTGCGCAGTCGTTTGCGTGTCGACCTTCCTAATTTCATGCAGCCGCGCCATCTACTCATTCGCAGTGAATTGCCGCGCAATCCAAATGGTAAGCTCGACCGTACAGGCATCACCGCCGCAGCCCTTTCGGAGATTGGCATATGAGCGAGATCAAGGCCAAGCCGCATGGGGCGATACCGTCTGATTTCTTGCCCGACCCCGAAGGCATGCTGCTGATCGGCGGGGAACGGGCCGATGAGCTGGCGAAGCAGGCTGGAGAAACGCCTCTGTTCGTTTATGACCTTGCCATCGCTCGCGCCCGTGTCGCCGAGCTTCGTGCTGCGATGCCGGAAGGGCTTTTGATCCATTATGCGATCAAGGCGAACAGCCATCCTGCCCTCCTCAATGCCATGCGCCATGTCGTTGACGGCTTTGACGTCGCTTCGGCTGGCGAATTGGACAAGGCGCTGGCAGCCGGCATGGCGGCGGATCACATCAGTTTTGCCGGGCCGGGCAAGCGTAACCGCGAACTGGAAGCCGCGATCCGCGCCGGCGCGACGCTCAATGCCGAGAGCGAAGGGGAGGTTGATCGGGCGCTCGCCATTGCTGATAGCATCGGCATCGCCCCGCGAATCGCGGTGCGCGTCAATCCGGACTTCGACTTGAAGGGTTCGGGCATGCGCATGGGTGGTGGAGCCAAGCCGTTCGGTGTCGATGCCGAACGTGTCCCCGATTTGGTCCGCCAGATTATCGCTGCCGGGGCCGATTGGCGGGGCTTTCACATTTTTGCGGGCAGCCAGGCGCTCGATCCCGAAGCCATTGCCGACACCCAAGCGCAGACGATCACGCTGGCGGGTCGTTTGGCCGATGCCGTCAGCGCTGTGCCTCCCCTGGTCAATATCGGCGGCGGGCTGGGTGTTCCCTATTTTCCGGGTGATTCGGCTGTCGATGTCGGC
>CANHQT010000038.1 GCA_947463325.1 Sphingomonadaceae bacterium
AACGGAAAGACAGAAGGGGCGGGGCCGAGAGGTTCCCGCCCCTTTCCTTTGGCCGGCCCTGTCCGCTGGCTGTCAGGCGCGGGGGATGGGGAGGCGCGGCGGGTTCGGCCTGGTGAACAGCCGCCCGCGTTCGCCCCACAGCACGACTAACAGGGCGAGTATCCCGCAAAAGAGATAGCCTTGCGCCAGCGGGACGGTGCTGCCGTCATAGGCCTGGCCGATGACGACGCCGAGCCCGGCCGCGACAAAGGTGCGCACCGCATTCTGAAAAGAGGAGGCCGTCCCTGCGATATGGCCGAAAGGCTCCATCGCGATCGAGGAGAAATTGGCCGCGATGAAGCCGACCATGCTCATGTTGAGTGTGACGATGGCGATGAACACCGGCAACGTCTCGCCCTTGCCCGCCAGCCACCATTGCACCACCGAAAGCAGAATGAAGCTGAGCAAAGCCGTCTGAGACACGCGGCGCGCGCCGAACCGCAGGACCAGTTTGGAATTGCTGTAATTGGCGACCGCCAAGCCGCCCGCCACACAGGCGAAGGCCAATGGAAATATGTCCCCGCGCCCGAAATGTCCGGCAATGATCTGCTGCGAGCTGTTGAGGAAACCGAAATTGGCGCCAACCGCTATGGCGCTGCCCAGCATATAGGCGGTGGCGCTGCGATGGGTGGCGACCGCGGCCCAGCTTTTTGCCATCACCGTCGGCTTGAACGGGAGCACATCTTCCGGTGCCAGCGTCTCGGGCAGGCGGCGATAGATCCACAGGCCCATGATGATGCTCATCACCGCGAGCAGCAGGAAGATCCAGCGCCAGTCGGCGACCAGCAAGACGCCCTGACCGATGGTCGGTGCGATGATCGGCACAATCATGAAGATGAGGAAGATCATCGACAGGAGCCGCGCCATTTCATCACCCTGCGTACGGTCCCGGACGATGGCGGTGGAAACCACGCCCATCGCCGCCCCAAACAGGCCGTGAATGAAGCGGATGACGAGGAGCAGCGTCCAGTCCGGCGCAAGGCCGGAGGCAAGCGCTGCGCAGAAATAGCCTGCCATGCTCCACAGGATGACGCGCCGGCGACCGAAACGGTCCGCGAGCGGCCCATGCACCAGCGCGCCTGCACCAAGCCCAAAGAAATAGACACTGATGACCAGTTGCTGCGCATTGGCATCGGGTGCCCCAAGCTGTGCGGCCATGGCGGGCAGCGCGGGCAGCATCGCATCGATGGCGAGGGCGTTCAAAGCCATCACCAGCGCCATCATTACGACAAATTCCCGCTGGGGCAGGGCCGCATGGGCGGGCGGCGAAGGCGGTGAGGGCTGATGCATGCGTGTCCCGTTGCCACAGGTGAAAGACAAAGGGAAACCGGCTTGGCGCGGGCACGCTCCCGCCCTAGGGCGATGACATGCTCTCCCGCTCTGTCACACTTTTCACTGTCGCTACCTGTTTGTCCGCTGGGCCGGCCTTCGGCCAAGAGGCTGACGCAGACGAGGCCAAGGATATTGTCGTCACAGGCCTGCCGCTGCCGCCGGCGCAAGGGGCCTATGGCGGCGACACCATTGATGGCGACACCCTCGGCGCCACCGCCTCTGGGCGGCTGGAGGAAGCGCTCGCGCGCATTCCCGGTTTCCAGCAATTCCGCCGGTCGGACAGCCGCTCTGCCAACCCCTCCGCGCAGGGTATCACGCTGCGCGGGATTGGCGGCAATGCGACATCGCGCACCCTGCTGCTGCTGGACGGCGTGCCGCAGGCCGATGCCTTTTTCGGCTTCATCCCTGTCTCCGCCTTGCCGGTCGAAGCGCTGGCCGGTGCGCGGGTCACGCGCGGTTCGGGTGTCGGGCCGTTCGGCGCCGGGGCTGTGGCCGGCACCATAGAGCTGTTCTCCCGCGCTCCCGGCGAGCGCGCGCCACTCTCCGCAGCGTTGACGCTGGGCAGCCGTGACGCGCGCGAGGGCGCTGTCGGTATCGCCATGCCGCTGGGCGCTGGGCACATCGCTATCGATGCGGGCCATGAGGCGGGCGACGGTTTCTTTACGACGCCGGAGGGCCAGCGCGTCGCCGCGAGCGTGCCGGCGCGCTACCGCTCAAGTCGCGCGGTGTTGAGCGCAGCCGCGCCTCTGGGCGAGGCGGGAACATTGTCTGCCCGCATCGCAGCCTTTGCCGATAACCGGACGCTGCGCTTTGCCGGAGCGGACAGCAGCGCCGAGGGTGTCGATGCCTCGCTCAGGATGCTGTGGCGCGGCGACTGGCAGGCCGAGGCGCTCGGCTGGCTGCAGATGCGCGATTTTTCCACCGTGGTGGTGAGCGCCGCGACCTTTCGCCCGACGCTCGACCAGCGCGACACGCCAACCACCGGCTGGGGCGGCAAGATCGAACTTCGGCCCCCATCCACCGCCGGGAAGCTGCTGCGCTTTGGAGCCGATGTCCGCGGCGCGGACGGGGTCGCCATCGAGGATGCACTGGCGGCAAGCGGCGCGCGCACATTGACCAGGCGGGCCGGCGGGCGGTCGCTGATTGCCGGCGCCTTTGTCGAGGGCGATTGGGTGTCAGGCCCCTTTGCGCTGACCGGCGGTGCGCGCATCGACCATTGGCGGCAGGAAGGCGGATTCCGGCAAGAGCTGCGGACAGACGGCAGTGTGGCCCTCGATGATCGCTTTTCCGTGCAGAGCGGCACGCCCTTATCGCTGCGAAGCGCGGCATCGTGGGCGGTTGACGAAAGCCTATCGTTGCGCGCCTCTGCCTACACCGGTTTCCGCGTGCCGACGCTCAATGAACTGTATCGCGGCTTTACTGTCTTTCCGGTGGTGACGCGCGCCAATGCCGCATTGGCACCCGAACGGATCGAAGGCATCGAAGCCGCCGCTGAATGGCAGCCGATGGATGGTCTTTCACTCGGCGTCACCCTGTTCGACAACCGGCTGGAACGTGCCATTGCCAATGTCACCATCGGCACCAATTTGCGCCAGCGCCGCAATGTGGGGGCAATCGCAGCGCGTGGCATCGAAGGCGAACTGCGCTGGCTGTCTGGCCCCTGGCGGGTCGAGGCCGGCTGGGCGTTCAGCGATGCTGCAGTGCGTGCCGGCACAGACCCCGCCGCCGCCCCGCTTGCTGGCCTCGAACCGGCACAGTCTCCGCGTCATGCAGGCGGCGTGACTGTGGGCTGGGAGAGGGGCGGCTGGCTCGCTCAGGCAATGCTGCGCCATGTCGGGCGGCAATATGAGGATGACCGCAATAGCGACGTCCTTCCGGCCGCAACCACCGTTGACGCGCTTGTGCGCACTCCGCTGGGCGGCGGTTTCCAGCTGGTGCTGCGGGCGGAAAATCTGTTTGATGAGAAAGTGTTGACCCGCAATGTGGCAGGATCGGTTGACCTCGGCGCACCGCGTTCATTCTGGCTGGGCTTGCGCTGGACGGGGGAATGAGGCCTAATCCCCGCTGATTTGGCCCGGACGGGGTCGCAGAGGGGAGCAGCCAGAGATGGAATCCGCCCACTACAACAAGGTCGCCCGTATCCTCCACTGGACGATGGCAGTGCTTATCGTCGGCAATCTGATCGGTGGCCTGCTCAACGACATTGCACCGCGCATGATCATGCCCGGCCATTTCATGGGCGGGCTCCTGATCCTGACGCTGGCAGTCATCCGTCTGCTGTGGCGCCTCACTCACCGCCCGCCTGCCTGGCCTGCCCATTTTGCGACATGGGAAAAGGTGAGCGCCGGCGCAGTGCACTGGGCGTTCTATGTGATGATGATCCTGGTGCCGCTATCGGGCTGGCTGATGGTGTCGAGCAGCGACCGGACAATCAGCATCTATGGCCTGTTCAATCTGCCCAAGCTGCCGGTCGAACAGTCGGAGGCGTTTGGCCAACTGATGTCGGAGCGGCACGAATTGCTGGCCTATGCAACCATTGCCCTTCTTGTCTTTCACATCGCTGCGGCACTGCGGCACCAATATGTGAAGAAGGACGGGATAATGGCCCGGATGTGGGCCTAGTCTGCGTGTTGCTCTGATGGCGGGGGCGTCTCGTCCCCGTCGCCCAGAGCGCGCTGCATATAGACAGTATCGAGCCAGCGGCCGAACTTGCGCCCCACATTCTTCATGGTGCCGGCGTGGGTGAAGCCGAGGCGCCGGTGCAAGGCGATGGAAGCCGGCTCTCCACCCCCGACCACGGCGATCATTTGCCGATAGCCGGCCAGCTCGCAGCGGCGGACGAGTTCTGCCAGCAATATCGTGCCGATGCCGCGTCCGGTGAGTGCCGGATCGATGTAGATCGAATCCTCGCAGGTTGCCGCATAGGCAGCGCGATCCCGAAAGCGGGTGGCATAGGCGTAGCCGGCAACAGCCCCCGCAATGTCGGCAACGAGGAAAGGCAGGCCCGCTTCGCTGATCGCGGCGATGCGGGCGGCAGTCTCCTCTGAGCTGCGCGGCACAGTGTCGAATGTCGCTGTGCTGTGGAGGACGTGATGCGCATAGATCGCGGCGATGGCAGGTGCATCGCTTGGCGTCGCGTCACGCACCTCCATCGCGGTCACACGTCGAGGTTGGCGACGTTCAGCGCATTTTCCTGAATGAATTCGCGGCGCGGCTCGACTTCTTCGCCCATCAGACGGCTGAACACCTCGTCCGTCACATCGGCGGTTTCGAGTTCGACCTGAAGCAACGAGCGGTTGGATGGATCGAGCGTGGTTTCCCACAGCTGTTCGGCGTTCATCTCGCCCAGACCCTTGTAACGGCTGATTGCCATGCCGCGCCGCCCGAAAGCGAGGATCGCGTCAAGCAGCTCGGTCGGGCGGGTGACCGTATCCGATTTCGGCGTGCTGGCCTTTGGCGCAACGTCCGCGTCGTCACCGTCCTCGGCGTCGGGTTCCGGAGCGGTCGTGGCACCGATAGCGAGCAGGCGACCGGGCGCCGCATAGCTTTCACCCACTTCGGCGATCAGAGCGGCAAGTTTGCGCGCTTCGGCGCTCGCGGCAAAGCTGGGCTCGATAACATGATGGTCGGTCACGCCGCGCCAGCGACGCTGAACATGGAAGCCGCCATCTTCGGTGACTTCAATGGTCCAGCGACCGTCTTCGCCCGAAGCGGTTTCAGCGGCATCAAGCCATTTGGCGGTGCGGGCAGCTGCGGCGCTGCGACCGGACGCATCCAATCCTGAAGCAAAGCCGCCATTGAGTGCCAGCGCTTCGACCAGCGCCGCATCATAGCGGCGCGGAACATAGCGCATCAGCGCGCGCAGGCGACGGGCATGGTCCACCAGACTGCGCAGATCCTCGCCGCTGCGTGCCCCTTCGGGGCTGTCAAAACGCAGGGCGCCGATGCCGGCGTCGACCAGATATTGATCAAGCGCGGCATCATCCTTGAGATAGACCTCGCTGCGCCCGCGCGTCACTTTGTAGAGCGGCGGCTGGGCAATGTAGAGGTGCCCCGCTTCGATGATCTGGGGCATCTGCCGATAGAAGAAGGTGAGCAGCAGCGTGCGGATGTGCGCGCCGTCAACGTCGGCGTCGGTCATGATCACAATCTTGTGATAGCGCAGCTTTTCGAGGTTGAACTCGTCGCGGATGCCCGTGCCGAGCGCCTGGATGAGCGTGCCGACTTCCTTGGAGCTGATGATCCGGTCAAACCGCGCGCGCTCGACATTGAGGATCTTGCCCTTGAGCGGCAGGATCGCCTGATAATGGCTGTCACGCCCCTGCTTTGCGGAGCCGCCGGCGCTGTCGCCTTCGACCAGAAACAGTTCGGACTTGGCCGGATCACGCTCGGCGCAGTCGTGCAGCTTGCCGGGCAGGCTGGCGATATCCATTGCGCCCTTGCGCCGGGTGAGCTCGCGCGCCTTTTTCGCCGCTTCACGTGCGGCGGCAGCGTCGATCACTTTTTGCACGACCTGGCGGGCGAGTGCGGGATTTTCCTCCAGCCACTGGTCCATCTTGTCGGCCATCAGGCTTTCGAGCGGCTGGCGGACCTCGCTGCTGACCAGCTTGTCCTTGGTTTGCGAGCTGAACTTGGGATCGGGCAGCTTGACCGAGACGATTGCGGTCAGCCCTTCGCGCATATCCTCGCCTGACAGGCTCACCTTCTCCTTTTTGAGCAGGCCCGAGCGTTCGGCATAGCCGTTCAATGTGCGCGTGAGTGCGGCGCGGAAGGCCGCAAGGTGCGTGCCCCCATCGCGCTGGGGGATGTTGTTCGTGAAGGCGAGAACATTCTCGTAATAGCTGTCGTTCCATTCGAGAGCGACATCGATGCCGATGCCGTCGCGCACTGCGCTGATCGCCACCGGATCGGGGAGCAGCGCTGTCTTGTTGCGATCGAGATAGCGCACGAATGCCGCGATCCCGCCTTCGTAGAACAGATCGACTTCTTTCCTTTCCTCATGCCGCGCATCGGCAAGGATGATGCGGACACCCGAATTGAGGAAGGCGAGCTCGCGGTAGCGGTGCTCAAGCTTGTCGAAATCGAACTCGGTGACATTTTTGAATGTCTCGGTCGATGCGAGGAAGGTAACGCGGGTACCGCGCTTCGGGCTCCCGTCCACCAGCGGGGCATCGCCCACGGTCTTGAGCGGGGCTTCCGCATCACCGTGGCGGAAGCGCATCCAATATTCCTTGCCGTCTCTCCAGACAGTCAGTTCGAGCCATTCGGAGAGTGCGTTGACGACCGAGACGCCGACGCCGTGGAGGCCGCCCGACACCTTATAGGCATTGCCTTCGGTCGTGTTCTCGAACTTTCCGCCGGCATGCAGCTGGGTCATGATGACCTCGGCTGCAGACACGCCCTCTTCCTTGTGCATGTCCACCGGAATGCCGCGGCCATTGTCCTCGACACTGACCGAGCCGTCGGCGTTGAGCGTGATCAGCACATGGTCAGCATGGCCGGCGAGCGCCTCGTCGATCGAATTGTCCGAAACCTCGAACACCATGTGGTGCAGGCCGGAGCCATCGTCAGTATCGCCGATATACATGCCGGGGCGCTTGCGCACGGCATCCAGACCCTTGAGAACCTTAATAGATTCCGCGCCATAAGCGTTGGCGGCAGGGCTTTGGGCAGGGATGTTATCGGGGGTTTCGTCAGCCGTATTTTCCATGGGTAGCCTATAGGGAATGCGCCCTGGAAACGGAAGGAAAAAGCGCCACTCTGCCTCGCGCCGCGCGGCACTTGCGTGTGAGGGCACGGGCGCTGTAGCTATGGGGGCATGACTTGGATAACACGCCGTGCCGCGCCTCTGGCGCTCGCCCTTCCCGCACTCCTGCTCGTCGCCTGCGGCAAGCCTGATCCCGACGCTCTCGCCAAGGGTGATGCGGCGTTCAAGGGCCAGACCGTGGACGGCCAGCTCCAGCCGGTCGTTTCGCGTGTGGTGATGGTTGGCGGTGATGCGCCGCGCGGCGGGTGCACCGTCGCCACCACTGAAACAACGGTAGCGGTGCATTGGTCCACCACCGTCGGGCCGGTAAAGGCCGAACTGACTGGCGATTATCTGGTATGCGAACGCGCTGAAGGCTGGACCGGGATTGTCTTCCCTGCCTTTGGTCAGGCGGTCGATGAATGCGCCCTATCGCGCCGTATCTCGCGCCGCGAATATCAGGGGCCTTGCCGCTGGGGCTGGATCGAGGGCGCAGCGCCGTCAGCCTGAGGGTGGGAAGCCCCGGCTTTCGCCGGGGCGCCCCCTTTGACCATTTTTAGAAACGTTCGCCCTTTTCCGCTTTTTCGCGGAGCAGCGGTGCGACTTCGACGCCATGCTTTTCGAGCGCGGCGACGATCTTGGGCAGGCCTTCCAGATTTGCCCAGAACATCGGTCCGCCGCGATAGACCGGCCAGCCATAGCCGTAGATCCACACCACATCGATATCGCTGGCGCGCTGTGCCTTGCCTTCGGCGAGGATTTTCGCGCCTTCGTTGACCATCGGATAGAGCGTGCGCTCGATGATTTCGTCGGTCGTGATGTCGCGCTTTGCGAGGTTGGACGTCGAACGGAATTCCTCGATGATCGCGTTGGCCTCCGCGCTGACGCTGCGGTTGCGCTTCTCGTCATAGTCGTAGAAGCCCTTGCCATTCTTCTGACCGAAACGCCCCGCGGTGCAGAAGGCATCGCGCAGCGTTTCGACGCGCGATGGATCGCGGTGCCAGCCGATGTCGAGCCCGGCGAGATCGCTCATCTGGAACGGGCCCATCGGCATCCCGAAGTCGAGATGCACCTGATCGACCTGGTCGGGCAGCGCGCCTTCCATGAGTAGCTGCGTTGCCGGAATCTGGCGCTGGCTGAGCATGCGGTTGCCGATGAAGCCATGGCAGACCCCGGCGACGACTGCGACTTTGCCGATGGTCTTGCCGATCGCCATCGCGGTCGCCAGCACATCCGGTGCGGTTGCATCGCCGCGCACCACTTCAAGCAGCTTCATCACATTGGCCGGCGAGAAGAAGTGCATGCCGAGCACGTCGGCCGGGCGCTTGGTCGCAGAGGCGATCTCGTTGACATCGAGATAGCTGGTGTTGCTGGCGAGGATCGCGCCGGGCTTGGCGATCGCGTCAAGCTTGCCGAACAGATCCTTTTTGACGTCCATATTTTCGTAGACGGCTTCGATGATCAGGTCGCAGTCGGCGAGGTCGTCGAGGCTGAGCGACGGGGTGAGGATGCCCATCATCTTCTCGACCTGCTCGGCGGTGAAGCGGCCCTTGGCGGCACTGGCCTCGTAATTCTTGCGAATGACGCCGACGCCGCGATTCAGGGCGTCCTCGGCCATTTCGACGATGGTCACCGGAATCCCCTTTTGGAGGAAATTCATGGTGATGCCGCCGCCCATGGTGCCGGCGCCGATCACGCCGACCTTGGTGACGGGGCGCAGCTGCACATCCTTGGGCAGGCCGTCGATCTTCGCGGCCTGACGCTCGGCGAAAAACAGGTGGCGCTGGGCGGCGGACTGGCTGCCCATCATCAGCTTCATGAATTCGGTGCGTTCGAAGGTCATGCCTTCGTCAAACGGCAGACGGGTGGCCGCCTCGACACAGGCGAGGTTGGCGTAAGGTGCCTCGAAGCCCTTCCACTTCTTGGCATTGGCGGCCTTGAGCGCTTCGATGGCGCCAACATCGCCGAATACGGCGCGCTCACGGCTCGGGCGCGGGCCCTTTGCGATGGCTTCGCGTGCAAAGGCGATGGCATCGGCGGCGAGGCTGTCCTCTCCCGCCAGCGCATCAACCAGACCGGCATCCAGCGCCTTTTTGGCCGACAAGGGATCGCCGAGCGAGGTCATCTGTGCGGCCATTTCCACGCCGACGATGCGGGGCAGGCGCTGGGTTCCGCCCGCACCCGGCAGCAGGCCGAGCTTTACTTCCGGGACGCCGAGCTTCGCCGACGGAACGGCGACACGATAATGACAGACCAGCGCGGTTTCGAGACCGCCACCGAGCGCAGTGCCATGGATCGCGGCGACGACCGGCTTCGGTGCCGCTTCGATCATGTGAAGCACGCTGTTGAAATCCGGGCCCTGCGGCGCCTTGCCAAATTCGGTAATGTCGGCACCGGCAATGAAGGTCGCGCCATCACAACGCAGCACGATGGCCTTGACGCTCTCGTCCGCGATCGCGGCGGTGAAATGATCCTGCAGACCCTGGCGCACATGCCACGACAGGGCGTTCACCGGCGGGTTGTTGACGATGACGATGGCGATTTCGCCATCGCGTTCCATGGTCACGGAAACGGGGGTGTCGGACATGATATTTCCTTTGCTGTCTGCTCCTGCAAGCGCAGGAGGCGATATCAGGCGGCGAGCGCCGCGTAGATCATCGAGCGCAGTTCCCTGCGGATCGGATAGGTCGAGGACGGGCTGAGCTGGGTCATGAACACCATCGTCAGATCTTCTTCCGGATCGACGAGAAAGGCGGTCGAGAACATGCCACCCCAGTAGAATTCGCCGGCTGAACCCGCGAGCATGGTCGCGGCCGGATCAACATTGCAGGCAAAGCCGAGGCCGAAACCGATGCCCGCCATCTCCGCTTCGCTGAACAGGCTCTTGCTGTGCTGCGTGAGATCCCCGCCGCCGGGCAGGTGGTTGGCGGTCATCAGGTCGAGCGTCTTGCGGCCGATGATTGTGGCGCCATCGAGCGTGCCGCCATTGAGCAGCATACGGCAGAAGCGGTTATAGTCGGCGAGGGTCGAGGCAAGGCCGCCACCGCCTGACTGGAAGATATGTTTTCCTGCCCAAGCGCTGTCCGCGCCGGCCTTGTCGATCAGCTTCATCCGGTTGGCCGGATCGAAAGTGTAGCAATCGGGGATGCGATGCGCCTTGTCTGCCGGCACGGTGAAGAATGTGTCGTCCATGCCCAGCGGCTTGAAGATGTGCTCGGCGAAATAATCTCCCAGCGACTGACCGGAGAGGCGCGAGACAAGGATGCCGAGCACGTCGGTCGCCACCGAATAATTCCAGCAGGTGCCCGGATCGAATTCGAGCGGCAGTTTGGCCAGTTCGGCAAGGAAAGTCGCGTCATCGACTTTCTGCCAGTTTTCGAGGCCAGATTTGCGATAGCCCGCGTCCACCGGCGAGCGTTCCTGGAAACTGTAGGTGAGGCCGGAGGTGTGGCGCAGCAGATCGATAACCCGCATCGGCGTTGCCGGCGGACGGGTGACGAACGGAATGTTGCCGCCGCCGGCGACGAACACGCCGACATCCTTCAGTTCGGGCAGATATTTGGCGACCGGTTCCGAAATGGCGAGACGGCCCTGTTCGACCAGCTGCATCAGCGCGATCGAGGTGATCGGCTTGGTCATGCTGGCGATGCGGAAGATCGCGTCCTCGGCGACGCCCGACGTCCACAGGTGTGCCACCTCATCCCCCCGCCCGATCAGAAGGCCGGCGCAGGGCAGCTTGCCGCTGTCGATGTAGCGGCTCTGGATATAGGCATTCAGCCGTTCGAGGCGCTCGGGGATGAAGCCGAGGCTGCGTGCGTCAATTGTCTGGCTCATGTCAGTGTGCCGTTTGTCCGAGAAGCTGGCGGGTCACGGGGTGCGAGGATGTGAGGCCGCCGTCCACTGCGATCGCCTGTCCGTTGACGTAGCTTGCAAGGTCTGAAGCGAGGAACAGCGCCACATTGGCAAGCTCCTCCGGCTGGGCCGCGCGCTTCAGCGGGTTGAGCTGGCCGATCTTGTGCGTGACGCCCTTGTCCTTGGCGTAATCGAAGGTCGGCTTGGTCATGCCGGTTTCGGTCAGGCCCGGGCAGATCCCGTTCACCCGCACGCCGCTCGAAGTCAGCTGCTGCGCAGAGACGCGGGCGAGGTTGATGACACCAGCCTTTGACGCCGAATAGGCAGCTGGTCCGGCACCGGAATTGAGCCCCGCGACGCTGGCGGTGAGGACGATTGCGCCGCCACGGCCCTGGTCGACCATGGCCTTGCCGGCATGCTTCACCATCAGCGCCGGGCCGATCAGGTTGACGCGCAGTGTTTCCGCCCATTTCGCCGGATCGATATCGAAAATGCCGCCCATGTCGCCGATGATCCCGGCATTGGCAAAGGCGACATCGAGGCCGCCGTGCACGTCCATCGCATTGCGGACCAGCGTTTCCACGTCCGCTTCGACCCCGGCGTCGACAGTGAACGCAATGGCATTTCCGCCTGCCGCGATAACCTCACGCGCGACATCATGCACCGCCTCGGACTTGTCCCCCAGCACCAGTTTCGCGCCTTCGGCAGCGAAGCGATGCGCCGCGGCGCGGCCGATGCCCGATCCCGCGCCGGTGATGATTGCTACCTTGCCTTCGAGCAGAGCCATGCGTCTTCTCCAGATTAGTTCACTCGGCCCCGGCCTTGACCGCAAAGCCCCAGGCGCGCTCAGCGAGCGGGGCGACGCGTTCGGACATGGCCTTGGCATGGGCGGATGATGCTGTGCCGTCGATCACCCGTTTCTTGATGCCCTGCATGATCCCGGCGAGGCGGAAGAAATTGTAGGCGAAATACCAGTTCATGTCGGGCACGCTGTCACGGCCCGTCGCGGCGCAATAGCGTTCGACTGCCTCTTCCAGTTCCGGAATGCCGAGTGCTTTGCGGTCGAGGTCCATCACGCCGGACCGCCCGCCATTTTCGGTTACCCAGGCCAGCGCGAGATAGGTGAAGTCGGCAAGCGGATCACCCAGCGTCGACAGCTCCCAGTCCAGCACCGCGAGCACACGCGGCTCCGCCGGCGCATAGATCATATTGTCGATGCGATAGTCGCCATGCACCACGCTGGTGCGCGTCTGTTCCGGAAGCGTCGCGGGCAGCCAGGCAATCAGCCGCTCCATCTCCGGCATCAGCTCGGTTTCGGAGAGCTTGTATTGCTTTGTCCAGCGGTCGACCTGGCGGCCGAAATAATTGCCCGGCTTGCCGAAATCGGAAAGACCCGCAGCCTCGACATCGACTTTGTGAAGCGCGGCGAGGGTATCGACCATCGCGTCATAATGCGCGCGCCGGCTTTCCGGTGATGCGCCGGGCATTGATCCGTCCCAGATCGTCCGCCCTTCGACCATCGCCATCACATAGAACCAGCTGCCGATCACGCTGTCGTCGGTGCACAGGCCATATGGCCGCGCCACCGGAAAGCCGGTCGGGTGCAGGCCGGCGATGACCTTATATTCGCGGTCGACCGCATGGGCGGAGGGCAGCAGCGGGCCGAAGGGCTTGCGGCGCAGCACATAGCTGCCGCTCGCTGCATTGATGCGATAGGTGGGGTTGGATTGGCCGCCTGCGAATTTGAGGACCTCTATCGGTCCCGCAAAGCCCTCGACATTCGCTGCCATCCAGGCTTCGAGCTTTGCAGCGTCGAGCACGTCTGCGCCTTCTGGCACGCGCGTGCCCGAAAAGGCCTGTTCGGCGTTGATGGCTGCATCACTCATTGGTCGAACACGATCACGCTGCGCGCGCTGTCGCCCCTCTTCATCTTGTCGAAGCCCTCGTTGATTTGTTCGAGCGGAATGCGTTCGGCGATGATCGAGTCGAGATCGAGCAGGCCGCGCATGTAGAAATCGACAAGCCGCGGAATATCGACCGGGAAGCGGTTGCCGCCCATGATCGCGCCCTGCAGTTTCTTGCCCGACAGCAGGTCCATGGCACCGAGCCCGACCTTCTCCGAAAGCGGCATCATGCCGAGAATGGTGGCGGTACCGCCGCGGCGCAGCACTTTGACTGCGAGTTCGGCAGAGGCAGGACGGCCGACTGCTTCGATGGCATGGTCAACGCCGCCCTTGGTCATCTCGACGATCTGCGCCGCCGCGCCGTCGGCCAACGCGTCGATGGTATCGGTTGCGCCGAGCTTCATCGCCAGCTCGCGCTTTTCGGGCATGGGGTCGGCAGCGATGATCCGGCCGGCGCCCGCGATCTTCGCGGCATTGATGGTGGCAAGGCCAACGCCGCCGCAGCCGACCACCGCCACAGTCTCGCCCGGAGTCAGCTTGCAAGCGTTGAAGATTGTGCCAGCACCCGTCGTCACCGCGCAGCCGATCACGGCCGCACGATCGAGCGGCATTTCGGGGTTCACCGCGACACAGGCATGCTCATGGATCAGCATCATTTCGCTGAATGCCGACAGGTTGAGCATCTGGTTGACCGGGCTGCCATCCGGCCGAGTGATGCGCGGGGCCGAGCCTGCTGCACGGCGGGTGTCGCCACCCATGCACAGGCTCATCCGGCCCGAAACGCAATATTCGCAATGACCGCAGAAGGCCGAAAGGCACGATATGACGGCATCGCCGACCTTCACTGTGCGCACCTCGCTCCCCACCGCTTCGACGATGCCGGCTGCTTCATGCCCGGGGATGGCGGGCAAGGGATGCGGATAGGCGCCTTCGATGAAGTGGAGGTCGCTGTGGCACAGGCCGCAGGCAACCGTGCGGATCAGCACTTCGTGCGGGCCCGGCTTGTCGACTACCACCTGCTCGATCGAGAGCGGCTGGCCGGGCTGGGTGAGGATAGCGGCTTTGGTCATGGTCGTGTCTCTCAATCTTCAGATCATCGTCACCCCGGACTTGATCCGGGGTCCCGCCATTCTTCCAGTCGGAGCGCCCGAACGGGAGAAAGCTGGACCCCGGGCCGAGCCCGGGGTGACGGCTACCGGTATGGTCAGCGCGCGACCCCCATGTCGCCCGAGCTGAAGCTTTCCTTGGCGGCGGCGATAGCGTCGCGGCCGCCGTACTTGCCGAATTCGTTGCGAGCGATCGCGCGGGCATGGACTTCGTCCGGACCATCGGCCAGCCGCAGCGTGCGCTGGTGCGCATACATGTTGGCAAGACCGAAATCTTCCGAAACGCCACCGCCACCATGGGCCTGAATGGCATCGTCGATGATCTTCAGCGCCATGTTCGGAGCCTGCACCTTGATCATCGCAATTTCATTCTGCGCGATCTTGTTGCCGGCCTTGTCCATCATATCCGCCGCCTTGAGGCAGAGGAGGCGCGTCATCTCGATGTCGATGCGGGCGCGGGCGATACGCTCTTCCCAGACGCTGTGCTCGGCCAGAACCTTGCCGAAGGCGACGCGGCTGAGCAGGCGGCGGGTCATGCGTTCCAGCGCTTCTTCGGCGGCGCCGATGGTGCGCATGCAGTGGTGGATGCGGCCCGGCCCGAGGCGGCCTTGGGCAATCTCGAAGCCGCGGCCCTCGCCGAGCAGCACTGCGTCCTCGGCATTGACGCGCACGTCCTTGAGTTCGACCTCCATGTGGCCATGCGGTGCATCATCATAGCCGAAGACCGGCAGGTGGCGCAGGATCTTCACGCCCGGCGTGTCCATCGGCACCAGCACCATCGACTGCTGTGCATGGCGCTTGGCCGAAAAATCGGTCTTGCCCATGACGATGGCGACCTTGCAGCGCGGATCGCCAACGCCGCTGGACCACCATTTGCGGCCGTTGATGACATAATCGTCACCATCGCGCTCGATACGGCATTCGATGTTGGTCGCGTCGGACGATGCAACGGCCGGTTCGGTCATCAGGAAGGCCGAGCGGATTTCGCCTTCCATCAGCGGCTTCAGCCACTTGTCCTTTTGCGCGCGCGTGCCGTAGCGGTGGAACACCTCCATATTGCCGGTGTCCGGTGCGGAACAGTTGAACACTTCGGAGGCAAATCCGATGCGGCCCATTTCCTCGGCGCATAGCGCATATTCGAGGTTGGTGAGACCGGGGCCGTCAAATTCGAATGTCTCATCAACATGGTGATGGGTCGACTGGCGCGGCGGCATGAACAGGTTCCAGATGCCCTCGGCCTTGGCCTTCGCCTTCAGCTCCTCAACGACCGGAATGACTTTCCACCGCTCACC
>CANHQT010000039.1 GCA_947463325.1 Sphingomonadaceae bacterium
AATTCATGAGGGTAATGCGCCTTCAGCCAAGCAGTCTGATAAGCGAGCAAGGCATAGGCCGCCGCGTGGCTCTTGTTGAAACCATAGCCGGCAAATTTGTCGATCAAATCGAACAGCTCATTGGCCTTGCGCCCATCAATGCCATGATGCTCGGCACATCCGGCGACAAATGTCGCCCGTTGCGCATCCATTTCGGCCTTGATCTTCTTGCCCATCGCGCGGCGCAGAAGGTCTGCACCGCCAAGGCTATAGCCCCCCAAAATCTGGGCGGCCTGCATCACCTGCTCCTGATAGACGAAGATCCCGTATGTTTCGGCGAGCACAGGCTCCAGCAAGGGGTGAGGATAGACGATTTCCTCCTGCCCGTTCTTGCGACGGCCAAAGCTCGGGATATTGTCCATCGGCCCCGGTCGATAGAGCGAAACCAGCGCGATAATGTCCCCGAAGTTCGACGGCCGCACGGCAGACAGCGTCCTGCGCATGCCTTCCGATTCCAGCTGGAACACGCCCACCGTTTCGCCGCGCTGCAGCAGTTCGTAAACCGCCGGATCATTCCATTCGAGCGCATCGAGGTCGACCGCAATGCCCCGCCCGGCAAGCAGTCGCACCGCTTCCTTCAGCACCGACAGCGTTTTGAGGCCAAGGAAGTCGAACTTTACCAAGCCTGCACCCTCGACATATTTCATGTCGAACTGGGTCACCGGCATATCCGAACGTGGATCCCGGTAGAGCGGCACTAGTTCAGCGAGCGGCCTATCCCCAATCACCACACCAGCGGCGTGGGTAGAACTGTGCCGCGGCAGCCCTTCCAGTTTGCGCGCGAGATCAAAAAGCCGGCGCACGCCATCTTCCTGGCGGTAAATGGTCTGCAGCTCTGACACACCATTGAGCGCACGTTCCAGATCCCACGGGTCAGTGGGGTGGCTTGGCACCAGCTTGGCCAGCCGGTCGACCTGATTATAGCCCATCTGCAGCACCCGACCGGTATCCTTGAGCACAGCACGTGCTTTCATGGTTCCGAAGGTGATGATCTGGGCTACAGTGTCCCGCCCGTATTTCTCCTGCACATAGCGGATCACCTCGCCACGGCGGGTTTCGCAGAAATCGATGTCGAAGTCGGGCATCGACACGCGTTCGGGATTGAGGAAGCGCTCGAACAGCAGTCCAAGCTTGAGTGGATCAAGATCAGTAATGGTGAGCGACCAGGCAACGAGCGATCCCGCGCCCGACCCGCGTCCTGGCCCCACAGGGATGTCCTGCCCCTTGGCCCATTTGATGAAATCGGCAACGATCAGAAAATATCCGGGGAACCCCATCCCGGCGATCACGTCACATTCAAAGGCGAGCCGCTCGAAATATTCGGGATAGCGTGCCTCCAGCGCCTCGTCCGTGAGCGCAGCCGCCTCACCGGAAATCTCGGCCCGACGCCTTAGCCGCGCGAACAAGCCTTCTCGCGCATCCCGGCGCAATTGCTCTGCTTCTGCCTCTCGGTCTCCCGCAATGGAGGGCAGGATCGGCTTGCGCATCGGCGCGCGCACCGCACAACGCTGGGCCACCACAAGCGTGTTTGAAATTGCTTCAGGCAGGTCGCTGAAGAGATCTTCCATGGCCTCGGCCGGTTTCATCCAGCTCTCGGCCGAGCTGCGCCGGCGGTCCTCGCTTTCGATATAGGCACCTTGGGCAATGCACAGCAGCGCATCATGAGCGGGATGAAAGTCCCGCTCGGCAAAGCAACAAGGGTTGGTCGCGACGAGCGGCAGGTTGCGCTCATAGGCGAGATCAATCAGCGCCGCCTCTGCCGCTTCCATAACCGCGTCACCGCTGCGCGTAATTTCAACATAGAGCCGGTCAAGGAACAGCGCCTGAAGCTCGTCGCAATAGGCAGCGGCGGCTGCTCCCTGCCCTTCAGCCAGCAACCTGGCCAGCGCACCTTCGCCCGCACCTGTTAGACAAATCAGGCCGCTGCTTCGGCCAGAGAGGGATGCAAGGGGGACATGGGGCTCGGCCCCATCTTCCGTCGAGAGGTGGGCATCGCTGACAAGAGCGCAAAGGTTGGCGTAGCCAGTCTCGTCCTGCGCCAGAAGCGCCAGCCAGTCGATCACGCCGCTTCCGGGACGCGCGACGCTGACAAAGGCACCGATCACCGGCTGAACACCCTGTCCGAAGCAGGCGTCCGAAAAAGGCATGGCCCCGTAAAGCCCGTTACGGTCGCACACCGCGACAGCCGGGAAACCGCGCGACTTGGCAGTTTTTGCTATCGCCTTCGGATCGAATGCGCCCTCGAGCATCGTATAGCTCGAAAAAACACGCAAAGGGACGAAGGCAGAGTTCGGCATGGGCCCTCGACCTTAGCTGAACGCCGACGATTCGGAAGCGTCAACTTCAGCCAAGCAGTGCTTCGATCTCGCGTCGCAGCATCTCCGGTCGCACTGTCGGCGCGTGCCGGGAAACAACATTGCCCTGACGGTCGACAAGGAATTTCGTGAAGTTCCACTTGATCGCGCCGATACCCATGAGGCCGGTCTTCTCGCGCTTCAACCAATCCCACAACGGGTCGGCGTTGCTGCCATTGACGTCGATCTTGGCAAACAGGGGAAAGCTGACGTCATACGTTAGGGAGCAGAAGTTCGCGATCTCCTGCGCATCACCCGGTTCCTGAGCGCCGAACTGGTTGCAGGGAAAGGCAAGCACTTCAAAGCCGCGATCCTTATAGTCCCGATACAGGCCTTCGAGTTCCCGATACTGCGGCGTGAAACCGCATTTCGAGGCAGTGTTGACGATCAGAAGTACCTTCCCGAGGTGATCAGCCATCGCTTCACGACCGCCATCGGGCAAAGCCACACTGAAATCTGCGAGTTCGGTCATTCCAATACCCCGTCATGCAAGCGGACAACCCGATCCATCCGTTCAGCCAGCCGCTCATTGTGGGTCGCCACCAATGCTGCGGATCCATGTTCGCGGACCAGGCTGACAAATTCATCAAAAACCGCTTCTGCAGTCCGCTCGTCGAGATTGCCGGTGGGCTCATCGGCAAGGATTAGCCGGGGCTGGTTCGCCATCGCGCGGGCGACTGCCACTCGCTGCTGTTCCCCTCCAGAAAGCTTGGAAGGTTTGTGATCGAGCCGAGCAGCCAGGCCCAGTGCGGACAAGAGATCGGCTGCACGCTGCTCGGCGTCAGGCCCACTTCGGCCTGCTACCAGCTGGGGTAGCACCACATTCTCCAGTGCCGTGAAGTCCGGCAACAAATGGTGGAACTGGTAGATGAACCCAAGCTTTTCACGGCGCATCGCCGTTCGCTGTTCGTTGCCAAGGGACTCCGCCGCGACGCCATCAATGGCGATATGCCCTTCGAAACCGCCTTCGAGCAGACCCGCTGCTTGCAGCAAGGTCGACTTGCCCGAGCCCGAGGGGCCGAGCAGTGCGACAATCTCTCCGCTACCGAGAGTCAAATCGACACCACGCAAAACCTCTATCACCGCTTCCCCCTGACGGAAGGTGCGGCGCAGATTGCTGATTTCGAGGATTGGGCTGTCACTCATAGCGCAGCACCTGGACCGGATCGGTGTTGGCTGCCTTGAACGCCGGATAAAGCGCCGCCAAGAAGCTGAAAAGGACAGCAAGCCCGCAGATAAGCATGATTTCGACAGGATCAGGCTTTGACGGCAATTCCGTCAGGAACCGGATCGATGGATCCCAGAGATTTCGTCCGGTGAGCCATTGAATTCCAGCGACGATAGGCTGGCGGAAAAAGAGGAAAAGGAAGCCAAGGGCAAGACCGGCAAGCATGCCGAGAACGCCGATGGTCGTGCCAATTGTCAAAAAGATGCGCAGCACTGAGGAACGCTCTGCACCGATAGTCCGCAGGATGGCAATGTCGCGCGTCCGCGTCCGTACCAGCATGATCAGGCTGGACACAATGTTGAACGCGGCAACCAGCATGATGATGGAAAGGACAACAAACGACACCACGCGATCCACCGCCAGCGCTTCAAACAGGCTGGCGTTCATTTGCTGCCAGCTGGTAACGACCGCCCTGCCGGCAACGCTTTGCGCCAGAGGTTGCAGAATTTCGGCAGCACGATCCGGATCATCCGTCTTTACCTCGATCATGCCGACGCTGTCGCCCGAAAGCATCAGCAGCTGCGCGTCGGACATCGGCATGACGACATAGGCCTTGTCGAATTCAAACACGCCGATCTCGAAAATAGCACCAACGGTGTAGCCTATCTCTCTCGGAACGGTGCCAAATGGGGTCGAGCGGCCGGCAGGATTGATGATCGTGACCGTAGAGCCAATCTGCGCGCCCAGATTCTGCGCCAACTGGGAACCAATGGCGATCTGCCCCCCACCCGGCGTGATCATGTCGAGATCACCTGCCAGCACCTTATCCCCGAGTACGGCATTGCTCCGAATGTCCGCCACTTCCATACCGCGGACAAGGACCGCTTCGACACGACCCATATGGTTGGCGAGAAGAGGCTGCTCGATCAGCGGGCGGGCACTGGTCACGCCAGGAGTGGCTCGCGCCTGTTCGAGCACTGCGCGCCAGTCATTCAACCGACCATCATATCCCTGCACCACGGCATGGCCATTCAGGCCGACAATCTTGTCGAATAACTCGGCCCGAAAGCCATTCATGACGCTCATGACGATGACCAGCGCCGCAACGCCCAGCATGACCGCAATGAAGCTGAAAATGGCGGCGACGAATATGAAGCCTTCGCCCTTCACCGGCAGAAGATAGCGCTTGATGATGAGACGCTCGTGAGCGGACAGGAGCATCAGGCAAGGTCATCCGGGCTAGGCGCTGCGAGCCATGTCGGTCGCGACGCGCGGGTTCTGTCCGGCGCTTACGGCCTCGTCCCGCGAAGCGCAACGGTATCGCAAATTGTTGCACTAAAGGCACAGCCACGGGATTTTCAGCCTGTATATGTCCGTGCCCCCGTGACAGCCGCGTCAGTCGGGTTATGCAGATCGCCGTACCGGCCACTGACAGAGCGGTCAGGTTCAGGGAGATAGTGGTGCTCCGTCCCTTAAAGGACGTTGAAAGCACCCATCAGACGGCGCTTCTTCGGGGGAAAGGCGCCATCGTCACGCGGGACCCCCGGATCGGAAACGGTCCGGGGGTTTCGTTTGTCCAGTGAAGACGCAGCGTCCCGTCCAAAAAAGGACTAGACCAGCCGGCTCTGCTTGACGGCCGCTTCGATGAAGCTGGCGAACAGCGGGTGCGGGTCAAAGGGCTTGGATTTCAGCTCCGGGTGGAACTGCACGCCAACGAACCACGGATGGTCGGGCCGTTCGACAATTTCTGGCAACTCGCCATCGGGCGACATCCCGGAGAAAATCAGCCCGCCCGCTTCGAGCCGCTCGCGATAGGCTGTGTTCACTTCATAACGATGCCGGTGGCGTTCGGAGATATGCGATGCGCCATAGATGCCGGCCACATGGCTGTTGCCCCTCAACACCGCCTCATAGGCGCCAAGCCGCATGGTACCGCCAAGGTCCCCGCCATCCTGCCGCTTCTGCAGGCCTTCGTCGCTCATCCATTCTTCGATGATGCCGACCACTGGCTCGTCGGTAGGGCCGAATTCGGTCGAAGAGGCATCACTGATACCGCACAAGTTCCGCGCGCCTTCCACGCAGGCCATCTGCATGCCGAAGCAAATGCCAAAGAAAGGCACATGCCTTTCACGGGCGAAGCGGATCGCGGCGATCTTGCCCTCCGCCCCCCGGCTGCCAAATGCGCCGGGAACGAGGATGGCGTGCAGTGGTTCCAGTCGTGCAGCGACGTCGCCGCCTGCTTCCTCGAACAGCTCAGCATCAATCCACTGGATGTTGACCTTGACCCGATTGGCTAGCCCGCCGTGAACGAGCGCCTCGTTGAGGGACTTGTAAGCATCCTGCAGGCCGACATATTTTCCGACGACACCGATGGTGACCTCGCCTTCGGGGTTCATCTGACGGTCGAGGATCTCATCCCACCGGCGCAAATCGGGGGCGAGCCCAGGAGTAATCCCGAACGCGCGCAGAACCTCGTAATCGAGCCCCTCCGCATGATATTGCAAAGGCACGGCATAGATCGACTTTGCGTCAAGCGCGGGGATCACCGCTTCCTTGCGAACATTGCAGAAGGCCGCAATCTTGGCGCGCTCGCCATCGGGCAGCGGGTGTTCGCAGCGGCACAAGAGAATGTCCGGCTGGACACCCAGCGCGGTCAATTCCTTCACGCTGTGCTGCGTCGGCTTGGTCTTCAGCTCACCGGCAGCAGCAATATACGGCACCAGCGTCACATGGACGAAGATGGTGCGGTCGCGCCCAAGATCATTCCGCATCTGTCGGATGGCTTCAATGAACGGCAGCGATTCGATATCGCCGACCGTGCCGCCAATCTCGCACAGCACGAAGTCGAGCCCTTCGGTATCTGCCTGGGCAAAGGCCTTAATGGCGTCGGTTACGTGCGGGATCACCTGAACCGTCGCACCAAGATAGTCACCCCGGCGCTCGCGTGTGATGATCGTCTGATAGATCCGGCCAGAGGTCACATTATCCGATTGTCGCGCCGACACACCGGTGAAACGCTCATAATGCCCAAGGTCGAGATCCGTTTCCGCCCCGTCATCGGTCACATAGACTTCGCCATGCTGATAGGGGCTCATCGTCCCCGGATCGACATTGAGGTAGGGGTCGAACTTGCGGATGCGGACCTTGTACCCGCGCGATTGGAGCAATGCAGCGAGGCTCGCCGCCATGAGACCTTTGCCGAGCGAGGAGACCACGCCGCCGGTGATGAATATATACCGCGTCATGGGAGGATGCGCCTAACCGGCCCTTGCGATTCGTTGCAAGCGCGAACGGGCAATATTCACACAAAGTATTGATTTTGTTTCGAACAAAGCTGGCAACGGGCTCCATGGCCCGCCGTATCCGGCGTGCCCGACAAATTACTGCTGGAGCGGGACGCCCTGCGGCTCCGCGGGCGCGGCAGCGGCCCCGGCAAGCGGATCAGCAGCAACGCCACCGGCAGCAGGGGCCGGAAGCGCACCGGTCGGCGCAAGCGGAACGCCGCCGGGAGCGGCGGGCAGCGCCGGCGCACCACCAGCAGGCGGAACGGCGATACGGTTTGCCGCATCGGCATCAATCTGGTTGGCCCGATGATTGACCGAGGCGATCACCGCCAGCGCGATGGAGAGACCCACAAACAAGGTAGCCAGGATGGCTGTCGAACGGGTCAAGAAATCTCCCGCACCGCGCGCGGAGAGGAAACCGGTGGGGCTACCGCCCACACCAAGGCCACCGCCTTCTGACTTCTGCATGAGGATGACGCCGATAAGAGCGGCGGCAACTAACCCCTGAAGCACGAGCAGGAAGGTGAACATTGGTGGGACTATCCGTGACCTGTTGGGAGCCGCAAGTCTGCGGCGCAATCCGCGGGCTCATAGGCGCGCGCGCCAAAGCAATCAACTATGGTGGTTCCGGCAGCCCTTTTCAGCCTAGTTCGCCGCAGCGATAATCGCCGCAAAACTTGCCGCCTTCAGGCTCGCACCGCCGACCAAAGCACCATCCACATCATCCAGCGACAATATCTGCGCGGCATTTTCCGCATTCACTGATCCGCCGTAGAGGATCGCCATCTCTTCGCCTGCGTCCCCCAACGCGCCGCGGACTGCAGCATGCATTGCAGCGATATCCTCAAGGGAAGGGGTAAGGCCGGTCCCGATTGCCCAGATCGGTTCATAGGCGATGGCGACGCGGCTTGGCTCTGCAAGCAGCGCATAAGGAAGCGATCCTGCCAGCTGAGCGAGAACATATGCTTCAGCCCGTCCCTCTTCGCGAACAGACAGTGGCTCTCCGACGCACAGAATGACCCCGAGATTGGCAGCGAGCGCGGCTTCTACCTTGCGTCGAACCAACTCGTCGCTTTCCCCGAAGCCCTCACGCCGCTCGCTATGGCCTAGAATAACCAGCTTTGCGCCGGCTTCGGCCAACATTGCTGCGGCGACACTGCCGGTATGCGCGCCAGACGGAGCCGGATGGCAATCTTGCCCGCCTACCGCGAGCGTAGGCAGTGCCCTCGCCATACGCTCGATCAGCGTGAAGGGCGGACAGATAGCGACATCTACCTCCGGGTGGCGTGAAGCAGCCTCGGCAATAGACCGGGCCTCGGAAAGGCTGCTGCCGTCGCCATTCATCTTCCAGTTTCCGACAACATAGCTGCGCCGCATTTCGCCTGATCCCTTTGGTGAACGTCAAACGCTGATGGCGTTAGCGGGGACCGATGCAGGATGTCGAGGGGCTCGGACCTTTCTCGGACTTGATGCTGGGTGTCGCGCAGACTAGAGCGTCGCGGCGTGTGCCTGTACCCGTTCGGCCACGCCCAGTTCAGGACTCCGCACACCTCATGATCACCGCCATTCGCCGCGCCGTCACCTCCCGCGTAGGGGCTATCATCGGCCTTATCTTTTTGGGTGTAGTCGGTCTGTCCTTTGCGATGACTGATGTCAGCAACCTGGGCTTTGGCGGGACCAATGTGGGCGCGGGTAATGTCGCAAAGGTCGGCGGAGAAGCGATCACGATCAATGACGTCCGCTCGCGCTTCAACAATGCACTGCGGCAGGCACAGCAGGAGCAGCCAGGGCTGACCCCTGCGGCCTTCATCGCGCAGGGCGGGCTGGACGATGTCATCAAGGAACTGACCGATATTTCCGCGCTGGAGCAATATGCGCGGAGCATTGGTCTGGAAATGGACCGGGCGGCGGTCGATGCGCTGATAGCGCGCGATCCAGCCTTTGCAGGCATTACCGGCACTTTCGATCAGCAGACATTCGAAGCGCGTATCGCTCAGGAAGGCAAAAGCGCTTCCGAGGTGCGTGAAGAAGTCGCCGCCCGCGCCATCGTGCGCCAGTTGCTCGCTCCGATTGGTCAGGTCACCGCCATCCCGACTGGTATGACCGTGCCTTATGGGTCGTTGCTCCTCGAACAGCGGTTCGGTGAGGCAAGCTTCATCCCCGCCTCCCGCTTCGTGCCGACTGCCGCGCCGACGGATGCACAGCTGCAGGCTTATTACACCTCGCAGCGCGCCCGCTATACCCTGCCCGAACGGCGTTCGATCCGCTTCGCGATCCTCGATCAGGGCGCAGTTCGGACATCGCCTGAGCCGACAGCCGCGGAGATCGAGGCCGAATATCGAGCCAATGCCGCACGCTTTGCCGCCAGCGAGACCCGCCGCCTCAGTCAGGTGATTGCCGGCTCACGCGAAGCCGCGCAGCGCATCGCCACCGCTGCGCGCACTGGCACGCTGGCAAGCGCAGCACAGGCTGCCGGTTTGCAGGCCGCAACCGTAACTGCAACAAGCCAGGCCGACTATGCCACCGGCACGAGTGCCGCGACTGCACAGGCCGTATTCGCTGCCTCCGAAGGCGCGGTTGTGGGCCCCAATCAGGTGGCGCTGGGCTGGGTTGTCGTAAAGGTCGAGGATATCACATCTCAACCTGCGCGCACGCTCGCGCAGGCGACCCCGGAACTCACGACGCAGTTGCGCGAACGCAAGCGGCGCGAAGCTCTCGATGACCTCTATAACGGTGCCCAAGAAGCTTTGGCAGAGGGTGCAGCCTTGACCGAAGTGGCTGAAGCTCGCGGGTTGCGCGTCGTATCAACACCGGCGCTGACCGCCCAAGGGCTGAACCCCGATGACCCCAGCTACCGCCCGGATCCGCTGCTCCCGGCGTTGCTTGACCCAGCATTCGCAACACAGGAAGGCGACCCGGGCCAGATAGTGCCGCTGCAGGAAAATGAGGTGTTCGCGCTCGTGGAAGTGGCGCAGATCATCCCTTCCGCGCCGCCTCCGCTCGCGCGGATCCGTGAACGGGTGGTTGCCGATTGGCGGCAAGCGGAGGGTGCAAAGGTTGCCCGCGCCCGCGCCCGGCAGATGCTCGCCGCAGTCGAGGGCGGTCAGGCGCTTCAGGCCGCTGCCACTGCTGCCGGTGTACCCGGCTCAGTCCAGACAATCAGCGGCCGGCGGATCGACGTCGCCCGTGCGCAAGGTCGCGTACCGGCAGAAATCTCGCTGCTGTTCTCAATGGCGCCCAACACGGTGAAGACACTGGAGATGCCCGGCAATACCGGCTGGATGGTGTTGCGCCTCAATCGCATCGTGCGCGGCGACGCGACAGGCAATCCTGACCTGCTCGCGGCTGTCGAACAACAGTTTGGTCAGGCCATTGGCGGCGAATATCTCGAAGTCATACTCGGCACGGCCCGCCGCGAGTTTGAGATCCAGATCGACGAGGAAGCGGTGCAGCGGCTGCGCGACGAGCTTTCGGGCGTCGCCACCGCCGGGCTTTGATGACGCCCCCCGGCGGCGCAATCGCTGGGCGCGAGGCTGCGCTAGCCGCGCTGACTGGCGGAAGGCCTGCTTTGCTGTGGGCGCGGCGCATTGCCGACACCGAAACGCCGGTTTCGGCCGCTTTGAAGCTGATCGAACCAGGGCGCGGCGACTGGCTGCTTGAATCGGTGGAGGGCGGCCAGACCCGCGGGCGCTACAGCCTGATCGGCATCGATCCCGATCTCGTGGTGCGGGGGAACGGCACCCATGCCGAAGTGAACCGGCAGTGGGCAACAGATCGCGCGGCCTTTACCGAAGTGGAAGGCGATCCGCTCGACGCACTGCGCGCGCTCGTCGCAGAATGTCGTATTGACCCCCTGCCCCAAGGATTGCCGCCAGCTCTCGCCTGCCTCGTCGGCTATTTTTCTTATGAGAGCTATGCGCTGGTGGAGACCCTGCCCCGACCGGCCCCGAACCCCATCGACGTACCCGACATGATTTTCGTGCGGCCACGCGTAATCCTCGTTTTCGACAGGCTGGCGGATGAGCTGTGGCTGCTCGCACCGGTATGGCCGGGGGCAATGGCGGCGGATCGCACAGTCAACGAAGCGGCAGAGCGGATCGAGGCGGCAGCAGCGCGACTGGCAGGCCCGATACCCGCTTCTGCTCCTAACGCAGCCGAAACTGCAGAACCCGGGCTCGCCCCAACGCTACCCGAAGGGCGCTATCGCGAGATGGTCCTGACCGCGAAAGACCATATCGTTGCGGGCGATATCTTTCAGGTGGTGCTGGCCCAGCGCTTCACCGCGCCCTTCGCCCTGCCACCTTTCGATCTCTATCGCGCGCTGAGACGCATCAACCCCTCTCCTTTCCTCTATTTCCTCGACCTGCCCGGCTTCGCCATTGTGGGGTCGAGCCCGGAAATCCTCGTGCGCGTGCGTGATGGGGACATCACCATCCGCCCGATCGCAGGAACGCGCCCGCGCGGCAGCACGGCGGCGGAGGATATTGACAACAGGGACGAACTGCTCGCCGATCCCAAGGAACTCGCCGAACATCTGATGCTGCTCGATCTGGGCCGCAATGATACCGGACGAGCGGCGGAACCGGGTAGCGTGCGTGTGACCGACAGTTTCACCATCGAATATTACAGCCACGTCATGCACATCGTCTCCAACGTCACCGGCAAGCTGGCGCCCGGCAAAGACGCGCTCGATGCGCTGTTCGCCGGCTTTCCGGCGGGCACTGTCTCAGGCGCGCCAAAGGTGCGCGCTGCGGAAATCATAGCCAGCCTCGAACCCGAGACGCGCGGCGCCTATGCCGGCGGGATCGGCTATTTCGCGCCCGATGGCAGCATGGACAGCTGCATTGTGCTGAGGACCGGTATCGTTCGCGATGGGACCCTTCACGTCACAGCCGGCGCAGGCATCGTTGCCGACAGCGATCCGGATGCCGAACAGCGCGAATGCGAGGCCAAGGCCGGCGCCCTCGCCGCCGCCGCGCGCGAAGCGGTGCGTCTCGCAGGCGAAGCGGGGTATGGCCAATGATCCTCGTTATCGACAATTACGACAGCTTCACCTTCAACATCGTTCACTATCTGCAGGAACTGGGCGCGGCGGTGGAGGTGGTGCGCAATGATGCCATGTCGGTCGGACAGGCGATGTCATCGGGCGCGGCCGGATTCCTGATTTCGCCCGGCCCGGGAACGCCCGATGATGCGGGGATCAGCCTCGATCTCATCGCTGCCTGTGCAGAGGCGAACCGTCCGCTGCTCGGCGTGTGCCTAGGCCATCAGGCGATTGGTCAGCATTTCGGGGGGCGGGTGGTGCGCGGGCATCTGATGCACGGCAAGACCGCAAGCGTGGCCCATGACGGCAGCGGGCTGTTCACCGGCCTGCCCTCACCCTTTACCGCCACCCGCTACCACAGCCTGATTGTCGAGGACGTGCCCGAGACTCTAATCGTCAACGCCACCTGCGATGACGGAGAGCGCGGGACAGCAGTCATGGGTTTCCGCCACGCGAACCTTCCGATCCACGGTGTCCAATTCCATCCGGAAAGCATCGCCACCGAACATGGCCATGCCATGCTGGCGAATTTCCTCAGGATCGCTGGCCTCAATCCAAAGTCGCTCGCATGAGCCTGTCTCTCACGGAATCCGAAGCTCTGTTCGGGCACATGCTCGATGGCGGCATGACGGATGGCGAAATCCGCGACACACTCGTCACGCTCGCCGACCGGGGTGAGTCTGCCGAGGAAATCGCAGGGGCGGCACGAGCAATGCGCGCACGGATGGTGCGGATTGCTGCCCCTGAAGGCGCGATTGATGTCTGCGGGACCGGGGGCGATGGCAGCCACAGCCTCAATGTCTCGACCGCTGTGGCCCTCGTGGTTGCCGCCTGTGAAGTGCCGGTAGCCAAGCATGGCAATCGCGCCGCATCGTCCCGCGCGGGTGCTGCGGACACCCTCGAAGCGCTGGGGCTCGATCTGGCACGGGCAGCAGCCCATGCTGAGGCGACGCTGGCCGATCTCGGCATCTGTTTCCTGTTTGCACAGGCGCATCACCCCGCGCTGAAACCGATCATGCCCATCCGCCGCGAAATTGGCCGGCGCACGATTTTCAATCTGCTGGGGCCGCTCTGCAATCCGGCCAGCGTGCGGCGGCAGCTGGTTGGCGTCAGCCATCCTTCGCTCATCGCAACCTATGCAAAGGCCATTACGCTGCTGGACGCCGACGACGTCATGGTTGTCGCCGGGGATGAACCGATGGACGAACTGTCGGTCAGTGGGCCGAGCAGTGTTGCGCGGGTCACGGCCTTGTCGGACACGGAGCCCCGCATTGTCCGGTTGACGCCGGGAGACGCCAGTATTGCCGAACATCCGCGAGAAGCATTGCGGGGCGGAGACGCGGCCTACAATGCCGCCGCCCTGCGCCGGCTGCTGATGAGCGAAACCGAAACTGCGCAGGATCGCGCCTATCGTGACGCCGTGCTGTTCAACAGTGCCGCTGCGCTGATGGTGGCGGGCCATGCCGATGACTGGCAAAGCGGGGTCGAGGAGGCAGCCGAAGCGATCG
>CANHQT010000040.1 GCA_947463325.1 Sphingomonadaceae bacterium
CATTCGCCGCTGGGTCCCAGAACTGGCTGATGTCCCGGACCCCTGGGTGCACGACCCCTGGGGACAAGGCAGGGCGGTCAGAGGCTATCCGCGGCCGCTTATCGGCCATCGAGAAGCGCGCGATCGCGCGCTCGCCGCATGGGCTGGGGTTAAGGGCTGATCATTACTCCTTGCTCGCGTGCGGCCAGCGCGTCATGAGTCAAGCTAAGGGAGAGTAACTTATGGTTCGCAAGGGACTGATCGCTGCAACATTGTCCGCCATGCTGGTTGTTGCGCCAGCGGGAGCTCAGCAGGCTCAGGATACGGGCGCACCGGCAGTTGAACTGCCAGCGGATAATAACGTCCTGTTTTGGACGGTCCCACAGCGTGACTTGGCCTTCCGCCTATTTGATTCTGTTTCGCCCGCAGCGCCGGTTTCTCCCGGCGTCGCACCCATGCCATTGAATGCAGGGACACCGCTGGGCGGTGATGCCGCTGCACTGGATGCCTATTTTGCGGATCAGCGCCTTGCCGGTCTTATCGTGCTGCAAGACGGTGCCGTACGTTACGAACGCTATGGCCTTGGGTTCAATGCCGAGGGGCGCTGGACGAGCTTTTCGGTCGCGAAAAGTTTCACCTCGACCCTAGTGGGAGCGGCAATCCGTGACGGTCACATTGCATCACTCTCTGATCCGGTTACCCGCTATATCCCCGAGCTTGTAGGCAGCGGCTATGATGGCGTCACAGTGGCTCAGTTGCTTGCGATGAGCTCCGGTGTCCGCTGGAATGAGGACTATACTGACCCGAATTCCGACGTTGCGCTATTCAACATGCAACAACCCGAAGGCGGGTTGGATCCTGTGACGGCCTATATGCGGCGCCTCCCTCGGGCGCATGAACCCGGCACCCGCTGGAATTACAACACCGGCGAAACCAATTTGATCGGTGTGCTTGTCGAACGCGCCACTGGCCGCAGCCTTAACGATTATCTCGCGGAAAAGGTCTGGCAAACGGTCGGTATGGAGGCAGAGGCAACTTGGATTCTGAATGCTGGGGGTCAAGAAATCAGCGGTTGCTGTCTGCAAATGCGTTTGCGGGACTATGCCCGGTTCGGTCAGTTCGTTCTCAATGACGGAGTCACCGCCAACGGCCAGCGTATCGTTCCAGAAGGATGGTTTGCTGCTGCCGGCACTAAGCAGGCCGAAATCGGTCGATCGGGTTTCGGTTACGGTTACCAGTGGTGGACCTATGACGATGGCACTTTCGCCGCACAGGGCATTTTCGGCCAGGGCATTTTTATTGATCCCGCACGTAAGCTAGTGATTGTCGGCGTGGGCAATTGGCCGACGGCTACTGATCAACGCCGTGCCATGATGCGCATCGGGTTTTACCGCGCGGTGCAGGCGCATGTTGATGCAGAGCGGGCAGGGCGGACACCCTGACCGCCATCATTTTGCGATCGCAACGAACTCTGTAGAATCGAAGTCGCGTTCGAGCAGCGCAAGGATAGCGTCGGCCACAACTGACGGTTCCTTGAGGGATGCGGGGTCCTCGCCCGGATAAGCCCGGGCGCGCATGGCCGTGCGGGTGGCGCCGGGGTCGACAATCGCAGTCCGAACCGGAGACACGTTCCGCATTTCCTCGCCGAATGTTGTAACAAGATTCTCGAGCGCGGCCTTGCTTGCGGCATAGGGTCCCCAATAGGCACGCGGAGCACGCGCGACGCTGGAGGTAAGGGCGATAACCCGCCCGCTCTCGGAACAGCGTAGCAGTGGCTCGAAGGCGGCGATCATTGCCTGCTGCGCCAGCACATTGAGCGTGAACAGTCGGCTCATTTCCTTCATGTCAGTGGCGGCGACCGGTGCGAGTGTGCCGAGCGTCGCGGCATTAAGCACAAGGATGTCCAGCCTTTCCCAACGCTGGGCGATAGCGCCAGCAAGGCGGGCTACATTTTCGCCCGCGGCCATGTCGAGCGGGGCGATGGTCGCCGCACCACCCGCATTGTGGATGCGCTCCTCAACATCTTCAAGCGCGGCTGTATCGCGCGCCACCAGCACGACATGTGCACCAGCTGCTGCCAGCCCTTCGGCTATCGCTGCGCCAATGCCCTTGCTCGCGCCGGTAACCAGCGCGATCTTCCCTTCCAGTGCTGTCATCAGTTCACCCGTTCGGCCAGCAGCGCGAACTGATCGTCGGCGGCCTGTTCATCAAAATCCGTGAGCGGCGTGGGATAATCGCCTGTAAAACAGGCGTCGCAATACTGCGGCGTCGTCATGTTCCGGTTGGCTTCGCCAACGGCGCGATAAAGCCCATCAATGGAGAGGAAGGCGAGGCTGTCGGCGTGAATGAACGCCTGCATCTCTTCAACATTATGCCTCGCCGCGAGCAGCTTGGAGCGCTCCGGAGTGTCGACACCATAGAAACAGCTGTGGCGCGTCGGCGGGCTGGCAATGCGCATGTGCACCTCGCTTGCGCCAGCATCGCGCATCATCTGCACAATCTTGAGGCTGGTGGTGCCGCGCACGATCGAATCGTCGATAAGCACGATCCGCTTGCCTTCGACCAGCGCCCGGTTGGCATTGTGCTTCAGCTTGACGCCAAGGTGCCGAACCTGATCACCCGGCTGGATGAAGGTTCGCCCCACATAGTGCGAGCGGATGATCCCGAGTTCGAAAGGAATGCCCGACGCCTGAGCAAAACCGATCGCTGCGGGCGTGCCACTGTCTGGAACGGGGATAACGAAGTCGGCTTCGACAGGGCTCTCCATAGCCAGCTCTGCCCCGATCGCTTTGCGAACTGAATAGACCGATGTGCCATCGACGATGGAATCGGGCCGGCTGAAATAAACATGCTCGAAAATACACGGGCGGCGGCTGGCCGGCGCGAAAGGGTGGATCGAGCGCACATCGCCATTCTGGACGATGACCATTTCGCCGGGCTCGACTGAACGCACGAAATCGGCACCGACCACGTCAAACGCCACGGTTTCGGAAGCAAACAGCCAGGCGTCGCCCAGCTTGCCCATGACCAACGGACGAACGCCCAACGGATCGCGACAGGCGATCATGCCTTCACTGGTCATGCAAATTAGCGAATATGCGCCCTCAACCTGCTTGAGCGCATCAATAAACCGGTCGAGCAACGTGCGATAATTTGAGGTTGCGACGAGGTGGATGATAACTTCTGTATCGCTGGTCGACTGAAAAATACTGCCCCGGCGGACCAGTGCCCGGCGCAGCGCGATAGCGTTAGAGATGTTGCCATTATGCGCGATAGCGAAGCCGCCGGAGGAAAGGTCGGCAAACAGTGGCTGGACGTTTCGCAGTGCCGACGCGCCTGTCGTTGAATATCGGACGTGGCCAACGGCATTTGAGCCGCCGAGCGTTCTGATCACATCCTCGCTGTCAAAATTGCCCGCGACATGGCCCATTGCGCGCCGGGCATGGAAATCCTGCCCATCGAAAGTGACGATGCCGGCCGCCTCCTGCCCGCGATGCTGGAGCGCATGAAGTCCCAGAGCGGTGACTGCTGCAGCGGATTCGCTACCGGCAATACCGAAAACGCCGCACTCTTCGCGCAGCTTATCATCGTCAAAAGGATGTGTGGTGAGCATAGCGCGTCCGCATCGCGAAGCCCGCCGGAGCGGGCGATTGGGCGCATATAGAAAGGGATATCATCTTTGTCGCCCCCTTAAGTGTGCAGATTTGCGATCGGCGCGTGCTTGACAGGACCGGCCTGCGAGGGCGTAGCAGCAGCATGACGAGCGACATCGAACAGGGCAGGGAATTGAAACCTCGCTATGGGGCGGACGGGCTGGTGACGGCAATTGTTACCGACGCGGCTGATGGTGCTTTGCTGATGGTAGCCCACATGAATGCAAGCGCCCTGGCCGCTACGCTTTCAAGCGGCGAGGCAGTGTTCTGGTCTCGCTCCCGGCAAAGCCTTTGGCGCAAGGGCGAAACCTCCGGTCATGTGCTCAAGGTGCGGGAAGTGCGCGTCGATTGCGATCAAGACGCCGTTCAGCTGATCGTAGATCCGGCTGGACCGGCTTGCCACACCATGGCTCGATCCTGCTTCTATCGCCGCGTGACGCCAGACGGCGGGCTTGAACGGGTTGATTCATGAGTCGTTGGCTGGCTGTCAGTCTGCTGGTGCTGGCCGGGTGCGGCTCGGCAACTGACGGCGAAACCCCGACTGACCCTGAACATCCACTCGAAATTGCAGCCCGCCAGGCGAACGTCGTGGTCGATGCCGAGGCTACGCCGCCGGTCGGCTTGTACGAACGGATCCATGCAGCGGGGCAGGATTCCCTTTGCATAGCTGGGGAAAGGGGAAGGTATCGCTTTTCCGTAGTTGCAAGTTTCGGGACAACTCTGACGTGTGAGGGCGCTGGAAACCTCTCCCATGATGGCACTGAGCTACGCCTCCGGTTTGATGACAGTGGCTGTGCCATTGACGCGGTATATGACGGTGACCGGGTGAGCCTTTCGGGAGCCGTTCCTGAGGCCTGCTCGGCCTTGTGCGGGCCGCGCGCTTCCTTATCCGGTGTGGCGGTGGATAGAGTTAGCTGGGACGCTCCGGCCAACTGCGAGGCCGATTGACGTTGACGTGAACGTCAATTAGCAATGTGTTATGTCCAGTGAATTCGGTCAGTCTCATATCGATACCGCAGACGCTGCGGGTCGGGAAAGCTTTACCATCACCGACCTGTCCGCGGAGTTCGGCGTCACGGCCCGTGCCTTGCGCTTCTATGAAGACGAAGGCCTTATCTCGCCCTCGCGACGGGGCATCGCCCGGATCTATTCCATGCGGGATCGTGCCCGCCTTGCCTGGATTTTGCGGGCCAAGCGTGTCGGGTTCAGCCTGGCCGAAATTCGCGAGATGATCGACCTCTACGACCTTGGCGACGGGCGCAAGACACAGCGCGCTGTGACCATAGAAATGTGCCGCGACCGCATCGACTTCCTCAAAGGTCAGCGCAAGGATATCGACAGTTCGATCGACGAGCTGGAGCAGTTTATCCGTATCGTCGAGAGCGCGAAATCCGGCAAATAGCTTGCGGCCGGTGCATTGGCGAGTGAACCGTCAGCCTCTATAATAACTCTAGATCCATCCCTTTTTCCGAGGATAGAGCCATGCCCAGCTACAAGGCGCCCGTGAAGGACATGCTGTTCCTGCTCAACGATGTCATCGGTATCGAGAAATATGCGAACCTCTCGGGTTTCGCCAATGCGTCGCCTGATCTGGTTGAGGCCGTTCTCGAGGAAGCGGGGAAATTCTGTGAGGATGTCCTCGCCCCGATCAACTACAGTGGCGACCAGCAGGGCTGCACCCGCCATTCAGATGGGTCTGTCACTACGCCCGACGGCTTTAAACAAGCATATAAGGCTTATTGCGAGGCCGGTTGGACGCTGCTGAACCAACCGGAGGAGTTCGGCGGGCAGGGCTTGCCCCATGTTGTCGGTTTTCCGGTCGAGGAATTCCGCATGGCGGCCAATCAGGCTTTCTCCATGTACCCGGGGCTCACCCAAGCAGCGATTTCTGCAATCCTCGCCAAGGGATCGGAGGAGCAGAAGGCCAAATATGCTCCGAAGATGATCTCGGGTGAGTGGGGAGGCACGATGAACCTGACCGAACCGCATTGCGGGACGGACTTGGGGCTCATTCGTACCCGTGCCGAACCGCAGGCCGATGGCAGCTACGCGATTACCGGAACCAAAATCTTCATCTCCTCGGGTGAGCACGACCTGACCGAGAACATCATCCACCTCGTCCTTGCCAAGACACCCGGAGCGCCGGACAGCAGCAAGGGCATCAGCCTGTTCATCGTCCCCAAATTCTTCGTCAACGACGATGGGTCTTTGGGTGCGCGAAATCGGGTCTCGTGCGGCTCCATCGAGCATAAGATGGGGATCCACGCTAATGCGACCTGCGTCATGAATTATGACGGCGCGATTGGCTGGATGGTGGGTGAGGAAAACAAGGGCCTCGCCGCGATGTTCATCATGATGAACGCCGCCCGCCTCGGGACCGGCATTCAAGGGCTGTCGCAGGCGTCGGTCGCCTATCAGAATGCGGTTGCCTATGCGATGGATCGGCGTCAGGGCCGCGCCCTCACCGGACCTGCCGATCCGCAGGAAAAGGCCGACCCGCTGTTCGTTCATCCCGACGTGCGCCGCATGCTGATGGACGGCAAGGCGCTGGTGGAAGGCCTGCGGGCTCTCGCGGTTTGGGGCGCACTCCAGGTTGACCTTAGCCACGTTGCCGAAACGGAGGAGGAGCGCCAGTTCGCGGACGATCTGATCAGCCTGCTGACACCGGTGATTAAGGGGTACGGCACCGACAAGGGTTATGAAGTCGCTACCAACGCCCAGCAGGTTTACGGTGGTCACGGCTATATCGAGGAATGGGGCATGAGCCAGTTCGTGCGCGATGCCCGAATCACCATGATCTATGAAGGCGCCAATGGCGTTCAGGCCATGGACCTCGTCGGCCGCAAATTGGCGCATAACGGCGGTCGCGCCATCCAGACACTATTTGGCATGATTGATGCCGAAGTCGCTGAAGCAAAAAGCAATGTTGCTCTCGCCGACTTTGCCGGTCGTCTGGAAAAGGCAGCAAACGACCTCAAGGCGGCGACCATGTGGTTCATGCAGAATGGCATGGCCAATCCGAACAACATCGGAGCCGGCGCCCATCATTACATGCACATCATGGGGCATGTGGCGCTCGGCCTGATGTGGCTGCGGATGATCAGCGTTGCACAGGCGAAGCTCGATGCAGGGGAGGGCGACGCCGCTTTCTATAATGCGAAGCTGGTCACCGCGCGCCATTTTGCCGAGCGAATGCTGCCCGATACCGGCGCCCTGCGACGCAAGATCGAAGCCGGCAGCGAAGCCATGATGGCGCTCGAACCCGAGCTGTTTGCGGCCTGATCGGCGAGCAATACCCTTATTGCGCAGCTAAGCCGCGGTAAAAGGACAGCAAAGCCTTACCAACCTTGCGGTCTGCAATCTTGGTCAGCCGGGAGACGTGCGAGGCGTTCCCAGCGGCCTCCTCAACCGTCACTATGGTATCGGCCCCGATCCAGCCTGCCTCGATCAGGCGGGTGATCAGGCTCGGCACGTCATGGCCGCCATATGGTGGATCCATCATCAGGAGATCGAGCGGAACGGAGAGTGGCGCGATAGCCTCAACGCTCTGCGCGCGAATATCGGCATTGCTTGCGCCAAGCGTCTTGATGTTTGCGCGCAAGGCGGAGAGCGCCGCCTTGTCCCGTTCAACAAAGATGCAATCGGTGGCACCGCGTGACAGCGCTTCCAGCCCCAGCGCACCCGATCCGGCAAAAAGATCGGCAACCCTCAGCCCTGTAAATCCTCCAAGCCGAGACGTTAGCATTGAGAACAAGGTCTCGCGTGTTCGGTCGGCGGTCGGGCGCGTGGTTGCTCCAATGGGAGCGGTCAACCTGCGGCCGCGCCACTCTCCCGCAATGATCCGCATCGCTTTAGTCGAGTCCGAGCCGGCGCTTCAGCGCAATGACCTCTCGAGCGCGGGCCTCCTCAACCGCTGCAACTGGCGCGCCGCCGAGTACGAACGGGCCGTATTTGGTGCGGATCAGGCGGGAGACCTGCAGGCCCAGATATTCCAGCACCCGGCGCACTTCCCGGTTCTTGCCCTCGGTCAGGGTCATTTCGATCCATTTGTTGCGCCCCGCGCTCCGCTCAAGGTTGGCGTCGATCCGACCATAACGGATACCCTCGATCGTTACGCCCTCGGCCAATTCCTCAAGCTGGGCCTGACTCACCGGGCCGAAAGCGCGGGCGCGATAGGTGCGCTCGATACCGCTCGACGGCAATTCCAGCGCACGTTTGAGCGCGCCGTCATTGGTCAGTAGCAGCAGACCTTCCGTGTTAAGATCAAGGCGGCCAACAGGCATCAGCCGTGGCAGGCCCTCTGGCAATCGCGAATAGATTGTCGGGCGCCCAGAAAAGTCGCGTTCTGCTGTGAGCACTCCTGACGGCTTGTGAAACAGGAACAGCCGGGTCTGGTCCGGCGCAGCCACTGGCTTGCCGTCAACCGTTACGCCGTTGAGGCTTGCAAGCAGCGTAGCAGGAGTATCTAGTTTGGTGCCGTTCAGGGCGACGCGGCCATCCGCGATCATCCGTTCGATCTCACGCCTGGAGGCGACGCCGGCGCGCGCCAGAAGCTTGGCGATCCGTTGGAGCCCATCGCTACGCTCCTCGTGCTTCTGAGGCTGGCTGCGCGTTGCCGACCGACCATTATTGCGCACTGGCCGGCGGGGCGTGGGGCGTTCGGCAGTGCGGCCGGGAGGGCGCGATGGTGGGCGCGGGGGCAATTCAGAATATCCTTCGGAAAATCCCGTTCGCCGTATCTCAACATGCGGGCGATGCCAAATCTGCTGTGATGCGTTATGCACCAACAGCAATCGTTTTTCTTGGAATGCCGAGATCATTATGGCCCTGTTCAGCCGCACCCGCCGCGCCATCCGCCGTCTGCTAGTGGTCGAGGATGAGCCTTTGATTGCGTTTGACAATGAGCATGCGCTGGAAAGAGCAGGCTATGAGATTGTCGCCACCGTTGATCGCGGCGATGCGGCAATCGCATTGCTTGAACCCGATAAGGTCGATGCGATCGTTCTCGATGTTAACCTAGCTGGCGATGTGGACGGCATAGCGGTTGCCGAGGCCGCGGGGCATCGGGGTATTGCGGTGCTATTTGTGACCGGCAGTTGTCCCGGACATGCCAGGGATCATGCCTGGGGCTGTCTTGCCAAACCTTATCTGCCGGGAGAGCTTGTCGATTCGCTCGCAGTCATCGACCGCATGATGAGGGGCGAGGCCGTCGGCGATAAGCCAGGCGCGCTGACCCTTTTTCGCAATGCGGCTGCTGACGGCTGAAAAAAGAGGCTGGTCTGCTGACAAGTTGCTGGTCTGCCAGCGCCCTTGACCCCCGCGACCTGCTCCATCAAACCCCTTCTTTCAAGGGAGCGGGTATGACCGAAGCTGCAGCACAAAAACTATCCGGCTGGCGTCTATTCTTGGCCGCGATGGGCAATCGCAAAATGGGCGTCATGCTGGCGTTCGGCATTTCTGCCGGTTTGCCCTTCGCGCTGCTGCTCGGAACTCTCTATGCTTGGCTCGGCGAAGCGGGCGTTGACCTCGAAACCATGGGGGTCTTCTCGCTCATTGGGCTTGCGTACGCATTCAAATTCCTTTGGTCGCCATTGGTTGATCGTATCCGACTACCAGGGCTCGAACGTCTCGGGCGCCGAAAAAGTTGGCTGCTCCCAATCCAGCTGTCGCTCGGCATCATCTTTGTTGTGCTGTCGCGCCTTGACCCGCAGAGCGCGCTCGGCTGGTTCTCGCTCCTCGCCGGGATCGGCGCGTTTATGTCGGCGACGCAGGATATCGTGATCGATGCATGGCGCGTGGATGTGCAGGACGAGGTGGCGACGGTGGAAATCCTCTCCGCCATCTATCAGCTCGGTTACCGGCTCGCGACGCTGATCGGCGGCGCGCTTGCGCTGGTGCTTGCCGCGCGGATCAGCTGGCCGGGTGTCTACTTCGCGCTCGGCTGCGTTTTCTTTCTGGTCGCGCTAATCTGCCTGTTCGCGCCCGATACGCCGCGTCCAGCCGAAGAGCAGCAGACCAGCTCAGTCTGGCTGCGCAGGGTTCCCCAGCATTACCGGCAGCTATCCATGGCCGTAATTCTGCTCGCTTGGGGCTGGGCGCTGTTCACCGTGATTAGATTCATGGCGCTGTCGCTGACCTCGGTACCCGAACTGCGGCCCGATTCGACCGAGTTTCTGAAATACCAGGGCCCGGTTATCGTCATTGCCACCGTTGTGCTGCCGGCGATTATCGCCGCCTTGCTCGGAGCGATGGCCAGCGACGCAGCATCGGATGGACCGGCACCTCAGGCAAATGCGCTCAGCCGCGCTGCCGATCATGGCTATCGTGCCCTCTTGCTGCCGTTGATAGAGCTGATTGACCGATTGAAATGGGGCGTTCTCATCGCGCTCGGCATCATCCTCACCTACCGGGTGACCGACAATATCTGGGCGCCCTTTGCGCTGCCCTTTTATCTCAACGAGCTTGGTTACACGAACGACGAGGTGGCGATTGCGAGCAAATTCTTCGGCGTAGGTATGACCATGTTGGGCATCACGCTGGGCGCGTTGCTCTTCGCCTGGATCGGGCGTTTGCCTGCTCTGCTTCTCGGCGCGGTGCTCGCAGCGGCCACCAATCTCCTTTATGCCGAGCTGGCAAATGGCGGGGCCACAATTGATCTCGTCGGCCACGCAACGGGTATCTATTGGCTGTTTGAGCTGTTCGGTGCGGATGATAGGTTATCGCGACTGATGCTGGCCATCTCGGGCGAGAATCTGGCCAACGGTATCGCTGGCGCGGCGTATGTGGCCTATCTCTCCTCTATCACCTCCAAGGAACATAGCGCTGTCCAATATGCGCTGTTGTCCTCGCTCACCTTCCTGATCGGTAGCCTCGGGCGCGGTGCGCTGGGTGGCTATATCGAAACCGATGGCTATCCCGCGATGTTCTGGATGGCGGCCGCGATCGGCCTAATCGCCGTCTTCTTCTGCGTTCTGGAATTTCTGCGGGACCGGTGGGGTACCCGCGGTGCGGTGCAAACCGCGGCTGCCCCGTCCTAGTCGGGCAGCTCCGCATTTAGCCTGAGCGCTTCACCCGCGAGGTAAAGCGAGCCACAAATGAGCGTCGGATGGTTTTCTCCGGCTCCGCGCCCAAACTGAGTCAGCGCGGTCTTCAAATCCGGGGCCGTCGCGGCCTCGGTGACGCCGAGCTTCAACTTTGCTTCGCGTGCAAGATTCTCAGGGAGATGATGCTCATGTCCTTCGATCGGCACCGCGCACAGGGATTTGATGCGCCCCGCCATCGGCTGAAGGAATCCCGCCGCATCCTTGTTCGCAAGCATGCCCATCACAATGTTGATCGAACCGGTACCGGGCAGTGCGCGCGCGAGCGCTTCGCCGGCATTCGCATTATGGCCACCGTCCAGCCAAAGTTCCGCTCCCGGTCCTAAGAGGTCGCGCAACGGACCCTTCGCCAATTTTTGCATCCGTGCCGGCCAGCGCGCCAGCTCGGGCGCGGCCATCAGCGCGGCATCGCCGACTGGTACAACCCGCTGCGCCATTAGCATGGCAATAGCGAGCGCGGCGTTGGCGCATTGGTGCGCGCCGGCGAGGGCAGGGAGCGCGGCATTCACCTGTCGCCCGTCTATGGCAACACGCAGCCCCTCGGCGGTGGGGGCGAAATGCCAATCGCGCCCCTCGCGCAGCAAGGTGCCTCCACGCGATTCCACCATCGCTGCTACTGCATCATTGACGCGCGCGGGGTAGTTCATCGTTACAATCGGGCGCCCCGGGCGTGCGATCCCGGCTTTTTCCTGCCCGATCCCAGCGGGATCACTGCCCAGGAATGCCTCATGATCAATGCCGAGAGCGGCAATGCCACAGGCGGCTGGTTGGTCGATCATGTTGGTGGCATCAAGCCGTCCCCCGAGGCCCACTTCGATGACGCAGGCATCTGCCGGCTGTTCAGCAAAAGCGAGGAAAGCCGCAGCCGTTGTCGCTTCGAAAAAGCTCGGGCTGACATCCCCCGCCGCATCGAGTGCCCGCGCGAGATAGTCCGCCAGCATTGCATCCGAAATCAGTGTACCGGCAATCCGGATCCGTTCGTTGAACCGGACCAGATGAGGGCTTGCATAGACATGAACCCGCTTGCCATCGGCCTCCAGCGCGGCGCGCAGCACAGCGCAGGTCGACCCCTTGCCGTTCGTTCCGGCGACATGAAACACAGGGGGCAGCTTGCGTTCGGGATGGCCCAGTGCGGCGAGCAGAGCGCCGATCCGTTCCAGCCCCAATATGTCGCGTCCGGGTGACAGCGCCGTCAGCCTATCGAGCTGCGCCTGTACCTCCGGCGAATCGGATTTAGCGTGATCGGGCATCGGGCAGGAAGGTCAGGCGGCGCGTGCCGGTGCGAGATAGGCGATCAGGCGTGCGAGGGTCGCCTTCATGTCCTTGCGCTCGACCACCATGTCTACCATCCCGTGGTCAAGCAAATATTCGGCGCGCTGGAATCCCTCGGGAAGCTTCTCGCGGATCGTCTGCTCGATTACCCGCTGGCCTGCAAAACCGATGAGCGCGCCGGGTTCCGCCACATGCACATCGCCAAGCATGGCATAGCTTGCCGTCACCCCACCCGTGGTCGGATCAGTGAGGACGACGATATAGGGTAGGCCTGCGCGCCGAAGCCGCTGGATAGCGACTGTTGATCGCGGCATCTGCATCAGGCTCAATATGCCTTCCTGCATGCGCGCACCGCCCGCTGCGGTAAAGGCGATGAACGGCACTTTGCGCTTTAGCGCCTCTTCGGCCGCCGCCACAAAGGCTTCACCCACCGCCACACCCATTGATCCACCCATGAAGGCGAAATCCTGGACCGCAAGCACTGCCCCCTGGCCGTCAATGGTGCCATAGGCCGCTTGCATCGCATCGACGTCGCCCGTTGCGGCACGGGCAGCCTTGATGCGATCCACATATTTTTTGGAATCGCGGAACTTCAGCGGGTCTTCAGG
>CANHQT010000041.1 GCA_947463325.1 Sphingomonadaceae bacterium
GATCCGGGTTTCAGCGCGACGCGGGTGAGGCCGCCAGGCACCAGCCGGACTTCGCGACCGACCAGACAATAAGGGCGGAAATCGACGTGGCGGCCGACCAGTTCGGCATCCTCCGCCCCTTCGCCGCCCAGCGTCGGTGCGGTCGACAGATCGAGCGTCGGCTGGGCGATGAAATCCGCCGGATTGGCACGGATGCGCCGGGCATAGGCCTCTATCTCGTCCTTGGTCGCCTTGGGACCGATCAACATCCCGTAGCCGCCCGAGCCATGCACTTCCTTGGCGACAAGCTTATCGAGATTTTCGAGCACATAGGCGCGTTCGTCCGGCAGCGCGCAGCGCCAGGTCTGGACATTGGGAAGGATCGCTTCCTCGCCCAGATAGAATTTGATCATGGCGGGCACGAAGACATAGATCGCCTTGTCATCGGCAATCCCCGCCCCCGGTGCGGACACGATCGTCACCTGCCCGGCACGATAGGCATGGAACAGCCCCGGCACGCCGAGCAGCGAATCCGGACGGAAAGACAGCGGATCGAGATAATCGTCATCGATGCGGCGATAGATGACATCGACACGGCGTGGCCCGGCCGTTGTCTTCATCCACACGCCACCGGAATCGACAAACAGGTCGGGCGCCTCGACCAGCTCGATACCCATCAGGTCGGCGAGGTAGCTGTGCTCGTAATAGGCCGAATTGAACGGACCCGGCGTGAGCACAACCGCCATCGGTTCGCCCTTGGTTGCCGGCGGCGCGACTTCGCGCAGCGTTTCGCGCAGCATCTGCGGATAGGTTTCGACCGCACGCACGCTGCCCCCCGCAAACAGGCGCGGGAACATGCGCTGCATGATTGATCGGTTTTCCAGCATGTAGGAAACGCCGGACGGGGTGCGGCAATTATCCTCCAGCACCGCAAATTCGCGGTCGCCGGTACGCACGATATCGATGCCGACAATGTGGGAGTAAACCCCGCCTGGCGGATCAAAGCCCAGCATCTGCGGCAGGAAAGCGGCATTGCCATAGACGAGATCGGCCGGGACTATGCCGGCGCTGATAATCTCTCCGCGATGATAGACATCATGGATGAAGGCATTGAGCGCGCGGGCGCGCTGGCGGATGCCGCGGTCGAGCAGCGACCATTCAGACGCGGAAAAGACGCGCGGGATCAGATCGAAGGGAATCAGCCGTTCGGGATCGCCGCCCTCACCATAGACGGCGAAGGTGATGCCGATGCGGCGGAAGATGGCTTCTGCTTCCTCGCGCCGCTGCGCCAGCGCATCCAGGCCGTTGGCTTCGATCCAGCGCGCGACTTCAGCATAGGCCGCACGGACCCCGCCATTCTCGTCACGCAGTTCATCGAACGCCATGCCAGTCCCTTGTTGCTCACCCGCATTGATGAAACGGCGGGCGCGCAGACGCAAGGGCGCAGCGAAAAAAGGCTATGGGCGTCCTGCGGGCGGGCGATCAAGGCCCGCCGCGGGAGATATCAGCGTGAAGCGACGCGCGTGCCGACCGGGCGCGAGGCCCAGCGGACCGGTTCCCCGGCAGCGATGTTGCGCACAAAGCAGCTACCACCGCGACGCGAGAGTGCGGCACAGGCGGCGGCTGCATCGGCACGGCTGTCAAAACCGGTGACAGCAAGCCGATAGACGGTGCGGCCGTTGACCGTTGCGCTGGTGGTAATCGCATCGAGACCGGCGAGCTCTGCGGCGAAGCTGCGGCTCGCGCGGGCCCAACCATCGCGGGCAACGCCGACGCTGTCATAGGCGCCGAGCTGAACCGCCCAGCCCGAGGTGCGTACCGGCCCACTGGGGGCGGCACGCGCCGGTGCCGACGTTTCGGCAGCAGCAGCAGCAGGCGCACTATCGGCGCGAGCGGCCGTGCCGGTGCGGGCCGACCGCGACGGAGCCTGTGTCGCAGCAGGCGCAGCCGAGGGCGAAGCCAGCGGCGCGACCATGGCGACTGCACTCCGCAGCGGCTGGATCACCGGGTTGGATACAAAGACGATTTCCTGGCCAGCCTGCGCGGCGGGCGCCGATGCGGGGACCGCAACAGGCTGAACGGCCGGCGCAGCGGCCACTTCGGCAACCGGCGCTGCAACGGCCGCAGGCACAGGCGACGGGGTGGCAGCTGCGAGAAGCTCATCAACGAGCGCGGCACTGGCCGCCGGCGGCGGCGGGGCATAGATGGCGATAGGAGCCGGATCGACAGGGTCAGCAGCGGCCATCTGCACCGGAGCGCTGTCACGCAGCGCAAGGCGAACCGGCATTCCCGGATCCTGACGGACATCGGCGCCGATCAGACCGGCAACACGCACCGCAGGGTTGCTGGACTGCACCAGCCCTGCCCATTCTTCCATCCGGTCGCCAACCAGCGCCGGGCCGAGATCCTGGCCGGCGATCAGGCGGGCTTCGAGCCAGCGACCGGCGAGTGCATAGGCGAGTGCCAGATTCTGGCGGTCACGCGCGGTTGAGTCACCAGCGCGCACGACATCGGTAAGAACCAGCGCACCGCGTTCCGGCTGACCGGCCAGCGCAAGCGCGAGGCCGAAGTCCGATGCAGGCAGGGTTGCGGCATGGGCATCAACCAGTTCCAGCGCCTCTGCTGCGCGGTCGCTCGCGATCAGCGAAAGGGCGTGGCCGATGACCGTACGGGAATCGGCGGCGCCAAGCTCTCGCGCGGCATCAAAGCTGGCTTCGGCGGAGAGGAAGCGCCCGTTGGCGAGATAGGCCTGACCCAGCAGCGTGCGATAGCCGGCATCGGCGGGGGCAAGCAGCACAGCCTCTTCGGCAAAGCGCAGCGCGCGTTCGGCGCGGCCACGTTCCATGGCGTCATTGGCACGGGTCGCGACGCGCGCGGCACGCTCAGGATTGGTGCGGACCTCCGCACCATCGCGGGCATGGGCGATCGAGGCGGGCGCGCCGATACCGATGGCAAGCGCGAGGCCCGAGGCGGCAATGCGGAAAAAGGCAGAGCGGGTCATCATCGTCATCCCTGAACAAAGGGGCCGTAAACGGCGGGCACGTTCTGGTGGGTCACTTGTCTTTTGCCTTGCCACTGTCCGGCAGACGGGCAGCGAAGGCGGCAATTTCGGGCTGGCTGGCGAGGAAATCATCCACCAGGCCGATCATGATCTGTTGCAGCGAACGGTTGCTCGCGGCGCTTGCCAATCGCAGCCGGAGGTGGCGCTCCGGATCGAGACGCAAGGTGAAGGCAAAGGTCCCGCGCGATCCGGCACGGGCACGAACAACCGGCATCCCGCGCGGCTCCGCCTTAACCGGCGGCTCAGCGGCGGAAGCGGCGCGAGCGACGGGCTTTGCTTCCGCTGCCGGCGCATATTCCTGCTCAATCCGTTCCATGTGGCGGTGCACCGGCGGCGCCTCGCTCGGCGCAGCGATGGGCGTTTCCGCCTGAATCGGAGCCACGACCGCATCGGCCTGGGGCGCGGGATCAATAACGCTGTCAATTGCGGCCGAAAGATCGCGCATGGCATCTGCGCCATCATCCCGAGCCATCGGCGTCAGACCATGGCCGGCCGCGCGCGGCTCATCACCGGCGGCAAAGCCGGGATCGACGTCATAGCCCAGCTGGCCATAGCCCATGTCGTTCCAGCCCAGATCATCCTGAGCGAAAGCGGCATTTCCGGGCAATTGCGCCTGGCGGCGCATCGCGGGGCGCGCCGCGCCTTTGCGGGCGAGCAGTCCGGCGGACAAGGACGCGAGAGGTTTTGGTTCGAGCATCGACATACCAGCCTTCAGCCCGCAACCCGACGGCCAAAGCCGCCACCGAGCGGACGGATGGCCCCCGGCAACATATGCTGTTGCGCCTGCGGCGCGGTGAAGACGGTGCGCCGGAAATTCTTTTCGAGCCGGTCGGAGATATAATCCCACAGCCCGATCACTTCCTGCGCCGAACGGCTCTGCGGATCGACCTCCATAACCGTGCGGCCATCGATCATCGATGCCGCATAATCGGTGCGGTGGTGAAGGGTGACGGGCGCCACGGTGCCATGCTGCGAAAGGGCGACGGCCGCCTCGCTGGTGATCTTGGCCTTGGGCGTCGCGGCATTGACGACAAAGATGAGCGGCTTGCCCGCGCGCTCGCACAGATCAACCGTGGCACCCACGGCGCGCAGATCATGCGGGCTCGGACGGGTCGGCACGACAATCAGTTCGGCGACCGATATGACGCTCTGAATAGCCATGGTGATAGCCGGCGGGGTATCAATCACCGCCAGCTTGAATCCCTGCTGCCGCAGAATATCGAGGTCAGAGGCGAGGCGCGCGACCGTTGTCTGGGCAAAAGCGGGATATTCGCTCTCGCGCTCATTCCACCAATCGGCAAGGCTGCCCTGCGGATCGATATCGATCAGCACAACAGGCCCTGCTCCGGCGAGCTGGGCCTGAACGGCGAGATGGCCGGAAAGAGTAGTTTTCCCCGACCCACCTTTCTGTGAGGCCAATGCTAGAACGCGCAAAACCCGGTCCCCTTTGGATGCAAGGCGGCATTAATCGGGACAGCTTCTTCCACTTGCGCCCTAAAATCTGGTTAACAGCGCGTGTGGTCTCGGGACGACGGACCGTGATTGCGCTAACGGTGGGTTCACCATTTGCGTGCTAGAAAATCGGACCAATTCTCCGATAGTCTTTGCACGGGACCGACCAGTCATGACCAGCCGTATCCTCCCCGCCTTCCTGATCGGCGCTGCATTGTGCAGCATGGCAGCCGTGCCGAGCCGGGCCGATGTGCTCGCCGGCGTCAATGCCTGGGAGGCCGGCGACTATGCCCGGGCGATCCGCGAATGGCGGCCCATGGCCGAAGCAGGCGATGCCGACGCGCAGTTCAATCTGGGCCAGGCCTATAAGCTGGGTCGCGGTGTGCCGCAGTATCTGGCGCAGGCAGCCGACTGGTTCGGTCGCGCCGCGCGGCAGAATCATCTGCAGGCAGCCGATAATCTCGGCCTCGTCCTCTATGACATGGGGCAAAAGGGGGATGCCCTGCCCTGGCTGCAGCAATCGGCTGACCGGGGCGAACCGCGCGCCCAGTTCGTGCTGGCTGCCGAACTGTATAATGGCGAGCGCATGTCGCGGGATCTGCCGCGCGCCTATGCGCTGATGAAGCGCTCTGCCGATGCCGGCCTGCAGCGCGCCGCCGCCGCCCTGGTGCAGATGGATTCAGCGATCCCCATGGAACAGCGCCGCCAAGGCCTCGCGCTCGCCGAAGCGATGGAGGTGAGTGAGGGCCAGGCACGGCTTGCCGCGATGACAGCCGGCGCACCGCCAAGGCGCCCCGCTCCGCCGGCCACTGTTCGCACAGGGGATGTACCCCCTTCGGCAGCCGGGACAAGCTATGCACCCCCGCCGGTTGACCCTGCGCCGCCGGTGACCGGGCAACCAACGCGCATGGCGGGCATGCCGCCATCAGGGCCCGCACCGGCCGCAACAGGCAATGACGGGTTGCTGCCCGGCCTGTCGGCAACGCGCGGTGCTGGAAATGCACCCACCGCAGCGCCAACCACAGCGCCTACGCGAGCTGCGCGGCCCGCGGCCCCGGCCGCCACTGCCCGTAGCGGCGCATGGCGCATCCAGCTGGGCGCGTTCAGCACCCGCGCACGCGCGCAATCGCTGTGGGGATCGCTCGCCGGTCGACTGGATGGTGCCGCTCCCGATTATGTCGCTGCCGGCAATGTCACCCGCTTGCAGGCCGGCCCTTATGCCAGCCGCGCCGAAGCCGAGCGCGCCTGCGCCGCAGTCCGCCCGGCACCCTGTTTCCCGGTCAGCCGCTGAGGCCCGATACCCATTCGGCGCGCGGGACACCGAGCGCATAGAGGAGGCTGGTGTGATCGCCGGCGCGGATCGCGGCATCCGCTGCGGCGACAGCCTTGGCGTGGCCGTGATAGGCGATGCCGAGGCCGGCGGCGGCAATCATCGGAATATCATTCGCGCCATCGCCGACCGCTATGCAGTCGGCCATGGTGGCACCGAGAGCGGCGGCTTCGGCCTCCAACGTGACGCGCTTGGTTGCACTGTCGACAATCGGTTCGATCACCTGACCGGTCAGCCGGCCGCCCTCAATCTCCAGCACATTGGCGAGCGCGCGCTGAAAACCGATCATCGCCGCCACGGGGTCGGTAAAGCGCGTGAAGCCGCCCGAAACGAGGACGCAGCGGGTGCCGCGCGCGCCCAAGGTTCGGATCAGGGTCTCCGCCCCCGGCATCGGTCGCACCCGTTCCGCCAAACATTGTTCGATCACCGCTTCGTCTAGCCCGGCCAGACAGGCGACGCGTTCGCGCAGGGCCGCGGCGAAATCCAGTTCGCCCTGCATCGCTCGCTCTGTAATCGCCGCGATCTGCGGCTTGATACCGGCATAGTCGGCAAGCTCGTCGATGCATTCGACACTGATCATCGTCGAATCCATGTCCGCGACGAGCAGGCGGGGAAATGGCGCGTCAGCCGGGCGGATGATCACGTCTGCTTGGGGCAACAGGGTTTCGAGCGTGGTGCGGAGCCGATCGGCAACGCCGGCGATTAGCCCGATTTGCACCGCAATACCGTCCGTCACCGGACCAGCCTTGCCGCCTATTGCATCACAAGCTGCGGAAATATCTCCCGCGGCCAAGCCCTGCGGTGCTACGAGTGTCGCGATGAAGTCTGCCATGTCACCTCTGCCAAGCGTTGCGCTCATCGCAGGGCCAACCGCCAGCGGCAAGAGCGCATTGGCGATCGCCCTTGCCCGGGCCCTGCGGACGGCGGGGCGAGAGGCGCTGATCATCAACGCCGATGCAAGCGGCGTGTATCGCGACATTCCGATCCTGTCCGCACAGCCGAGCCGCGCCGATCAGGCCGACGTGGCGCACGCGCTGGTCGGCCACATCGATGCGGCGGAAAATTGCAACGCCGCCCGCTGGGTAGAGGAAGCGCGCGCCGCGATCGATGCGGCGACCGCAGAGGGCATCATCCCGATCATCGCCGGGGGGACGGGCCTGTATATCAAGACATTGCTGGAAGGCATCGCACCGGTTCCGGATATTCCGCCAGAGGTGCGCGAGGAAGCCCGCGCCCTGCCCGTCGCCGATGCCCACGCGCAGCTGGCAAGGCTGGATCCGGTGTCCGCCAGCCGCCTCCGGCCGACGGACACCACGCGCGTGCAACGGGCGCTGGAAGTGGTGCTCGGCACCGGCAAGCCATTGACGCATTGGCAGCAACAAAATGTCGGCGGCATCGCAGAACGCATTGATCTGACGCCTTTGATCCTGCTGCCGCCGCGTGACTGGCTGCGCGCGCGGTGCGACACCCGGCTTGAGGCCATGGGCAAAGCGGGCGCGCTGGAAGAGGTGCAGGCATTGCTCGCGCGGCGATTGGACCCCGCCCTTCCCGCCATGCGCGCCATAGGGGTTCCCGAATTTGCCGCGCATCTCAGCGGGTCATGCAGCTTGGCCGAAGCTCTGGTTCAGGCTCAGGCCGCCACGCGCCAGTTCGCCAAACGGCAGTACACCTTTTTTCGCGGACAGTTTCCGGCGGAATGGGAGCGCCTCGACAAGGAACTAAATGATATTCTGATTGACGAACTAGCAATTAAATTACGTGATAGGCTGTTGACAGGATAGATTCTGCCGCCTATCCGGCCCCGCCATCGGGTGGTATGAACCTTCGCCCGGCGGGTCATGCCGACAAACCCCTGACGGCAGCCTTTTGGACCATGCGAGACCAGCGATGACTGCCCCTTTCCCTGCCCCAGCAACCATGAACGATGCCGCCGAAATGTCGGGCGCGCAGATCATCGTGCAGGCGCTGGTGGATCTCGGCGTCGATACGGTGTTCGGCTATCCGGGTGGCGCAGTCCTGCCGATCTATGACGCGCTGTTTGAGCATCCGCAGATCACGCATATCCTCGTCCGGCACGAGCAGGCGGCGGCGCATGCGGCGGAGGGTTATGCCCGTTCGACTGGCAAACCCGGCGTTGTCCTCGTCACCTCCGGCCCCGGCGCAACCAATGCGGTCACCGGCATCACTGATGCGCTGATGGATTCCATCCCGATGGTGGTGCTGACCGGGCAGGTGCCGACCACATTGATCGGGACAGACGCGTTCCAGGAATGCGATACCGTCGGCATCACGCGCCACTGCACAAAGCATAATTATCTGGTGATGGACCCCGCCCGGCTCGGCCCTGTGATCCATGAGGCATTCCACATCGCCACCCACGGCCGCCCCGGCCCGGTGGTGATCGACATTCCCAAGAATGTGCAGGTCGCGACCGCGCCCTATATCGTGCCCGAGCAGATCGAGCACCGCAGCTATCGCCCGCAGGTCGAGCCCGATAGCGAAGCCATCGCCAGCGCGCTGGCGCTGATCGCAAGCGCGCGCCAACCCATCTTTTACACCGGCGGCGGCGTCATCAACGCTGGCCCGGAAGCCAGCACCATCTTGCGCGAGCTGGTCGAGCTCACTGGCGCGCCGGTCACGTCGACACTGATGGGCCTCGGCGCTTTCCCGGCGAGTGATGAGAAATGGCTCGGCATGCTTGGCATGCATGGCACCTATGAAGCCAATATGGCGATGAACCGTGCGGACCTCATCATCGCGGTCGGTGCGCGTTTCGATGACCGGGTAACCGGCCGGCTCGATGCCTTTTCGCCGCATTCGAAAAAGATCCACATCGATATCGACCGCAGCTCGATCAACAAGATTGTGGCAGCCGATGTTTCCGTGGTCGGCGATGCAGGCCGCAGCCTTGCCGCGTTGGTCGCGGGCTGGAAAGCCGCAGGGCACACGCGCAAGGATCTCGGCGAATGGTGGCGGCGCATCGAAGGCTGGCGCGCGACCCGCTGCCTCGACTTCCCCGAGGACAAGGCACCCGAAGCGGAGATCATGCCGCAGCGTGCGGTCAAGGCACTCTATGAGGCCACCCGCCATCTCGATCCGATCATCACCACAGAGGTCGGCCAGCACCAGATGTGGGCGGCGCAGCATTTCGGTTTTGAGGAACCGAACCGCTGGCTGACCAGCGGCGGGCTCGGCACCATGGGCTATGGCTTTCCTGCCGCCAACGGCGCGCAAGTGGCTTTCCCCGACCGGCTGGTGATCTGCATCGCGGGCGAAGCGAGCCTGCAGATGAACATCCAGGAAATGGGCACCTGCGCGCAGTACCGCCTGCCGGTGAAGATCTTCATCCTCAACAATGAATGGATGGGGATGGTCCGCCAGTGGCAGGAACTGACCTACGAAAGCCGCTATTCCAACAGCTATTCGGACAGCCTGCCCGACTTTGTGAAGCTGGCGGAGGCCTATGGCTGGACCGGCCTGAAGGTCGATCGGCTGGGTGATCTCGATGCGACGATCAAGACGATGATCGAAACGCCGGGGCCGGTGATGGTCGATTGCCGCGTCGCAAAACTCGCCAACTGCTTCCCGATGATCCCGTCGGGCGCAGCGCACACTGACATGCTCCTCCAGGCCGCCGAAGTGACTGGCACGATGGACGACGAAGCAAAGGCGCTGGTCTGACATGAAAATCACCCAGCAAAAGGCCGAGCGGCACGTTCTGGCCGTCACCGTCGACAATGAGGCGGGCATCCTTGCGCGGATCGCCGGGCTGTTCTCCGCGCGCGGCTATAATATCGAGAGCCTGACGGTCGCGGATATCAGCGCCGACCATGCCTTGAGCCGCATCACCATCGTCACCAGCGGGCCGCCAGCAGTGATCGACCAGATCATCGCCCAGCTCGACCGGCTGGTGCCGGTGCATAGCGTCATCGACCTCACCGAAACCGGCGCGCATGTCGAACGCGAGCTCGCGCTGGTGAAGGTCGCGGGAACGGGGGAAAAGCGCATCGAGGCGCTGCGCATGGCCGATGTGTTCCGCGCCAAGGTGGTCGATACCACCCTCACCAGTTTCGTTTTCGAAATCACCGGCACGAGCGACAAGGTCGACAGCTTCATCGCGCTGATGCGCGAATGCGGGCTGGTTGAGGTCGGCCGCACCGGCGTGGTCGCCATCGGGCGCGGGTCCGAAGGGGGCTAGAGTTAGTGCCCCTGCGAAGGCAGGGGCCCATCACCAAGACTTTCAGCTGAGCCCCTGCCTTCACAGGGGATCAGGAAACACAGGGCAGGAACTACCAATGCAAGTCTATTACGACGCCGACGCCGATCAGACCCTCATCAAGGACAAGAAGGTCGCGATTGTCGGCTATGGCAGCCAGGGCCATGCCCATGCGCAAAATCTGCGCGACAGCGGCGTCAAGGAAGTGGTCGTCGCACTCCGCGCCGGTTCGGCGACTGCCGCCAAGGCCGAAGCCGCCGGTTTCCGCGTGCTGAACAATGCCGATGCCGCCGCATGGGCCGATGTGGTGATGATCCTCGCGCCGGACGAGCATCAGGCGAAAATCTATTATCAGGATATCGAACCGCATCTGAAGGCCGGTTCCGCCCTCGCCTTCGCGCACGGGCTCAACATCCACTTCGGCCTGATCGAAGCGCGCCCTGACCTCGATGTCATCATGATCGCGCCCAAGGGCCCCGGCCATACGGTGCGCAGCGAATATCAGCGCGGCGGCGGGGTCCCCTGCCTGATCGCAGTGGCGCAGGAAGCCACCGGTGACGGCGCTTCGGCACGCGGCAATGGCTATGCCAAGGCGCTCGCCCTCTCCTACGCCAGCGCCGTCGGCGGCGGGCGCTCCGGCGTCATCGAAACCACCTTCAAGGAAGAGTGCGAGACCGATCTGTTCGGCGAGCAGGCGGTGCTGTGCGGCGGCATCACCCACCTCATCCAGGCCGGGTTCGAAACGCTGGTCGAAGCTGGTTACGCGCCGGAAATGGCCTATTTCGAGTGCTTGCACGAAACCAAGCTGATCGTCGATCTGCTCTATGAAGGCGGCATCGCCAACATGCGCTATTCGATCAGCAACACGGCGGAATATGGTGACATCACCACCGGCCCGCGCATCATCACCCCCGAAACCAAGGCGGAGATGAAGCGCGTGCTGGCCGATATCCAGTCGGGCCGCTTCGTAAAGGCGTTCGTGCTCGACAATCAGGCCGGCCAGCCCGAACTGAAGGCCGCGCGCAAGGCCGCCGCAGCGCACCCGATCGAACAGACCGGTGCAAAGCTGCGCGCGATGATGCCGTGGATCGCCAAGAACAAGCTGGTCGACAAGGCGAAGAACTGACGCTTCGCCAGCCTCTCCACGCATGACCAAGGCCGGCCGCGCAATTTTCTGCGCGCCGGCCTTGCATCATGGGACATTTTTGAGCAAAGACTGCGGCATGCGCGGTAACGCCCTTCTTCTTCTGCGACTTCCACGCCCCCGGGCGTGACTTGTCGGCTGCGCGCCTGATCGCCGCCGACGGAAACGGTCGGGGGGTGACGAGAGACCAGCAGCAACCACGCAGAAGAAGCCCATTCCCATGACTATGCTCACTGACCCTTCGGTCAAATATCGCCCTTTCCCGCAAGTGCCCCTGCCCGACCGCCAATGGCCGGCGCGCACCATCACCCATGCGCCGATCTGGCTGTCGACCGACCTGCGCGATGGCAACCAGTCGCTGATCGACCCGATGGATGCCGACAAGAAACGGCGCTTCTTCGACATGCTGGTGCGCATCGGCCTCAAAGAGATTGAGGTCGGCTTTCCCGCATCGGGCGCGACCGATTTCGATTTCATCGCCGGCCTTGTCCGCTCGGGCGCCATCCCGGACGATGTGACGGTGCAGGTGCTCACCCAGGCGCGCGAAGACCTGATCGCCACCAGCTTCGACAGCCTCGAAGGCGCGAAAACCGCCATCGTCCACCTCTACAATGCGGTCAGCCCGGCCTGGCGCCGGATCGTGTTCGGCATGGAAAAGGCCCAGGTGAAGGCGATTGCGCAGGATGGCGCACGGATGTTGCGCGACAATGCGGCGCGCCTGCCCGGCACCAAATGGCGCTTCGAATACAGCCCGGAGACCTTCTCGACCGCCGAACTCGATTTCAGCCTCGAAGTCTGCGAGGCGGTGATGGACATCCTCCAGCCGACCGCGGATGACCCGATCATCCTCAACCTCCCCGCAACGGTAGAGGCGGCGACGCCCAACATCTATGCCGACCAGATCGAATATTTCTGTCGTAACCTGCCGCGGCGGGAAACGGCGCTGATTTCGCTCCACACCCACAATGACCGGGGCACCGGCGTTGCCGCGGCAGAGCTCGGCCTGCTCGCCGGGGCGGACCGCGTGGAAGGCTGCCTGTTCGGCAATGGTGAGCGTACGGGCAACGCCTGCCTCGTCACACTCGGCCTCAATTTATATACGCAAGGCGTTGATCCGAAATTGGATTTTTCGGACATCGATCGGATCATCTCGACCGTCGAGCATTGCAACCAATTGCCCGTTCACCCGCGCCATCCCTATGGCGGGGAACTGGTCTACACCGCCTTTTCCGGCAGCCATCAGGATGCGATCAAAAAGGGGTTTGCCGCGCAAGCCACGCGCAACGATCGGTTGTGGGAAGTGCCCTACCTCCCCATCGATCCGGCGGATCTTGGCCGCACCTATGAAGCGGTGATCCGCGTCAATTCGCAATCGGGCA
>CANHQT010000042.1 GCA_947463325.1 Sphingomonadaceae bacterium
CAGGCATTGCGCGCGATACTGACCTCAGCAAATTCATCCTATAGTCTTTACCTCGTCCGCGTTACCGACCACCAACGGCTGGGGATGAAACCGATTTCTGCCTAGCAGAGGGGCTAATTGATGGAAGTTCTCGTTACAGGAATCGCCGGTTTCATCGGTATGTCGGTCGCCGAACGCCTGCTGGCGCGGGGTGACAGAGTCGTCGGCATCGACAATGTGAACGACTATTACACAGTCCAGCTGAAGCGCGACCGGCTTGCCCGGCTGGCCCAGCTCGGCGGCGATCGCTTCCGCTTCATCGAGGTCGACTTTGCCAACATGGCAGCGCTGGACCATATGCTGGCGCCGAAGAAGTTCGATCGCATTATCCACCTCGGCGCGCAGGCAGGCGTCCGCTACAGCATCGAAAATCCGCACGCCTATGTACAATCGAACCTCGTCGGCCATGTGAACCTGCTAGAAATTGCCCGCCATCGTGGCTCTTCGCACTTCGTCTATGCGTCCAGCTCATCGGTCTATGGCGGGAATGAGACCCTTCCCTTCTCCGTCGCCGACCGGGTCGATCACCCGCTATCGCTCTATGCCGCGACCAAGAAAGCCGACGAGCTGATGAGCGAGACCTACGCTCATCTCTTCCGCCTACCGCAGACGGGCCTGCGCTTCTTCACCGTTTACGGGCCTTGGGGCCGCCCCGACATGGCCATGTGGATCTTCACGCGAAAGATCCTCGCGGGCGAGCCGATCGAGGTGTTCAATCACGGCGATATGCGCCGCGATTTCACCTACATCGACGATATTGTCTCGGGGATAGTCGCCTGCCTGGACAATCCCCCGCCTGATGACGGCCAGCCCAAGGCCGGCGGCAGCACCAAGCCGCACCGGCTCTACAATATCGGCAATCATCGCTCCGAACGACTGATGGATCTTATCGCCATCATCGAGAGCGAGTGCGGGCGAACCGCCGAAAAGATCATGCTGCCGATGCAAGCAGGTGACGTGAAGGACACCTTTGCAGATATCGACGCCATCCAGCAGGATCTCGGATATCAGCCGTCAACGCGTATTGATGTCGGTGTTCCGCGCTTCGTAGCCTGGTACAAATCCTATTACGGCATCGATTGAGAGCCCGGCCTCAGTCCTCAGCACTTAGGAACCAGCGCTCGGCACCTTCGAGGCCGATGGCGGTCAGGTTACCCGTCACATAGGCCCCCGTATCAATGCCAATCCGGTTGGCCCGTTCCTGAACCTCATCAAAAATCGTGTGGCCGTGAACCACGACGCAGCCGTGATCGCTGCGATCATCAAGAAAATCGTCGCGGATCCAGCGCAAGTCGGACGGGCGCTGCGCATCAATGGCGACACCGGGACGGATGCCGGCATGCACAAACAGATAGTCCCCGATCCGCACCATCTCTTCCGCCTTTTCAAGAAAAAGCCGGTGCCTGTCGGGAACGAGCGGCGGAAACGACTCAGCCAGCTCCTCGAAAGACATGGCGAGATATTCTTCGCCAGTGAGACCATAGCTGTGGATCGTCGGCCCACCGCCGATCCGCACGAAATAGCGCATCGCCGCAGGGTCGCCGGACAAGGCCTTGAGGAAAACCTCCTCATGATTGCCCAACAGCCAACGCACGTCGCCACCGCTCTCGTGCAACTGAATTGCGCGCTCCACCACACCGGCGGAATCCGGCCCACGGTCCACCAGATCACCCAGCAAGATCAGCGTCACTTCAGCAGGCCCGCGGGTATCATTATCCGCGTCGATAGCGGCCAGCAGCTTATCCAGCAGCGAGAGGCACCCGTGAATATCGCCAATCGCATAAACCCGTCGCCCCTCCGGTATGGAGGGCTGAAAAGCCTGCTTGCGGGAACGAGAGAACAGACGGGACAAGATCATGGAGAGGCTTTTTTCTTCTTCTGCGCCGCAGTGCAATGGCTCGGGCCACTCGGCAACCCGGATTATCCTTTACGACGTTCGCTCCACCAGGCGAGGCGCTCAGCAATGCGGCGCTCGAATCCGCGGTCGTTGGGACGATAGAATAATTCCGCCTGCAACGCCTCCGGCCAATAGCTCTGGCCGGAAAAAGCATCGGGCTCATTATGATCGTAGCGATAACCTTCGCCTCGACCAATCGCCCGCATCGCCTTTGTCGGCGCATTGATGATGTGCGCAGGCGGCAGCAGTGAGCCGCTTTCCCGCGCGCTGCGCCAGGCTGCCTTCTGCGCCAGATAGGCGGCATTCGATTTGGGGGCTGTCGCGCAATAGAGGCAGGCTTGGACGATTGCGAGTTCGCCCTCGGGGGAGCCCAATAGGCGATAGGCCTCGACCGCAGCCATTGCCTGAACCAGCGCCTGTGGATCCGCCAGGCCGATATCCTCACTGGCGAAGCGGACGATGCGCCTCAGCACAAAAAGGGGGTCTTCGCCCGCAACCAGCATCCGCGCCAGCCAATAAAGCGAAGCATCGGGGTCGGAGCCCCGCATCGCTTTATGGAGCGCGCTGATCAGGCCATAATGCCCGTCTCCTGCCCGGTCATAGACGGGTGCACGCCGTTGCAGCAGTGCGCCCATTTGCTGGGGATCCAGCGGCTCCGGAGCCGCGGACAGGGCAATCAGTTCAGCCTGATTGAGCAGATAACGCCCATCCCCATCAGCCCACAGTCGCAGTTGCGCTCGCGCCTCTGCCGTCAGAGGCAGTGCAGTCCCCAATTCCGCTTCGGCCCGCTGCAGCAACACCTCCAGGGCATCGTCAGAGAGCGCCCCAAGCGTGATCAGCGAGCAGCGTGACATCAATGCCGGATTGATAGCGAAACTGGGATTTTCGGTGGTCGCGCCCACCAGCGCGATGGACCCATCCTCAATCACCGGGAGGAAAGCATCCTGCTGGGTGCGATTGAAACGGTGAATCTCATCGACGAACAACAGCGTGCGTTCGCCGGCATCGCGCGCGGCACGCGCCTCGGCGAAACATCGTTTGAGATCGGCGACGCCAGAGAAAATGGCGGACAGGCTAACCAACCGCGCACCGAAGGCAGCGGCAAGCAAGGGCGCAATGCTGGTCTTGCCGCTACCGGGCGGCCCCCACAGGATAAGCGATACCGGCGCGCCGGTTGCGGCGATGCGCGTCAGCACACCGTCCTGGCCGGTCAGTGCCGATTGCCCAACAATGTCATCCAGTTTTTGCGGGCGCAAACGCTCGGCGAGCGACGTCACAGGGGCGATCACGCCCCTACGCGGCGGCCTACCGCCTCCCGATAAGTCTCAAGCACCCGCGCGTTGACGGCATCCCAATGATAGCCGCCGGCACGCTGATGACCTGCCTTGCCTGCAGCTTTCAGGGCAGCACGATCCTCTGCATAGCGCTGGATGGCGTTGGCATAAGCGACGACATCGCGCGGCGGAACGAGTGCACCGCTTTTTCCATCATCGACCAGCGTTCGCGCTCCGGTCGCGTTGGCCGCAACCACTGCAACCCCTGCCGACATTGCTTCCAGCGTTACATTGCCGAAGGTTTCCGTGACTGACGGATTGAGCAGAACGTCCATCGAGGCAACCGCTCTCCCCAAATCGTCGCCCATCTGGAAACCGGCTAGGACTGCGCCCGGCACCGCAGCGACAAACTCATCCTTCGCCGGGCCATCGCCGATCACAAGAACGCGGTGCGCGACGCCGCGACGGCGCAACTCGGCGCAAACATCAGCGAAGACATCGAGCCCCTTTTCGAGAACCAGCCGCCCGAGAAAGCCGACGACCAGTTCGTCATCGCCAATGCCCAGAGACTGGCGCCACTCAGGGCTACGCCGGGCCGGTGCAAACCGGTCATGATCCACCCCGCGCGACCAGACGCCGATTGGACGGATCACGCCCTGCCCGTGCAACCGCTCGGCGATCTCTTCGGAAGGCGCGACCAGCGCATCACAGCGATTGTAGAACCGCCGGATCAGCGCAACCAGCGGCCCTTCAAGGAAACCCAGGCCATAATAGGCCGGATAGGTTTCAAACAATGTGTGGACGGATGCGATCACCGGCACCCCTGCCGCGCGCGCCATGCTGACCGCGCGGTGCCCAAGGATGTCGGGCGCGGAGACGTGAAACATATTGGGCGCAAAGGCTTCAATATCCCGACGGACATGCGCAGGCAGCCCGCGTGCCAGCTTATACTCCCCGCGCCCACCGGGCATCGGCAGCGCCGGCACATCGACCAGATCGCCCGTCGCCGGAAAGGCAGGCTCGGCCACGGTCGGAGAATAGACGCGCACAGCGGCCCCCTGCCGGAGCAGGAACCCGACCAGCCGGTTCAGCGCCTGATTGGCGCCATCCCGCACATAGTTATAATTACCGCTGAACAGCGCGATCCTTAGACCGCTGGCGTCCGGGAGGTTGGCATCCATCGCCATGTCCCTAAGCGGATTGGCTCCAAATCGCAAACCGCGCGGCTCAGAACAGCGTTTCTGCCTCGGTGTCTCCGAGTTGTTGGCGGACCAACCTCACCCGCGTGACGCGCCTTTCATCGGCGTCCAGGATTTCGATCCGCCAGCGCTCCGCATGAACTAGAATCTCGCCCTTTTGCGGAACATGCCCCGCCAGAACGAATGCCAAGCCACCTAGGGTGTCAACGTCTTCTTCAACTTCCCCGAACACCGGGTCGAGCTTTGTGGCGAGCTCGTCGAGCTCAATCCGCGCATCGCCGATCCAGCTGTCATCGCCTTCGGCGACCAGCAGTTCTTCCGGCGCATCATCATGTTCGTCCTCGATCTCGCCGACGATCTCCTCGACCAGATCCTCGATCGTCACCAGACCGTCCGTGCCGCCATATTCATCGAGCACGATGGCCAGATGCGTGCGCTTGGCCCGCATTTCGACCAGCAACTCCATCGCACCCATCGACTGGGGCACATAAAGCGGCTCACGCATCAGCATCGACAGCGACTTGGGAGGCTTCTCTCCACGCGCCAGAATGCCAAAAATATCCTTTACGTGGAGCATGCCGACCACTTCATCGAGAGATTGCCCACGATAGACCGGCAGCCGACTGTGATCGGCCTCAGCAAATAGCGCGATCGCCTGCTCGAACGTCGCTTCATCGGAAATGGCAATGATATCCCGCCGCGGCACCGCGACATCGTCGACCGTGCGTTCGCCAAAGCGCAGCATGTTGCGCAGCATTTGGCGCTCGACCGTGGCAAGGTCGTCTCCACCGGCAGACGGGCCGGCATCTTCATCGGCCTCGTCAATAACCTCCTCTATCTGTTCCCTGAGTGTTGGCTCGCTCGCACCGCCGAACAGTTTGCTCCGGATAGCCCTCCAGAAGCTACTACTGTCGCCCTCCGATCTGGCAGTGGAACCGCTCATATCTCAATCATCTCCAATTAGAGCATAGGGATCGGTGTAGCCCAGTTCAGCCATCGCCCGTCGCTCCATTTCCTCCATCGCGTCGGCCTCCGCCTCGTCGATGTGGTCATAGCCCAATAGATGAAGCGTACCGTGCACAACAAGGTGGATTGCGTGCGTTTCGGTCGCGACGCCCTTTTCTGTCGCCTCGCGCGCACATGTTTCGCGCGCCAGCACAATATCGCCAAGCAGCAACTCGCCATCATCGGCCATAGCGCCAATCACCAGAGTGTCGGCGTCTGCTTGGGGAAAAGAGAGCACATTGGTCGGCTTGTCCTTGCCACGCCACTGCGCATTGAGCGCTTGAACCTCGGCATCGTCGGTCAGGCGCACAGCCACTTCTGTGGTCCCCGGCCCGTCCGCGAGAGCGAGATAGGGCGTCTGCCGAACCGCAGCGGCCACCGCCCGAGCGCAACGCTCCTCCCACTCGGCCTCTGCCTCTCCCCATGGAGCGGCCATCGAGACGGCAACATCAAGCATCAGGCCCCTCATAGGCCTCAACGATCCGGCCGACGATCGGGTGGCGCACAACATCGCCCGCGCCAAAGCGCACCACCGATATCCCCTCAACACCCTCAAGCCGCCCGACCGCATCGGCGAGGCCGGAGCTTACGGGCATTGGCAAATCGACCTGTTTCGGGTCACCGCACACCACCATTCGGCTGTTCATGCCAAAGCGGGTGAGGAACATCTTCATCTGCGGAATGGTCGTGTTCTGCGCCTCATCGAGGATGATGAAGGCATCGGCAAGCGTGCGCCCGCGCATGAAAGCAAGCGGCGCAACCTCGATTTCCCCCGCTGCAATCCGGCGCTCGACCTGCTCCGCGGGCAAACAATCATTCAGCGCATCATAAAGCGGCCGCAAATAAGGATCGACCTTGTCCTTCATGTCGCCCGGCAGAAATCCGAGCTTTTCGCCGGCCTCCACAGCCGGGCGGGAAAGGATCAGCCGCTGTACCGATCCGGTGATAAGCTGGCTCACTGCCTGCGCTACAGCGACATAGGTCTTGCCTGTCCCCGCCGGCCCAAGCGCGAAGATGATGTCATCGCGTGCCAGCGCCTGCATGTAGCCGACCTGCGTGCTGCTGCGCGGGACGATCGTCTTTTTCCGCGTGCGGATCATGATCGGCGGGGCGCCGCCTTCCTCCCGCCGCACAATGCCATCCAGCGTCGGTTCGGATGTCATGGCGATGGCGGCATCAATCAGCCCCATGTCGATATCTTCGCCGCGCTGCAGCCGGCGATAAAGATCACCCAGCACCTCGCGCGCAATGGCTACACTTTCGGCAGGGCCTTCGAGCCCAACCTTGTCCCCCCGCGCGGTAATGAACACGCCCAGCCGGTTTTCTATAGCGACCAGATTCTGGTCATATTGACCGAACAATTGGGAGAGAAGCTGGGGCCGATCAAAGGTCATTTCGACCCGGCTTTTGTCGCCGGAACGGGCGGGGACGGGCTTTCGGCTCATTCTGTCCTTTCTCGGAGCACGGGCGATTCGGCCCGCGCATCACCTGATCACTCTGACAGGGCGTGCGCGGCCCGCAAGGCCCTTAACGCACCAGAACAGCGGCCAGGCTCAATGGCCCGGAGTCGACAATATCGACCGTGACCATGTCGCCTACTGCAGCGTCGCATTCGATATGAACCGATTGCAGCCAGGGCGACTTGCCGAGCATCTGCCCGGGCCTGCGCCCCTTGCGTTCGATCAGCACGTCGCAGCGCTGCCCGATGCTGCGCGCATTGAATGCAGATTGATCGCGGGCAATGGCGGACTGCAGGCGCTGAAGCCGTTCGTCCATCACCTCTGCCGGCACCTGCCCGTCCATCGTCGCCGCCGGCGTGCCAGGGCGCGCCGAATATTTAAAGCTAAAGGCCTGCGCATAACCGACCGCATCAATCAGAGTCAGCGTATCGGCGAACTCTGCCTCGCTCTCACCCGGAAAACCGACGATGAAGTCACCCGACAGCGCGATGTCTGGCCGTACGGCGCGCACCCGGTCGAGCAGCCTGAGATAGCTATCGCGGCTGTGGCTACGGTTCATGGCCTTGAGAATACGGTCATTGCCCGCTTGGACTGGAAGATGCAGGAACGGCATCAGCTTTTCGACATCACCATGCGCCGCGATCAACCCGTCGCTCATGTCGTTGGGATGACTGGTGGTGTAACGGATGCGCGCCAGCCCTTCGATCCCGTCGAGCACGCGGATGAGTCCGTCTAGACCGACAGCCCGCCCCCCATCATCTTCTCCCGCCCACGCATTCACATTCTGCCCCAGCAGCGTGATTTCCTTGGCGCCTGCGTCGACCAGCGCCTTTGCTTCATCGACAATGGCGGCAAATGGCCGGCTGACCTCGGCACCCCGAGTGTAGGGGACGACACAGTAAGTGCAGAATTTGTCGCAGCCTTCCTGCACCGTCAGGAACGCAGATGGCGCCACTTTCCGGCGCGCAGGCAGCACAGAAAACTTCGACTCAGCCGGCATGTCAGTATCGACAGCGAGCCGCCCTTCCCCGGCCGTGCGGACAAGTTCTGGCAAGCGATGATAGGCCTGCGGGCCCACCACGACATCGACCTTAGCCCGGCGTGCGATTTCCTCGCCCTCGGCCTGCGCGACGCACCCTGCAATCGCGATCATCGGCTTGGTGCCATCCTCACGTTTCAGCAGGCGCCCCACATCCGAATAGACCTTCTCGGTAGCCTTTTCCCGGATGTGACAGGTGTTGAGGATGACCAGGTCGGCATCCTCTGCCCCTTCTGCGGCGCGCATACCCTCAGCCGTCATCAACTCGGCCATGCGCTCGCCGTCATAGACGTTCATCTGGCAGCCGAAGGATTTGACGTGGAAGGTGGCGGGTGTGCGCTTCATGCGCGCGCCATAGTCTCAGGCGCGCCGAATGAGAAGCGTCGCGCGTCGCGATCCGTCAGGGCGCGCTGTGCAGCGTGAAAGGCCGCAGCGGTTTGCCGAGCGCGGCATAGAGAGCATCCTCGATACGCCGGCGGCTTTCGGCGGCAATTGTCTTACGGCCCGCATATTCGGCGGGGCAGAAGGGTTCGAGGAAGGTCACGATCAGATCAAAACTGCCCGGACGCGCCAAAATGCGCATCGCGTTGTTCCGGCCATCCTCGACCCCGACCCAACCGATTTCCTCGGCGACCGGCCCGTAATCAAGGTGGACCGGCTGGACCAGAACGCTCGGCGGCGGCGGTTCGAGCACTTTCAGCATCGATGACTTGAACGGCAGCAGCGACTGGCCATCGGTGGTTGTCCCTTCGGGAAAAACCGTGACCGACCAATTGTCAGCCAGCGCATCGCGCAGGCTGTTGATCTGCTCTGCGACATTCAGCTTGTCTTCGCGTTTCACAAACACCGTGCGGTTCAGACTGGATAGCCAGCCGACTACCGGAACCGTCGCGAGCTCCGCCTTGGCAACAAATGCCGTTCCGCTGGCCCCGCCCATGGCAAGAATGTCGATCCAGCTGACATGATTGGCGATGAAAAAGACATCCCGGTGCAGCGGTGTGCCAATCACGCGGAGCCGGGCGCCACAAATCCTGGCAGCCCAGCCAAGAAACAATTTCGGCCAAGGCGATCCGATCCTGAGCGTGCGCCAGATATAATGCATCGGCACGCACAGCAGCAGAGCGAGCACAAGCAACAGCGTGCGGACAATGAAACGCGCCCAACCCGCTGCCGTCAGCGGGTGCGGTCGCCCTTCAGCAGCGTCAATCCTTGCGGCCGATGGCGACGCCATAAAGTTCCATGCGGTGATCGACGAGACGATAGCCCAACCGTTCAGCGATCTGGCGTTGCAACGCCTCAAGCTCGGGATCGACGAATTCGAGGACCTTGCCAGTTTCCACGTCAATCAGATGGTCGTGGTGCGCCTCAGGGGCCGCCTCATAACGCGAGCGACCATCGCCGAAATCGTGGCGGTCCAGAATGCCAGCCTCTTCGAACAGTCGCACCGTGCGGTACACGGTGGCAATCGAAATGCCCGAATCGATGGCTGACGCACGGGCATGCAGCGTTTCGACATCGGGATGATCATCGGATTCGCTGATGACGCGCGCGATCACCCGACGCTGCTCAGTTATCCGCAGGCCCTTGTGTGCGCAAAGCGCCTCTATGTCGATTTTCTGACCCATGACGAATTCCGATTAACGTCGCCAACTCACAATGAAAAGGGGCTGTCTCGCACGCAAGCATTCCCGGCCGCCATGCATAGAAAAAGCCGGCGCGACATTTCTGCCGGCCGGCTCTTTCTGTGCTGCAGGAAATTTAGCTCTTGGGCTTGCGTCCGCCGCCACGACCCTTTGTGCCAAGGCCGATCTTGCGCGCCAGATCTGCACGCTGCTGCGCGTAGTTCGGCGCAACCATCGGATAGTCGGAGGACAGACCCCATTTGGCGCGGTAATCGTCCGGCGTCATGCCATAATGCGTCATCAGGTGGCGCTTCAGCATCTTCAGCTTTTTGCCGTCTTCCAGGCAGACGATGTAATCCGGCTTGATCGACGAGCGGATCGAAACGGCAGGAACAGGCTTTTCCTCGACAACGGCAGGTGCCCCACCAAGGCCGGCAAGCGAATTATAGACGCTGTGGATCAGCCCGGGCAGATCGGTCGGCGACACGCTATTGTTGCTGACATGTGCGGAGACGATGTCTGCTGTTAAGGTGGCGAGGAACTCGCGCGTTTCGTTCGTTTCAGTCATGGCCTTCTTTCTTTCCCGAGACAAATTCCGGATCGGAGAAACACAAGGCAAAACCTCGCCTATCCCACATCCGAAAACGCCACTACTCTCACCTAAAATTCGACGCAATTACTATATCATCAGTTATGGAACAAATCAGCGCAAAATACGTTCCATGGAAATCGCATTACGCAGGATACCGTCCTTGCCCTTGTAATAGGATTTGCGAAGTCCGACCGGTATAAACGCCATAGCGCGATAGAGATGCACAGCAGAGTTATCTTCACGCATCTCCAGAAAAGCACGGACAACGCCATGCCGATGGGCGTTCCCGAGCCAGTCTTCAATCAACGCACGGCCGAGTCCCTTGCCGCGATGGTCTGGCAAGACTGCTAACAGCAAAAGCTCACTTTCATCGAATATGGTGCGGGTGATGGCATATCCGGCCAGCACGCCCTCCAGCTCGACCCCGGTCAGTCTGTAGCCGGGCATCGCCATTGCCGAAAGGCATTGCGCCTTGGTCCACGCCTCTCCGTAGCGCGGATCGAAAGCCGCGCCTGAAATGGCGTCGACCTCCTCCAGCCGGTCCACC
>CANHQT010000043.1 GCA_947463325.1 Sphingomonadaceae bacterium
CCCCGCCCCTTCTGTCTTTCCGTTTGAGCCTGCGATCAGTTCTGGCTCTGATCGATCAACGGCGCATCGAGCGGTTCGGAAACGTCGCCCAGAACCGCCTCACCCTTCGCCAGCTTGGAATGGCGGCGGCCGTAGAAGGCATAAACCGCAACACCGATCGCGAAATAGGTGACGAGGATCACCATCGGCACCCAGTTGCCACGCTGCAGGCTGGTCCACTTGTCGACAAAGATCAGACCGATGATGCAGGTGCACAGCGCGATGCCGAGCAGCGGCAGGTACGGATAGAAAGGCACCCGGAACGGACGCACCAGATCGGGCTCGGTCTTGCGCAGGTAGAGCACCGACACGCAGACGATACCGAATGCCGCCGCCGTACCGAGCGAGACCAGCGCGCCCAGCAGGTTGAGCGGCAGCGTTGCTGCGGCAATGGCGATGATGATGCCGAGCAGGGTTGTGCCAGTGGCCGGCGTCATCGTCTTCGGATTCACCTTGCCGAACACGGCGGGCACCAGGCCGTCGCGCGACATCTGGTAGAAGACGCGGGTCTGCGCATAGCAGAGCGCGAGCATCACCGAAGACAGGCCCATGATCGCGCCGATCTTGATGAGGAAGGTGAGCAGGTTGAGTTCACCCGCCGGCACGAACGGCCAGGAGATGATCGCCCAGGCCGGGTTCATCGCGTCAATCGCCACTGCGATCGGCGCGTCGACGCCCAGATCCTTGTACGGCACCACGCCGGTCAGCACGGCGGCAACCAGCATGTAAATGAGCGTACAGATGAACAGCGACCCGAGGATGCCGATCGGCAGATCCTTCTGCGGATTCTTGGCTTCGCCCGCTGCGGTCGAGACCGCTTCGAAACCGACATAGGCGAAGAAGATGATGGTCGAGGCGTAAAGCACGCCCATCACGCCATAATGATTCCATGCGGTCCCGTCGTTCGGCGGGATGATCGGGCTCCAATTGTCGCCATTCACATAAGCAAGGCCGACGGCGATAAAGACCAGCAGGACGCCGACCTTCAGGACCACCGCGACATTGGTGAACTTTGCGGATTCGCTGACACCAATCACGAGCAGCGCGGTCACCGAAAGGATGCCGAGCGCACCGACCAGATTGAACTGGGGCAGGAATTGGGCCTGCAACGTTACCGTGTCATTGGCGCCCGCAACCTCCGCAACGGTAAAGGTCGCGCTGGTCAGATAAGCGGGTATTTGCAACCCGAAATCTGATAAGATTTCAACGATATAGCCCGTCCATCCTGCCGCCACGGTAGAAGCGGCAATGCCGTATTCAAGCAGCAGCAACCAGCCCATTGCCCAGGCGAAAACCTCGCCCAGCGTGCCATAGGCATAGGTATAGGCCGAACCCGACACCGGCATGGTCGAAGCCAGCTCTGCGTAGCACAGGCCGGCAACTGCGCAGACGAGGCCTGCGAGCACGAAGGACAGCATGACGCCCGGCCCGGCATAATTGGCCGCGGCATTGCCGGTCATCACGAAAATCCCGGCACCGATGATCGCACCGACGCCAAGACTGACAAGATTGGTAGCACTCAATGTGCGCTTCAACTCGCTGCGCTTGGCATCGGCCAAGATCAACGAGATCGGTTTCTTCATCAAAAGGCGCGACCCGCCCCCCGGATGTGTGGCCATTCTCCCGGCTCCATATCATTTTGAACTGGGAACGGTCTTAGGCAGCAGGCGGGCCTCGTGCAAGCAATCCGCTACGCTGTCTCTACAGTCGCTGCAGAGGGCCTTCGGCGCTACCGCGCCAGCATCGGCCCCAGCGGGCGGCCGGCGAAGATATGGACGTGGAGGTGCGGCACCTCCTGGTGACTGTCCGGCCCGATGTTGGCGAGCAGGCGATAGCCCGGCTCGACCATGCCGGCGGCACGTGCCACCTCGCCCACCGCACGAACGAAACCGGCAATCTCGGCCTCGCTGCCACGCGCTGAAAAATCGTCCCAGCTCACATAGGCGCCGGTTGGAATGACGAGAATGTGGGTCGGTGCCTGTGGATTGATGTCATGAAACGCGAGCGCATGCGCATCGCGATAAACCTCGCGGCACGGAATCTCGCCCCTCAGGATCCGGGCAAAGATGTTATTGTCATCATAAGGCAAGGTCGCATCAACCGGCATCGCTCACTCCGTCTCTGGTCCGCCGCCGCGCGCTGCCTTTTCTGCCAGGCCAGATATGCCGTGCCGGCGCGCCAGTTCAGCGGCCACATCGTCGAGGCCAAGTCCGCGCAACTGCAGCAGCAGCGTCAGGTGGAACAGAAGGTCCGCTGCCTCGCCGACCAGCGCGCTGTCACTTTCGTTCAAGGCGGCAATCACCGTCTCGACCGCTTCTTCGCCAACCTTTTGCGACACCTTCGGCAGGCCGGCCGCAGCGAGCTTGGCGACATAGCTGCTGCCCGCATCGCCTACGGCGAGCCGGTCAGCAATCACCTGTTCGAGCGGGGCAAAACGGTCGTTCATCATTCAGCCTTGTCGGTCGGGTGCGGGGCGCAAGTCAACCGCCTGCACGCACCGGCAGGCCGGCCGCCGCCAGCGCGGCGTGCGCATCGCTGATGCTCGCTTCGCCGAAATGGAAGATGGAAGCGGCAAGCACCGCACTGGCATGCCCCTCAATCACCCCCTCGACGAGATGGCTGAGCTGGCCCACGCCGCCCGAGGCAATGACCGGGACCGGCACCGCATCGGCAATCGCGCGGATCAGGTCGAGGTCATAGCCATTCTTGGTCCCGTCCCGGTCCATTGAGGTGACGAGCAGTTCGCCAGCCCCAAGCTCGACCAGCCGCAGCGCATGGGCCAGCGCATCGACGCCGGTCGGATTGCGTCCGCCATGGGTGAAAATCTCCCAGCGTCCATCGCCCGTGCGCCGCGCATCAATGCTGGCCACGACGCACTGGCTGCCGAAACGGGCGGCGATGTCCGCGACCAGCTCTGGCCGCGCCACTGCCGCGCTGTTGACCGCCACCTTGTCCGCCCCTGCTAGCAGCAAAGCACGCGCATCCTCCGCAGTGCGCACCCCGCCGCCAACCGTCAGCGGCATGAAACAAACCTCTGCCGTGCGCGCGACGACATCGACAATCGTCGCCCGCCCTTCATGGCTGGCCCCGATATCGAGGAAGCACAGCTCATCCGCACCCGCCGCGTCATAGGCGCGGGCGGCCTCCACCGGATCGCCCGCATCGCGCAGGTCGACAAAATTGACGCCCTTCACCACGCGCCCGTTCTGGACGTCGAGGCATGGGATGACGCGGATACGGACGCTCATGCGCGGCCCGCCGCAATCGCCTCGGCCAGATCGAGCCGGCCGTCATAGAGCGCGCGGCCGGTGATCACGCCTTCGATGCCGTCCGCGACATGCGGGCGCAGCGCGTGGATGTCGCCAATGTCCGCCACCCCGCCCGAGGCGATGACCGGAATCGACACCGCCTTGGCGAGCGCGACCGTCGCCTCGACATTGCAGCCTTTGAGAAGGCCGTCGCGCCCGACGTCAGTGAACAGCAGCGCGGCAACCCCCGCATCCTCGAACCGCCGGGCAAGGTCGGTCACGCTGACGTCGGAGACATCGGCCCAGCCCTCGGTCGCAACGAACCCGTCACGGGCATCGACACCGACCACGATCCGCCCGGGCAGGTCGCGCGCCGCCGCTTTCACGAAACCAGGGTCCTTGAGCGCCGCAGTGCCGATGATCACCCGATGGACACCGAGCGCGAGCCAGCGGTCAACTGCCGCCCTGTCGCGGATGCCGCCGCCGACTTGGACCTTGCCGGGAAAGGCAGCGATGATTGCTTCGACCGCCGGGCCATTGCGGCTGGCACCCGCAAACGCTCCGTCCAGATCAACAACATGGAGGTGGCTGGCACCTGCTGAGGCAAAGACGCGCGCCTGCTCGGCCGGATCATCGCCATAGACAGTGGCGCGCGCCATATCGCCCTCGGCCAGCCGCACGACTTCTCCGCCCTTGAGGTCGATGGCCGGAAAAATGGTCAGGGCGTCCATGCAAGGAACCTTTCCAGCAGCGCGATGCCATAACGCTGGCTCTTTTCCGGATGGAATTGCACGCCCGCGATTGTCCCGCTGGCGATTGCCGCGACCAGCGGGCCGCCATGATCGGTCATCGCCAGCACATCTTCCTGTCGCGCAGCCTCGAAATGATAGCCATGAAGGAAATAGGCTTCACCGGGCGTGACCAATGGATGATCCCGCACCGCCCGCACTTCATTCCAGCCCATGTGCGGCACCCGCACCGCGGGGTCGGCCGGTTCCAGCGGGCGGACTGCCCCGGCAATCCAGCCGAGGCCCGGGGTCACACCATGCTCATGACCTTGCTCGGCCAGCAGCTGCATGCCGACGCAGATGCCGAGGAAAGGCGCACCCTCACCCCGCACCCGCTGCTCCATCGCCGCCACCATGCCATCAATGGCAGAAAGGTTGTCCATGCAATGCCGGAAGGCGCCGACGCCGGGCAGCACGATCCGGTCGGCGCGCGCCACGACATCGGGATCGGCGGTCACCGCAACATCGCGTGCGCCCGCAGCCGCCAGCGCATTGGCGACAGAGCGCAAATTGCCCGCGCCATAGTCAATGAGAGCCAGGGATGCGGTCATCGCCGAGCCATTACCCGCCGTCGGCGAGCGAACCCTTGCCCAATATGCCCTTGGTCGAGGGGACCGCGCCTGCCACCCTGGGATCGATCGCCACCGCCGCGCGCAGAGCGCGGGCCAGCGCCTTGAACAGGCTCTCGGCAATATGATGGTTATTCTCGCCGTAGAGTGTCTCGAGGTGGAGCGTGATGCCGGCGGTCTGCGCGAAGCTCGCGAACCAGTGACTGAACAGCTCGGTGTCCATCTCGCCCAGCCGTTCCTGGGTGAATCCCGACTTCCATACGAAATGCGGTCGGCCCGAAATATCGAGGGCACAGCGGCTTAGCGTCTCGTCCATCGGCGCATAGGCATGGCCATAGCGCACGATCCCGCGGCGGTCGCCGAGCGCGTCGGACACCGCTTGCCCGAGGGCCAGCGCCGAATCCTCGACCGTGTGATGCTGGTCGATATGAAGGTCGCCCTTCACGTCCATGCTGATGTCGATCAGCGAATGGCGCGACAGCTGTTCGACCATATGGTCAAGAAAGCCGATACCGGTCGACACATTGTAAGTGCCGGTGCCGTCGAGATCGACGTTGATTCGAATACGCGTTTCGCGCGTGTCACGGGCGATGGTCGCGGTGCGGGGGGCGGGGGACTCGGCCATGCGCGCGCCATATCGGCCATGCCCCCCAATCGCAATCACGGCATTTAGACCCTTGACCCTGCCAGCCCGCGCCGCCACGAAACGCGCATGAGCGAAGACCAGCCTGCCGACAGCCTGATCCCCTATGACGAGATCGTGCAGGAAGCACTGCGCGCGGTGGTTGGCCGTGTGCTGGGGGAAATAGAGGCAGGCGGCGGCATGCTGCCCGGCCGCCACCATTTCTACATCACCTTCAAGACGCAGGCGCCGGGCGTCGATATCCCGTTGCACCTCGTCCAGCGATTCCCCGACGAAATGACCATCGTCCTCGAAAACCGGTTCTGGGATCTGAAAGTCCGGCCCGACGGTTTTTCCGTCGGCCTGTCTTTCAACCAGACGCCGAGCACGCTTTCGATTCCTTTTGCGGCAATCACCGCCTTCGTCGATCCGTCGGTCGAATTCGGGCTGCAATTCCAGGTCGACGCTGATGAAAGCGAACCGCCCGCGCATGATGCGGCGGAAAATGATCCGGTCATCATCGAAAGCGAAGACGGATCGAATGTCGTGACCGTCGATTTCGGCCGCAAGAAATAACGGCGGCGGCGCGGGGAGCCCCGCGCACGCTGTACGGAGGAACCATGCGACAGATTACCCACAGCCTCGCGCCGGGCGTTGCCCTGTCAGGCTCGCGCCTTTCGGACGTGTTCGATCCCAATGCAGGGACAGTGCAGGCACAGGTGACGCTCGGCGATGCCGCGCTGCTCGACCGTGCGGTTGCCGCCGCTGCCGCCGCCCAGCCTGCTTGGGCCGCCACCAATCCGCAGCGCCGCGCGCGGGTGATGTTCGAATTCAAGCGCCTCGTCGAAGCGAATATGGAGGAGCTCGCCCGCCTGCTCTCCTCCGAACATGGCAAGGTGATCGCCGATGCCAAGGGCGATATCCAGCGCGGGCTGGAAGTGATCGAATTCGCCTGTGGCATCCCGCATGCACTCAAGGGCGAATATACCCAAGGCGCCGGCCCCGGCATTGACGTCTATTCGATGCGCCAGCCGCTCGGCATCGGGGCTGGTATCACCCCGTTCAATTTCCCGGCGATGATCCCGCTGTGGATGTCCGGCATCGCGCTGGCGACGGGCAATGCCTTCATCCTCAAGCCCTCCGAACGCGATCCCAGCGTGCCGGTGCGCCTCGCCGAGCTATTCCTTGAGGCGGGCCTTCCCGAAGGCGTGCTTCAGGTGGTTCAGGGCGACAAGGAAATGGTCGATGCGATCCTCGACCATCCCGGCATTTCCGCCGTCAGCTTCGTCGGATCATCCGACATCGCCCATTATGTCTATCGCCGCGGAGTCGAAGCCGGCAAGCGCGTGCAGGCCATGGGCGGCGCCAAGAACCACGGCATTGTCATGCCTGACGCCGATCTCGACCAGGTGGTCAATGACCTCACCGGCGCCGCTTTCGGTTCGGCTGGCGAACGCTGCATGGCGCTCCCCGTCGTCGTGCCGGTGACTGACAAAACCGCGAACGAACTGCGCGAGGCACTGGTCCCCGCCATCGCCAAGCTGCGCATCGGCGTCTCGACCGACGCGGACGCCCATTATGGCCCGGTGGTCAATGCCGCGCACAAGGCCCGCGTCGAAGGCTGGATCGCAAAGGGTGTCGAGGAAGGCGCGGAGCTGGTCGTCGACGGTCGCGGCTTCACGCTGCAGGGGCATGAACAGGGCTTCTTCATCGGCCCCAGCCTGTTCGACCATGTCACCCCGGCGATGGAAAGCTATCGCGAGGAAATCTTCGGCCCCGTCCTCCAGATGGTGCGCGCCGCGAGCTTCGAGGAGGCGCTCGCCCTCCCCAGCCAGCACCAGTACGGCAATGGCGTCGCCATCTTCACACGCAACGGCCATGCCGCGCGCGAATTCGCGCACCGCGTGAATGTCGGCATGGTCGGCATCAACGTGCCGATCCCGGTGCCGGTCGCCTATCACAGCTTCGGCGGGTGGAAGCGCAGCGCCTTTGGCGACATCAACCAGCATGGCATGGAAGGCGTCCGTTTCTGGACCAAGACCAAGACCATCACCCAGCGCTGGCCCGATGGCGGCGTGGGTGACGGCGCCAATGCTTTCGTCATCCCGACGATGGGGTAAGCGATGACCGGCCAGTTCGACCTTACCGAAGACCAGCTCGCCATCCAGGACATGGCGCGGAAGTTTACTGCGGACCGCATCACGCCCTTCGCGGGCGAGTGGGACGAGCGCAGCCACTATCCGGTCGATGTGTGGAAGGCAGCGGGCGAGCTTGGCTTCGGTGCCATCTATGTGTCGGAGGAGAGCGGCGGCATCGGCCTTGGCCGGCTGGAGGCCGCGCTGATCATGGAAGCGATGGCCTATGGCTGTCCCGCCACATCGGCCTACATCTCCATCCACAATATGGCCGCTTGGATGATCGATTGCTTCGGCGGCGTTGATCTCAAGGCACGTTATCTGCCCGACCTCGTCAGCATGGACCGAATCGCGAGCTATTGCCTCACCGAACCCGGGTCGGGCTCGGACGCCGCGGCGCTCAAGACGACGGCGCGTTTGGATGGCGACCATTATGTCATCAACGGCACCAAGCAGTTCATCTCCGGCGCGGGCGTGAATGACGTCTATGTCTGCATGGTGCGCACCGGCGATGCCGGCGCCAAGGGCATCTCCTGTCTGGTGATCGACAAGGATACGCCGGGCCTCTCCTTCGGTGCGCCGGAAAAGAAGCTCGGCTGGAACGCCAGCCCCACCGCGCAGGTGATCTTCGAGGATTGCCGCGTTCCCGTCGCCAACCGCGTCGGCGCGGAGGGCGAAGGCTTCCGCTTCGCCATGGCGGGGCTCGACGGCGGCCGGCTCAACATCGGCGCCTGCAGCCTCGGCGGCGCGCAACGCTGCCTTGATGAGGCGGTGCGCTACACCAAGGAACGCCAGCAGTTCGGCCAGCCCGTGGCCGATTTCCAGAACACCCAGTTCATGCTCGCCGACATGGCGACCGATCTGGAAGCCGCGCGCGCCCTGCTCTATCTCGCCGCTGCCAAGGTGGAGGCAAACGCGCCGGACAAGTCGCGCTTTTCGGCGATGGCCAAGCGGCTCGCGACGGACAATGGATCGGCCATCGTCGACCGCGCGTTGCAGCTGCATGGCGGCTACGGCTATCTGCGCGACTATCCGATCGAGCGTTTCTGGCGTGACCTGCGTGTCCATTCGATCCTCGAAGGGACCAATCAGGTGATGCGCATGATCGTCGGGCGCGACCTGCTGCGCCAGTAATCCTGAACAGGGAAAGGACGACTGCCATGGCCACGCGTGAGGAAAGCGACTCGCTGGGGCCAGTGTCAGTTCCCGCCGACGCCTATTGGGGCGCACAGACCCAGCGCAGCATCGCCAACTTCCCGTTCGGCGCGCGAGAGCGGATGCCGATTGAACTCGTCCACGCGCTCGCCATGGTCAAGCTCGCCGCAGCGCGGGTCAACCGCCGCCACGGCCTTGACCCTGCCATCGCCGATGCGATCGAGGCCGCGGCACAAGCGGTGATCGATGGCCGCCACGATGATCAGTTTCCGCTCGCCATCTGGCAGACCGGCAGCGGCACCCAGACCAACATGAACGTCAATGAGGTGATCGCAGGTATCGCCAATGAGGCGCTGACCGGCACGCGCGGCGGCAAGAGCCCGGTCCATCCCAACGACCATGTCAACATGAGCCAGTCGTCGAACGACAGCTTCCCCACGGCCATGCATGTGGCAGTGGCGATAGCTGTCAGCAGTCGATTGACCCCCGCGCTGGACAGGCTGCAGACCGCCTTGGCGACAAAGGCGGACGCATGGCGGGACATCGTTAAGGTCGGGCGGACGCACCTGCAGGATGCAACCCCGCTCACGCTGGGGCAGGTGTTCTCGGCCTATGCCTATCAGATTGCGATGGCGCGGCTCGGCATTGAAACGTCGACAGAGGGCGGCATTCATGCGCTCGCGCAAGGGGGAACGGCGGTCGGAACGGGCCTCAACGCCCCTAAGGGCTTCGATACCGCCATGGCCTTGGAGCTTTCCGCAATCGCAGGCCTGTCGCTCAGACCGGCGGACAACAAGTTCGAGGCGCTTGCGACGCACGATGCGCTTGTCGAACTTTCCGGCCAACTCAACACTCTCGCCGTTGCGCTGACCAAGATCGCCAATGATATCCGCCTGCTCGGCTCCGGCCCGCGCTCGGGGCTCGGCGAACTCATCCTGCCCGCCAACGAACCGGGCAGCTCGATCATGCCGGGCAAGGTCAACCCGACCCAGTGCGAGATGCTGACGATGGTTGCCGCGCAGGTGATGGGCAATCATGTCGCAGTGACCGTCGGCGGGATGCAGGGGCACCTTGAGCTAAACGTTTTCAAGCCGCTGATCGCGCACAATATTTTGCGCTCGGTCGATCTTCTCGCCACCGGCATGAACGGCTTTGCCGACCATTGTGTCGAAGGCTTGCAGGCGGACGAGAAACGCATCGCCGAACTGGTTGACCGGTCGCTGATGCTGGTGACGGCGCTCACGCCCGCGATTGGCTATGATGCCGCGGCCGCCATCGCCAAAAAGGCGCATGCGGAAGGCACCACGCTGCGCGAGACCGCGCTCGCGCTCGGCACCATCGACGCAAGTGAATTCGACAGGCTGGTGCGGCCCGAGGCGATGCTCGGGCGATAAGTCTTCGTACCCTCCTCGCTCCAACGCGAGATGGAGCCTGCG
>CANHQT010000044.1 GCA_947463325.1 Sphingomonadaceae bacterium
GACCCCGGTCAGTCTGTAGCCGGGCATCGCCATTGCCGAAAGGCATTGCGCCTTGGTCCACGCCTCTCCGTAGCGCGGATCGAAAGCCGCGCCTGAAATGGCGTCGACCTCCTCCAGCCGGTCCACCCCTAGGCCGACGATGACCGGCACCGCCTTGTTCACGTTGCTGCCAAAACCTTGGCGTCAGGAGCCCGGCCATAAAGCGGAGCGGCAGAAGCCATTATTGCGAGCTGATCCATGAAGGGAAACTCGCGGGCATCCGCTTCAGCATCGATCGCCTCACCCCAGCCACGCAAGGCTACCAGATCAGCAGCGCGCGCGCCGCCCACCAGCGGCGAGTCCATCACGGCAGCCGCGTCCTCTGGCTTCAATGACAATGCCCCCAACGGCGCTTCGGCAACAAACCATTCGCCATGTCCGCCATCGACAGCGACTGCGATCCGCTCTGCGCCTGTTTTGCGGCGTGCCTGCGCCGCGATCAGCGCCAGCGTGTCGAATCCGCTAAGCGGCGCACCCCAGGCAAATGCGAGAGCGCGCGCGGCAGCGATGCCAATACGGATCCCCGTGAAGCTGCCAGGCCCGCACCCAACATAAATGGCGCCGGCCCGTCCGCCATCAGGCAAGGCGGCAATCGCGGGAACCAGCGCTTCGGCATGCCCCCGGCCGATCTGGCGATGGTCGGATGCGATCAGCTTATCGCCCTCGAACAGCGCGAGAGAAAGGTTCGGCGTTGCGCAATCAATGACCAGCCGACGGATGGCCAAGACGTCAGACAATCCTGTTGAACCTCTCAAATTCGGGGCGCGGGCTGCGTTCAAAGATGCTCGCTGGATCGCCATAGCCGAGCGTTGCGATGAAGTTCGATTTGACGTCCGGCGTGTCGGCAAAGAATGCGGCATCAACCGCTTCCGGGCTGAATCCGGACATCGGCCCTGTGTCCAGCCCCAGAGCGCGCGCCGCGAGGATGAAATAGCCGCCTTGCAGCGATGAATTGCGGAACGCGGTCGTGCTCGCCAGTGCCTCATTACCGGCGAACCAGCTACGCGCATCCGTGTGGGGGAACAGCTCCGGCAGCTGCTCGTAGAATTTCATGTCCATGCCGATAACGACACTGACCGGGGCCTGGCGGATCTTCTCCGCGTTGGCTGGCAATGCACAGGCGGCCAGCTTTTCCTTGGCCTCCTCGCTCACGCACCAGACAATACGCGCGGGCAGGCAATTGGCGGATGTCGGGCCCATCTTCATGAGCGCCCAGATCGCCTCCAGCTGGTCACTGCTGACCGGCCGGTCGAGATAGCCGTTATAGCTGCGCGCGTTGCGAAACAGTTGGTCGAGTGCGGCATCGGACAAAGGCTGAGCCATCACATTCCCCCTTTTGCTATACTTTGGGAAACCCGGTCAGACCGCGTAAACCGCCGTCACTTCGGGAACATAATGTTTGAGCAGGGATTCGATGCCCTGCTTGAGCGTCGCTGTGGATGACGGGCAGCCGGCACAGGCGCCCTGCATCACCAGATAGACATTGCCGCGATCAAATCCCTTGAATCGGATATCCCCGCCATCATTGGCCACGGCCGGGCGGATGCGCGTTTCGATGAGGTCTTTTATCTGATCGACGATATCCGCATCCGCCGGGTCAATCGGAAGCTCGTCGATAGGCGCATCTTCCGCCGGCACGCTGATGCCAGCCGCGCTGGGCTCACGCAGCAAGGGCATATCCGCCGTGAAATGATCAAGCAGCATCGCTGCAACATCCGCCTGCAACAATTGCCAGTCAGTGCCCGGAGCGGCGGTTACCGCGATGAAATCGCGCCCGAAATGCACGCCCGTCACATCCCCTAGCGCAAACAGCGCCTCGGCGAGCGGAGATGCTGCCGCCGCCTCTGGAGAGGCAAAATCGCGGCTGCCACTCGCCATTACCTGACGCCCGGGCAGGAACTTGCGTGTGGCCGGGTTGGGTGTGAGTTCGGTTTCTATCAGCATCGCCTGCATTTGGTATCCGAAAGGCCCTGTTGCAAGCACCGAGTTGCGGGCTATCCCGAGGATCATGCGCCGTTTTGCCCGCCACGCCTGTATCGACTGGTCAGGAGCGGCCACCCCGCGCCAGCCCGGTATCGCCGTGGCAGTCACGCAAGGGGCAAGCCAGCTCGCTCTGCTCCGCCCAGATGGCGGCTGGACGCGCCAACGGATCCTTGCCTGGCTGGAAACGCTGGCCGAGCAGCAAACCGACATTCTCATCGGGCTCGATCTTTCCCCCGCCCTGCCCTTTGTCGATTGTGACGGCTATTTCCCGGGTTGGGACGAAAGCCCGGCGGACGCACCTGCCCTCTGGCACCTCGTCGATGCCATCACCGCCAGCGATCCGCACCTTGCCGCCACATCCTTCGTTACCCACCCGGAGGCGAGGCGGCGTTTCCGACATGGTGTGGAACGCGGCGACTTGTTTACCGGATCCATGGGGCGCCTGCGCGCGTGTGAGCATGGTCAGGCAGCGATGGGTCTGCGCCCGGCAAGCTGCTTCAACCTTGTCGGCGCGGCTCAGGTCGGCAAATCCAGCCTCACCGGCATGCGTGTGCTCCACCGCCTGCGGGGCCGCATCCCCGTCTGGCCGTTTGACCCGCTGCCGGAAAGCGGCCCCTGCATCGTTGAAATCTACACCAGCCTCGCCGCACGCCAGGCCGGTGTCACCGGCAACAAGATCAAGGTCCTCGATCCCGCACGGCTTAGCGCGATGCTCGCGACACTTGGCTTTGCTGCAAAGCTCCCCGAACGGCTGGATGACCATAATTCGGACGCCCTGCTGACCGCTGCCTGGCTGTCCCAAGCCGCCACGGCCGCGGCCAATTGGGCCCCGCCAGACATGACACCGCTGATCGCGCGCACCGAAGGCTGGACGTTCGGCGTAGTTTGACGCTAGGGGACCAATCCAACACGGTCACGCCGGCTTAGCTCAGTTGGTAGAGCACCTGATTTGTAATCAGGGGGTCGCGGGTTCGATTCCTGCAGCCGGCACCATTTTCCGCACCAGCGCCGCCATCCCGAGCACACATCCAGCCGCGACAGTATCTGCCGCCCAATCGACCCAGTCAGCATGGCGGTTCAGTGCGGGTATGGCCTGTACCAGCTCGATCAGCGCGCCAAAGGCGGAAAGCCCTGCCAGCAGCCGCCAGCCCGAAACCTGCGTCCAGCATATCCGCGCAAGGCACCCCAGCACCGCAAAGGCGATGATGTGCTGCACCTTGCCCCCCGGATCACCCGGGATCTGCGGCGGCTTGGGCAGACTGGCCATGACGATGGCAAAAGCCGCTGCCGCCCAGAACAGCCCGCGCACCACAGTGGCGTAACGGCATCACAACCCGGACGACCATCACCGTCCCAGCAGCCCCGCGAGCGCAATCATGTCATGATCGTTGCGGCGCGCGCCTATGATCTGCATGTTGAACGGCATGCCGTTGGCCGCGATCCCGATCGGTGTTGATGTCGCAGGAAGACCGGCAAAGGTCGCCATGCTGATCCATGCGAACTGAGCCGCAAAGGGCGTTTCCTCGCCGTCGATGGTCAGCGTGCGCTTGCGCAGGTCGGGTTCATCGTCATGCGCGAACGCGGTCGTCCCGAACACCGGCGCAAGGATCGCGTCATTCGCCTCGAAAAATCGCGCGAAAGCCCGCTCAACCCGCGCCTGAGCGTCACACAGTGAGAACCATTTGTGCAGTGTCGGCGCATGGCCATCTGGGCCCGGCATACCGCCGGAAATGATCATGTTGAGCATCGGGATATAGTGATCAACGATTGCAGAAAGGTCGGGGAGGAGGTCACTCTGCCGCACAATCGTCGCCCCTGCCGCTTCCGCTCGCGCCGCTGCAGCCTCAATGCCTGCGGCAATCTCCTGCGAAACCCGCGCCCGCGGATGGCTGGTGAGGACAAACAGCCGCACACCGGCAAGGGTGCTTATCCTCGCTCGCGGCAGGGGATCACGTGCCACCACGTCGAGCGCGAGCGAAAGATCGGCCGCCTCCCGCGCCAACGGCCCGGCAACCGACAGCGGCCGGTCCGCTCCATCGGTTCCGGGAAAGCGATGTCCGTCGAGCGGGATCACGCCATAGCTCGTCTTGTGACCATAAACCCCGCAGAAATGCGCAGGCGAACGGATGGAGCCGCCAATATCAGTGCCGATCTCCAGCGGCACCATCCCGCTGGCCAGCGCCACCGCAGAACCACCCGATGATCCCCCCGGCACCAGCGCGGGATCGTGCGGGTTGACCGTCCGGCCATAAATCGGGTTCACCGACTGAAGATCGGCAAGGCCCACCGGCACATTGGTCTTGCCGAGGATAACCGCACCGGCCGCTCGCAGCCGCCGTACGGTCGATCCATCCACGGCATTCACATGACCGGCATGGGCGGCAAAGCCCCAGGTCTGCGCAGTTCCGGCTAGTTCAAAGCTTTCCTTGACCGTCATCGGCACGCCGAGCAGCGGCCGGCGCTCGCCCGCAGCCACGGCGGCATCGGCGGCCCGCGCATCGGCCCTCGCCCGCTCATAATCCTTGACGATCACAGCATTGAGCGCAGGGTTCAGTGCCTCGATCCGCGCAATCGCCGCCTCGCATTCGGCCACGGCGGTCGTCCGCCCTTCGGCAATCGCCTGCGCGGTTTCAGCGGCACCCATCAATTTCTCTGTCATAATCCCCCACCTTTCCCCTCGTCATTGCGAGCCGCGAAGCGGCGCGGCAATCCAGAGCGAAGGGCACTCCATCAGCCTAACTCACCTCCGGTCGAAGGCAAGCAGCAGACCGAAACATGCAGATCAATGATGACAGGTATGTGGGGGGTTTCTGTTGCCCGGTACCCCCCGGACCGCTGGTTTCCGATTCTGTTGCCCGGTTCGGTCCGAACCGCGCTCAGGTTGAAGTAATTTCAGACCGTTAGGTCATCCATTACGCGGCCAGAGCGAGCGCCTCGTTATCGTTGGCACTTGTGAGTTAGAGCCTTTAACGGGTTACTCAGCCCGAACGAAAGCCTGCGTCTTTCAACACACGTCGATCCTAGTTCGGCCCCGTCATCTGTACCGTGCAGCCCATGTTTCCATGCGCCGGAACGGTTCAGGTGGTGGAGCCGCCGGGTACCGCCCCCGGGTCCGCTGTGCCTATTCCACGCCACCATTTATCGTCATAGCCGGTTGCCCGGCCCGATCGATATAGGAAGGGGGCCCGCGAATGCAAAGGCCGGCCGGGCAAAACTATCCCGCCCGCTCAATCGTCGAACAAGATTCTTCCAATGACTGCAGCCAGCCCGGCCCCCACCAGCTGCGCCATCACGAACAAGGGCACGTCGTGCGGCGCGATTCCTGCAAAAGTGTCCGACAAGCTGCGCGCCAGCGTAATCGCCGGGTTGGCAAAGCTGGTTGAGGATGTGAACCAGTAAGCGGCGGTGATGTACAGCGCGACACTGGCCGGCACCCAATGCGGGCGATGGCGCGCGGTGCCGAGGATGGTGAGGATCAGCCCGAATGTCGCGATCGCCTCCCCCGCCCATTGGCCCAGGCCGGTCCGCGCCTTCACTGACAGCTGGAGCGTCGGCAGGTCGAACATGAGGTGCGCGGCCCATGCGCCGAGGATACCGAAGGCAATCTGGACAAGCACATAGGCCCCCGCCACGCGCCAGCCGATGTCCCCGCGCGATGCCATGACCAGTGTGACCGCAGGGTTGAAATGCGCGCCGGAAACCGGCCCGAGCATGGTGATCAGCACGAACAATATCGCGCCCGTCGCCAGCGTGTTGCCGAGTAGAGCGATGGCGTCATTTCCCTGCGCCAGGTTCGACGCCATGATGCCGGAACCGATGACGCAGGCGAACAGAAAGAAGGATCCAACCCCTTCGGCCAACAGCGCGCGCCTGCTCATGCTGCGCCCTCCATGTCCCCAATCCGGTTGAGCGCATCGCGTAACTCTGGTGCCGCCATCTTCTCGAAAGGCAGGTCAATCAGCGCGCGCACGCGCATGTCCAGCAACCGCCAGGTTTCGGCAAAGGCGGCATCGACCTCGGCATCGCTGCCGGTCACATCGGCGGGGTCTGGCAGGCCCCAATGCGCACGCACCGGCGCACCGATGAACAGCGGGCAGGTTTCCCCGGCGGCGTTGCCGCACACGGTGATCGCCACATCGATGGCAGGAGCGCCGGGCAGCGCAAATTCATCCCAGCTTTTCGAGCGGAAGGGCGCGGTATCGATGCCCTTGGCCGCCAGCAGCCGCAGAGCGCCGGGATGGGGAACGCCCTTGGGCTTGCTTCCCGCGCTATAGGCGGCGATCCTGCCCGCGCCGAGCAGATTGAGCATCGCCTCACCCAATATGCTGCGCGCAGAATTGCCCGTGCACAGCACCAATATCGTCTTCATGCCCCCGAACCCTCTCAGCAGCAGGTTGGTCTTGCCGCGGGCGACAGTTCGGGCGCGCAGCATTGTCCTTCGGCGGCATTCGCAGACGCCAACTTGGCCAGCTCGGGACTGTCGCCATAGACGGTCGCTTCGCCGTTGGTCAGAAACGCTTCCCAGACGATACCGTCGGGGTCGGCAATCCAGCTCTTCTCGGATTGGGCGTAGCAGCAGGTCGTCTGGCCTTCTTCGAGCACCGGGCGGTCGGCGGCCTTCAGGCGTCCATAGACCTCGACCAGCTCATCACCACTTTCCACCTGGATGCCCAGATGTTCGATGCCCTTTTGCGCATGATTACCGGAAGAGATCGCAAAATTGACCCGGGGATCATCGAGCATCCACTTGGCATAGTCTTCCCGCATCACAGTCGGCGGGGCGGCGAACAGCGTCGAATAAAAGCCGATGGATTGGTCAAGGTCGGCAACGCCGACATGAACGTGCAAACGCTTCATGCTGAATTCCTTTCGATTTCCGCGGGTTCACAGCCGGCATCGGTACCGCACCCGGCGCCCGCGCAACAATTTTCCATCAGGTAGGCGACCAGCCCATTCATCGCCGGAAAGTCGGCGCGATAGATCAGCGACCGGTGCTGGCGCTCTTGCCGGACCAGCCCGGCGCGATTGAGGTGTGCCAGATGGAATGACAGCGAAGAATTGGGAATGCCCAGGGCGTCCGCGATCGCACCGGCCGCCATCCCCCGTTCGCCCGCCTGCACCAACAGGCGGAACAGGGCGAGCCGATGCTCCTGCGCCAAGGCGCTCAGCGCCTCAATTGCGGCCGTGGCTTGCACACCATTCCCTTCGTTTCGACACAAATCGAGATGACATAGTGGCGCGCGACGGTCAAGATCAATTCGATGATTGTCGAAACAAGGATCGCAACTCGCCGAAATCAGTTTGACGTCGCGGGGGATCTCGGCATCAGCCCGGCCGGTTCCGTCGTCCCATAGCAAAGGGGGCCGCCAGTTGCCCGGCGACCCCTTGGTTCTCAACGCGGCAGTGAGGCGCGATCAGCGCTTGTTGGCGGCATCCTCCGCCTGTTCTTCCATCGCCTGCGACTTGTCTTCGGCCTGTTCACGAATGACCTCCGCCTGATTGTCGAGCGCATCGGCTTGGCCAGCGGTGGCTGATCCGGCGTCCGCATCGGCGTCACGCATCGCAGCGGCTTCATCTTCCATCGCGTCGGCCTGCTGCTCGGCCTGCGCCTGCGTGTCGTCACCGGCATCCTCGGCGTTGTTTTCCTGCGCACTGTCACAGGCGGCGAGCGCCAGCGGGGCCGCCGCGAGCAGAGTGAGTCTGGTGATCATCTTCATCAACGTTTCTCCCTCATGCCGGGAGAAACGGCGCCGCTGGCGGGGCAACGGCGCGGTTGTCCGGTCGGCGTTCGAAATGATCGAACAGCCGACCGGTTCCGTGAGGCGGCTTTCGCCTCAGCGCTTCTTCAGCTCGTCGCGGATTTCGGCGAGCAGATCGACCTCGGTCGGGCCGGCTGGCGCTTCGTCCTTCTTCGGCAGCATGCGATTGGCCTGCCGGACGATCAGGAAAATCACGAAGGCTAGGATAAGGAAATTGATGAGCGCCGTAATGAATGCGCCATAACCCAGCATCGCTACGCCGGCTTCTTTGAGCGCGGCATAATCGGTTGTCGATCCAGTGTAGCCTTCAGGCAGCGGGCCAAGGCGGATGAACATGGTCGAAAAATCGGCGCCGCCAAACAGCCAGCCGATTATCGGCATGATGAGGTCTCCGGTCAGTGACGCAACGATTGTACCGAATGCGCCCCCGATAATCACGCCGACCGCGAGGTCGAGCACATTGCCTCTGGCAATGAATGTCTTGAATTCGGAAAACATGGTCCTTGCTCCCCTGATGACTGATCCATGAGAA
>CANHQT010000045.1 GCA_947463325.1 Sphingomonadaceae bacterium
GCATCCATGAGTTTTGATATTCATATCACCGATAAGCTGGCAGTTTTTGTGGATGACGCTCGCCGGCTCGACGTCGCGGTGGCAGGCCCTTGCATCAATGCGAGCGAGGCCGCGTTTTCTGTGGAGCAGGTCAGCCAAGGGCTGCAGGTGCGCTACGGGCTTGGCGCTCTCAAAGGCGTCGGTGAGAAGGCCATGGAGCAGCTGGTTGCAGAGCGTGACAGCGACGGGGCATTCAGCGGCCTTGAGGATTTTGCGGAACGTATTGACGCGCGCCTGCTCAATCGGCGGCAGATTGAGGCGCTGGCGGGATCAGGTGCGTTCGATTGCGTCGAACCGGACCGAGCTCGCGTGCATGGTGGTGCTGAAGTGATCCTAGCGACAGCCACCCGCACCGCCGAGAGCCGCGCGACCGGACAGGGCGGTCTGTTTGGCGGCGATGTTATCGCCATGCCCGCTTTGCAACTACCGCAGGCGGAGCCGTGGTCGATGGCGGAAACAATGGCGCAGGAGAAGGAAGCGTTTGGCTTTTATTTTTCTGACCATCCGGTCTCGCGTTATCGGGCGTTGGTGTCTTCCTTGCGCGCTCGGAGCTATGGCGAGCTTGCCGACAGCACCCCTGCTCCTGCCGGCGAGCGCCGCCCCGCGACCATGGCAGCTCTGGTCGAGACGGCGCGCTGGCGGACGTCGCAGAGAGGCAACCGTTACCAGATGCTGACACTGTCCGACCGGTCGGGTCAGTTTCCAGCCAGCTGTTTTGAAGAGAGCGCGGCCAATCTGCTCGAAGGGTTGGCGGAGCGTGGCGAATGCGCATTGCTCTCGGTCGAGCTCGACTGGCGCGAAGGCGAGGAAACCCCAAGGGTGGCCGTGCGCAGCGCCCAAGCATTGGAGAATCTCGCCGCGCGATCGGCGCTGCGCCTCAATATTGCCATCGACCGCGAGGCTCCGCTCGCGGAGTTGGCCCAATTGGTGCGGGCTACACCCGAGGGTAAAGGCGAGGTGGTGGTGATGCTGCGGCCTGATGCGGAGGAAGAGCCATTGGCGTGTCTTCGTGTGGCCACCAATCGTGTGCTCGACCAAGAAATTGTGCACCGCATTGAGCGGGTGGCTGGGGTAACCCATGTTGCTCTGAATCTAGCTGGCGGTGTCAGCCGAGCCAGCTAAGCATATGAATTTGAAACAAGACGGGCGGTACAAAGCCGCGCGCGACACAAGGAGAGTGTGAAGATGCCGATCGGAGGAATGCAGGCGCAACCCCTGACCGTCACGATGTTGATCGACCATGCTGCACGCGAACATGGTGCACGCGAAATTGTCAGTTATTGGGCTGATGGGCGGTTGCAGCGCAGCAATTGGCGCGAGGTGCATCTGCTCGCTCGCAGAATGTCACAGGCATTGCAGCGGCTGGGCATGACCAAGGGCGATCGTATTGCGACGCTGGCGATGAACCATGTCCACCATCTCGCCGCCTGGTATGGCAGCGCGGGGATGGGCGGCATTCTCCACACGGTCAATCCGCGCCTTTTCGATGACCAGCTGGTCTACATCATGAACCACGCTTCTGACCGCGTGCTTTTGTTTGACCGTGCCTTCCTGCCGATCGTCGAGCGTCTGCGTCCGCAACTCAAGACGATCGAACATTTCATCCTTTTCGACAGCGCCGCTGAGGGTGAATATCTCGGTTTTGAGGAATGGGTTGGCGCCGAGGACGGGAACTTCGCATGGGTTGAGCTTGCCGAGGATGATCCATGCGGCCTGTGCTATACCAGCGGCACGACCGGCAACCCCAAGGGCGTTCTCTACCAGCATCGGTCGAATGTCATTCACGCCTATGCGTTGCTCCAGCCCGATGTGTTCGATCTGTCGGCGCGTGCGGTTGCGCTGCCGGTGGTTCCGATGTTCCACGCCAATGCCTGGGGCTTGCCATACGGAGCCGCGGCGGTCGGCGCGAAGATGGTTTTTTCCGCAACTAATGATGCGAGCGTGCTGTGGCGCCTGATCCGCGAGGAAAAGGTCACGCACAGCGCCGGTGTGCCGACCGTCTGGCTGCAGATGTTCGCGGATATGGATGCCAATGGTGGTGACTGGGGCCGATTGAAGCAGGTGGTGATTGGTGGTTCCGCCGCACCGCGTGCGATGATCGAGCGACTGATGAAGGCCGGTATTAGCGTCGCCCACGCCTGGGGGATGACCGAAACAAGCCCGATCGGTACAATGGGGGCCAAGCCCTATGATTGGGACGACATGACCTTCGACCAGCAGGTTGACATGGTTACCAAGCAGGGGCGGGTGCCGTTCGGTGTCGAGCTGCGCATCGTTGATGACAATGACGAGGTCCTGCCGCGCGATGGCAAGACGAGCGGGCGTCTGCAGGTCCGCGGGCCATGGATCATCCAGCGCTACTTTGAGGCGGAGCACAATGCTGCCGACGCTGATGGCTGGTTTGATACCGGCGATGTGGCGTTGATCCACCCCGATGGCATCATGCAGATTACTGACCGCGCCAAGGATGTGATCAAGTCAGGCGGCGAATGGATCAGCTCGATCGAGCTCGAGAATGCGGCTGTCGGCGCTCCGGGCGTTGCGGAAGCCGCCGCCGTTGGCGTGCCGCACCCCAAATGGGATGAGCGCCCCCTGCTGCTCGTTGTGCGCAAGCCTGGCAGCGAGGTCACGCGCGAAGAAATTCTCGCACACCTTCAGACAGAAGTCGCCAAATGGTGGCTCCCTGACGAGATCAAATTTGTCGACAGCCTGCCGCACACTGCAACCGGCAAGCTGCTCAAGCGCCAGCTGAGGGACGAGTATAAGACGTACAAACTCGCCAGCATTGCATGACCGAGGTCCATGTCGATCCTACCCGCGAGGCGTTCGATGCGTTCAAGGCACTCCCGCGCGATGAACCCATCTGGATGCTCAATCTGGTTCGGTACCGTGATGTCGCGGCCTATCCGGATGGACATTCGCTTCACGGGGCAGGGTTGAGTGGGGCAGAGGCCTATCGGCGATATGGGGAGGACAGTGAACCTGTCTTCTCTCGTGTCGGCGGTTCGGTGATTTGGCGTGGGGCGATGCAGCTGATGCTGACCGGCCCGGCAGATGAACGATGGGATACGATTTTCATCGCCCATTATCCCACTGCCGGTGCCTTTCTCGCCATGGTGACGGACCCGGACTATCGCGAGGCGGTGAAGCATCGCCAGGCAGCTGTACTGACCAGTCGCTTGGTACGGATGCAATCGCTCGATGTGGGCAGCGGTTTCGCCTGAACCCCGCTGTTAGCGACGCATGCACTGACGCGCGCTGTCGCGGGGGAACTGCTCGCAGTTCCAAAGCGCACGCTCAAGTCCGGACCGCTCATCGCGAAGATAGCTGAAACTCATCGACGCGCGCGCGGCATCACTCATCACCTCGCTCATCGGCATGAGCGATCGGTTGGTCCAGCCCATCACTTTGCAATAGCTGCGCGTTCCGCACGCGGCTTTGGCAAGCGCGGGGAACCCGTCCGGCGTCTGCCCGCGGTCAAGCATGAGGATGATGCTATCCCCCAAGGCCAGTTGGTCGCGAGGAATGACAGCTGAAACAGCAGCGGTCACCGCAGCGGCCGATACCTCTGGGGCCGCATCAAGCGCCGCCAGTGCTTCTGGGCTCAGCATGGCGGCATGGGCAGGCGACAACGCTGCCAGTTGCGCGATCCAAGGTTCTTCCCCGCCGACACTGCCCTGCATTGCGCGGGGGCTCCCCCAGAAACCCGGCCAGCGAAAGAAGAGGTGTGTGCCGACTTGCGCCAGCTTTTCGAGATTGGGGCTCCAATAAGGACGCACCCAATCGGTATGGTAATGGGTGGCAAGGCCGACCGGCGCGTAAACCGATCCGTTCAGCATATCGATGGCGATACCGCGCGCCTGCTGCCACACGGAATCAGAATAGCGGCGGTTGAGTGCGCCATCACAGGTGAAGGTGAATTGGCAGCCGGTTGCCCGTTCGCTCCCTTGAAAAATGACACCACAGATGGACTTGGGATAGGCCGGGTGCCGGGCGCGGTTGATGATCACTTGTGCGACCGCGCGCTGTCCTTCCGGATCGTCGCCGGCTTCGTACAGGATAGCTGCTGCCACACAGTCAACGGCCCGTGCCTGCGCGGCGGCGTCGCCGCTCATGCGGAAAGGGGCGGCGGCAGGAAATCCGCCGGTGACGAACGGCTGCAGTGCATTGGCCGCCCTAGCGTCTGCCGGGTCCAGCGCCATCAGAGCGACCGGCTCGACAGGGGGCGGAACATGGCCGGGCGGCAGAGCATCGTCTGCCGTGAGGTTAGGGAGGGAAGGGCGTGTGCTGCTGTTCACCAAGACAAGCACCATCATGACCACCGTCAGCATCGCGCTGACTGCAATCAGAGGCCGGCGCAGGCTCGCCCTTAGGGCCATGATCGAGCCTTAGATCTCCGGCAGGAAGTCCGGCACCGACAGGTAGCGCTCTCCGGTGTCGTAGTTGAAACCCAGCACGCGGCTTCCTGCAGGCAGGTCGGGCAGCTTCTGCGCAATGGCGGCAAGGGTTGCACCGGATGAGATGCCCACCAGCATGCCTTCCTCACGCGCCGCACGCTTCGCCATATCCTTGGCGTCATTGGGATCCACCTGGATGACCCCATCGAGCAGGTCGGTATGCAGGTTTGCAGGGATGAAACCTGCGCCGATGCCTTGAATAGCGTGCGGACCGGGTGCGCCGCCGGAAATCACCGGAGAGAGGGTCGGTTCGACCGCGTAAACCTTGAGCGCGGGCCAATGCGCCTTCAGCACCTTGGCTGTGCCGGTGATGTGCCCGCCGGTGCCGACCCCGGTGATCAGCGCATCAATCGGGGCCGTTGCAAAGTCCGCGATGATTTCCTCGGCCGTAGTCCGAACATGGACGTCGATATTGGCGGGATTTTCGAACTGCTGAGGCATCCATGCCCCCGGCGTCGTTTCGACCAGTTCGATAGCGCGTTCGATCGCGCCCTTCATGCCCTTTTCCCGCGGGGTTAGATCAAAGGTCGCACCATAGGCGAGCATCAGCCGCCGCCGTTCCAGCGACATGGATTCGGGCATGACGAGGACCAATCGATATCCCTTTACCGCAGCGACCATGGCGAGGCCGATGCCGGTATTGCCGCTTGTCGGCTCGATGATCGTGCCGCCGGGCTTGAGGTGGCCGTCGCGCTCGGCCGCCTCGATCATGGCTAGAGCGATACGATCCTTGATCGACCCGCCGGGATTGGACCGTTCGGATTTGATCCACACTTCGGCATTGCTGAATAGCCGCTGCATCCGGATGTGCGGCGTACCGCCGATCGTGTCGAGGATCGTCTGGGCCTTCATGACGGCTGCTCCTTCGCCGGTGGTTCGCTATCCGGCATCTTGGGTGGATCAAAGCTCTTGGCAAGCCTGAGTTCGGGAAAAAGTCCTGCCCAGGCAAGGGTAATGACGATTGCGCCGACCCCGCCGGCAACAACCGCTCCGACCGGGCCGATCAAGGCCGCGAGGAAGCCACTTTCGGCCTCGCCGAGCTCGTTCGACGCAGAAATGGTCATCTGCGATACCGAGGAAACCCGACCGCGCATCGCATCTGGCGTATAAATCTGGATCAGGGTCTGGCGGACATAGACCGAGACCATGTCGCATGCACCTGCCACGAATAGCGCCGCGAGGCTGACCCAGAAGATGGTCGAAAGACCGAAGATAATGGTCGCGAGGCCGAACAATATCACCGCGCCCAGCATCTTGAGGCCGACATTGTCGCTCATTGGACGGAAGGAAAACCAGAGCGCCATCAGCGTGGCACCCGCAGCGGGCGCTGCCGCCAGCAGTCCGAGACCTTGCGGCCCGACATGGAGGATATCCCGCGCGAATACCGGTAGAAGCGCCGTCGATCCGGCAAGAAGGACGGCAAACAGGTCAAGCGTGATGGTTGAAAACACCATACGGTTTCGGCGCACATAAGTGAGCCCGTCGATCATCTGCCGGATGGGATGAAGCTCCCGGTCCATCAACGGCTGCGGGACGTGCCCGATCACGAAAAAGCTGAATAGAGCGCCGGTAAACAGAAGGAAGCTGGCCAGGTAAGCAACATCAGGACCGTAGCCGAGCAGTATTCCCCCGATTCCGGGGCCTGCGATCGATCCGGTCTGCCAAGCGATTGAGTTGATCGCGATGGCTGTGGGGAGCACCGCCTTCGGTACGAGATTGGGAGCCAGCGCTGACATTGCCGGCCCTGAAAAGGCGCGAGCCACACCGATCAGACCAGCCATCAGGAATAGGAGCCAGAGATCGACCCACCCCTCCAGACTGGCCAGAGCAAGCGTTCCAGCAATAAGCGCATAAAGCATCATCATCGCGCGAGCGATCAGCCGCCGATCATAGCGGTCTGCGACCCAGCCGGTTACGGGGGTCAGCACAAACAGCGGCGCAAACTGCGCGAGACCAACCAGACCGAGCAGGAATGCGCTTTCCTTGATGCTCAAAGTTTCCCGAGCGATGCCATAGACCTGCCAGCCAATGACGAGCACGAGGGATGTTATTCCAAGCGTCAATCCAAGGCGGGCAGCGAAATAGGCGCGGAATGCCGGGATACGCAGCGGATGCTGAGCGGAGGAGTCGCTCATGCCTGTTCCTTGCCCAGATCGGGGGCGACCCGGTCGATTGTCTCGAAAATGCGCACCAGAAGTTCGCGGTCACCCTGCGGAATTTCCGGACGCCAGATTTCAAAAAGCAGCACCGTGCGGTCGCTGGTGCCGCGGTTCCACGCCTCATGCTCGATGCTGTCGTCGAAAATCTGGAGCTTACCGAACTGCCATTGCCGGGTTTCCGCACCGACCCGTAGGGCGCAGCCTTCCGGTGCCACTAACGGCATGTGGCAGATCAGTCGCGTGTTGAGGAGGCCATGGTGCGGGGCGATATGGGTGCCTGGCTTGAGCCGGGAATAGAGCGCCATGGGGGAGCGTTTTGCGATCACGGGCTGATCAGCGGTCGAGAGGGCGGCGATCGTAAGCGGCGCACTTTTGGCGATCGCCTGCAACTCGCCGCCGTCAAAAAGGTAGGCGGCGCCCCATGACGGGTCTTCGAGGAGCGGGCTGCTTGACGCCGGGCGCGCTTCGCTGCGCCGGACATAAGGATTGAAGCTTTCATTCGCTGTGCTGACGGCCAGAAACTCGTCGCGCATCGTTTCCGCCTGAGCCTCGAACGCCGAGGTCCAGCTAAAGCCGGCGGGATCGTAGAAGGCGTGTTGCGGCAGGCCGGGATAGTAGAACATCGTTGGTTGCTGGAGGTAAAGGTTACTGCGCCCGAACAGCAGGTCCAGTCCGTGCGAAAGGGCTGGGCTGGGTCGGGAGTTTCCATCCAGCTCGGCAATGGCCGCCTCGAACTGAGCGGCAAATCGATTCTGGGCTTCCGCGCAGTAACGTTGAGCGTCTCTCAGCAGCGGTACCAGATTGTCGGGCGGAGGCGTCGCTGCGGCCTGGTTGAGCGCGGTCGTGAACCAGGAAACGGCGGCCCGCTCGTCCCCGCTCGCGGCAAAGGAACGACCCATGGCGATCAGCGCCCCCATCTCGCGCCGGTTGCCTTGCAGGATGCCGGAAAGGGCACTGCGTTCGCCCGCCCGATCCCCGGTCATGGCGGAGGCACGGGCGATCAGCCAGTGGCCCTGGGGTGCCGGGAGGGCCGGTCCAAGCGCTGACAGCACGTCCAGCGCGGTGCGGGCATCACCCCGCGACAGCGCATCCTGCGCCGCACGCAGCGCTTCAACAGGATCGAGATCAGCCCCCATAAGCGCTGCGGTAGCCTTGCGGACTATGCCAAGGCAACACCTTGGCGATCAGGCAATTGTCACAAAAGTGTCGAGGAGCCGCTTTTTGCCGCCGCCTTCAAATTGCACGAGCAGCTTATTCCCTTCGATGTCGCCAATGGTCCCGTAGCCGAACTTCTCATGAAACACGCGCATGCCGATGGCGAGATCCTTGCGACCCGGATTCCCAAGGCTGATGGCGCTCCCCCGCGCTTCGACGATACGCGGCTGGGAGGTCTGGTACCCACCCGTCGCGGCTCGTTGCCAACCAGGGCC
>CANHQT010000046.1 GCA_947463325.1 Sphingomonadaceae bacterium
CGCCAGGCGCGATGCCACAATTGCCTTGATGCTCATCCCGCCCCTCCTTGTGGCACTATACATGCCAAAACATGAAGCGGGTCAATCCCGGTGGCTGCGTTACGCCAACGCCAGCACGCTGGTGAGGATATAGCGCACGACATCGCTCTGGCCGCGCGCGCCCATCTTGGCGTAGATTTTTTTCGAATAGTTGCGCGCCGTCTCGATGGTGAGGCCCAGCGTTTCCGCTGCCTCAGCGATCGTCATGCCGCGGGAGAGGGCGAGCGCCAGCCGCGCTTCGCTCGGCAGCAGGCCGAACAGTTCGGCGAGCTGCTCGTGGCGGTCGGCGAGGCTGCGGCGGTCGCCCTGAATGTAAATGGTAGCGAGATTGCCTGCCGGCATGAGCAGGAGATCGATCCAGGGTTCCTGGCTGATGTTGAGGGCGCGCGGCTGGTCGCTGCGGCCTTGGATGGCCGCGCGGAGCACCGCCGACAGGCGGCGGCCGATAGCGGGATCATCTGCGATCAACTGGCCGCGGGATGTGATCCGGAGGCCTGCGCCATGCTGCAGCAAACGCCTTGCCTCGGTGCTGCTATCGATGATGGTCGCGCGTGCATCGACCTTGAGCCAGCCGAAGTCGAGCCGCGCCATCACGTCCGCCACCATCGCCGACCCTGCTTTCTGGCGCTCGATCTCGGCATAGGCGCGCAAGGACCGGCGCATGTGCGGGGCAATGCGGCGCAGCAGGGCGCCGTCCGGTGCAGCAAAGCGACCGCGCGACCGGGTCAGTTCGATGATCGCGACAGTTCCGCCAGCCTCGGTCACGCGCATCACCCGCGCATCGCCATGAGGTGCCCCGGTGGGCGTCAGGCTCAGTTCCTCGGGCGAATAGACCCGCTCCTCACGAAGATGTTCGAGCATCGCGGGCGGCAAGCCTGTCTGGTCGCCGGACTGGAGTCGCGTGGTTCCGGCGGTCCCATTATCGATCGTCAGGCTAGCGCTATCGGCGCCGGTCTGGCGACGCAGCCCTTCAAGCAATGACTGCCACATCGGCGTTTCGAACGGCCCGTCATAGATAGCGGGCAGCAGGTCGCCGTCGTCTTCGATAATCGCCATGCGTTTACACTCCCAAATGGGAGGATAAATGTCCAGCTTGGCGCGCTACGCCGCTCTGCAACAGGGCAGCGACGGGACCGCGGCAATGACGACCACGCTTACTCACCTCGACAGGCTGGAAGCCGAAGCGATCCACATCATGCGAGAGGTGGTGGCAGAAGCCTCCAACCCGGTGATGCTTTATTCCGTGGGCAAGGACAGCGCGGTGATGCTTCACCTCGCACGCAAGGCTTTCTACCCCGCGCCGCCGCCTTTCCCGCTGCTGCATGTCGATACGACCTGGAAGTTCAAGGACATGTATGCCCTGCGCGACCAGATGGCGCGTGAGTCCGGCATGGAGCTGCTCGTCCACCGCAATGCCGAAGCGCTGGAACGCGGCATCAACCCCTTCGATCATGGGCCGCTGCACACCGACATGTGGAAGACGGAAGGGCTCAAGCAGGCGCTCGATAGCCACGGCTTTGATGCCGCATTTGGCGGCGCGCGGCGCGACGAGGAAAAGAGCCGCGCCAAGGAGCGTATCTTCAGTTTCCGTACCGCAAGCCACGGCTGGGACCCCAAGAACCAGCGGCCGGAGCTATGGAACCTCTACAATGCCCGGAAGCACAAGGGTGAGAGCATCCGCGTCTTTCCCATCTCCAACTGGACCGAGCTCGACATCTGGCAATACATCCGCCTCAACGACGTGCCGATCGTCCCGCTCTATTTCGCTGCCCGCCGCCCCACCTTCGAATGGGAAGGGCAGCTGTTCATGGCGGATGACATTGACCGGCTGGAGCGGGTGCTGGGGCACCGCCCGGCGATTGTCGAACGCTCGATCCGGTTCCGTACATTGGGCTGCTTCCCGCTGACTGGCGCGGTCGAGAGCGAGGCTGCAACCATTGACGAGGTGATCCGCGAAACCCTGCTCACCACGACCAGCGAACGGCAGGGCCGGGTGATCGACAAGGATGCCGGCGGTGCGGGCATGGAAATCAAAAAGAGCCAGGGATATTTCTGATGGCCGGGGAAGGATCCTATCGCGTCGACGCCCTGATTGCCGAGGATATCGGCGCCTATCTTGAGCGGCACCAGCACAAGTCGATGCTCCGTTTCATCACCTGCGGGTCAGTCGATGACGGCAAATCGACGCTGATCGGGCGGCTGCTCTATGACAGCAAGATGATCTTTGATGATCAGCTCGCCGCGCTTGAAAACGATAGCCGGCGGGTCGGCACGCAAGGGACGGAGATCGACTTCGCGCTGCTGGTGGACGGCCTCGCCGCCGAGCGCGAGCAGGGCATCACCATCGATGTCGCCTACCGCTTTTTCGCGACCGAAACGCGCAAGTTCATTGTCGCCGATTGTCCGGGGCATGAGCAATATACCCGCAATATGGTGACCGGCGCGAGCACCGCCGATTGTGCCGTAATCCTTGTCGACGCGCGCAAGGGCGTGCTCGTCCAGACGCGGCGGCACAGCTATCTGTGCCAGCTCATCGGCATTCGCCACTTCGTGCTGGCGGTGAACAAGATGGACCTGGTCGATTATGATCAGGCGCGATTTGACGCGATTGTCGCCGATTATGCCGCATTCGCCAGCGAAATCGGGATCGAGAATGTCACCGCAATGCCGATCTCCGGCTTCCGCGGCGACAATATCACTGCGCCTTCCGCCAACATGCCGTGGTACAATGGGCCCACGCTGATGGCCCATCTCGAGAGCATTGATGTGGACAGTCGGCGTGAAGTCGCCCGTCCGCTGCGTATGCCCGTGCAGTGGGTCAATCGCCCCGATCTCGATTTCCGCGGCTTTGCCGGCCTGATCGCCAGCGGGACTGTGCGGCCGGGCGATGGGGTGCGCGTGCTGCCTTCCGGGCGCACCAGCACCATCGCGCGTATCGTCACATTGGCAGGCGATCTCCCCGAGGCATCGGCTGGCCAGTCGGTCACGCTGTGCCTCGCGGACGAGATTGATTGTTCGCGCGGGGATGTGATCGCCGCAGCGGACGACCCGCCCGAGGCGAGCGACCAGTTCGAAGCGACTCTGGTCTGGCTCGACGATGCGGCAATGCATGTCGGCCGCGCCTATTGGCTGAAACTTGGCACGCAGTTGGTCTCGGCGACGGTGCGGCAGCCCAAATATGCCATCAACGTCAACACGCTCGACCGGCTGGCAGTAAAGACGCTCGATCTCAATGCCATCGGCGTGGTGGAGATCGCCACCGACCGGCCGCTGGTGTTTGAATCCTATGCGAAAAGCCGCGCGCTCGGTGGTTTCATCCTCATCGACCGGATGACCAATGCGACTGTGGCCGCCGGTATGTTGCACTTCGCGCTTCGCCGCGCGCAGAATGTCCACCGGCAGGCGACTGACATCGGCCGCGCCGAGCATGCGGCGCTCAAGAACCAGGTGCCGAGTGTGCTTTGGTTCACTGGCCTGTCCGGCGCCGGCAAGTCCACCATCGCCAATGCGGTCGAAAAGCGGCTGCACCTGATGAACCGGCACACATTCCTGCTCGACGGGGATAATGTGCGCCACGGCCTTAACCGCGACCTGGGCTTTACCGAGGCGGACCGGATCGAGAATATCCGCCGGGTGGGGGAAGTTTCCCGGCTGATGGTCGATGCCGGCCTGATCGTGCTCACCGCCTTCATCAGCCCGTTCCGCGCAGAACGCGAGCTGGTGCGCGCGATGTTCCCTGATGGCGAATTCATCGAAATCTATGTCGATACCCCGCTGGCCGTGGCCGAGGCACGCGACGTCAAAGGCCTCTACAAAAAGGCGCGGCGCGGCGAGATCAAGAATTTCACCGGCATCGACAGCCCTTACGAGCCGCCGGAGGACCCGGAAATCCGCGTCAACACGTCCGAAATGAGCGTTGATGAAGCCGCGGAGTTTATCATCGGCAAGCTGCTGCCGCTCAAATGAGGGACGGTCCGCACGGGCAATATTTCATACTCAATAAATTGAAATAGGTCACGGTGCGGGCTTTTTGAAGGAAAGATCATATATATTTACGATATATATGGCCTCGCTCGAGGAGCCGCTGTATTGATAGTAGGCAAGCTCCTGACGCCCATCGGCGTTTAAGTCATCAACCGCAAGTAATCGCCCTGGCTCGTTCCGGGGCAAGTTGGTGGTTAAGCGGCTAAATCGACCCGCCCCCTGATTGAAAAACACCAGCAACTTGCCATTGCTGAGTCCGTATATGATGTCGAGAAGCCGATCACCATCGAGGTCCCGAACAAAAACATCAGGGGACCAGTTTAAACGCTCTGCCCTGATGTCAGCTTCGTCCTGAACCAAGGCTCCCGCTGTGATGTCGGTAAAGCGGCCCTGATCGTTCCTCAGCAGCTGGAGATGGTTTCCGCCATAATAGGGAACGTACCGCGAGTGCTGGATAAGGATATCCAGATCGCCATCATTGTCGAAATCCGCGCTGCGTGTTTCCATGTGCAGATTGGTGTCGATGCCATAGACGCTTGGGGGAAGGGGTATGCCTTCCTCGAAATTGAAGCGTCCGTTTCTGTTCGGGAAGAGGAGGCTCGGCGTTGAGCCATGGCCGAATCCCACGATCAGATCGGCGAACCTGTCCCCGTTTACGTCGGCCAAGTGCAAATCCAGAAGCAGGTTGAAACCTTCATTTCCGGCCGAACCGGGATTGACGACCGGGACCGACAACAGGCGTTCCAGGAAAGGGTCAAAATTGGCCGTGAACCGCCCATCCTGTTGCTGAACCAGCGTCATGGGCCAGAAATTGCCGCCAAAGGCTGACCAATTGCCAATGATGATGTCGTCTAGGCCGTCGCCGTTGATGTCGCCGGCTGTCATGGCGTGCGCATCCACGCCATTGTCCGGCAGTCCGCTGTTCCTGGTCAGACGGGGCAGGGCGTTGGTGAGCGTGCCGACCGAGCCCGATCGCTGCGCAAGGAGCACCGCGGAGCCATGTGCGCGGGGGTCGTTGTAAACCCCAGAAACATTGTGGGCGACAAAGAATGCCGCCGGCCTTCCTGCGACGGTAAGGGATGCCGTTCGCCGTGCACCGAACACTGACGGCAACTCGGCATTCAACCTCTCGTTATAGGTAAGCCGTCCGCTGGTGTTGGACAGGAGCAAATAGGGCAGGGCGGCGTAGGCCGGCGTGCCGTAGGCCTTGTTCAGCGGAACGATGATTTCGGGAAAGCGGTCGCCCTCAAAATCGATGGATGTGCTGGCCTGCGGAAAGACGGCGGCAAGCCCGCCGGGATAGGTGACGCCCGCATAGACATACGGCTGCACAACATCCCTCGAGCTAAATCGGTGCGCTTCATAAGCCAATGAGAGCGCAACAAAGGGCGCCACATCGGGCGGCGGGGTCGGCGGTATCGTGGATGTGCCCTCGCTTGATGGCCCGCTGCCGCAGCTGACCAAAAGCATTGAGAGCAGAGCCAAAACCGGCCGTGAAGTCATGGTTTGCATTAGCCCCGCCTTTGACGGTCAAGATGGGGACGGCTTTGAGGCTTGAGGCGTTGCGTCTCGGCATCCGTGCCCTTGGCGTTCAACACGGGCAATGTGCGCTGACTGATCAAGGCTAAGCGTCCCGCTCGTCACATTCACTGCGAGAACGCTAGCGGCGCACATGCGATAACACAATGATTTGCAGGGCAAAAATGGTGATCGCACTAGGGCTTAAGCTGAGGGCCTGCTAATCAAGGCTTGGGGTGGGATGCGTTTCGGCGCTGGGCATGCCGAGGTATCGATAGGCTGGATGATCGCCGCGTCTTGGCACCATGCGCCGCCAGTACAGCATGCGCCTCCCCGGATGAACGTACAGGCGCAGGCGGCATGCCGAGCATCCGTATAAATACAATAATGTGGGATTTTTGATGATCCTGCGGCGCCAATCGGGCCGATAATGGATCGCATGCCTTCAGTAGATAACCGGATTTAGCCCGAGGCGAAGATCGACAATCCTTACTGTCGTTATCTCGGAACACTCAAATCACTGAGCACACAGATTCTGTCTGACTTGGTTGTCAGGCAATGGGAGGTTTTATGTCTCTTTCTAAGAGCATAGTCTATTTTGGCGGGCTTTTTGCTGTGCTTGTTTCAGGCCTTGCCCAACCAGCTCAGGCACAAGATGGGTCGACGCCCGTCACGCGTGAAACGGCGCCATCAGATGGGCAGCTAATTTACGCTCGCGACGTCCAGCATAGCATGGGCGCACCCTATTTCCGTGGCGCCAGTCATGCGGCAGTCACCGCGCCGACCAGCGTTGTCGTCACTGCAGTTTCAATCGGCCTTGCTCCCTTGAGCGATAGGGAGGCGGCGCATGTGACTGCTTCGCTACGCGGCCATGTTGAGAATTTCGTCCGGTCGGATCTGGCGTCGATCATGCGTGATCAGCCGGCGTCGCGGACCAATGACATCGCCGGCGCACAGACCTCAGTCCTGTCCGGCGGTTCCGTGATCAGTGGGGCGATGGACGCGCTGGCCGGCGCATTGGAAAGCCTCTCGGCGATCGGTGGAGGTCGGCCGTGAGGCATTGCTCCTGGATCGCTTGGTCAACAATTCTGGCAACCGCGTTTGGCTCGGTCTTTCCGGTCGCTTCGCTCGCAGCCGAGGGGGAGCCTGAGCCCGACAATGCCGTTGTTCTGGTCAACGGCGAGGGCAGCGGCCACACCGGGCGGATTGCGATCAATATCGCTGCGGGCAACCAGAACCAGCAAGTCTCCAGCGCGCTGGTTGCACAAGGTGGCGTAGCGCTCACTCATGGTGAAGTCGTGCAGCATTCCGCTGCGCTTCAGAGTGAGGATACGGCCAATCGCATCGCGATCGGGCCTGGCGCCTTCGCCGGCCTTTCGGGACTTGCCAGTATCAACATCACTGCCGGTACGCAGAACCAGTCCGCCAATCTGGCGGCCTTGGCGATCGGTCAGTCAGGCGCCTTGTCGGATCAACTCTTGCAGCAGACGCGCGCGCCCATCGAACCATCCGGTGGCACGGCACACGCCGCGACCGGGCCGAACGACCTCATCTCGATCGATGATGACGCGTTCGGCCGGGGCAATGGCGTGTTCCAGGCCAACCTGATCGGTGGCGAGAGGAACTCCTCTGCCAACACCTTCTCGTTGACCGTTTCGGTCAGTGGGAATCCCTAAGCACGAAGAAGGAGAATTCAAATGAAGAAGCTCATGCTTTGCACTGCCGCATTGTCGGCATTCATCGCCGCGCCCGCCATGGCGAGCCAGAACCACGATGGGCCATCGCTTGATGCTGATGTCGATGCGGAAGTGAACATCGAATACAGCAACAACATCGACACCAGCCTCACCACCGATGCCACCTTCGTCAAAGAGGTTAGCCTGATCGGCGGTGCCGTGGTTCGCGGTGTTGTCAATGTCGACAGTTCGGCAGTGGCGATCACCGATGCCAAGCAACTGCAGCAGGGCGTGGCGGTTTTGTACCGCGAGGAAAATGAGC
>CANHQT010000047.1 GCA_947463325.1 Sphingomonadaceae bacterium
GATGCGCGCAGACAAAGACGAAGTTAAGCGTGTCCCGATGGAACACGCTGGGCGGCTATGGCGGAATTGGTAGACGCAGTAGGTTTAGGTCCTACCGGGCAACCGTGGGGGTTCGAGTCCCTCTAGCCGCACCACACCATCCTTTGCGGGCAACGAGGCCAGAACTGGCCGAGGCTACCCGCCGCGAAGGGGCGGATCGAACGATCCGAACCGGTGGTCAAAAGCGCCTCGAACGAGGCGCGACCATCGCCATATCCATGCGCTTCCATACCGCCAATCTACAATTCAGCTTGCCCAATTATACCAAATTGGGTATATTGGCGGTCTATGGTTCGCAAGCAGCCCATCAAGGGAGAAAAGCCGGTTCATTGGATCGGCTCCTCCAAATCCGATTTCCTCGGCTTTCCAGCCGAGGTCGTCAGCACCATGGGCTACGCCCTCAGCGTCGCCCAGCTTGGTGGCAAACATCCTGCAGCCAAGCCTTGGAAGGGGGACGGCGCTGGGGTGTTTGAGGTGGTGGAAAGTTTCGACGGCGACGCATACCGCGCCATCTACACCGTGCGCTTTGAAGGCATCGTCTATGTGCTGCACGCGTTCCAGAAAAAATCACCGTCCGGCATTCGCACCGCGAAAACGGACATCGATCTTGTCGGTGAGCGCCTCAAACGCGCCCGTGAACAATATGAGACCAACCATCAACCGTCCCCCAAGGGCAAGGCAGGCAAGCATGGCAAATGACATCACCAAAGGCTCCGGCAATGTCTTTGCCGACCTCGGCTTTCCCGACGCAGCGGATCGCCAGACCAAGACGCGCCTGGCGATGGCCGTGAATGCGCTGCTGAAAGAGCGTCATATCAAACAGACTGACGCCGCACGCATCCTCAGCATCCCTCAGTCGAAAGTTTCCGCCCTCGCCAACTACCGGCTTGACCATTTCTCGGTCGAAAAGCTGATGAGCTTTCTGAATGCGCTCGACTATGACGTGGAAATCGTCATTCGCCCCAGCCGCGAGGCGGTTGGCCACATCTCAGTGTTCGCCCTGAACTAAATCGATCACGGTGGACGCCGGACAGAGCGTAGCAGTTGGGCAAGGGCGGCGAACAGTGCCGCCAGGGCGTAGAGCAATGAACTGACATCGGAGATCGTCATAGCGCCTCCGGTCTAGCGGGATCGGCTATGCCGCTGCGCCAATGCGCGACGGATGCGCTCCTGATTGACGAAGCTCTTATCGCGTTGCTCGCCGGATTTTCGGCCCATCCACAACTCGGCTTCGATGGCGCAGTAGATCGTCACCAGTTCCGGGATGGTGCAGGTTGCCAGTTCGATGGTTGTCAGTGGTTCCATAAAGTCCTCCTTGGTTTCAGCCGCGACCATCGCGGCCTTGCGCAGGAGGTTGAGCGCTTTGGAGGTGGCCGCATCGACTGCGACCGCAACGTCAGAGAAGGAGCGCGCGAGCGCTTGCTGGCCTAGCCGACAATGCCGCTATCACGAAGCCAGGCCGCCAGATGGCGCGGCTTGAAAACTTGAGGACGCCAGAACCACGACGGCGTCGCACAACGACCAAACCGCCGGAGGATAGTTGGTGAACGCACGCTGCTGCCGAAGCCAGCCAGTGAGTGGAAATCAAAAAATCCAGATGTGAAAATCGGCTAAGCGCCGAGCGCAGCGCCTTTGGTATCGGCGCGCTGTTGATCAATCCGAGCCGTCCAGGAGCGCTTGTCCTCAGAAGGCCGCGTCAGCATGTAGGTGGCACCAGCCAACACCCCAACACCGGCAACAATCGCAGCGATTTTGCCGCCGCTCATGCGGCTTGCCGTCTTTGCGACTGCCCCGCCAGTATTCGGCGTCACTGTCACACGATTAGCCGCTCCAGCGGCAGCGCCTGCGACCGACTTTGTGCCCACGGCATCGACCATATGAAGATGGGTGCCGTTGCCCTTGGCCACAGCATCAGCGTTGCGGGCAGCAAGCTGATCCCTAAAGGAAGGCCTTGTATTTGATGGCGCTGTAGAGTTCTCTGTCACGTCGCCATTATTGCATAAGCGACTATGTTTGATTGTTACAATTCGAAGAAATTACCTGAGCGACAACCGGCTTCCACTACTCGCAGCCATGTTATTGCGATGCGCGAGAATAGCATCAAGGGAGCTGCGGTTGAATCCGTCGATCAGGCGTTTGTGGAATTCCGAGGCGATGTCGTACTGCCCGGCGGCGATGAGCTGAGTAATCGCCTCAAAGGTTTTCGCCTTCAGCGATTCGTCCCGATTGAAGTCCGATTGCATCGCCTTTTCGACCTCAGAAAAGGCGGCTTCCATGTTCGCCCTGGCCAGCTTGTAATGGCTGTCGATCACCGTCAGATCGCGCTGTTCTGTCTGGATCAGCTTGGCCAGTTCCAAGGCGCTACCGATCAGCCCGGCATAGACCGTGAAGTGGTCCAGCCCGGACGGCAACACCACGCCTTCCAGTGCCTTGTTGCCGCGCGTGCGTGCTGATTCCAAGAGGTCAGCGGCAGGGTTTTCAAACGGGTTCATCAGTTTCCAGCCTTCATTTCGAGGAGGTAATTGGCCTCGCGCACAGCGCAGGCGAGATGGAATGCTTCGGCCTTGGCATTGCCGTGGCCGCCTAAGGCTTCAGCCGCACCCAAGTTTGCGAGCCCATCCTGGAGGCGGCCCAGCAATGCCGCCAACCCGTCGAATTGCGGGATCAGGCGCAAGCGCAGTTCGGATTCGATCAGGGTGATGTCACCGCGTACGGCTTCCGCTTGGCCCACGAGCTGGCCTTCCAGCTCCTTGAGCTGGCGCATCAGCTTGCTGTGGTTCACCGCCATCATGATCAGCGACAGGACCGCCGCACCGGCGGCGACTTGCCAAGGCACGTTGCCGGTAAAGGCCTTGGTCGCCATCATCGCACTGCCGCGACCGTAGTTGAGCTTTTGGGTGAGTGTCTTCGGAGCAAGCTGTGCCGCATGCATCGCGCCTTCGAGTGACCCGCTGCGCTCCACAACAATCGACGCCTCGTCAATCGTGTAAGCCACCAGCGCCGTTTCCGCCGCCGCTACCGATTGCCGGAGACCACTGCGTGCAACGTCCACATGGTCCTTCGCCGCGTTGAATATCCCGATGGCGTCATCCCATGCCGCGCGGGTCTGATTGTCGCCCTCTTGCAGCAGATGTTCGAGGTAGCCGGTGTTCGAGTCCTTCCAAGCCTTGATGAGCTCAGGCCGCGCCGCGTCAAACGGACTGAGTGATGCCAGCCGATCAAAATCGGCCCGCATCTGGGAATGCATGTCGGAGAGCTCTTCGCGGGTCACCGGCAGATCGACGAGAACCTCAACAATCCCGGTTGTGCCCCCACGCCCGGATCTTGCGTATTCCTGCTCAAGGCCCTTCACAGCATTGTCCAGCCATTGGGGGAAGTTCTTCTCGTTGATCCGGCCCTGAATGTTGATGACCTGAATCGCACCGGCGATGGTGAAGGCGGTGGGAAGGAAGATTCCACTTAGGGTGTAGAGCGCCAGCACATGAAACATCAGAACGAAAAGTTCCGCCTTCATCAGCTGCCAGATCGTGGAACGGTTCGCGTACCACCACGACCCGCCCTCGACCTCTATCCGCGCGAGCCGTTTGGATGCGGCCGAGATTTGAAGGATGAGGATCGCAACGAAAACGAAACCGACTGGATAGGCGAATGAGCACACAAACAGGAGGCCTACGGGCATCCCTAAATGGATCGCCGAAACTAGGAAGTTCTTCCCCGTTCCATCGACCAGTCGGACGGTCGCGAACACTTCACCTTCCGGCGTTCTCGCGACGTAGTGATCCAAAGGCCCCGCGTTCACGTTCATGGCGTTAGCGATCCAAGCAAGGCGCGTCGCGTCCCGGTTCAACGGAGCTTGGATCATCGGGGCTTGGTTTGGTCGCCCAGGCTTCTTCAAAGCTCTGGCGTGGAGGCTCCCAGACGGTTCCTTCGGGCTTCACAGGGGGACCGATTTCCGGGGCGGTGATTTCGGGCATCGCCGACGGATAGGCGTCCGTCACCTGCCTCCCGAACCAGCCCTCTTCGACGACCTTGTGGCGCACGTCGCTGATCGCTTCGCCAATGCCGGAAAGAATAGAAGCGAACAGGCCCACGCGGATTTGTCCGTAAGCTGAGAGTTTCGAGGCCTGCGCGTCCGAATGGGCGGAATGCCAAGTACAGCACACGCTTTGTTATCACTATCGCGATAACACTACCTTTGGATTAAGACGCGCAGAGCAACGATGGCAGACTACATCGCCAACTTGGACGCACCGCTGCTACGTCTGTCGCACAAGGACGTGTTCACCTTGCGGGATGCCTGTCAGGGCGTCCATGTGTTTGGCGGCATCGGTTCGGGCAAGACTTCAGGATCAGGCCAGGCCCTAGCCTCGGCCTATCTGCGGGCGGGATTCGGCGGCCTCGTACTTTGTGCCAAACCGGACGAGGTGGAACTGTGGCTTCGCTACGCCGCCGAAAACGGGCGGCTCAGTTCCACGCTCCTGTTTGGCCAGCGCGGCGGCGGCTTCAACTTCATTTCCTATGAGCTGGCTCGCCAGGGCGAAGGCGGCGTCGGCAGCGTCATCGAATGCCTGATGCGCATTCTCGACGCGGCGCGCATGACCAACCCCAACGCCGGTCGCGGCGGTGAAGCCTTCTGGGAAGACGCGACGCGCCAAGTGCTGCGCAACTGCGTACCGGTCATCTACGCCGCCAAAGGCGAGGTCCGCATTCCCGACATCGTCCGTTTTGTGCAGAGCGCGCCGACCAGCCTCGATCAGCTCAAAAGCGAGGAGTGGCAGCAGGGCTCGTTCATGTTCGCCGCCCTGTCAAAGGCCCGCCGCGAACCCGTGCACCCGATGGGCGACGACGAGTTCGATAAGGCCGCAAGCTACTGGCGCGATGAGTTCGCGCAGCTCGACCACAAGACCCGCTCCAATATCGCGATCTCGCTTTCCACGGCGCTCGATCGCTTCAATCGCGGCCGGCTGCACGAGGCCTTTTGCACCAAGACAACGCTGGTCCCCGAGATGTGCTTCCACGGGACGATCATCATCATGGACATGTCCGCGCTCACCTGGAACGAGGACGGCATCATCGCCCAGCAGCTTTTCAAGTTCATGTGGCAGCGCGCGGTCCTGGCGCGTAACGCGCTCGACCCGCAGCACCGCGACCGGCCCGTCTTCCTTTGGGCCGATGAGAGCCAGTATTTCGTCAACGCCTTCGACACCGACTTCCAATCGACGTGCCGTTCGGCCCGCGCCTGCACCGTGTTCCTAACGCAGTCGCTGCCGACCTATTATGCCAAGATGGGGGGCGACGGTGCCAAGCATAAGGCGGACATGCTCCTCGCCAATTTCGTGACCAAGGTGTTCCACAACAACGCCGACCCGGAGACCAACCGATGGGCGGCGGACACCATCGGTCGTACCATCCAGCGTCGCGCCAATGAGAGCGAGAGCGAAGCCTCCAGCTACTCGCGCGGCATGAACACCGGGGAGAACCGAAGCTGGGGAACCAACTCCTCCTCTGGCTCGTCCTACGGCGGCAATGGCAGCGGCTCGCATTCCTCCAGCTCAGGTTCAAACCGGGGCGGCGGTGACAGTTGGGGGCGCAACCGTGGGGGCAGCACGAGCGAGACGCGCTCGGGCGGCTATTCGGAAACGATGGACTACGAGATCGAGCCCGGCGAATTCGGGCGCGTCTTGAAAACCGGCGGTCCCGCCAACCAGAACCAGGTGACCGGGATCTGGTTTCAGGCGGGCAAGACGTTCAACGACAGCGCCCGAAACTACCTGCATGTGAGGTTCCGCCAATGAACCCTCCGAGCCTGCTCGACCGCTTGATCGGCAATCCGATCAGCGCGCTGCTCATTCTGTTCGGGACGCTTGCCGTCTGCTTCGCCGCCATTGGAGGTTCTGCAACGCCAATTGCAGCCTTTTCCATGCTCTGTATCTGCGGCTGGTCATGGTCGGCCAACAGGCGACTTCAGGCTTATCGCCTGTGGAAGCTCGAATGGGATTCCATGTCGGGCATCGCCCCGCCGGCGAAGCGAGCGAAGAAGGTCAAACCGCCGAAGCAGAAATCGGGTCGGGCGACCGAGGAGCGCGATATGGTGTCGGTCATGGTTGCTCTTCCTCGAAAGAGCCCGACCATCATGGACGCCTACAACGCTCTGCCTCGATATTGCGAGCGGGCGATCCGGGGTGGTCCGCGCTAGTTCTTTAACCGGAACATCTCGGGGCGCACGATTTCAATCCGCTCGATCACCGGCTCGTCGGTTGGCGGCACCGGCCAGACGCGCGGATTGTGCTGCTGTAGGAATGTGACCATGCGCCGGGCCAGCTTCTTGCGCAGATCGGTCAGCCGCTTGTCTTCGATCACCACGATGCTGTCCGGCAGGAAGAGCCGCAGCTCGTGGTCGCCGACATAGCCGACCTGCATCAGGAAGCGGTACTGAAACTCGATCCCTTGAATGGTTTCGGTCCCAGGCATCCACCAGCGCACGTCGCAGGCTTCGCCGATGGTCCCCGACGGCATGTAGCCATAGGCCTTGTACGGTCCGCTGCCCACGACACTCTCGGCCACTTGGGACGATGGGGTGGGATTGATGTTCGGCTTCAGCTTGTCAGCGAAGCCAGGTCGCGGCGGAATGGCGCGACCGAAAATTTCGTCAAATTCATCGGTCATAGGACGTCTCTTCGATATCGGGAGGGTGGCGGTAGCTGGCGGTGAAGTCCTCCACCATATCGGAGAGCCTTGAGATGAAATCCGCCAGTTTTACGGGATCGCGCTGCTTGTAATGCTCGACCTCTTCGTAGAGGTCGGCGCGCTTTTTGATGGCCACCCATTGGGTGATCCGTTCCTTGAGAAAGTCGTAGGCCCGCTCAATATGGCGGGCCACGCCAAGGGCGAGTTGAGGGGTGCGGAAGATGCCCTGCTTTTCCAGGGTCCGATGGTCGATCCGCGCATCGGACCCAACATCGGCCAGACTCGTATTGGCGCAATCGGCCCACTGCGCGCGCCAGACATTGA
>CANHQT010000048.1 GCA_947463325.1 Sphingomonadaceae bacterium
CAATGGCCGGACGGCCTTCGGCGAGAGCCCCTCTCGCCGGTGCACCATTTTTGACGAAGGACCATGAGGACATGGCAAGTATTGAAAAGATCCCGATGCTGGCCGAGGGCTATCAGCAGCTGAGCACCCAGCTCGCGGCGTTGAAGTCCGAGCGCCCGGTGATCGTCGATGCCATCGAGGAAGCGCGCGCTCACGGTGACCTTTCCGAAAATGCTGAATATCATTCCGCAAAGGAACGGCAGGGACAGGTCGAAGCGTCGATCGCGGACCTGGAAGACAGGCTGTCGCGTGCGCAGATCATCGATCCGACCACGCTGTCGGGCGACAAGATCGTCTTCGGTGCTACCGTTACCTTGCTCGACGAAGACGAAAAGCCGGTGCGCTATCAGATCGTGGGTCAGGCCGAAGCGGACGCCAAAGTGGGTCGCATCAGCTACAACAGCCCGCTTGGCCGTGCATTGATCGGTCGTCGCGTTGACGACGAGATCGAAGTGACGGTGCCTTCGGGCGACCGCTGGTTCGTCGTTTCCAAGATCGAGTTTATCTGAGGCCGTGACGCTTACGCGCCTGCGCGCGGTCGATGTGATCGCGGTGGTGACGGCAATCGCCTGGCTCGCCGCTCAGCTGATTGGCATGGATCGCGTTGCCGAGGCCGGCGGATTTGTGCCGGCCCGAGTAGGCGGCCTTGTTGACTTGCCGGGTGCACTGCCGGTTTGGCTGACCCCATTCAGCGCGACGCTGATCCATGCGGATGCGCTGCATCTCGCGTTCAATTTGCTCATGCTTGTATGGACCGGCCGCCAAGTCGAACAGGCGCTGGGGCCGAAGCTGTTTGTCGCCCTTTATGCCGTCGGGGCCGTCGCGGCAGCGGCAGCGCAATGGGCGCTCGGCCCATCATCCCTCGCCGTCATGATCGGGGCGAGCGGTGCCATTTCCGCCATCGTTGCCGTCTATGCGCTGGTCTTCAGCGAACAGCGGGTGCGCGCCATTGGCCCGATACCACCGCATGTTGTGCGCGCCCTGTGGCTTGGCGCGGCGTGGATCGGGATTCAGCTACTGATCGGATTAGGGTTCGGCATGGGCGGAAGCGGCATTGCGCTGGGTGCCCATGCCGGTGGATTCGTCGCCGGCCTGCTGCTCGCCCGGCCGATGCTTCGCTGGCGATTCAAGCACCGCTGACGGGATCAATCCTCGGCGTCGTCGGGTTGGAGCAGCCGGTGCAGGTGAACGACGACATAGCGCATTTCGGCATCGTCGACTGTACGCTGTGCAGCCGAACGCCATGCCTTTTCCGCGGACTTATAGTCAGGGAACAGGCCAACGAAATCGATCGCTGACAGATCCTTGAAATCGAGAGTCTGCGGATCGCTCACGCGTCCGCCGAACACGAGATGAAGCTTGCTCATGAGTGGGCCGGTCCTTGGGGAGGAGATTTCGGGCGGGCCCTTAGCAAGGCCGTAGCGTCAGGGCAACGCACCAACCGGCAGGAAGAGACGCGAGTCGCGGTCAGGCGCCCTGACTGTCGCTTTCGTCGATCTCGTCGTCCTGTTGCTTTGGCTTGCTCAATTGGTTGGCGAGAAAACCCAGCACAACGCCAGCCGCTATCCCGGCGGCAATGGCTGTCAACGGACGCTCGGCGACGAGATCGCGGGTTGAAAACACCGCTTTGTCGATGGCCGAACGGCTGCGTTCCGCCGCCCGCGAGCCGGCCGCCACGCCGGACTGCGCCAGATCACGCCCGCTGCCGGCAATATCGACCACTTTGCCACGGGCTTGCCCGTAGGTCTCTCCGATCCGTGTGCGGGCGGCAGCTGCGGCCTCCCGCGCGCTGGCTGACAGGGCGTCAATCGACGTGCGGCTATTGCTCGATACAGGTTCAGTCATGGCGGGGAGGTTCCTCTTTCTGCGGTACCGTTTCGTCGGTGCCGTCATTGTCATTTTCTGCACTATCAATGTCACCGTTGGCCGCTTCGTCACCGGTATGATCAAGGTCTGCTTCATTCTGGCTTAACGGCAGATGTCCGGCGAGCCGGTCATAAGCATCTTTGAGCCAGGCCGGGCCACGTGCCAGCAGCGGATCCCGGAACGCCCAGGCCAGGGCGCCTGCCACCGCCAGCCCGGCGGCCAAGGGATGGCGCTTTACACTGTCCCCGACATTGCGCGCAGCATCGGTGATGGCCGCTTCGGCTGTGATGCGCGCATCATTTTTGAGCCTTGCCGGCGTCAGCCGGGAGCGTGTTGCTCCCAACCGTGCGCGCAGGCGAGCGCGTTGTTCCTGCGCCGCGAGCGACAGGAGCCGCAGCCGGTCAAGATCGCTGCTCACGGCTTCATCGCCTTCATGGCAGCGGAAAGGCGAATCGCTGCGCCCCGTGCTTTCCATCCGCCAATCCCGGCAATGGCGAGCAGAACGGCTGGCACAATGAGCGCCGCCGGAAGCCAGCCCGCTACAGCCGCGAGCATCAGTGTCAGCGCGACCGCCAGCGTAAGCAGGCCGACGATCGCAAAGACGATAGCCACGCCGCCCCACAAAGACGCGCGCTTGGTTTCAGCGCCCACCACTTCCGCAACGGCGCGCACCAAAGCGATTTCCCGGGCAGCAGCTTCCCGAACGTCGGCAATGGTGGCCTTGACCGCATCGACTGGGCCAGCAGAGTCGGTTTCGGCGGCAACTGCTGCTGCCGCCGCATCCGCTGTTCCATTGGTCAATTGCTGCTCATTGGCCACGCGCTAACCCCCTCCTGGCGCCAGCCGCTCAGTTGCGGCTGCGCAGCAGGCGGGCAAGCATGAAGCCGACGACAGCGGCGCTGCCGATGGCGACTGCCGGGCTCTTGCGCACGAAATCGCGCGTTGCCGTCACCAACTCATCGAGATCTTTCTCGTCTAGGGTTCCGGCAAGGCTGGCAACCGTTTGAGCCGCTGAACGAGCATAGTCGCCATATTGCTTGCCGAGCCGGTCATCGACTTCGGTAGCGCTGTCTTCGATAATCTTGGCAAGGCTGTCGAGCCCACCGGCGGCGCGATGCTTGCCCTGATTGGCGGCTTCCCGTGCGCGATCACCAGCCTGTGCATAGAGCCGGCTGACCTCGTCACCAATCTCGGTGGCTTTGCGCTGTGCTTCGGCGCGGATCGTATCGGCGGTCGCGTTCACCTGAGAGCGGATGGCAGCCGATCCATGCGTCGATGAAGTGGAGGATGCAGGCACCACAGACTTTGCACGGCCCCTCGAATTCGTCTTCGGCTTTGCTGCTGTGGTCGCCGCTTTCGTCTTGGTTGCGGTTCGCGGTTTGGCGTTGCTTTTGGCGCCGGTGCCGGCGCCTGCTTTCGTTTCGGCCATGTGCGCACTCCTGTTTCTGGTCCGGGGCGACACAATGTGCAGCTCCCGCTCAACCCTGCCCGAGTAACAGATAGCGAAGCTGCGGGTTCCTTCAAGGACGACGGTTGCGCTTCCTGCGCATTGCCATCGCGTGACGGCCTGCCTAATGCGCGCAGGGCGCAGTTTGCGCACATTCCCGAGCCCTTCTGACAGCGGAGCCTTCGACCATGACCGCAATCATCGATATCCACGGCCGCCAAGTGATCGACAGCCGCGGCAATCCTACAGTGGAAGTCGATGTGCTGTTGGAAGATGGCAGTTTTGGCCGGGCGATGGTTCCTTCTGGCGCTTCAACTGGCGCGCATGAAGCGGTTGAGCTGCGGGACGGTGATGCCACGCGCTGGCTCGGCAAGGGCGTTACCAAGGCAGTCGAAGCTGTGAACAGCGACATTGCCGAAGCGATCCTTGGCATGGATGCCGAAGACCAGCGCGATATCGACGCAGCGATGATCGAGGTCGACGGGACACCCAACAAGGGCCGGCTTGGCGCCAATGCCATCCTGGGCGTCAGCCTGGCGGTTGCAAAGGCCGCTGCGGATTCGCGCGGCCTTCCGCTTTATCGCTATGTCGGCGGGGTCGGTGCGCATCTGTTGCCGGTGCCGATGATGAATATCATCAACGGCGGCGCCCATGCCGACAATCCGATCGATTTTCAGGAATTCATGATCATGCCGGTGGGTGCCGACAGCCTGGCGGAGGCTGTGCGCTGGGGTGCCGAGATTTTCCACACGCTCAAAAAGGCACTGCACGCCGAAGGGCATGTGACAGGGGTTGGCGATGAGGGCGGATTTGCTCCCAACCTTGCCGGAACGACAGCTGCGCTCGATTTCGTGATGCGAGCTATTGAAAAGGCGGGCTATGTTCCCGGCGAACAGGTGGCCATCGCGCTTGATCCGGCAGCTACCGAATTCTTCAAGAACGGCCGTTACGAACTGGCAGGTGAGGGCAAGTCGCTCACCCCTCTCGAAATGGTCGATTATTACGCGGATCTCGTGGCCCGTTATCCGATTGTCTCGATCGAGGATGGCATGGCCGAGGATGATTTCGAGGGTTGGGCAGCGATCACCGCGCGGCTTGGCGCCAAGTGCCAGCTGGTTGGCGATGATCTGTTTGTGACCAACAGTGCCCGACTCGCGGACGGCATCGAGCGTGGGCTCGCTAACTCCCTGCTGGTCAAGGTTAACCAGATCGGCACGCTCACGGAAACGCTGGATGCGGTCGCGCTTGCGCAGCGTTCCGGATACACAGCCGTCATGTCGCACCGGTCAGGCGAGACCGAGGATTCGACCATCGCGGACCTCGCCGTTGCCACCAACTGCGGACAGATCAAGACCGGCAGCCTTGCCCGTTCTGACCGGTTGGCCAAATACAACCAGCTCATCCGCATCGAGGAAGAGCTTGGCAAGGTTGCGCGCTTTGCCGGTCGCTCGCCTTTCGTCCGCCGGGGCGGATGAGACCTGATCAGCAAAGCTCTGCTTGACGCGATGAATCGCTTGTGATTCAAGGGGTCATGGCGCGGACTTTAGTCGTTCGAAAATCACGGCGGGATTGGTGGCTGTTGGCAGCCTCCTGTACCGGTATGGCACTTGTCGTGGGCTGGGCGCTGTTTGGCGAAACAGGGATATTTGCCTGGAACGATTATCAGCGCGAACTCAATCAGCGTCGGGCGGAGCTTGTCGAGGTTCGGCGTGAGACGAGCGTGCTGGCCAACCACCGCGATCTGCTCGATCCGCGCCGCGCTGACCCCGATCTGGTCGAGGAAAAGGTGCGTGGGGAGCTTAACCTCCTCCATCCCGACGATATAGTGGTTCCCCTGCCGCAGCGGCAGTAATCACAACCCCGTTGCTGTTGCGTTTTGTGCAACTGCATAGGTATGCGCCGTTGCCAAGTTTGCTCTGCGCCCTATAGCATTCTGCCAATTGCCAGTAACGAGGGAAGCCCGCCTTGGCCAAAGCCCCCCGCAAATCCGCTGCTGTTCCAGCGGTGCCCAACCGCGAACGTCCGCCCGAGCCCGGGCGCTACGACGCCACGCCGGCGGAGATGGAAGCATTTTACCGGGAGATGCTGCTGATCCGCCGCTTTGAGGAGAAGGCGGGGCAGCTCTATGGTCTCGGCCTGATCGGTGGCTTTTGCCACCTTTACATCGGTCAGGAAGCAGTGGCGGTTGGCCTCCAGTCGGCACTCGACGGCGATCGGGATAGTGTGATCACCGGCTACCGCGACCATGGCCATATGCTCGCTTATGGCATCGATCCCAAGGTGATTATGGCCGAACTGACTGGCCGTGCCGCGGGCATTTCGCGCGGCAAGGGCGGTTCGATGCATATGTTCAGCGTCGAGCATAAATTTTATGGCGGGCACGGCATCGTGGGGGCGCAGGTGGCGCTCGGGAACGGCCTCGCCTTCGCGCACAAATACCGTGACGATGGCGGCCTGTGCATGGCCTATTTCGGCGACGGCGCCGCCAATCAGGGGCAGGTGTACGAAAGCTTCAACATGGCGGAGCTGTGGAAGCTTCCGATCATTTTTGTGATTGAAAACAATGGCTACGCCATGGGGACTTCGGTCAACCGGTCCTCATCAGAGGATCAGATGTACCGGCGTGGTGAAAGTTTCCGAGTGCCGGGCATCCAGGTCAACGGGATGGATGTGCTTGAAGTGCGCGCGGCTGCCGAAGTCGCAGTGGAGTGGGTGCGCAGTGGCAAGGGGCCACTGTTGATGGAACTCAAGACATATCGCTATCGCGGTCATTCCATGTCTGACCCTGCCAAATATCGCAGCCGCGAAGAAGTTCAGGCGGTGCGCGAGAAATCTGACCCGATCGAAGGGCTGAAAGCGGAGATGATCGCTGCCGGAATCGGTGAGGACCGATTGAAGGAGATTGACCAGTCGATCCGCAAGATTGTGGCGGAAAGCGCTGACTTTGCTGAAAGCGCGCCTGAGCCCGATCTCGCGGAACTCTACACCGACGTGTTGGTGGAGCAATATTGATGGCCGTCGAGCTGAAAATGCCTGCGCTTTCCCCGACCATGGAGGAAGGAACTCTCGCCAAGTGGCTCGTCAAGGAAGGTGACGAGGTCAAATCCGGCGACATCATTGCAGAAATCGAAACCGACAAGGCGACGATGGAATTTGAGGCAGTGGATGAAGGCGTGGTGAGTGCGATCCTGATCCCTGCCGGGACAGAGAATGTGAAGGTCGGCACCGTTATCGCCCGCATCGGCGGCGAAGCGGGAGACAGTGCTGCGGCTGCATCAGCGGTGGCGCATGAGCATGCTGAGACCTCTCCGGCGCCCGCTGTCGTTGCGCCCGCTGTAGCCAGCGTTGTTCCGGCACCGCCGCGTGCGCAGGCCAAAGCCGATCCCGCACTTCCTGCCGGGACGGCCGTGGTCCGGACGACCGTTCGCGAGGCGCTGCGCGATGCGATGGCGGAGGAAATGCGCCGTGACGACCGCGTGTTCGTGATGGGCGAAGAGGTCGCGGAATATCAGGGCGCCTATAAGGTTACGCAGGGGTTGCTGGAGGAATTCGGTGCGCGCCGCGTGATCGACACGCCGATCACCGAATATGGCTTTGCTGGCCTTGGTGCGGGTGCGGCGATGGGCGGCCTGCGCCCTGTGATCGAGTTCATGACCTTCAACTTCGCGTTGCAGGCGATTGACCACA
>CANHQT010000049.1 GCA_947463325.1 Sphingomonadaceae bacterium
CCAACGCTGCCGTGCCACTCGTTGATCTGCTCTGGCAGACTGCTCTTGCTGCTCGGCGGGATGATACACCGGAAGCACGGGCGGGTGTCCGCGCACAATTGATGCAATGGGCCGAAACAATCGCCGACCGCGATGTCGCCGCCCTCTATCGTCAGGCCTTCCGCGATCGCTTGGACGACGCCTTTTTTGCCGGGAACCGCAAGCCGGCACAGACCGGCAATCGGCGCCCGATGCAGGGCGCACGCCGGAACTTTGCAACGCCGCCTCCGGAACGCCCGCCAAGCCCGCAACTACGCGGCATTGGCAAGGCTCTGGCTGAAACCGCCTGTGCTGCGGTCCTTGCCGGGCTGCTGCGTCAACCGCAGCGCATCGCGCATCACGCCGAAGCGCTCGTCGCCCTGCCCTTTCCGACGCAGGAACTCAGGGGGCTCGCCGATGCCATGATCGATACCGCCCTGACCCGTGATGACGTCATGGGGCTTGATACGGAGGGGCTTCTCGCCATATTGGCGAATGGTGACTGGTATAATAGCGCGCAGGCGATGCTGCGGGCGGATGGTGCGAACTTCTCTTTTACGCGAACGGGGCGACGGGCCGGCGGATCCGATACGGATGATCGGATTGCGCGTGATTCCGCCCGCGCGGCAACAGAGCTTGATCTTGCCATTCATGCGCTGATCACTCTTCCGGAGCTCGACCGGGCCTGCGCGGATGCCGACGCGAGAGCCTTTGGGGATCTTACGGAAGAAACACTGGCCGAGCAGCAACGCTGCCGCGCCGCGCGGGAAGAAGCCTTGAAGCGCCTCGTGGCGCTGGCGGGGGATGGTCAGGACGGCGGCACATAGCCCCCGGACTGGCGGGAATTTTCGGGACGGTCGGGCGTTGATGCCGGATCATCCGCAACGAACTGGAAACGGGCGGACATGAGCGAAGACGATATCGACACCCCCGGCGGCGACGAACCGCTGATCGACCTCAACGACGCCAAGGTAAAAAAGCTGATCGCCCGCGCAAAGAAGCGCGGCTACATCACTTATGACGAGCTCAATGAGGCCCTGCCGCAGGACCAGATGTCCTCCGAACAGATTGAAGACATCATGTCTGCTATCTCGGAGATGGGCGTCAACATCGTCGAGAAGGACGAGGACGCCGACGACGAGGCCGAGCCCGACGATGGTGACGACGACATCGAACCCGTCGGCGCCAATTCCGCGCTCGCCGCCGCGCCCGAAAAGAAAAAGGAAACCGTCGATCGTACCGACGATCCGGTGCGCATGTACCTGCGCGAAATGGGCGCGGTCGAACTGCTGAGCCGCGAAGGCGAAATCGCCATCGCCAAGCGGATCGAGGCCGGTCGCGACACGATGATCATGGGTCTTTGTGAAAGCCCGATCACCTTCAACGCGATCATCGAATGGGCCAACGCGCTGAACGCAGGCGAAATGCAGCTGCGCGAAATCCTCGATCTCGAAGCGATGCTGAACAAGGACCCGGTTCCCGAAAACCTCGAGGAAGAAGGCGAAGACGAGGAAGTCGAGATCTCGGAGAAGGTCGCTGGCCCGTCCTTCAAGGAAGAGGATGAGCCCGAAGAGGCCGCCGCTGAAGAGGATGAGGAAGACGACATGACCGAGCGGCGCAGCCGCCCGGCTATGGAGGATGATGACGAGGATAACACCCTCAGCCTGGCCGCGATGGAAGAGCTGCTGAAGCCTGAAGCGATCGAAAAATTCGCCCAGATCACCAAGCTCTACCGCGAATTCTCCAAGCTTCAGGACGCGCGCCTTGCGGCATTGGGCGTCGGCAATGATTTCCCGGCAGCGTCTGAGAAGAAGTATCAGAAACTGCGTGACGAGCTGACTGCCGAAGTCGAGAGCGTCCAGTTCCATAACGCCAAGATCGAATATCTGGTCGACCAGCTGTACAGCTATAACCGGCGCCTCACCGCGCTGGGCGGGCAGATGCTGCGCCTTGCCGAGCGCCACAAGGTGCCGCGCAAGGACTTCCTTGACCGCTATGTCGGGCATGAGCTCGACGAAAACTGGCTGGAAAGCGTCGCCGGCATCGACAAGAAATGGGCGGCATTTGGCGAACGCGAAGGCGAAGCGGTCGACCGCATTCGCACCGAAATCGCGGAAATCTCGCAGTCGACCGGTATGGCGCTGGGCGAATTCCGTCGCGTCGTCAACATGGTGCAAAAGGGCGAGCGCGAGGCCCGCATTGCCAAGAAGGAAATGGTCGAAGCCAACCTGCGCCTCGTCATCTCCATCGCCAAGAAATACACCAACCGCGGCCTGCAATTCCTGGATCTCATCCAGGAAGGGAATATCGGCCTGATGAAAGCGGTCGATAAGTTCGAATACCGCCGCGGCTATAAGTTCAGCACCTATGCGACATGGTGGATCCGGCAGGCGATCACGCGCTCGATCGCAGATCAGGCGCGCACCATCCGCATCCCCGTCCACATGATCGAAACGATCAACAAGCTGGTGCGCTGCAGCCGCCAGTTCCTGCATGAGCAGGGCCGCGAACCGACGCCGGAGGAAATGGCCGAGCGCCTCTCCATGCCGCTGGAAAAGGTTCGCAAGGTGATGAAGATCGCCAAGGAACCGATCTCCCTCGAAACGCCGATCGGCGATGAGGAAGACAGCCATCTGGGTGATTTCATCGAGGACAAGAATGCCGTTATCCCGGTCGATGCTGCTGTGCAGTCGAACCTCAAGGAAACGGTCACCCGCGTGCTTGCCAGCCTCACCCCGCGCGAGGAACGCGTGCTGCGTATGCGTTTCGGCATCGGCATGAACACCGACCATACGCTTGAAGAGGTCGGCCAGCAGTTCAGCGTGACCCGCGAACGTATCCGCCAGATTGAGGCCAAGGCGCTGCGGAAGCTGAAGCACCCGAGCCGTAGCCGCAAAATGCGCAGCTTCCTGGACCAGTAAGCGGGCGAAACAGCCAATTATGCCGAAGGGCCGCGCGGAAATGCATCCGCGCGGCCCTTTTCGTCTGGCTGGCTCCATAGTTAAGCCGCCGAAATCTTTATCGTCCCACAATGGTGCAGGGGTCATAAACCCTGCCTTTACACTGCCTCCGCTATCGCAGTCGGACCAGCTCGCCGATCCCATCGGGTTTGTCGGGCACGCTCGATTGAAAGAGGCTTACGATGCTCCAGCCGCAGCGCCACGAACAAGGCAGCGATCTTACGCGTGCCATCGACGCGCTGGTTACGGCCGAAGGGGCCGCAGCTCATCCCTATGTGATGTCACGCAAGCTCGTCGAAGGTCGCGATGCGACTCGCAATCTGGCTGACGCTGTTCATTTCTTCGGATTGCTGCATGGCCGCCATCCCGGGCTTATGGATCATGCCGCCAGTCGCGCCATAATTGCCGAGGAACGGCATTGGATTGAATCGGCTATCACCGCGTTCACGCGGGAACGGGCCTATCTCTCTGCCCTATCTTCCGCCACCGGACCGATGCCGAGCACAGCCGGGCAGCAGCAGTGCGAGCAGACGGTGTTGGCGCAAGGCCATGCCATCGACATGCTGGGCCAGTCCGAACGCGCAGGCTGCGCGTTGGGCGCAGCAATCGCGCTGGCGCTCGACTGGCGGGCGATCCGTTCGGTGCTTGATGCCGCCGCGGCACGTCTTGATGTGCCCGCCCGCCCGGCATCATTGCCGGATCTCCACGAAACGGTGGCTCTCCTCGATAAACTATCGGGGTCCCAAAACTCCGAAAGAGCCATGCTTTTTGGTGCGCAGCAGCTGCTCGCCCAACATCGCGGCATGTGGGATTTGCTCGCCACCCGTGAATCGGTGCGCGCTTCCGCCTGATTTAGCACCATGTTCTTGGCCAGCCTTAGCCCGCCCGCTTGCGCGGCGGTCAGGTGCCGCTTATGCCTCTCGCCCGTTGACGTTTACGTAAAGGGCGAGCGATGCGATTCGAAGGCACCAGCAACTATGTCGCGACTGATGACCTCAAAGTGGCAGTCAATGCCGCGGTCACGCTTCGCCGCCCGCTTCTGGTGAAAGGCGAACCGGGCACCGGCAAAACAGTGCTCGCAGAGGAAATCGCCAAGGCTGCCAATGCGCCGCTCATCACTTGGAACATCAAATCGAGCACCAAGGCCCAGCAGGGCCTCTATGAATATGACGCGGTGGCGCGTCTGCGTGACGGCCAGCTCGGTGATGAGCGCGTCCATGACATCGGCAATTACATCAAGAAGGGTAAGCTTTGGGAAGCGTTCAGCTCGCCCACCCTGCCCGTCCTCCTGATCGACGAGATCGACAAGGCCGACATCGAATTCCCCAACGATCTGTTGCAGGAACTCGACCGTATGGCGTTCGACGTCTACGAAACAGGTGAGCATATTGCCGCCGCTGAACGCCCGATCGTCGTCATCACATCGAACAATGAAAAGGAGCTGCCGGACGCTTTCTTGCGCCGCTGCTTCTTCCACTACATCAAGTTCCCAGACCGAGACACGATGCAGGCCATCGTCGACGTCCACTTCCCCGGCATCCAGAAGATACTGGTCAGCCGCGCGATGGACATTTTCTATGAGGTGCGTGAGGTACCCGGCCTCAAGAAAAAGCCTTCGACCAGCGAACTCATCGACTGGCTGAAGCTCCTGCTCGCGGAGGACATGCCGCTGGAAGTCCTCCAGTCAAAGGACACGCGGAGCGCTATCCCGCCGCTCCATGGTGCCCTCCTCAAGAACGAGCAGGATATCATGCTGTTCGAACGCCTTGCTTTCATGGCGCGGCGCCAGAGCTGATAAGCCGCCATTTGCGGCTTACAGCTTGTAACTGATCTCCAGATCGCCCCAACGCTGCCCGCCAAAGCGCAGCGGAACTTAGACGTTGCGCACAACAGTGTAGGTCTGCCCGTCCTCATCGCGGCGATAGACCGACATGTAAAAAGGCGCGTCAGACGCCTTCGCCTTGGCATCGGCGGGGTCAAAGAAACGGCGCCCGTTGCGACAATAGCGGGCATCGTGCGCGACATCACCAGTCGGAGCGCGCGAGAATTTCGAGAGATGCGTCGGTAGATAGCCGTCGCCATCGGTGCAGGCCGTGCTGATCACACGCGGATCGCACGCCCTGCCATCATTGGTGCGCCAATAGATCTGATGAGCAATCATCGGGTAGTTGGCGTCTCCCCCTTATTCTCAGTCATGCTCTCGAGGCTTAGCAGCGTCCCACGCGTGGCCTAGGTCCGAGCGGACATAGAACTTCTGAGGAAGTGGACAGTGCAAAGTCTCACTCCCCGTCGCCCGGCGAAACCTGCGGGGTATAATCGCGAAAGGAAAGGTAGGCGGAGCACTCCGGCTCTCAACAGGCGATAGCCGCCCCTTCTTCGTCTAGGCATTAAGTGATGCCCGCAACAGAGGAAGCCTGCGCGCTAGGCAAAAGAAAAGGGCCCACAGCTAAGCTACGGGCCCTTCAACCATGACATGAGAGCGCCAGTTACGGGCTAGCAGGCTCATCGTCCGCGATAACAAGGATCGCGCCAATAACTGCGGCAGCGCCGAGCAGGATGAGCAACCAGTTCGATTCTGCAGTTTCACCCAAGCCCATGGCCTCTTCTACCTGTGAGTTCGCACGAACGCCCTCAAAGGACACAGGCGCAGCAGAAGCTGCTACCGGCGCTGCAACAAGTGCAAACCCGACGAACCCAGCGGCAAATTTCTGAGCAATCTTCATAACAAGCACTTCCCAATTTAACGCCCAGCCGAAGCGGACCCGAGCCCTCGTCTATTGGGTTGCATAAATTGCGCGTCAAAGCAAGAGAAAAGCTGTGATCCACAGCCTTCAGCAAGAGCAGCTGAGCAGCATCCTCTGTTTACAGAGCAATAGACCCAGCCATCCTGCAAGCCTGAACTTGCAGATGTGCATAGCTTCAATGGCAACTGGGCCCCTCAGCACGAACCCATGAGCCAACACAGCATATTGCGACACGGCACAGCCGCCCCCTCCGCAATGATCAGAGCATCGGTTCCGATTCTACCCCAACAGTGAGCAGCAGTCCCGGACGATCATCGACGAGGCCATGACCCTAAGGGGCAAGACACACGCCTCCACCTACAGCCACCGGCAATAAGCCGGCCATAGCCCATCGGGAAGCGAAGTTCGTTTTGCAAAATCGAAAACTCCCCGCTGTGCAGGACTTTGCGCCCGCTCGACGCATGCCCTTTAAGGCTTGAGGGCCAAAGGCCGCGGCCTAAAGCGCACCGTATTTGGCCCGAACCGCCCGCCCTCGAATTCCATTAAACTATTGAAATTAAACAACTTTATGGTATCTTCAGCACAGGGGGATGTCGTATCATTAACGCGCCGAGGTCATATGTCGAACACGATCGATGCCGAAAATGCTTCGGATGAACCCAGCCCTGTCGAACTGTTTACGCCTCGGCAGCGCATCTCGATGCCGGGACAAGACCCCAACCGATGTGAGCAGCTGTATGGTGAGCTTTGTCGGTACTTTAGTCCGCGCGACCCGATCGAAGGCATGTGGGTCAATGACGTTGCGGTCATCACCGCGAGGATAGAATTCCTGCGCAAAAGCCACAGAGCCGCAACTCTTGTAGCCCTAAGGCGCGAGGTTCGTGCAAACCCTCACTTTACGGGCGATATTAGCCCGGCAGAAGCGGAGATCGCAGCCGCTGAAGTCCTCACTGACACATATAATCTCAAAACAAAGCCAGGTTCATCGGGCAGTGAGGAGAATCTGCCGATTGTCCGTCTTCTTGGCACAATGTCTATGAAGTCTCTCCGACAGGAAGAGGACTTTATGGGCCTCGAGTTCGCCGCCCTGCGCGAACGGGACAGGATCATTGGCCAAATCGGCAAGAAACGAAGCGAGGAAATGCGCGCTGCGCTGAAATTGATTCAGGCACCAACCGAAGACGATGATGTCACGGAGTGAGGAGCCCAACCAGGAGGAGCTTTTCCAGGAAGCTGCAGCTTGGATAGCCTCCGTTGAAGCGAGGAAGGTGTCCGGAGGACCAAAGACCGACGC
>CANHQT010000050.1 GCA_947463325.1 Sphingomonadaceae bacterium
AAGGCCGTCCGGCCATTGCTCCTGTGGGGGGTCAGGCGTGCTGGCTGGGATAATAGGATTGCAGCGGCCTGACATCAAGGTCGGCGATGCTGGCGCTGGTCAGCGCCAGCGCAGCAGCGTCACAGGCCGCCGCTGTCGTATAATAGGGTATCTTTCCGGTCAGCGCCGAAGCGCGGATCGATGCGCTGTCACGCAAGCTCTGCCAACCTTCGGTCGTGTTGAAGATAAGGTCGATCCCGCCGTCCTTGATCCTGTCAACAATATGCGGGCGTCCTTCAGCCACCTTGTTGATCTGTGCCACCGGCACGCCCTCCCCTTCGAGGAAGCGCGCGGTTCCACCCGTGGCGACAATGCTCCATCCTGCATCGGCAAGACGGCGAGCAGCGCCGAGGATGCGCGGCTTGTCACTCTCCTTGACCGAGATGAACACGGTGCCGGACCCACCGAGCGCGTCTCCGGCGCCCAATTGCGCCTTGGCAAAGGCGGTCGGGAAATCGGCATCGATGCCCATGACTTCACCCGTAGAACGCATCTCCGGCGACAGCACGGGGTCCACGCCAGGGAAGCGCGCGAATGGGAAAACTGCTTCTTTAACAGCAACATGGGCAATGTTGCGGTCAATCACCGGCAGATCGGCAAGCCGCTCACCCGCCATCACGCGCGCCGCAATCTTGGCGACCGGTGCGCCGATCGCCTTAGCGACAAACGGCACGGTGCGGCTGGCACGCGGGTTGACCTCGATGAGGTAAACCGCACCATCCTTCACGGCATATTGGACATTCATCAGGCCGCGCACGCGCAGCGCGCGGGCAAGCGCATCAGTCTGGCGCTCGATTTCCGCGATGATCTCCGCGCTGAGGCTGTAGGGCGGGATGGAACAGGCGCTGTCTCCAGAATGGACGCCCGCTTCCTCGATATGCTGCATCACGCCTGCGACGACGACCGTTTCGCCATCGCACAGGGCGTCGACATCCACCTCAATGGCATCGCGCAGATATTGGTCGATCAGCACGGGTGAATCGCCGGACACGCGCACCGCGGTGTCAATATAGGCTTCGAGCTGCGCTGGCCCGTCAACAATCTCCATCGCACGGCCGCCAAGAACATAGGATGGACGCGTCAGCACCGGATATCCGATACGCGCGGCGACAGCGATTGCCTCGTCACGGCTGCGGGCAATGCCGTTTTCGGGCTGCTTGAGGCCGAGCTTGGAGACAAGCGCGGCAAACCGCTCCCGGTCTTCGGCAAGATCGATCGCGTCGGGCGAAGTGCCGAGGATAGGGATCCCGGCCTTGGACAGGGCCTGTGCCAGTTTCAGCGGCGTCTGCCCGCCGAACTGGACGATGACACCAACCAATGTCCCCTTCGACTGTTCGACATGCAGAATCTCCAGCACATCTTCGGTCGTCAGCGGCTCGAAATAGAGTCGGTCGGACGTGTCATAGTCGGTCGAAACCGTTTCCGGGTTACAGTTGACCATGATGGTTTCATAGCCAGCATCGGACAGTGCGAAGCAGGCATGGCAACAGCAATAATCGAACTCGATCCCCTGCCCGATGCGGTTGGGACCGCCGCCCAGGATGACGATTTTCTTGCGCCCGCTCGGGTCAGCTTCGCACTGCGGCGCGCCAAAGGCCGGCGCCTCATAGGTCGAGTACATATAGGGCGTCACCGCTGCGAACTCGGCGGCGCAGCTGTCGATCCGCTTGAACACCGGGCGAACGCCAAGGCGATGGCGCAGCGCCCTCACCTCTTCCTCGTTGACGCCGCCGGTCATGGCAACAACAGCATCGTGGAGCAGGCCGGAACCGCGCGCGACCGCCCGTTCCATGCCTTCGCGTACCCTGACTGAGCGCAGCGCGAGATAGGCGAGGCGCTTGTCGGCAAAGCCCATGGCCTTCAACCGCCGCATCCCTTCCGCATCGCGGGGGAGGCCATTGGCCATCACTTCCTGTTCGGCAGCAACAATCTCTGCGATCCGCTCAAGGAACCAGGGATCATAGCCGGCGATGGCCGCGATCTCCGCCACCGTCATGCCATTGCGCAGCGCCTGTGCCGCAACCAGCAGCCGCTCGGGCGTCGGCCGTGCCAGCTCCGCCACCAGCTCGTCGCGCGAGGCGTTCTCGAGGTGGTCGACGAAATTGAAACCGCTCAGGCCCGTCTCAAGACCGCGCAGCGCCTTTTGCATGCTTTCATGGATGTTGCGGCCAATCGCCATCACCTCGCCGACTGACTTCATCGCGGTGGTCAGCAGTGGCTCGGCACCCTTGAACTTTTCAAAGGCAAAGCGCGGGATTTTGGTGACGACATAATCGATGGTCGGTTCGAACGAGGCCGGGGTGACCCCGGTGATGTCGTTCATGATCTCGTCCAGCGTATAGCCGACGGCCAGCTTGGCCGCGACCTTGGCGATCGGGAAACCCGTCGCCTTGGATGCAAGCGCGGAGGACCGCGAAACGCGCGGGTTCATTTCAATGACGATCAGGCGACCGTCCTTGGGATTGACCGCGAACTGGACGTTGGAGCCGCCGGTTTCGACGCCGATCTCGCGCAGGCACGCGATGCTCGCGTTGCGCATGATTTGATATTCCTTGTCGGTCAACGTCAGCGCCGGCGCGACAGTGATCGAATCCCCGGTGTGGATGCCCATCGGATCCACATTCTCGATCGAACAGATGATGATCGCATTGTCCGCCCGGTCGCGGACAACCTCCATCTCATATTCCTTCCAGCCGAGCAGCGATTCCTCGATCAGCACCTCGGTGGTCGGTGAAGCGGCGAGGCCGCCGCGCACAATCGTCTCGAACTCCTCGCGGTTGTAGGCAATGCCGCCGCCCGTGCCGCCCATGGTAAAGCTGGGGCGGATGATCGAAGGCAGGCCGGTGCGTTCAAGCACCGCGAACGCCTCATCCATCGTATGCGCAACGCCGGAGCGCGCACTTTCAAGGCCGATCTTGTCCATCGCTTCGCGAAATTTCTGCCGATCCTCGGCCTTGTCGATGGCTTCTGGCTTGGCGCCGATCATCTCGACGTCATACTTGTCCAGCGTGCCGTCATTGTGCAGCGCGAGCGCGGTGTTGAGCGCGGTCTGCCCGCCCATGGTGGGGAGGATCACCATCTTCTCGCCAGGATGCGCGGCCTTTTCCCGCGCGATGATCTTGGCAACGATCCCCGGCGTGATCGGCTCGACATAGGTCGACCCGCCCTCCCCCACCAGATCGGGATCGGTCATGATCGTCGCGGGGTTCGAATTGACGAGGACGATGCGGTAGCCCTCCTCCCGCAGCGCCTTGATCGCCTGCGTTCCCGAATAATCGAACTCGCACGCCTGCCCGATGATGATCGGGCCAGCGCCGACGATGAGGATGGAGTCTATGTCAGTGCGTTTGGGCATCAATCTGGCTTCTTGAAAACGAAGGGCGCAGGGGCGGTCATCGGGTTTACAGCGTCGGAGGACAGCCCCCCACAAACTTCTCGAACAGGTAGAAACTGTCCTGCGGACCCGGGCTGGCTTCGGGGTGATATTGCACGCTGAAGATACGCTTTTCGGCCATGGCAAAGCCGCAATTGCTGCCGTCGAACAGCGAAGTGTGCGTCACCACCGCGCCTTCCGGCAGACTCGCCTCATCGACCGCGAAGCCGTGATTCATGCTGGTGATCTCGACCACGCCATCCTCATGCCGTTTGACCGGATGGTTGGCACCGCGATGCCCCTGGTGCATCTTGATCGTCCTGCCACCGACCGCGAGCGCAAGCAGCTGGTGGCCGAGGCAGATGCCAAAGATCGGCAGGCCGGCGTCCATCAACGTGCGGATGACGGGCACGGCATGGTCACCGGTCGCAGCGGGATCCCCCGGGCCGTTCGACAGGAAGACACCGGCGGGCTTGAGCGCGAGGATGGCCTCGGCGCTGGTCGTCGCGGGAACGACGGTGACTCGCGCACCGGCGCGGACAAGGCTGCGGAAGATATTGTGCTTGGCGCCATAATCGATGGCGACGACATGGGGGCGGCTGTCCGCGCCGTCGGCCCCGGCATAGCCCTGCCCCAGCGTCCATACGCCACCGTCCCAGCGCGACTGCTCCATGCGGCTGACTTCGCGCGCGAGGTCCATGCCCTCCAGCCCCGGCCAGCCCCGCGCCATGGCAAACAGCGCGTCCACATCGAACTTGCCGTCGGGCGCGTGGGCGATGACAGCGTTGGGCGCACCGCTTTCACGGATACGCCGGGTCAGCGCACGGGTATCAATGCCGGAAATGCCGATCAGGCCATTGTCCGCCATCCAGCGGTCAAAGCGCCCTGCGCTCCTGAAATTGCTCGGCGCGGTCACATCCTCGCGCACGATGCAGCCGACTGCGTGCGGCTTATCCGCTTCCACATCCTCGCCGTTCGCGCCGACATTGCCGATATGCGGAAAGGTGAAGGTGATGATCTGCCCGGCGTAGGAGGGATCGGTCATCACCTCCTGATACCCGGTCATCGCGGTGTTGAAGCAGACTTCACCGACGCCCGCGCCTGCCGCGCCGAATCCGCGACCCCAGAGTATGTCGCCACCGGCGAGCACCAGCGCACCGGTGGCGCCTGCGGGCGCGCGCTTTGCATCGGCTTTCGCCATGGCGATGGATCTCCGTTTCATCATGAGGCTGCACGAGCCGGGGCATCCCCCCCGAGTCGGCAGGTTAAACGGCCAGACAGTTATGCCTCTCCGCCTTCACGCACAATCTGGCGAAAAAAGATTGTTGCCGTTATGACTAATCCTTTCTTCCATTGGGGCAAGGAGTGCGGCGCGTGATTCGCGACGATATCAAGGCTGCGCAGATCGAGGCGATGAAAGCCGGGGATAAGGCCCGGCTGCAGACCGTTCGCCTGATCCTGGCACGCATCAAGGACCGTGAGATCGAACTGCGCACGCAGGGCGGCGTGAGCGATGACGATGGCATGATCGTCGAACTGCTCCAAAAAATGGTGAAGCAGCGCCGCGAATCGATCGCCATGTTCGAAAGCGGCGGCCGCCCCGAAAAGGCCGCTGAGGAAGCAGCCGAAATCACAGTCATCGAAACCTTCTTACCTGCGCAGATGAGCGAGGAGGAAACCAGCGCCGCGATCGAAGCGATCAAGGCCGAGCTTGGCGCGTCGGGTATGAAGGATATGGGCCGAGTGATGGCCGAACTGCGTGCACGCCACGCCGCCAGCCTCGACATGGGTAAGGCCAGCGCGCTGGTGAAGGCAGCTCTGGCGGGGTGAGGGCCGGTTGACCCTGTCCCCCCAATGGCTGGATGAATTGCGTGCGCGGACCGTCCTGTCCGCGCTTATCGGCAGAAGTGTGAAAATCACGCGCGCAGGTCGCGAGTGGAAGGCCTGCTGCCCCTTCCACAATGAAAAAACGCCGAGCTTCACGATCAACGACGACAAGGGTTTCTACCATTGTTTCGGTTGTGGTGCGCATGGCGATGCTATCCGCTGGATGACTGACCAGCGCGGCCTTCCCTTCATGGATGCGGTGAAGGAACTGGCTGCCGCAGCCGGCATGGACGTGCCAGCGCCTGATCCCCGCAGCGCCGAGCGCGCCGAAAAAGCCCATGACCTGCGCGATGTGACGGAGGCGTCGGCCCGCTGGTTCCGCGAACGGTTGATGGATGCAGAGGGGGGCGATGCCCGATCCTATCTCGAAAAGCGCGGTCTCTCCCGTGCGACGGTGGAGGCGTTTAACCTGGGCTTTGCCCCCGATGCCCGCGGCCGGCTGCGCGAGGTGCTCAGCGAATATGGGGACGATCTCGCGATAGAGGCGGGGATGCTGATCCTTCCTCCCGACGATGCGCCGAAAAAACGTCAGGAACCCTATGACCGGTTCCGCGGCCGGTTGATGATCCCCATCCGCGATACGCGCGGGCGTACCATTGCCTTTGGTGGCCGCATTCTGGGTGCGGGTGAGCCCAAATATCTCAATTCCCCCGATACGCCGCTGTTCGACAAAGGGCGCATCCTGTACAATCTCGACCGCGCAGCGGCAGCGGCACGGGCGGCCGGGCGGCTGATCATCGTCGAAGGCTATATGGACGTGATCGCGCTGGCTCAGGCCGGGATTGCGGAAGCGGTTGCCCCCCTCGGCACCGCACTCACCGAAGCGCAGATTGAGCTCGCCTGGCGTCAGGTTTCAGTACCGCTGCTCGCCTTTGATGGCGATGCCGCCGGGCAACGCGCGGCCCTGCGCGCAGCCACGCGTGCCCTGCCCTTGCTCAAACCCGGCCACAGCCTGGCATTCATCACCATGCCGGCGGACCAAGACCCGGACGATGTCGTCCGCAGCGGCGGAAAAGGGGCGTTCGACCGGCTGGCCAACGCTGCCGTGCCA
>CANHQT010000051.1 GCA_947463325.1 Sphingomonadaceae bacterium
CAGCCTGGATTGGAAGAGGATCAACCCGGACATCTTCGGGTCGATGATCCAGGCCGTCGCGGAGGATGATGAGCGCGGCGCGCTCGGCATGCACTACACCAGCGTGCCGAACATCCTGAAGGTGCTGAACCCGCTCTTCCTCGATGAGCTGCGGGAGAAGCTGGCCGAGGCCGGAGACAATGCGCGCAAGCTGCTGAACCTGCGGAACCGCATGGCGAAGATCAGGGTCTTCGATCCGGCCTGCGGCTCGGGGAACTTCCTGGTGATCGCCTACAAGGAAATGCGGGCGATCGAAGCGGCGATCAATAAGCGGCGCGGCGAGGCTGACCGCCGAACAGACATTCCGGTCACGAACTTCCGGGGCATCGAGATCCGCGACTTCCCGGCAGAGATCGCGCGCCTCGCTCTGATCATCGCCGAGTACCAATGCGACGTGCTCTATCGCGGACAGAAGGAGGCCCTGCAAGACTTCCTGCCGCTTCGGACGGAGAACTGGATCACCTGCGGCAATGCGCTGCGGCTGGATTGGCTGGGCGTGTGCCCGCCGACCGGGACGGGCGTGAAGCTGCACGGCGATGACCTATTCAACACGCCCTTGGACCAGGCGCAGATTGATTTTGAGAACAAGGGTGGGGAGACGTACATCTGCGGAAATCCGCCGTATGCTGGGCTGAGCTCTCAAACGACAGAACAAAAATCCGACTTGGAGGCCTTATTTTCGGGCAATACCCAATACTGGAAATCATTTGATTACGTGCTTGGATGGCTCTGGAAAGCCAATTTATACATGAAGGTTTGCCCCGCTGCGGCGGCATTCGTCTCAACAAACTCCATCTGTCAAGGACAGATGGTTCCGATGTTCTGGCCGCTCATCATTGATGATAAAGTTAAGATATTTTTCGCGCATACATCTTTTCGGTGGAGCAATCTTGCTGCAAATAATGCAGGAGTTACAGTTGTTATTGTTGGCATCACAAATGCCAACAACGGAACGAAGCGCCTTTTCAGTATTGCTGATGATGGAAGCGCAACCGAAAGGGTTGTGAACAACATTTCAGCTTACCTCGTAAATTCGAGAGATATTTACATCGAAGCTGCTTCCCGGCCACCCGTTGGCCGCCCCATTATGATCTACGGCAACAAGCCCACAGACGATGGAAATCTGATACTCGCAGTCGATGAGGCGCGAGAATTGGCTCAACAGCACCCTGAGGCGGCACGCTTTCTCAGGCCCTATCTGGGTTCCGAAGATTTTATCAAGGGCACATCACGCGTGTGTCTATGGGTCGAGGAGGCCGAAAAAGATGCCGCCTTTGCCATACCTCCGCTGCGAATGAGGTTCGATAAAGTGAGCGCCTTCCGTGCTGCAAGCAAGGCCAAGGAAACGCGGATAGCTTCGGATATGGGTTTCAGGTTCCGTCAGGTTCAAGGAAGTCCTGGCAGCAGATCGATTATTGTTCCGAGGCATTCTAGCGAAAATAGACAATTTCTGCCGATTGGATTGCTGCCTGAGGGTGGAATTGTATCGGACGCGGCCTTTGCAATTTATGAGGCTCCCTTGTGGAGCTTAGCGGTACTATTATCACGGTTACACCTCGGATGGGTTGCAGCCGTTTGCGGCAAGCTAGAGACCCGATACCGGTACTCCAATACGCTCGGCTGGAACAGTTTCCCAATCCCGATGCTGACCGAGAAGAACAAGACCGATCTTTCCTGCTGCGCCGAGGACATCCTGCTGGCGCGTGAAGCGCATTTCCCAGCGACCATTGCTGATCTCTACGATCCCGACACCATGCCAAACGACCTGCGCGCGGCGCATGAGCGTAATGACGAGGTGCTGGAGCGCATATACATCGGGCGTCGCTTCAGGAATGACACGGAGCGCCTGGAGAAGCTGTTCGAACTCTACACCAAGATGACGGCCGGCCAGAGCGCGCCAAAGAAGCGGAAGGCAAGCGCATGAGCGGCCCAATGCAGTCCGTCCCCTCCGTCTCGGTCTCCTACAGCCGCAACGGCAACTCGACGAAGGCCAATGCGCTCGGCATGCGGCCTATGCAGGAGCGCGCCTATGAGAAGCGCGGCGAGCAATACCTGCTGATCAAGTCGCCGCCCGCTTCGGGTAAGAGCCGGGCGCTGATGTTCATCGCCCTCGATAAGCTCCACAACCAGGGCCTCCGGCAGGCCATCATCGTGGTTCCGGAGAAGTCGATCGGATCAAGCTTCGCCGATGAGCCGCTGACCAAGTTCGGTTTCTGGGCCGACTGGCAGGTCGCCCCTAAGTGGAACCTCTGCAACGCACCGGGTACGGATGGCGGCAAGGTCAACTCGGTCGGCACCTTCCTCCAGAGCACCGACAAGGTGCTTGTGTGCACCCACGCCACCTTCCGCTTCGCCGTCGAGCGGTTCGGCGTGGAGGCTTTCGACGATCGCCTGATAGCGGTGGACGAGTTCCACCACGTCTCCGCCAATCCCGACAACAAGCTCGGCCTGCACCTCGGCCAGTTCATGGCGCGCGACAGGGCACACATAGTGGCGATGACCGGCTCCTACTTCCGCGGTGACGCCGAAGCCGTGCTCGCCCCGCAGGACGAGGCGAAGTTCGAAACCGTCACCTACACCTATTATGAGCAGCTCAACGGCTATGAGCACCTGAAGAAGCTGGACATCGGCTACTTCTTCTACTCGGGCGCCTACAGCGACGACATCCTCAAGGTGCTCGACCCGACTGAGAAGACCATCCTGCATATCCCGAATGTCAATTCGCGAGAGAGTACGAAGGACAAGCACCGGGAGGTCGAGCACATCATCGAGGAGCTCGGGACGTGGGAGGGTGCTGACGCTGTCACCGGCTTCCAGCTCGTGCGCACACCGCAGGGCCGGCTGCTACGCATCGCCGACCTGGTGGATGATGAGCCGACGAAGCGGGACCGTGTCTCGGCTGCGCTGAAGGACCCGGCGCAGAAGAACAACCGCGACCATGTGGATATCATCATCGCGCTGGGCATGGCGAAGGAAGGGTTCGACTGGATCTGGTGCGAGCATGCTTTGACCGTCGGCTACCGATCGAGCCTGACCGAAATCGTCCAGATCATCGGTCGAGCCACGCGCGATGCACCGGGCAAGCTCCGGGCGCGCTTTACGAACCTGATCGCGGAACCGGACGCATCCGAGCAGGCCGTGACAGAAGCGGTGAACGACACGCTGAAGGCGATCGCCGCAAGCCTGCTGATGGAGCAGGTCCTCGCCCCGCGCTTCGAGTTCAAGCCGAAGGCCGTCGATAGCGGACCCACGCCGGGGTTCGACTATGGCGAGGGTGGTTATGACACCAACAAGTGCAACGTTGGCTTCAACGAGGAACAGGGCAAGTTCGAGATCGAGATCAAGGGACTTGCCGAGCCGAAGAGCGAGGAAGCCGCCCGCATCTGCAAGCAGGACCTAAACGAGGTCATTGCAGCCTTCGTGCAGGACAAGACCGCGGTTGAGCGCGGCCTGTTCGATCCGGAGATGGTGCCTGAGGAGCTCACCCAAGTCCGAATGGGCAAGATCATCAAGGATCGGTACCCGGAGCTTGACGATGCGGACCAGGAGGCCGTGCGGCAGCACGCAATCGCGGCCCTCAACCTGACCCAGAAGGCGAAGGAGGTGGCTTCCGGGGGCGGCGGCGATGACGGCGAAAAGAGCGCGAACACGGCCTTCGTCGATGGGGTTCGGAAGTTCATTGCCATGAACGTCCGCGACCTCGACATCGACCTGATCGACAGCATCAACCCCTTCGGCGAGGCTTACTCGATCCTGGCCAAGACCATGAGCGAGGAGAGCCTCAAGCAGGTCCAGGCCGTCATCAACGCTAAGCGGGTGACGATGACGATCGAGGATGCGCGCGACTTGGCGAAGCGAGCCCTCAAGTTCAAGCAGGAGCGCGGTCGCCTTCCGTCGATCACGTCGGCGGATGCGTGGGAGAAACGGATGGCAGAGGGCGTGGCCTTCCTCGCCCGCATGAAGGCGGAGGCGGCGCGTGGCTAAGGCGTTCACCAAAGAGGACGACGATCTTCTTGAGGAGCTTGGCGTCGAGGTCGAGACGAAGCGCGAAGGCGGCCGCACGCCGCGTGAGGAACGGATCATCGCGGGGTTCGAGGAGATCCAGCGCTTCGTTGAGGAACACGGCCGCCCGCCGCAGCACGGGCAGGACCGCGACATCTTTGAGCGGCTCTACGCCGTTCGCCTCGATCGACTGAAGGAACAGCCGGAGGCGCTTGAGTTACTCAACAAGCTCGATCACCAAAAGCTGCTCTCGGGCGGGACGCCGACCGGTGACGCTAGTTCGGACGAGCTGGACGATGATGAGCTGCTGGCTCAGCTCGGCGCCGATGCGCTGTCCGAGGGCAGCGTCGAGCAGCTGCGGCATGTGCGGACGGCGACGGAGCGGCGAGAAGCCGAGGAGATCGCCAACCGGGAGAAGTGCGAGGACTTCGCCAACTTCAAGCCCTTGTTCCAGCAGGTGCAGAAGGAACTTGAAGCCGGTATCCGGCAGACGCGCTCCTTCGAGCTCAAGGCGGAGATCAAGGCTGGGGCCTGGTTCATCGTCGGCGGCCAGAAGGCCTACGTCGCTGAGGAAGGTGAGACGTTCACGACCGCCCAGGGCCGCACCGACGCGCGCCTTCGCGTGATCTTCGACAATGGCACGCAGAGCAACATGCTCATGCGCTCCCTCCAGCGGGCGCTGAACAAGGACGACGCTGGACGTAGGATCACTGATCCCGAAGCTGGGCCGCTATTCTCCGGAGAAAGGGAGGAGGACGACCAACCCAGCGGTACGATCTATGTGCTGCGTAGCAAGTCAGACCACCCGATGGTGGCCGCCAACCGCGATGTGGTCCACAAGATCGGCGTCACGAACGTCCCGGTGAAACAGCGCATCGCCGGAGCACGGCTGCAGCCGACGTTTCTCATGGCCGACGTTGAGGTAGTCGCAACGTATGAGCTCTACAACATCTCCCGGACCAAGCTCGAAAACCTGATCCATCGGGTGTTCAGCTCCGCTCGGCTTGAGATCACCATCGAGGACCGCTTTGGGCAGCCGGCGATCCCGCGCGAGTGGTTCCTCGCGCCGCTGTTCATCATCGATGAGGTGGTCGAGAAGATCAGGGCCGGCACGATCACGCGCTACGTCTACGACCCCAAGGCCGCATCTTTGAGACAAGTGTAAGAGAAGGTAACTGCGGCGACGTTGGCCCCCAGACGGATGGCTGCCCCGCGCGGTCCACGCCAAGCCAGTCAGCCACATCGAAGCAGCGAGCCTGCCAAACTATCACCTTTAGGCTTGCTGCTGCGCGTCGATGAGGCAGCCGACGTGCTTCAGGAGCAAAGGTTTCTAGAAGGGTGAGGATACTAGGTAAGTTCGGGGAGCATTGAAGCGATCGAATGGGCTGATCTGGTTGGCGGCGTTGCAGCACGCTCCTCTGCAATCATGCCTTATTACACACGACCGATTCCCGTTAGATCGGTGTTACTGACCCACCTCAACCGTCTTGATTTAGATAGATGGAGTAGCTTTGAGCTTTGCGATTTCTCGTAGCGCGGCCTTCTCGAAACGCCTCACCTGTCCGCTTATTTTCTCGTATTTGCCAAATGCACTCGCGCTACGCCTTCCGTAAGAAGGAAAATTCCGAAGCGTTTGTAGTTTTTTACCATCATAGATCTTGATATGTGCAAAGCGCCTGTAGAGCTTTTTAGTATACACTTTACCGGGCAGGCCCACCGCCTTTCGCCAATGAGCCGATTTCCTGGCGCGCCTAATCGCCCGTCGCATTTTGCGCCACTGTCTGGCTAGTGAGTTCTCGCGTATCGCAGCTCCGGATTCATCGAATGTAAAGCCAAGGTACTGGGCTGCCTTGAGCCTACGAGGCGATTTAGAAATATCCTCAAAGAGCGTCTTCTCGGTC
>CANHQT010000052.1 GCA_947463325.1 Sphingomonadaceae bacterium
CTGCAACCGCCGGGCGCCGATATTCTCGACGCTTCGATTAACTTCCGCAGCGATACGGGCGAGTTCGGCGATGGCATCGGGCGCTATCTCGACCGTCACGCCTTCGGTTCCAAGCAAGGCGACATATTGTTCGGTCAATGACGCCTTGGTGTCTGAGAGGATCCGGACGAAATCCTCCTCCGTCAGCGCCGAGAGTTCAACGCGGATGGGAAGGCGACCCTGCAGCTCTGGAAGCAAGTCGCTCGGCTTGGCGACGTGAAAGGCCCCCGATGCAATGAACAGGATATGGTCGGTCTTGAGCGGGCCATATTTGGTGGCGACTGTTGTGCCTTCGATGAGCGGCAACAGATCGCGTTGCACGCCCTCGCGGCTGACCGAGCCGCCGCGCCCGTCGCTGACGGCAATCTTGTCGATCTCGTCGAGGAAGACGATGCCATTGGTCTCTGCATCGGCGAGGGCAACGCGGGCAACATCGTCATTGTCGAGGCGCTTGTCGCTTTCCTCCTCGATCAGTCGCGTCCATGCCTCACGCACTTTGAGCTTGCGGCGTTTCTTCGGCCCATTCCCTCCGCCCAGTGCCTTTCCGAGCATATCAGATAGGTTGATCATGCCGATACCGCCGGGCTGGCCGGGCAGATCGAAGGGGAGTTGCGGTGCCTCGCTTACCTCAATCTCGATCTCCGCATTGTCGAGCGAGCCTTCCTCGAACCGCTGGCGGAAGGAGGCGCGAGTCGCCTCGCTCGAATCCTTGCCGGTCAGCGCGTCGAGCAGCCGGTCCATCGCCGAAGCCTCTGCCGCATCGCGCACTGCGGCGCGGCGGCGCTCCTTTTCGAGGCGGACAGCCTCCTCGACCAGATCACGCGCAATCTGTTCCACATCGCGGCCGACATAGCCGACCTCAGTGAATTTGGTCGCCTCGACCTTCACGAACGGCGCGTCGGCAAGTTTGGCGAGACGCCGGCTGATCTCTGTCTTGCCGCAGCCGGTGGGCCCGATCATCAGGATGTTTTTGGGCGTCACCTCGTCGCGCAGATCGGGGCCGAGCTGCTGGCGCCGCCAGCGGTTGCGCAGGGCAATGGCGACCGCGCGCTTGGCATTGCGCTGGCCGATAATGTGCTCGTCGAGTACGGCGACTATGGTCTTGGGGGTAAGATCGGGGTTCATTTCTTGCTCCCCCTCCCTTGGCAGGGAGAGGCTCAGGCCAGGTCGATGGTTTCAATTGTGAGGCGGTCGTTAGTGAACACGCAGATGTCGGCGGCTATGCCCATTGCCTTGCGGGCGAGCGTTTCGGCGTCCGATTCATAATCGACCAGCGCCAAGGCAGCAGCGAGCGCATAATTGCCGCCCGAACCAATGGCCGTGACGCCATGCGCAGGTTCGAGCACATCACCATTGCCGGTGAGCACCAGCGTCACATCCTTGTCCGCGACAATCATCATCGCTTCCAGATTGCGCAGATATTTGTCCGTGCGCCAATCCTTAGCCAATTCGACGGCTGCACGCAGCAATTGACCGTTGTGCGCCTCAAGCTTGCGTTCAAGACGTTCGAACAGAGTGAAGGCATCGGCAGTTGCGCCCGCGAAGCCTGCAATGACGCTGCCGTCATGTAGGCGGCGTACCTTGCGGGCGTTGGGCTTAATCACGGTGTTGCCCATCGAAACCTGACCATCACCGATGATGATGACGCGGTCTGGTTTGCGGACGGAGAGAATTGTGGTGCCGTGCCAAGGCGCGCTGCTGTTGTTTTGGTCGCTCATTGCGGAAGATATGGTGCGGGTCGGGTTTGGGCGCAACTGCTGTGTGTCAGGAGGCGAAGCGTTTCACTTCGTGGGTGCGAGCCAGAGGGAGAATGACTTTACCGGCCTCAGCGGTGATGATCGCCATGTCGGATAGTCCGAGCAGCGAGAGCATTTCTCCGGTTTCATTGCGGACGAAGCAGTTGCGGCAGTCGATCAGAGTGACATTGCCCCGAACAACATTGCCGGCCTCATCCTTGTCAGCGATGGCATGAAGCGCTGCCCAACTGCCAACATCGGACCAGCCCGGGTCGACTGGGACGACGATCACATCCTCTGCCTTTTCCATCACGGCATAGTCGATGGAATCGGATGGGCAGGCCGCGAAGGTGGTAACGTCAGGATAGAGCGCGTCCGCAGCGGTCGTGGCTGCTTGCATTGCATTCCGGCACGCATTTTCGATCTGCGGCGCGTGGATTTTCAGCGCATTCAGATAGCTGTCGGCTCGCATAAGGAAGATGCCGGCGTTCCAGTAGTGGCCGCCTTGAGCAAGCATTTCTTGCGCAGCTTCACGCACAGGCTTCTCGACGAAACGGTGCACGGCCCGCACGCTGCCTTCACCCAGCGGCGCACCGGCTGCAATATAGCCATAGCCAGTTTCCGGAGAGGCAGGCGCGATGCCGAAGGTCCCAAGATAACCAGCCATGACCGGCTTGTAGGCCGTAGCGACAGCCGCAAGAAAAGCGTCGGGCCGCGTGATCGCATGATCGGATGGCATCACCAGTAAACAAGCGCCCTGCGCAACAGCAAAAGCCGCCAGCGCAATGGCTGGTGATGTGTTGCGGGCGGCAGGCTCAACGATCACCGTCGCGTCCGAGATGCCGAGTAGCGCAAGATCAGCAGAGACATGCGCGAGATGGCTTTCTCCGCAAACAACCACCGGAGCTGCAAAACGGTCGCGATCCGCAACGCGTGCCAGTGTTTCTGCAAACATGGTCCGATTTGTTGTTAGCGGCAGGAACTGCTTGGGTCTGTGCGGGGTAGAAAGAGGCCACAGGCGAGTTCCTGATCCGCCAGAAAGGATGACCGGAACGATCATCATGTCGGCCAGGCCAATAGCAGGCGGGAATCGGGAGCCAACGTCAGCGCGCTTATGCTGGCGTAGGCCGCATCTCCCATCACCAATGCATCGCCATCAACGGAGCAGCCAGACCCCAGAGGCACGATCAACACAGGGCCATCTGTAAGACCGGCGGGCAGTTCGGATCCGCGCAGGTGCAACAAACCGAATTTGGGGCCATTCACCAGCATCACAGTCGGTGCATCCTCTCCAACCTCGCAATCGCGCGGATCGCGCGAAGGCGCAAGCGAGGCAACAGCGATTGCCTCATCCAGGTGAAGCTCTCGGGGACGGCCATAGTCGTACAGTCGGTACGTGCAGTCGCTCGGTTGCTGCACCTCCAGGACGCACAGGCCCGGTCCGATCGCGTGAATCTTGCCCGCCGGGTTGTAGATGAAGTCGCCTACATTTGCAGGTCGCCAGTCCATCAGTTGTTCGATGCTGCCATCCGTTGCGGCGGTGCGCAGTTCGTCCGGCGTAAGGGACCGTTTCAGGCCTACGCCTATATGCGAATCGCTCTCGGCATCGAGCACCAGCCAGCATTCGTCCTTGCCATTGGCCATACCGGCAGTCTGAGCGGCAGCATCGTCCGGATGAACCTGGATGGACAGCCGTTCACTGGTGAACAGGAATTTGACGAGCAGCGGCAACGGTTTGCCATCGTCTCGTTCAAACCATATCTCGCCTATGCGTCGACCCTCATGATCGCCGAATGCAGGCGGCAGATCAGTCCGTCCCCAAGGTTTTTCCACGATACGGGGGAGCAGTTTCATTATCACGGCTCGCCTACAGAAAACCTGGTCACGCTACCTGCCGAAGCTGGCTCTGTGGGTTGGCTATAGGTAAACTGCGGGGCTGATCTGGCCATAGGCCGCGTGTGTCGTAGACAATCTTGTTCTCGCGTTCCTCAAGGGGAATGGAGCGGAACAAATCGTGGTCTACAAGCACTATCAGCATCGCGCATTCAGCCAGTGCATCATCGAGATCGACCAGTTCAGCGCCTGTGCCTGCGAACTCCTTCGGAAGTGTCTGCGCGTAGGGTTCGACTATGCTGATCGCTGGACCAAACCGGCGAGACAGCGCAGAGGCGACAGAAGCCGCCGGACTTCCACGGAAATCGTCAATATTGGGCTTAAACGCGAGGCCGAGGCAGACAATCTTTGCGGAGGGATCGGACTCGAGCAGTTCCTCAACCATACGGGTTGCGCGCCCGATAACGAAGTCTGTCTTGGCCTCATTCACCTCTCGGGCGGTGCGGATAATGCGCGCGTTGGCCGGGTCGCCCGCCACTAGGAACCAAGGGTCCACTGCGATGCAATGGCCGCCTACCCCTGGTCCGGGTTGGAGAATATTGACCCTGGGATGCCGATTTGCAAGGCGGATGACGTCCCAAATGTCGATGCCAAGGCCGTCAGCGAGAATGCTGATTTCATTAGCAAAAGCGATGTTGACATCGCGGTAGCTGTTCTCGACCAGCTTAACCATCTCTGCTGCGCGGGCCGCTGTGGTGAGACATGCACCGCGAACGAACTGGCGATAGAATGCCATGGCCTTACGGGAGCAGCGCGGTGTGATGCCACCGATCACGCGATCATTGCCCACCAACTCGATGAGAATGCGGCCAGGCAGCACACGCTCTGGGCAATAGGCGAGAAACAGATCTGGGGTTTCGTCGCAGTGTCCAGGAATGCCGAGATCAGGGCGGGCTTCGGCGATGAGTTTTGCAACCAGCTCGGTGGTGCCGACGGGGGAGGTTGATTCGAGGATGATGAGATTGCCAGGCTCAAGGACCGGAGCGATGCTGCGAACAGCATCGAGAACATTTCTTAGGTCTGGCCGATGGTCCTCGCGGATCGGTGTCGGAACAGCGATTAAGAAGACATCCGCAGGTGCCGGAGTGGTTGCCGCACGTAAAAGGCCACGATCAACCACTCCTTGTACGAGGCCGTGAAGGTCGACCTCTTCAATATGCACGCGGCCTTCATTCACGGTGTCGACCACCGACTGGCTGACATCGATGCCGATAACCTGGGCGCCGGCGCGGGCAATAACGGCCGCAGTCGGGAGGCCAATGTAACCTAGGCCGACCACCGCCACACGCTGCTGTTTATCGATGGGCATCTGCAATAATCCTTGCAATGCGCTGCGCGGCTTGACCATCTCCATAAGGGTTATGGGCGCGCGCCATCGCTTCATAAGCTTGGCTATCGTCGAGAAGGGTGAAAATTCCGGAAACAATTCCTTCTTCATCCGCGCCGACAAGGC
>CANHQT010000053.1 GCA_947463325.1 Sphingomonadaceae bacterium
CATGTGGAATGGACGCGCGCCATTAGCCGCAGGGCGGGCCAAACGCAAGTCCGTCCCCCTCCCGCGCCGACAGGAAAAGAACAAAACAAAAACTTTCTGCTTGACCGCGCCGCAACGATGCGGAACAAGAAGGGAACACGGAGCGCTACGGCTTTCAACGCGCTCCATCGGTTCCCCTCAACAGGGGGCGCGAACGGGAGTGTTGGTCATGGTTCAATTGCTTGTCACGCTGGGCTTCGCTGCAATCTTGATCGGTGCCGCGCGCATGCTGTGGGCCGAACTCGTCCGCCCGCTGCATCTCTATCCTGCTTGCGCCGATGATGTCCGGCTCGATGCAATGTTGGCCGCGCGCGCGGCGGGCCATTCTGCCGATGTCCTGCCCTTTAGGCGCCCTTCGACGGCTCCGTGGCAGCCGCTTTCTGCTGCCGCTTAACCCGCGCATAGCTCATGATGCTGAACGGCATCAGCCCCAGGTAAACAACGCTGATCGCGATCAGTGTCTGCCACGGGGCGGTGACGAGCGCCGCACCGGTCAGCCCGACAACAGCGATGGCCGCAAGCCGCCATTCCCGGCGTAACCGGAATGATGACCAGTTGAAGGTCGCCAGATTGGAAATCATCAGGACAGCGACGAACACGACCCAAGGCATCACTATCCACCATTGGCGGAACAGGTCGATGTCCGTGGTCAGCCAAAGATACATGGGCGCCAGCGCAAGGCCAGCGCCAGCCGGAGCCGGAACGCCGGTGTTGAATCCGGCCGATTTGTGGGGCTGATCAGCGACGTCGATGTTGGCGTTGAACCTAGCGAGGCGCAGCGCGCAGCATACGGTGAGCGAGAGCGCCGCCGTCCAGCCGAACTTCGGTGCATCATCCAACGACCAGAGATAGAGGATGGTCGCCGGCGCGACGCCAAAGGCGATCACGTCGGAGAGCGAATCAAGTTCCGCACCGAAACGGGTATTGGCCTTGAGCAAGCGGGCGATGCGGCCATCTATCCCGTCCAGCAGACCGGCGATGACGATCGATGCCAGCGCCAATTGCCATAGCTGATCGATTCCGAAGCGCACGGCTGACAGGCCGAAGCATAGTGCCAGCGCGGTGATTGCATTGGGCACGAAAGCCCGCAGCGGAATGCCACCAATACGCCGCTGTGCAGCGCGCCCGTCCCCGCTCGCGGGATCAGTGACCAATGCCCGGCCTTTCACGCATATCGCCAACTTCAGCGATCACCGTCTCACCAGCAACACAGCGCTGACCGGCCAGCACGCGCGGGCGCGTGCCCTTGGGCAAATAGACGTCGACGCGACTGCCGAAACGGATGAGGCCGACACGCTGGCCAGCGGCGACCACATCACCCGGCTTTGCATGCGCAACGATGCGGCGTGCAACAAGGCCCGCGATCTGCGTGAAGCCGATCTTCAGCCCGTCATGCCGTTCAACCAGGAAATGCTGCCGTTCATTATCCTCGCTCGCCTTGTCGAGCTCGGCATTGATGAAGGCCCCGGCGATATAGTGCCGATGGGTCACCGTGCCAGCGATCGGGGATCGGTTGATGTGGACGTCGAAGACATTCATGAAAATGGAAACCCGGGTCACGGGATCGGTTCCCAACGCGTCGGCTGCCTGCAGTTCAGGCGGCGGCGGCACATCGGCAATCTGGGTAACCAAGCCATCGGCCGGCGAGATGATAAGATCATCCCCCTGCGGCGTCACGCGCACCGGATCGCGGAAAAAGGCAGCAACCCAGACGGTTATCGCCGCCATCGGCCAAGCCAGCGTTTCCCAGGCCAGCAACGCAAAGACGAGCGTGATGACCCCGGAAATCAGGATGAATTTGCGGCCTTCGGGATGCACCGGTGGCCACGCCCAGCTGGCGGCAGCACCGGGAAGGTTGCTGGTGCGACGGATAAGGGACTTGGCGGTGGCGGTGCCGCCGTCTGTGATTGCATCATTGGGTGGGGAAGACATGGGTTCTTTCGCGACCGGATGGAATTTTGTCGCACCCTAGAGACTTGCCATCGCAGGCACAATCATGCTCGCGTTGATATTGCACGGCTCGGCCGCTTTGCCTAAGGCCAGCCCGACAACAGGGGTAGCGGCGGTTCTTCCGTACAGCGACCCCAGCAATCCGGGAAAAGGCAACGGCACATGGCCAAGATAAAGGTGAAGAATCCAGTCGTCGAACTTGATGGCGATGAGATGACGCGGATCATCTGGCAATGGATTCGCGAACGCCTGATCCTGCCCTATCTCGACATCGACCTGCGCTATTACGACCTCAGCATCGAAAAGCGCGACGAGACCAATGACCGCATCACGGTGGAGAGCGCCAACGCGATTCGGGAGCATGGCGTCGGCGTGAAGTGCGCCACGATCACACCCGATGAGGCGCGCGTCGAGGAATTCGGCCTCAAGAAAATGTGGAAAAGCCCGAACGGCACCATCCGCAACATCCTGGGCGGCGTCGTCTTTCGCGAACCCATCGTCATCCGGAATGTGCCACGGCTGGTTCCGGGCTGGACCGACCCGATCGTTGTCGGGCGCCACGCTTTCGGTGACCAGTATAAGGCAACCGATTTCCTGATCCCCGGCCCCGGCAAGCTTCGGTTGGTGTTCGAAGGCGACGATGGCACGCTGATCGACGAGGAAGTGTTCCAATTCCCCAGCGCCGGTGTCGCGATGGGAATGTACAATCTCGACGAGTCGATCCGCGACTTCGCCCGTGCCTGTATGAATTATGCCAGCGGACGCGGCTGGCCGCTCTACCTGTCGACCAAGAACACCATCCTCAAGGCCTATGACGGCCGCTTCAAGGATCTGTTCCAGGAAATTTTCGACGCCGAGTTCAAGGACAAGTTCGCCGAAGCCAACATTGTCTACGAACACCGCCTGATCGACGACATGGTGGCCTCCGCGCTCAAGTGGAACGGCAAGTTCGTGTGGGCGTGCAAGAATTACGACGGCGACGTTCAGTCGGATACGGTGGCGCAGGGCTTTGGCTCGCTCGGCCTGATGACCTCGGTGTTGCTGTCCCCTGATGGCAAGACTGTGGAGGCCGAAGCCGCCCATGGCACGGTCACCCGCCACTATCGCATGCACCAGCAGGGCAAGGCGACCAGCACCAACCCCATCGCCAGCATCTTCGCCTGGACGCAGGGCCTGGCTTACCGTGGCAAGTTTGACGAGACGCCCGAAGTCGTTCGCTTTGCCGAAACGCTGGAGCGCGTGTGCATCGAAACGGTTGAGGCCGGTGACATGACCAAGGATCTCGCGATTCTGATCGGCCCGGACCAGAAGTGGCAGACGACGGAGCAGTTCTTCGAATCAATCCGCGCCAATCTGGAAACGGCGATGGGCCAATGGGCATAACATCCGCCTTCGGTGTCGCCCTGCTTCTTTCCGGAGCGGCGACACCGGATGCGGCACAGGGCACGCCCATACCGCCCGCCTCAGCGGAAGAAACGGCAGACCAGCCTGCCGCCGGCGAGGACATCGTCGTCACTGGCATGGGCAACAGGGGTTATCGCCTCACCGCAGACCAGCTGCGCGATGCCGTGCGCGCATTCAATCACAACAGGAACGAATTTGCGCCCGAAGCGCGCCTGCTGTGGCAAGTCCGCCCCGCTTCGTCGGCCGAGGGCCTTAACATCTGGCTCGTTCACCGGAACGGCGAGCGTGTTGAAATAGAGCTTGATGCGCAGGGCCGCTTTGCGTTGCCGAATGATCGGATTGCCGAGGAAGACGGCTGGCGACTTCAGACCAATGCCGGGCGGCGGCAAATCCGTATCCGGCCCGAAACCTTTTCCCCGGGCAGCAGCGAGGCACAATGGCGCATGGGCGATGCCCGCTTGCTGTGCCGTGTCTTCTGGGCCTTTGCCAATAATGATTTCAGCCTGTTCGAGCGCGCAGCCTTTGGCGCATTTGGCGGATGTAGCAGCCGTCGGGTGCAGATCTGGTTCTCTTCCGAAAATCCCATTGCATCAGTGACAAGCGGCACGACCGCGTTCAATGTGCGTGAGGATGGGAGTGCCTGGCGGCCGCCGCTGCACGATCTGGCGATAAACAACGACGCCATTGTGACCGTGACCTATCGCTGACCCGGAAATCGGCCGGAACGAGCCGGACATCGAGGCGCGAAAAATTTCCTGCCCTGCCGGATTCGGCGAAACCATTTGCGACAAGCAGAGTTTTGCATTGCGGATGGCGACCATATGCCCCGCTCTCGTCATCCACTGACATGGGCTCGGCGCACATTCTCCCCCGAACTGCGCCGAGCCCGCTTTTTGTTGGCTGCGCCCGGCACTTCAGAGGAGTTCCCCCATGATCCGCAAGTTTCTGGTTCCCGCCTCCATCGCCTTCGCGCTCATCCTGTCGGGGTGCAATACGGTGAAAGGCGCCGGTCGCGACATCCAGTCGGCTGGCGAGGCTATTGAAGATGTGGCCGATTGACAGCTGAAGTCGGCTAGGGTGCCGCTTCTTCCGCAGCGGCGGACGCTGTCTTGCCGGATGCACCCTTGCGAGACGACAGCGCAATCGCGACCAAGGCCGCCTCGTAAAGCAGGATCAGCGGGATCGCGAGCAGCAGCTGGCTGATCACGTCTGGCGGGGTAAAGATGGCGGCAATCACGAAGGCCGCGACAATCATGTAGCGGCGCGACGCGCGAAGCTGTGCCAGCGTGACAATGCCCGCGCGCTCAAGCAGC
>CANHQT010000054.1 GCA_947463325.1 Sphingomonadaceae bacterium
CGGATGGTCGCGCGGCTGGCGCGTAATCCGCAGATCGGCCTTGTCTCGCTGCTGCTGAGCGAGCGCGTTCCGCACGAGCTGCCGAGCGAGATTGAGCGCCTGGATGCGATTGAGGAAGCGGCGGCCGCGCCCGCTCCGCTTCGGATCGCAGAGCCATGGCACCCGGCCCCGATGCCGTTTCCGCAAGTCCATCTACTCGGCAACGGGCGGATGAACAGCTGGATTTCCGAAAGCGGCGGCGGCGGCCTTCGCTGGCAGCGTCAGGCGCTGACCCGCTTCGTGCCCGATGCCACCCGCGATGCGGACGGCTGCTGGCTGTACCTGCACGATTGCGACGACAACATGACATGGTCTGCCACGCGCCAACCCACCGGCGCGATCGCGGACGAATATCAGGTCTTGTTCCACCCTCATCTCGCCGAGTTCCACCGCCGTGATCACGGCATCGAAACGCGGTTGGAAGTCGCGGTCAGCGCCGCTGACGACTTCGAGATGCGCCGTGTTTCGATCACGAACGAAAGCGACCGCCCGCGCCGCCTGCTGCTGACCAGCTACGCCGAGGTCGTCCTTGCGCCGCCGCTGGAGGATGAACGGCACCCGGCCTTCAGCAAGATGTTCGTGGGCGGGGAATTCCTTTCAGAGCGGGCCGGACTGCTGTTCACGCGAAGGCCGCGCAATCCGGCGGACACGCCGCCCGTTCTGCTTCATGTGCTTGTCGGCCCGGACGGTCCGGTCAAGTCCATCGATTGGGAGTGCGACCGGGGGCGCTTCATCGGCCGCAACCGATCTGCGCGCAGCCCGCTGGGGGCTTCGCAGGCGCTCGGCAAGACTGGCGGCTGGACCCTCGATCCGATCGCTGCGCTCCAGATTGAAATCGCGCTTGCCCCGGGCGAAAGCCACGAGCTCTGTTTCCTCATGATTGCGGCCGCAACGCGGTCGGGCGCGCTCTCGGTTGCCGAACGTCACGCCACGCTGTCGTCAATCGATTGGCTGCTGAGCGATGCCTCCCGTGAGGAAAGCCGGGCGATCCAGCACGCGCGCATAGAGCCCGCATCGCTGCCCGCGATCCAGACTCTGGGATCGCTGATGGCCTACCCGCACTGTGCCCTTCGCGCGTCCCCCGAAACCGTCCGGGCGAACAGCCTTGGTCAGGCGGCACTGTGGGGCCTCGCCCTGTCAGGCGACTTGCCGATTTTGGTCTTGCGCACGGCAGCGACGCAGAATTCCCTCGTCCCGCTGCTTGTTGGCGTGCATCGATTGTGGCGCAGACACGGCCTGTTTGCCGATATCGTGATCGTGCAGACCGCCGGCTCCGCCTACCTTGAGCCGCTCCGAGGCGAGCTTACCGAATTGCTGCGCGAAATCGGAGCAAGCGAAATGCTGGGCCGGAGTGGGGGGATTCACCTTGTCTTCTCCGACCAGATCGGCCCGGATCAGATGCGTCTGCTCGAAGCGACGGCATGGGCGGTTCTCGACGAGGCAAGCGGCTCGCTTGAGGAGCAGCTTGGCGCCTTCACCCACCCAGCCCCGCTGCCCCCGCCGATATTGCCCTCTCGCCTTGCCGAACCGGAACTCGCCGGGCTCACCGCGCCTGACGCGCGGCCCCGCTCCGGCAACGGGCTTGGCAGCCTGAACGCAGATGGCACCGAGTACATCATTCACCTCGAACCGGGGCAGACCACTCCTGCACCCTGGAGCAATGTCCTGGCCAATGATGCCTTCGGCTGCCTGGTGACCGAGGCTGGCGGCGGGTTCAGCTGGGCCGTCAACAGCGGCGAACATCGGTTGACCCCCTGGACCAACGATCCCGTCAGCGATCGCAGCGGCGAAGCGCTCTACTTGCGTGACGAAGAGACGACTTGCGTGTGGTCCATCTCGCCATCCCCTGCAGGCAAAGATGCTGCCTGCCGGATCCGCCATGGTGCCGGTTATTCGGCTTGGGAGCGGACGTCTCACGAGATGGAGCAGGAAATGCGCGTCTTCGTACCGACGGACGCACCCGTGAAGATCATCCGCCTGCGCCTGCGCAACCGGAGCGGTCACAGTCGGCGGATCACCGCGACCTATTACTGCGAGTGGCTGCTGGGATCGCTGCCCAGTATCGCCCGGCGACACGTCCGCTGTGAATTCGACGAGGGCGCCCAAGCGATCATCGCCACCAATCCGTGGAACGGTGAATTTGCGGGCCGTGCGGCGTTCCTTACCGCGAGCGGGACCATGCATGGCTACACCACTGATCGCGCCGAATTCCTTGGGCGCGAACACGATGATGAACATCCTGCGGCGCTCCGGCGCTGGGGGCTGAGCGGGGCGCAGGTGGCGGGGCCAGACGCCTGCGGCGCATGCCAGTTGCACATCGAACTGGCCGCCGGCGAGGACATCGAGGCCGCTTTCATTCTTGGCGAAGGTGCCAGCCGCGCAGAGGCCGTGGCCCTTGCCGGGCATTGGCGCTCGCTCGCGGCGATCAACCGCGCCGAGAATGATCTGCGCGAACACTGGAACCATGTGCTGAGCGCCGTGACGGTGCGTACGCCCGATCCGGCGTTCGATGCTCTGGTCAACCGCTGGCTGCTTTACCAGAGCCTTTCATCGCGGATCATGGCGCGGGCCGGGTTCTATCAGGCCAGCGGCGCGTTCGGGTTTCGCGATCAATTGCAGGATGTGCTGGCCCTGCTCCACGTCGATCCGGCGCGGGTTCGCGCGCACATCCTTGTCTGCGCAGCGCACCAGTTTGAAGACGGCGATGTTCTCCACTGGTGGCATCCGCCCGCCGATCGCGGAGTCCGCACGCGCTGCTCGGATGACATGCTGTGGTTGCCCTTCGCGGTCGGCACCTATGTCCGTGCGACAGGCGATACAACGATCCTCGAAGAGCGCGTGCCGTTCCTTGAGGGTTCGCCCCTCGCACCGAACGAGACTGACCGTTACGACAGTTTCAAACCCACCGGCAAAGCATACCCGCTGATCGACCATTGCGAACGCGCGCTCGACCGGGTGGTGCTGGGTTCGCACGGCCTGCCGCTGATGGGCGCGGGCGACTGGAATGACGGGATGGACCGGGTCGGGCGCGAGGGGCGCGGCGAAAGCGTCTGGCTCGGCTGGTTTGCCGCGGTCACGGCCCGGCATCTGGCCGATCTCGAACTGTGTCTCGGCCGCAAGGCGCAAGCCGATCACTGGGCCGAGCGGGCGACGTTGCTGCGCATGAACGCAGACGCTGCCGGCTGGGACGGCGCGTGGTACAGGCGCGCTTTCGACGATAATGGCAACCCGCTGGGATCGGCTGAGAGTGCCGAATGCCGGATCGATTCGATCTCGCAATCTTGGGCGCAGTTTGCCGATGCGCCGCGCGACCGTGTGCGCGCCGCCCTGAACGCGGCAAAGCGCGAACTGATCGACGATAAAGCCAGCCTCGCGCGGCTGTTGTGGCCACCTTTCGACCAGACCCCGCACGATCCTGGCTACATCAAGGCCTATCCTCCCGGCATCCGCGAAAATGGCGGGCAGTATTCGCACGCTGCGGCATGGCTGGGCCTCGCCCTCGCAGGCATCGGCGACGGCGACGGGGCCCACGCCGTGTTTTCGATGATCAATCCGCTGCTGAGGTCGGACAGCGCCGACAAGGCCGCACTCTACCGGATCGAGCCGTACGCGGTTGCAGGAGACATCGCGTCGGCACCGCCCCATCGCGGACGCGGCGGCTGGAGCTGGTACACCGGCGCGGCAGCATGGTCGTGGCGCCTTGCCGTCGAAGGGATCCTGGGCCTCAGGCAAGCAGGCGGCGTCTGGCATGTCGCGCCCGCGTTGCCGCGCGATTGGCCCGGCTTTGAAGCCACCTTGCGCCGTGACGGGCACAGCATCGCATTGCGGATCGATCGCGATCCGGCAGATCCGGACCATTATATCCTGACAGTGGACGGCAAGGTGCAGACCGAC
>CANHQT010000055.1 GCA_947463325.1 Sphingomonadaceae bacterium
GCATTGTGCCAGATCGACCGCAGGATCAGCCAGCGCATCCATGAGACCAAGGCCCGGCGTGAGCCCAAGCTTTCGGCAGACGTCCCCGCGCGCCGGATCACCATCAACAAGGATGACCGAGGTATCCTGTTCCGAGGCAAGGCTGAGCGCGAGATTGAGGCAAGAAAAAGTCTTGCCTTCATCAGGCTGGGAAGAGGTGACGAGAATGCGCCGGCCGTGCGTGAGCACGGGGGCCGCGCGCAGCATCTGGCGCTTGACGATGCGGAACTCCTCCGCGATCGCGCCGGCATTGCTGTCGGGATCAATCAAACCTTCGCTCGCCAACAGCGCACGGTCAATCGTCTGCTGCGGTGCAGCTGGGACGAAGCGGCGGTGCAGCACCGGCGGGCCAGCGCGCGGCGACACAACCGGGACTGGAGCGGGATCGCCGGTGGTGGTCGGCAAAGCCGCCGCTGCTTCCGCAACACGTGCAGGCTTGCGGTCTGCGCGCGGTGGGCGCCGTTTGACCGGAGCATCCACCACAGTGCCGCTTTCGATCTGACCAGGGTCGACACGGCGCAGCTGGCCACCGAAATCGAAACGCTGATCCGCACGTTCAAGCAACGAACGCTTTGGCTTGGCTGGCTTCATCTCGGTCATTTGCTCGTCTTTCTTTCCCATGCCCGGATCAACCGACGGTGCTGCGCTGGAAGAATTCGACCGCGAGCAGCACCACACAGAGCCCGGCAAGACCGCCGCCGGCCGCCACGAAGCGGGTCAATCGCTTGCGACGATGCGCCTGAAGCTCAGCAGTCAGAATTTCCGTAACGGAGCCCAAAACCGGCAGGCCGGAAGCACGAGCAAGGCGCGCAGCCGTGGCATAAGTGCCCTGCACCTGGCTGATGGCAAAGGCGGCGGCACCGCCCGCACCCAGTGCCGCAAACAGCACGCCAATGAGGAGCAGGGGCTTGTTCGGCGCTGATGGTGTGGTCGGGACCGAAGGCGGATCCAGGACCGTGATGCGCACTGCATCGGCTGTGCTTTCGGCAGCGCCGCGAAGGCGCAATTGCTCGCGCCGCGCGACCAGCCGGTCATTCTGATCCTTGAGGACATTATAGTCCCGGTTAAGCCGGTCATATTCGGCCGCAACAGCTGGTTCTTGAATGCGGCGGGCGTTGATCTGCGCGACCTCAGCCGCGAGTTGCGCACGCCGGGCGTTGAGCGCGTTTCGCTGAGCAACAAGGCCGGCATAGACGGGGTTAGAAATTGAACCGCCACCACCGCCACCTTCGCGTGCGGCCTGGGCGCGCAGCGCCGAAATCTGGGATAACAGCGCTATCACGTCTGGATGCTGGCCTGTGAGGCCGCGGGCGCGCATGCCGGCCAGCTCGGCTTCCGCCGAAGCGAGTTGCTGACGCGCAACGCCTACGCCGGTCGAGCCGATGCCGCCTCCGGGCGAGGACGGCGGGGTTGCCGCAATCTGGCCATTGAGCGCGATGATTTGCGTTTCGATCTGCGTGAGTTCTGCACGTGCGGCATCAATCCGCGCGCTAGGCGAGCCGATGCCGGGCAGCATGCCAAGATTGCGCGATTCAAACCCTGCCCGAGCGCTTTCGGCCTGAGTCAGCTTGGTCTGCGTTTCGAGTATTTGCTGGTCGAGGAAGCGGATGCTCTGCTGCGCATCGGCGGCACCATCGCGGATGCCGCTGTCACGAAATTGGGCGATCATCGCTTCGACGACACGCGTGACCATCGCCGCATTCTCGGCATTGCTGCGTCCGCCGCCACCCAAGGTGACAGTGATATCGATGCCATTGTTCGGTGTGGTCGTGATCTTGGTGTTTTTCTGTAGATCGGCCGCAGCGGAGGCGCGCGCGCGATCATCGGCGGCGGCATCAACAATCCCTGCGGTCACCACCACCTGCTGCAGATTGCGTTCCGATGCGATGGAATCCTTAAGCTGGTCGAACCGACGCTGCTGATCCATCGGGTTGCTGACCGGATCAGGCACCACGTCATTGACCGCAACGAGGATGCGTGCACTCGATTCATAGCTGTTGGGGATGATCGCCACGACCAGCCATCCGATCAGCGCAACGACCCAGGCGACAGCCATAGCCAGCCAGCGGCGCTGCCAGACACCGTGGAGAATGATCTTCAATTCATCGATCAGCGAGTTCATCGGTCGGTTTCAGCTTTCGCGTAAGGGGCTGCAGCAGCGCGGATCAAAATGAGCTTTCGGGGATGATGATCACGTCGCCCGGTTGCAGCCGGACATTGGCGCTGGTGTCCCCACGCCGGATGAGATCATTGATCCGCAGAGAATATTCCTGCTGCCGACCGGTGGCGCGGTTGAAGCGGACAAGGCGCGCGCGGTTTCCGGCAGCATATTCACCAAGCCCGCCGACGGCGATCATCGCATCGAGGAGGGTCATGTTGGCACGGAAAGGCAAGGATGCCGGTCGCTCGGTCGCACCTATGACCCGAATCTGTTGGGAGAAAGTCCCGGTCGCCTGATTGACGATGACCGAGACGATGGGATCATTGATGTAACGTGACAGCTGGATGCGAATATCCTGCGCCAGCATGGTGGGCGTCTTACCTACAGCCGGCATGTCCGTGATCAGCGGGGTAGTGATGCGGCCATCTGGGCGCACCTGAACCCGCCCACCCAGTTCCGGGTTACGCCACACGAAGATGGTCAGTTCATCAAGCGGACCAATGACATATTCCTCACCAGGCCCGTCTTGACCGGACACGAAGGAAGCGGGCGGGAGCTCGGCCCCACCGCTGCGACCGCCGGCGCAACCGGTCAGTGCCACGGCTGCAAGACTAACGCCGGCAATCAGACCGCGGCGCAAGGAAGCAATCTTCATCACATTCATCCTTCGTCGTCGCGGAGCTGAGCCGCCACGCCGAAGCGATCAGGGCACAGGTCCGCCCATCCCGATTGCCAGCGAAGGGTGAATATAGCGTTAGGATTGAAGAGCAGCCGTTCTGAACGGCAACCCTAGAAATCAGCTGAGAACGAGCTCTGCGGCAGGCGGATGGCCAAGGAATGCGGCCGGGCTGGCGCTGGCCCCATAAGCGCCGGCCATGAATAATGCCACGAGATCACCGACATCAGCGCGCGGCAGCATCACAGCATCACCGAGCCTGTCGAGCGGTGTGCATAGGCAGCCGACAACATGAGCGACTTCTTCGCCCGCGGCGCCCAATTTGCTAGCAACGGCAATGGGATAGTTGCGGCGTATAACGGTGCCGAAATTGCCTGAAGCGGCCAGCTGATGATGAAGGCCGCCATCGGTAACGAGAAATATCTCGCCATGGCTGACCTTCCGGTCGACAATGCGCATCAGATAGACGCCGCACTCTGCAACGAGATAACGGCCCAATTCCATTGCGAAGATGGTGTCGGCGAGACTTTCGGCGCGCGCGTCAAGCGATCCAGCAAGCCGATCTCCAACAAAGCCGACATCGACAGC
>CANHQT010000056.1 GCA_947463325.1 Sphingomonadaceae bacterium
GCATGAGGCTGCACTCCACCGCGCGGTCGCGCAGGATTTTGAGAGCTTCCTCGACCGGCTGGCCCCGCCGCACGCGCAAGATGGCGATACGCCGGGTGATGCCGCGCCCGTTGCGGATGCTCCCTCCGACGCGCCATCCTTGACCCCCTCCGATGCCGAAGCGCGCGTCACCGCCTATCTTGCGGCGCAGGTGGATGGCGGCGGCCCGCTCGCCCGGCTCGCGCGGGAAAGTGGAATCCACTGTGAACTTGCGCAGAAAACCGCCATTCCGCAGCCCGATGATGGCAAGGCCGGCACGGCGTGGGCCCCGCCGCGACCGACCGAAGAACGGGCCCAAGAGCTGCGGAGGCGCATCCACGACCTGCTCGACACGATTGAGGATCAGCGCGCCGCCGCCGGCCTCGCTCCGATCGACATGGCACCGGCGGGTAATGATTTGGCCGCTGCGATGCATGAACTGGCCGGCCTGCCGGAGGGGACGCTCCTGCCCTTCACCCTGCTGCTACGCGAGGAATTTGCCCCCTATGGCGCGCAATGGCGGGGCATCGACCCGGCCGGTGTCGATCCGGACAGCGATGTTGCCCGGCTCTCGGCCCCGGACAACATCTACGCCTCGGTCGAACGGCGCCGCGAAGACAGCATCAGGGGCCGGATCGACAGGCTGACGGCGATCGGCAAAGCGCGGGCTGTACCGCTCGGCCAAGAGGCGGGCGAGGAGGCCGCGGCGGATGATCGGACCGGGTGACGGCCACCCCACCCCTTGCACGCCTTTCCGTTTACGTTAGGGTGAAGCAATAACAACATGGCAGGAAGGTTCCTCGCATATGCCCCGCAAAGCACTCCCCGCGATTTTTGACCGTTTGCGCCTCCCGGTGATCGGATCACCGCTGTTCATTATCTCCGGGCCTGATCTGGTCATCGCGCAGTGCAAGGCAGGGATTGTCGGGTCCTTCCCCGCGCTCAACGCGCGGCCGCAGACGATGCTCGACGAATGGCTGCACCGCATCACCGAAGAACTGGCCGCTTGGGACCGGGACAATCCCGACAAGCCTTCCGCGCCCTTTGCGGTCAACCAGATCGTTCACAAGTCGAACGACCGTCTGCTCGCCGACCTCGCCACCTGCGAAAAGTGGAAGGTGCCGATCACCATCACCTCGCTCGGCGCGCGTGAGGAACTGAACCAGGCCGTTCACGGCTGGGGCGGGATCACCCTGCATGACGTGATCGATGATCGCTTCGCCAGGAAGGCGATCGAAAAGGGCGCGGATGGCCTCATCCCCGTCGCTGCGGGCGCTGGCGGCCATGCCGGCACCCTCTCCCCCTTCGCGCTGATGCAGGAAATCCGCGCCTGGTTTGACGGGCCGGTTGCCTTGTCCGGCGCCATCGGCTGCGGCCGCTCGATCCTCGCCGCGCAGGCGCTGGGTGCGGACTTCGCCTATATCGGCAGCGCCTTCATCGCCACTGAAGAGGCCAATGCCGTCGAAGGCTATAAGCAGGGCATCGTCGAAGGGCGGGCGCAGGATATCGTCTATTCCAACCTGTTCACCGGCGTGCACGGCAATTACCTGCGCGGATCGATCGAAGCCAGTGGCCTCGATCCCGACAATCTGCCCGAAGGCGACCTCAAGACCATGAACTTCGGTTCCGGTGGCAATACCGAGGCCAAGGCGTGGAAGGACATCTGGGGTTCGGGCCAGGGCATCGGCATGATCGATGCCGTGCAGCCGGTCGAAGCCTTGGTGAGCCGGTTCGAGCAGGAATATCACACCGCTTATTCGGAGCTGTCAGGCGCAATCCGGCGGCGCTGACCCTCGGACCGCAAGGCCAGCGTCAATCGCTGCGTCGAGCGCGCCATAATCCGCGAACAGGTGCATAGGATCGCGCCGGTTGAGCAGGATCAGGCGCGGCGCATCTCCGGCAAGGATGGCTGCCAACGCCCTCTGTAGCCGGATGAGCCGCCGCGCCGCCTGCCGCGCGCCGATATGGTCACGCTGAGACATTGTTCCATTCTGGACAATGAAAGCCGGGCTAGATTTCGACCTGACTTCCCAGTTCGACGACACGGTTGGTGGGCAGACGGAAGAACTCCATCGCACTTTCCGCGTTGCGCAGCATCCAAGCGAACAGCTTTTCCCGCCAGATCGCCATGCCCGGATTGGCCGAGGCAAGCAGGGTCTGGCGCGACAGGAAGAAGCTGGTTTCGATCATCTTGAATGGCGGGCCACACAGTTTGACGCTGTTCAGTGCCTCCGGAACGTCCGGCGTCTGCATAAAGCCGTAGCGCAGGATGACGCGGTAGAAACCCTGGCCGAGATCTTCGCACTCGGCCCGCTTATCCTCATCGACATAGGGCACATCACGGATCTGCACGGTCAGCAAAATGATGCGCTCGTGCAGCACCTTGTTATGCTTGAGGTTGTGGAGCAGCGCAGGCGGCACGCCGCTTGCCGCCGAGGTCATGAACACGGCTGTCCCAGCGACGCGCTTGGCACTGCCTGCAGCACTTTGAATGAACAGCGGGACCGGCATACTGCCCTCTGCCAGCCGGTCCTGCATCAGCTTGCGCCCGGTCGCCCAGGTGGTGAGCAGCGTGAAAGCGAAGATGGCAACGATCAGCGGGAACCAGCCGCCATCAGGAATCTTCAGCAGGTTCGCAGCCAGATAGGCAAAATCGACCAGGAAGAAGATGCCGCCGACAAGGGCGACACGCCACATCGGCCACATCCATACCTTACGCATCAAGAACACGACCAGGCAGGTGGTGATGAACATCGTCCCGGTCACGGCAAGGCCATAGGCCGCGGCCAGATTGGTCGACTGCTGGAACGACAGGACCAGCAGGATCACCAGCACCATCAGCGACCAGTTGACCATCGGCACATAAATCTGGCCCGCCGCAGAGGCACTGGTGTGCGAAATGCGCAGCCGCGGCATATATCCCAGCTGCACGGCCTGCTGCACCACTGAATAGGCGCCCGTAATCAGCGCCTGGCTGGCGATGATCGTTGCCATCGTCGCCAGAACCACGAGCGGCAAGCGCACTTCCTCCGGGGCCATCAGGTAGAAGGGATTTGAGACGGCCTCCGGCGAATTGAGCAGCAGCGCGCATTGCCCGAGATAGTTCAGCAGGAGCGACGGAAAGACGATGTACAGCCAGGCAATGGAGATGGGCTTGCGGCCGAAATGCCCCATGTCGGCATAGAGAGCCTCTGCCCCTGTCACCGCAAGCACGACCGAACCAAGCGCGAGAAATGCGAACAGCGGATCGCGGATGAAGAAATCCACGGCGTAATAGGGCGAGAGCGCAATCAGAACATCCGGCCGAGAGACCAGATGCACGAGGCCCAGCACCGCCAGCGTGAGGAAATAAAGCAGGACGATCGGGCCGAAGAAACGGTTGATTGCCGCCGTCCCGCGCGACTGTACCAGAAACA
>CANHQT010000057.1 GCA_947463325.1 Sphingomonadaceae bacterium
AAGCGCAATCCAGCAAAGGGTATGAAATGCTCCGCTCTCCCCTTCTCGCCATCGCTCTCCTGTCCTCCTCTGCCGCGCTCGCCCAGGATTCCGCTACAACGGAGCAGGACAACCGCGACATCGTCGTCACCGGCCAGAGCCTTCAGGACACTGCCGACGCGCTTGCCGCCTGCCTCGCCCGCAACTGCCCGCCGGATGAGGATATCCGCCTGACGCTGGCCCATGCCGAAAACCAGTTTGTCGCCGGAAGTTACCGCGATGCCCGCGCGACAACCCTGGCCTCGCTCCGCCGCAACAATGACGAAGGCCGGGCTTTCCCGATCGAAGTCTCCGACCTGTATCGCGCCAATGGCCGCATCGCTGCGCATCTGGGAGAGGCGGACGCTTACCGCCTGTCGGTACTCAACATGCGCAACACGCTCCGCGACGGCCTTTCTGACAATGACGCGCGCGTTCTCGCCGCGCAGATCGAGGTTGGCGACAGCCGCGCCCGGCTTGGCTACCCCGAAGAAGCCCGCGACATATACATTCGTACTGCCGTGCAGGCCGAACGCGCCGACCAGAAGCGGGTGGCCGCCTTTGCCCGTATCCGTCAGGCAATGATCGATCTGCCCAAACTGCGGCGTGATTGGCGCGGTGACCGCGCGCCTGCAGCATTGGCGCATCTGGAGCGCATTTCCGGCGAAGGCGAAGTGGTCGGCGCGGACCTCGCGCTGCTGTCCGAAGTCATGCTCGCACGCATCGACCGCGAGCAGGGCGACATGGGCCGGACGCAGCGTCTGGTGGCCCGTTTCTCTGCAGGTGGCGGCAGCGCCCGCCCGCTTCTGCTGACCAGTGAACCGATCCGCTTGCAGGATGCTGGCACCGATGATGGTGCCAGCGAAACTGGCGGCGGAGGCAACACCTTGTCGCGTCTGACCGTGGGCGTAGACAATCGCTGGATCGACATCGGTTACTGGATCAACGCCGATGGCCGCGTGAGCGACTATGAGGTGCTGCGCCAGTCGGGAGGCCTCGGCGGCTGGACCGAAGCGGTAGAACGCTCCGTCAACAGCCGTGTCTATGCCCCGCTTGCGCCGGTCAACGGTACCGCCTCTCCGGGCTTTTACATCGTCGAACGCTATACGCTGACCGCCGACTTCGCGAACCAGATCGACTGCACCGGCACCCGTATCCGCTGCCGCGGCCCGAACCTGCGGGTCGAACGCACTGACCTGACCCCCGAGGATCTGAGCGACCAGCCGAACCGCGCTGGCTAACCAACCTTCCGCCAGACCAGCATCAGATTGTTGGCCGGCATCGCCACCCGCCGCGTGCGGGTGAGGCCGGCCGCATCGGCCAGCGCATCGAGCGCCGCGACCGTGCGCAGCCCCCAACGCGGGTCACGGGACTTCAGTGAAGAATCGAACGCCAGATTGCTCTCGGCCGTCGGCACGCCATCCTCGATGAACGGGCCGTAGAGGATCAGCGGCGCACCGGGCGGGAGGAGCCGCCCCGCCCCCGCAAACAGCCCCTCAGCAGCCTCCCACGGCGCAATGTGGACCATGTTGGCGCAGAAGACGGCATCGGCCTCCTCCAGCGGCCAATCGGACGCAGCGGCATCGATCCTCAGCGCAGGCGCGACATTGGCAACGCCAGATGCCGCCACCCATGCGTCGATCGAAGCCAGGGCATCGGCATCGGGATCGCTCGGCTGCCAGCAAAGCTGCGGCATCGCGGCGGCAAAATGCACCGCATGTTCGCCCGATCCGCTCGCCACCTCCAGCACCGTCCCCACGGCCGGCAGCTCCTCCGCCAGCACGGCGAGGATGGCGTCACGGTTGCGCAGCGTGGCGGGTGCGTGGCGGCGCGCATCGGGCGCCGCCTCCGCACCGCCGGGGGTCCAGGGCTCGGCCAACGGTCAGCGGCCGGCCGCAGCCCGCGCCTTACGTTCGCGCACGATCAGCCAGCCGAACAGACCGACCGGCCCCGCCATCAATGTGAAGAACAGGAAGGGGAATTGGACGATCCGGGAAAAGCCCTTGGAATCGGCATCCTTGGCGATCCACAGGCCGACGAACAGGTCGAACGCCAGATAATGCGTCCAGCCCACCACGATCCCGCCATCGCTGGCAAACAGCGCGCGGATGCCGGGGATGTCATAGGTGAAACCACCCCCGCCCGTCGCTCCGCCCGATCCCGTCAGGACTGCGGCAAAGCAGACGATGTAGATGAGGCAGAGGAGGCCGATGCCGAGGTACATCACCGCCGAATGGACGAGCGGCGTGCGCGGCGCGAACCACAGCAGCAGCCAGCCAATCAACGCGATGGCGTTGGTGACTGAGAACAGCAGATCCCACGGCATGGCCTTTTCTCCCCTTTTCGGCTTACTCCGCCGCCTCGGCGGTAACCGGCTGATCCTTCCAGACCAGCACAGGCTTCCTTGCCGCCAGCGTTTCGTCAAGCCGCGCGCGCGGTGCGAAATGCGGGGCGGACTTGAGCGCCTCGTCCCCGGCCTTTGCCCGCTCTGCGACATGGCGCAACGCACCGATGAACTGGTCTAGCGCGGCCTTCCCTTCGGTCTCGGTCGGCTCCACCAGCATCGCGCCGTGGACAACCAGCGGGAAATAGACCGTCATCGGGTGGAAACCCTCGTCGATCAGGCCCTTGGCGATGTCGAGCGTCGAGAATCCCTCGGCGAGGCCCTTATCGCTGAACAGCGCCTCATGCATGCACGGTCCGGCATGGGCGAACGGCGCGTCGAGCGTGCCTTCCAAGCTGCGCAGCACATAATTGGCGTTGAGGACGGCATCCTCCGCCACCTGCCTGAGGCCGTCCGCGCCGTGGCTCAGGATATAGGTGAGCGCGCGGGTGAACATGCCCATCTGGCCATGGAATGCGACCATGCGGCCAAAGGCAGAGGAATGATGGTCGCCCGCCGTTTCCTCCTCGACCAGCGCGAAATGCCCGTCTGCGTCCCGTTCGACGAAGGGAAGCGGGGCGAAGGGCGCGAGCGCCTCCGAGAACACCACCGGGCCGGAACCCGGGCCACCGCCGCCGTGCGGCGTGGAAAAGGTCTTGTGGAGGTTGATGTGCATCGCATCGACACCAAGGTCGCCCGGCCGTACCCGCCCGACGATGGCGTTAAAATTGGCGCCATCGCAATAGACGAAGCCGCCTACCGCATGGACGGCATCAGCAATGG